>DASWOB010000032.1:0-35921 GCA_036398925.1 Thermoanaerobaculia bacterium
CCAGCCTCCGCGACACAGACTCGGATCTCGCGACAGAGTGTCGCGGAGGCTGGGCCAACCAACGGGTCCGGGCCCGTGGCCCGGCCGCCGGAGGCCCCCCGTCGTCCCCCCATCAGTCGATTGCCGCGTACCGCACGATCCGCCACCGCGCGCCCTGCGCTTCGCGAATCCGTGCCGCCACTTTCTCGTGCGGGTCGCCCCACGTCGTCCATTTGCCGAAGAACGCGGCGGTCGTGTCGCGATTCCCCTCGTGCTGGAGGCGCAGCACTTCGGCCAGCAGCGACTGCACGACCTCGGGGTAGCGGTCGTAGTGCACGGTCAGGCGGCCGTCGGCATCGGAGGTCAGGAGCCCTTTGTCCAGGAACCAGTTGAACTGCACGAGCTGCATGGTGTTGTACGCCTGATCGGTGCGCGGCTTGACGTTCTGCAGCGTGCGGCGGATGCCGGAGGCCTGGATGGCGCGGAGCGTGGCCGGGGGGAGGTTCATGCGGTGCAGCGCGAAGAGCGAGACCAGATCGGCCTTCATCTCTTCGCTGGCATCGGCGTAGTCCTGCAGGGCGACGTCGAGGGTGCGCCCCTGTTTGTCGCGATCGACGCCCAGGTAATGCCCGATCTCGTGCCACAGCGTGCGCCGGAAGTTGCCCTCGGGCGCGATGTCGTTGGCATGCGCCGGGATCGTGACGTTGCGCCAGACCCGCTGGTCGGCCGCGAAGATGTCGGGGTGCTTCATGATGTTCTCGCGCAGCAGGATGGTGCGGCCGTAGCGGCGCGAGAAGAGGGCGTCGTTCGGCAGGATCGTGGCGGTATTCGTCCCGCGCGCCTGGCCGAAGTCGGCGATGACGTCGTAGACGCCGACCGGGATGTCCTCGCGGATGCGCTTGTCGCTCTCGTACGGCAGCGCATCCTCGAAGGCCTGCATGTTGCCGAGCTGCGCGCTCAGCTCCTCGGTCGCTTTCTCGTTGCGCAGCAGGATGCTCACCGCGTGAAAGGCCTTCACGCCGAACATCGCGTCGTCGTACGTCTCGTAGGCGCCGATCTGCGCGTTGAGCTTACTGAAGCGCCCGGTCACCCATGAGGCGTCGCCCGCCTCGTAATCGTTGGTAATGAGATCGCGGGCACGATTGCGCAGGTAGCGCGCGAACTCGGCGTCGTCTTTCTCCACGAGCTGCGCCGCATGCGTCAGCCGGCGAAAGGCGTCGGTCAGCTCTTTGGCGTACGCGACGGAGTAGGGGACGGCGTAGAAGGCTTTCGGATCGGGCTTGCGCGCCATCGTTTTGAGGTCGTGCGCGAGGGTCGGGTGAAAGAGCGAGTGGATCGACTCCGACGCGAGCACGCCGAGGTCGCGGTCGAGATTCGCCTTCGTGGCGCGGCGGACGACGGTGCGCTCGCCGAGGATCGAATCGCGCTGCTCCGGATGCTTCGCGAGATACGCCTCGAGCTCTTCCTTCGTCGCGTCGATCGGATAGACGTTGCGCGCCGGTACCTGCGGATCGACGGGGAGGAACGGCACGCGCGCGTTGTCGAGCGTCTGCGCGATCGGCCCTTGGTTCAGGCGATAGAGCTCGATCAGATTGCGGGTGCGCTCCGGGCTGCCGAGCTTGCGGTCGAGCTCCTGCAGCTCCCAGTAGGCGCGGGTGGCCTGATGGTGGCGCGAGTCTTCGTACAGCTTCTGGAAGAGATAGCCGACCTGAATCAGCTCATTGACGGCGCCGCGCTCCCCCTCGGTCAGCTTCGAGAGGTCGGGCGCCAAACGGATGGTCTCCGTCTTCGCGAGAATCTCGCGGCTCTTCTCGACCGGCCAGTAGCCGGCGGGGATGGTGGTCTGCGCGTTCACGGCAAAAGTTGTTACGAGGGTCAATGCGAGGAGCATTCTCATGTCGTTCGTCTCTCCCACGAGCGGTACCTTATCGCGCCTTGGCGTACATCGCGACCACCAGGGGACCGCGGTAGCCGCGACTCGGGGACGAGCTGGATATGGCGATGCCGACCTCGTCGAATTGCGCAGTGAGGATGTTCTCGCGATGCCCCGGCGAGTTCATCCAGCCGGTGACCACGCGATCGGCGCCGCGGTAACCGAGGGCCAGGTTCTCGCCGATGAGCCGGTACTTGTAGCCGTTGCGCGTGGCCCAGATGAACGGTTCCACGCCGTCGGGCGAGACGTGGGCGAAGTAGTGCTTGGCGAGCATGTCCTCGACGCGGTTCCCCGCCGCCAGCGACAGCCGCTGGTTCAGCCGCAGCGGACGCAGCCCATGGGCCGCCCGCTCGCGATTCGTCGCCGCGACGATCGCCTCGGCCGACATGGCGCTGCTGTTACGGACCGTCGGGGCCGTATCCGGACGCGGCTGCTCGCGGCGAGGCGGCTCTCGACGTTCCAAAACCACGTTGTCGCTGCCGAACACACGTGCCAGGTCTGCGGCCAGCCGCTCGAGGTCTGTCCTTCCTGTGCCGCGGTTTTCCGCAAACGCGGACAGCGGCAAGGCGAGCGCGGCCGCTACGGCTAAAGATGTAAGTCGTTGAAAAGTCGTAGGCATGTCGGATCTCCGGATTCTGGACGGAGATCCGATATCGCGAGGTTCGGGCCAGCTTGCGGTGGTATCGATACCAGGCGCGGTGCTATCGATGGCCTCCGCTGCGAGGGGGCCGTCGTCGCTGCGCTCTTCAGGAGCAGCGTGCGGGGTTTGCGTCATCTGGACTGCGCTGCCACCGCAGTCCAGATCGTTCGCGCTGAGAGGCGTGCGATGCTATCCGCCCATGTGCCTCATCGCCCTCGCCCAAGGCATGTCCGAAACCTACCCCCTGATCATCGCTGCCAACCGCGATGAGTTCTACGAGCGGCCGACGCGCGATGCGCACGTCTGGAGTGACGCGCCGCGGGTGGTGGGCGGACGCGATGCGCTGCACGGCGGGGCGTGGCTGGCGGTCACGCGGGAGGGGCGCTTCGCGGCGGTGACGAACCTGCGCGGAGCGATGACGCGCGGCAGGTCGCGCGGCTTTCTCGTGCGCGACTTTGTGGCGGGTGATGCGGAGCCGCTCGCGTACGCGCGATCCATCGACGTCGCGCGGTACGCCGGCTTTCATCTGCTGGTCGGCCAGGTGGGCGGCGACGTCGCGTACGTCGCGAGCACGCCGCGTCTGCTCGAACCGGGAATCTACGGCATCAGCAACGCGCCGGAAGGGGAGCACTGGCCGAAGGAAGCGACCGCCATCGAGGCGATGCGCCATGCGCTGACGCTCGACGATCCGACCGAGGAGCTGCTGGCCTTTCTCGCGGCGCCGCGCGGCACGAACGATCCGGAGCAGGAGGTCTTCATCGCCAGCGAGCGGTATGGAACGCGCTCGTCGACGGTGATTCTCGTGTCGCGCGATGCGGTGGTGTTCCGGGAGTTCATCCCGACCGCGGCGAGGGATCTCCGGTGGCGAAGCGATGCTGGTAGCCCGTGGCGTGCGGACGGTGATGGCACCGAAGATCCCTCCCCGCGGTCGGGATAAAGTCAGGCAGACGCCGGCAGTCGCACCGTGAAGGTCGCCCCTTTGCCGAGTCCTTCGCTCGACGCGCCGACCGTGCCGCCGTGGCGCTCGACGAGGTGCTGCACGATCGAGAGGCCGAGTCCCAGACCGGAATGGCGGCGCGAATCGCCGACGCTGGCCTGACGGAAGCGATCGAAGACGTGCGGGAGGAACTCCGGGCTGATTCCTTCGCCGGTGTCGCTCACCCGCAGCTCGGCCCAGCCGTCGACGTACTGCACCTGCACGGTCACGCGGCCGCCGGCCGGGGTGAACTTGATCGCGTTGACCAGCAGGTTGGTGACGATCTGGCGCAGCCGGTCGGGATCGCCGGAGATCGGCACGCGCTCATCGAGCATCTCCCCGAGCTCGACCCCCTTCCTCTCCGCGCTCATCCGCACATCTTCGATGGCATGGCGGGCGATGGTCGAAAGATCCGTCTCGGCCACGCGGATGGTCAGCTTGTTGGCGATGATGCGCGAGACGTCGAGCAGGTCGTCGACGAGCTTGGCCTGCAGGCGCGCGCTGTTGCGCAGCGCATCGATCGGGCCGGTGATCTCCGGATCGTCGGCATGCGTCATCCGGAGGAAGTCGGCCCAGCCGATCACGGTGGTCATCGGCGTGCGAAGCTCGTGCGAGAGGATGGCCAGGAACTCGTCCTTGGCACGGCTGGCGCGCTCGGCCTCTTCGCGCGCATGGCGCTCGCTCTCGAAGAGACGCGCCCGCTCGAGCGCGATCGCGCACTGGCCGGCAATGCCGAGGAGAAAGTTCTGATCGTCCTCATCGAACGGCTGCTCCTCCGAGAACGAGAAGCCGACCGCACCGATGGCGTGGCCGTCGAGGCCGAGGGGCAGAGCGGCCCACGCGCGGCTGGTGGTCGGCACACTCTCGAGGATCGGCGCGTTGAGGACGAACTCGGCGCGGTTGCGCTTCCAGATCGGACGTGCCGTCGCCACGGCCATCGTCAGCGGCAGCTGTGAGTGAAGCGGCATCTCACGGAAACCCTCCACCGTCGCTTCATCGAACCCCACCGCGCGCACGACCCGCACCACGTCGCGCGTTTCGTCGCGGATCACCAGCACGATGCCGCGTGCGCCGACGACGCGCTCCAGCACGTTGGTGATCCGGTTCGCCACGTCGTCGATGGTGATGGCCGTTGCGAGCGCGGAGGTCAGCGACTGCAGGTCGGCAATGCGGCGCTCCGACGTTTCGGCGCGCAGGCGATGTTCCCGCTCCGCCTCGAAGAAGACGCTCTTCTCGAGCGCGGCCGCGGCGCGACGGCCGATCTCCTCGGCCAGCGCGACGTCGTGGCGGTCGAAGTTCGGCGTGGCGTCGACACGCACGAAGGTCATCACGCCGTAGATCCGCTCGGAGACGCGCAACGGGACGTTGATGACCGAGGTGAAGCCGAGCTCGCGCAGCATCCTGCGCTGCTCCGGATCGGCGATCGTCTCCCAGTCGGCCTCGGTGAGCTGTTCGTGCAACTGCACGGTGCCGCTCTCGAGGACGTGCTGCAGCGGTTCGGGCGACGGCGGGAAGCGCTCCCACAGCGCGTTGAGCCTCGCTTTGAGCTCCGGGTCGGCCGCGGCGGCTTCGGTGCGCTGCAGCCGCATCGTGTCGCTGAGAAGATAGACGAAGGCGGCGTCGGCGAAGCCGGGGACGGCCAGGCGCGCCAGGCGGCGGACGGTCTCGCCGGAATCGAGCGATTCGCCGACGATCGCGCTGGCGGCCCCGAGGATCGCGAGCGACTCGCGCTCGCGCCGGTCGTCGGTGATGTCGATGAAGGTCACGACCGCGGCGACGGTCTGGCCTGCTTCATCGTGAATCGGCGCGGCACTGATGCGGATCACCCCATAGGTGCCGTCGCCGCGCAGGATGCGGACCTCCTCGCGCTGGACGACCTCGTTGTGGAGGATCGCCCGCGCCAGCGGCCACTCGTCCGGCCGGTACGGACGTCCATCGGGATGAAAGCCCTCGTACGATGCGTATTCGTCGACGCTCTGCGACTGGGGCGCGGTGCGGCGCCAGATCGTATGCGCCGATTCGTTCAGCGCGATGATGCGGCCGGTCGGGACTTCGGCGACGATCACACCCGCGGGCATCTGCCGGATGACGGCGTCGAGCAGTTGGCGGTGAAGTGTGATGGCCACGCGGTCAGCGCGCGAGTGTAGCACCCGCCCCGAGGATCAGCGACCGCGTGCGGAACAACCGACGGCGGAATTGAGAATTGAGAATTGCTGAATTGAGGAAGGGCAGGCTCGCCGTCTCCCCCGTCTCAATTCTCAATTCGCGCCTCAGCGGGCGCTATTCGCTCGCCTTGCCGATGTGTGCTTCGCGTTCCTGGATGGACAGCCGGTTGTGGACGTCGTGCACGCCATGCACGCTCTCGGCGATGTCTTCGGCGATCCTCTTCTCCCATCGCGTGCCGACATGGCCGCTCAGCGTCACCTCGCCGTTTTCGACCGCCACGTCGATGTCGGTGGCATCGACGCCGGCGTGATGGGTGAGGCGCTCGTTGACCTCTTCGCGGATGCGCTCGTCGCTGCGGCGCCAGTTCTTCGGACCGCGTCCGCGGAAGCTGCCGCCATACGCTTCGGCGCTGCCGCCGAGATCGTTGCGCCCGAAGGTGCTGCGGTTCTGTCCCGGGCCGTAGCCGACCGAGGCATGACCGCGTCCGCCGCCGGCTCCGCCGATCCAGTCGGCCGGCGCGCCGCTGCCGCCCCAGCGGGGCGGGGTCCAGTCCTCGCGTGCGCGATCACCGCCCTCGCGTGCGTAGTCGTTGTGTCCGCCGCCGCCGCTGAAGCCGGCGTCGCGCGCGTAGTCGTCTCCGAAACCGCCGCGGTGGCGGTCGCGTGCGTAATCGCCGCCGAGGCTGCCGTCGGGCCGGCGGCCGAACGGGCCGGCCGAGAATTCGCCGCGATGACGCTCATCGCGGTCGTCGTCGTTTCGATTGGGCATGTGACCTCCTCATCGTTCATTCAATGAGGAGCTGTGCAAGTCACATGCGCTCGCGTTCGCGCTCCAGCGCCAGCAGTTTCCGCTTCCGCTCGCTGCCCCAGCGATAGCCGCCGGAGGTGCCGTCGCCCCGGACGACGCGATGGCAGGGGATGACCACCGCCACCTGATTGCGGGCGCAGGCGCTGGCGACGGCACGGACCGCTTTCGGCTCGCCGATGGCCGCTGCGACCTCCGCGTAGGTGCGGGTCTCGCCATACGGGATCTTACGCAGCGCGTCCCACACCCGCAGTTGAAACGCGGTGGCCTGCACGTCGACGGGGAGGTCGATGGTCGGCGTGTGGTCCTCGAGCTGGCTGATCACTCTGGCGACGATCTCGCTGAGGTCGGCCCGCTCGATAGTCGCGTTCGCGAACTCCTCGCGCAGCGTGCGCTCCAGCTCGTCCGCATCGTCGCTGAGGTAGACCGCGCAGACGCCGCGTTCGGTGATCCCCACCAGCAGCTCGCCGAGCGAGGTGGGCACGGTCGTGAAGCGGATGTGCATCCCGCGGCCCTGCTTACGATAGGTGGCCGGTGTCATCCCCAGGCGGGCGTTGGCCTGCGAGTAGAGGCGCGAGCTCGATCCATACCCTGCTTCGTACGTTGCGGTGGTCACGTCTTTCCCTTCCTTCAGTTGCTGCTTGAGCCGCTCCGCGCGGCGTGCGCCGAGGTACTCCTTCGGCGAGAGACCGAACTGCCGCTTGAAGGCGCGCTGCAGGTGATGCGGACTGGCGCTGACGGCAGCGGCGAGCTCGCTCAGCGTGACGTTCTCGTCCGCGCGCTGATCGAGGATCGCGCGCACCCGCTCCGCGAGCGGCGTCTCCGTCGGCAGGCAGCGCATGCAGGCGCGGAAGCCGGCCTTTTCGGCGTCGTCGTTGGTGGCGTAGAAGCGGACGTTCTCGCGCAGCGGCTTCCTCGCCGGACATGACGGCCTGCAGTAAATCCGCGTCGACGTCACCGCGAGCACGAACCGCCCATCGAAAGCACGATCGCGCTGCAGCACGGCATTCCAGGCGGTGTCGGGGCTGATGTCGGTCACGGGATCAAGATAGGCGGGAAGGGAGGGGGAGGGCTATCCGGAAGTTGCGTTTGAAGTAATGGTGGTCCAGGCAGCCTGCGCGTCCGGCCGCAGCTTCCCGATGTGCTCATTCACCCCGGCAATCAACTGCTCCCGATCCCCGATGCCGAGCAGCACGTGAACGTCGGCCAGATCAAGATAGCCGCCGGCGGCCAGCTTCAGCAGGATCAGGTCGCTCGTACGAGGAACCGGGACTGTCATGCTGCCGAGCTCCATCGGCTCGGCACGCTGGATCACCTCCAGCTCCCACTTCCACTTTGCGACGACGATGTCGACTTCGCTGCCGTCGCGACCGCTGATGTGGACGACGCCGGCGAGCGGATCGTCGTACTCGCCCTTGCGGGGATCGACGTCCGCGTCGAGAGCGTTCCACGTCTCGCGCTGCAACACGCGTTTGTCGGCAGTGAGGAAATCATGGTCGAGGGTGAAGCGCGGATAGCCGCGCGCGGCAACGGCGTGTCCGCCGATCAGGCAATATGGCGAGGCGAGCGCTTCGAGGACCTTGCGAACGTCATCAGCGAGCATCGCGCTGGTCCATGCATGCCGACGTGTTGCGGCCGACGGCGCGCGAGCGGCGGATGGCGCGCACCGCACCGGCGCGATCGAGCTGATGCGCGCTCATGAACGCGGCCAGACCTTCCTCGCCGAGCCGGCGGGCGAGCGCAACCCGTTCCGCCGGGGTCATTCGCCGGTAGCGTTCGAGCTGCTCTCGTCGGAGGTCGTCGGCGGTGCTGCGCATGCCATCCGAGTATAGCCCCGCCTCCGCTCCCGCAATTCCCGCGTCACTCCCCGATGGCAAGGGATGCAGAGCGTCCGGATGTTGTCGAGGTTGGAGTCGCCCCCTTCCACGACCGGCAGGACGTGGTCGGCTTCCCACCACGACTTTCGTTTGCGGTGGATGACGCCGGCTTCAATCAGCGCGCGCAGCTCCTTCATCCGGGCGCCGAAGGGGAGGCGCATGATCCGGCGCCGCTGTTTGTGGGTGTCGACGCCGCAGAGGGCGCAGACGCCTTTGTCACGGTCGAAGACGCACTCCCGCAGGTAGCTCGTGCTCGACCGCAGCCGCCATTCGTGCACACAGGCGTCGGAACAGAAGGTCCTCCGCCGGCCGCTCACCGCCCCCTTGCACCATCGGCACATGCGGTCATTGTAAGGGGCGTAGGCGCGGCTGTTGCTCGCTGCGCAAGGGCAGGAGGACTCTGTATGCCTAACGGGTATCGCGACAGGAACTGGCGCGGCGGGAGCGAGCGCGACTTCGACCGTGGAGATGAGGCGCCGAACCGCGGCATGTTCGGTTACGAGGGGGAGGGTTTCATGCGCGGCGGCGGGGCGGGCAACGATGATGACGATTTTGCCAGCCGCGGCTATGGGCGCGACACGTGGGGCGATGATTCGACGTATCGCGACCGGCCGGGCTCGTTCTCTGGCGGTGGCTACGGCCCCGGTCGTGCGGGCACCGGCGGCTCCGGCCGCGGCAACCGCGATGACTACGAGGACACGCGCGGCAGCTACTTCACGACTGGCTCGGTGGGCGTCGATCCGCGCGGCTATCGCGATCTCGAGGCAGGCATCGGCCGCGACACCAATCAGCAGTCACATCGCGGCAAAGGGCCGAAGAACTACCAGCGCTCCGACGAGCGCATCCGCGAGGACGTCTGCGAGCGGCTGGCGATGGATCATGACGTCGACGCGAGCGAGATCGAGGTCACGGTCAACGGCGGCACGGTCACGCTCACCGGCTCCGTTCCCGATCGCCGCGCGAAGCGGCTCGCGGAGGACATCAGCGAGTCGATCCACGGGGTGAAGGACGTCGAGAACCAGATCCGCGTCAACCGCGCGTGAGGACGACGGCCGCCTGCGCCGGAATCCGCCAGTTCTCCTCCGTGTCGAGCTCCGGGGTGCCGGTTCCGCCGTACTCCGGAGCTTCCGTCGACCACGCCAGCTTCCACCGTTCCGCGCCCGACGGCGGCGCGAGCAGCGGCTCGGGCGCCGGATCGAGATGCAGCGCGCGGCCGAGGTTCACGATCAGCAGCCGATCGTCCTCGGCGAGCCAGCGGAGGGCGAGGCACTCTTCGCCGAGCACCGCCCCTTCCAGCCGCGCGTCGTGAGGCCACTCGCGGCGCATGCGCAGCAGATCGCGATGGAGGCGGAACGCCTCCGCGTGCTGCTCGCGCTCCGCATGATCGAGCTTGCAGCTCTCGAACGTTGCCCGCTCGTGTGGAAGACGCAGCAGCTCCTGTGCGGCCTTCACCGACGGGAACTGTGACACGAAATCGCGTCGCCCCTCGGCCACCGATTGCGCCAGTTTCTCCGTGTGATCCGCAAAGTAGAGGAAGGGGGCGGAGGCGGCGAATTCCTGCCCCTGGAAGAGCATCGGCGTCTGCGGCTGGAGCAGCAGCAGTGCGGTCATCGCACGCAGCCGCCCCGGTGAGGTGAGCGTTTGCAGCCGCGCGCCGGTGGCGGAGTTCGCGATCTGGTCGTGATTCTGGAGGTAGCAGACCAGCGACCGCGGCTCGAGGTCGAACGATGGCGTGCCGCGCCGCTTCTTCTGCCATTTGTAGCGCTGCCCCTGATAGAGAAAACCGAGGCGCGCCATCGAGATGAGCTCCTGCGGCCGGCCGGTGTAGTCGCTGTAGTACGCCTCGTTGCGGCCCGTCAGCGCCACGCGCGCGGCGTGATGCCAGTCGTCGTTCCACATCGTGTCGAGGCCGTACTCGGTCAGCAGCTTGCGGTCCTGCGGCTCGTTCTCCGCAACCATCAGCACCCGGCGATCGCCCGCCGCCGCGCGGCAGGCCTCCACGATCTCGCGGATGATGTGCGTGGCGCTGTCGTCGAACAGCGACTGGGTGGCGTCGAGACGCATCCCGTCGAGATGGAACTCGTCGATCCAGTACGCGGCGTTCTCGCGGAAGAACTCCCGCACGCCGTGCGACTCCTCACCGTCGAAGTTGAGCGGATCGCCCCACTCGTTTTTGTACTTGTCGGTGAAGTAGGCAGGGGTGAACTTCGAGAGGTAACAGCCGTCGGGTCCGAGGTGGTTGTAGACGACGTCGAGGACCACCGCGAGCCCGCGGGCATGCGCGGCGTCGACGAAGCGGCGGAAATCGTCCGGCGTTCCGTAGAGCCGGGTCGGCGCCCAGATGTCGACGCCGTCGTAGCCCCAGCCGAACGTGCCGGGAAATTCGTTGACCGGCATGACCTCCAGCACTGTGACGCCGAGGTCGGCGAGAGCATCGAGCTGCTCGATCGCAGCGGTGTACGTTCCCTCGGGCGTGAACGTGCCGAAGTGCATCTCGTAGAGCACCGGCCGCTCCTCAGGGCCGCGCCAGTTCGCATCGGTCCATTCGAACGCCGGATCGACGACCTGCGAGGGTCCGTGCGGTCCGTCGGGTTGAAAGCGCGAGGCGGGGTCGGGGTACAGCTCGTCGTTGATGCGATAGCGGTAAAGCGCGCCGGCACTCACGTCGGCGAGCGCGGAAAAGTAGCCGCGCGGCTCGCGCTGCATCGGCACTTCGCGGTCATCGACGATGATGTCGACGCGATCGTGGGCGGGCGCCCACACGCGAAAGTGAGTGCCCTCGCGTGTGGGCTCCGCTCCGATGGGCCTGCGCCTCTTCACGTCGGGCGGGACGGTGCGCAACGCGTGCCGGTGTGGTGTGGGCTTCCAGCCCCACCCCTCGTCACCAGGGCACGAGGGTGGGCTGAAAGCCCACACCACACGAACTCACTTCTCTAAGCGATCGCGGCGGCGACGACCGGCAGCTCGAGCGCAAGTGCCGCCGCGTTGATGGTCGAGGCGATCCGCACGGCGTCATGCACCTGCTCCTCCGACAGACCACCCTCGCGCACGACCGCCTCATGCGAGCGGATGCACATCTCGCAGCCGTTGATCGCGCTCACCGCGAGGCAGATCAGCTCGAAGTCGGCCTTGTTCGTGGCCGGCTTGGCGATGCGCTGCATCCGCAGGCGGGCCGGCATCGTCAAGTACGACTCTTTGCCGACCAGATGGCGGAAGCGGTAGTAGACGTTGTTCATCGCCATCAGCGCGGCGGCGGCGAGCGCGTCGTCGATCACTTCCGGACCGACTTCGTTCTTCGCGTCGCTGATGAGGGCGTCGCGCAGGCGCTCGTTGCGAGTGGCGACCGCCGAAGCGATCGCCACCCCCCAACGCTGCGCCGGCGTGAGAGATCCCGGCTGCAGGACACTCTGCAGGTTGAGCTTGATGTCCCTGGCCGGCTCCGGAATGAGAGCGCGGAGCTCTTCGACGGCGCTCATCGTCAAGCCACCTTGATGGTCTCTTCGCCCTTCTGCCAGTTGCAGGGGCAAAGCTCGTCCGACTGGAGCGCGTCGAGCGTGCGCAGGACTTCGTTGACGTTGCGGCCGACCGAGAGGTCGTACGCGCTGACCGAGCGGATGATGCCGTTCGGATCGACGATGAAGGTCACGCGCAGCGCCACGCCGCCTTCCTTGTGCAGGAGGCCGAGCTCATTCGCGAACTTCGGGGTGATGTGCACGAGCGGCGTCGGCAGGTCGGCCAGATCGGGGTGCGCGTTGCGCCACGCCAGATGGGAGTACTCGTTGTCGGTCGAGCCGCCGAGGACGACCGCGTCACGATCGGCAAAGTCGGCGGTGTGCTTGCCGAACTCGACGATCTCGGTCGGGCAGATGAAGGTGAAGTCCTTCGGGTAGGCGTAGAAGACGATCCACTTGCCGGCAAAGTCCTGATTCGTAATCTGCTGGAACTCTTTGCCTTTTTCGCGGCTCACGTTCGCGTTGAGCTTGAACTGGGGAAACTGATCACCAACGGTCAACATCTTTTACTGATCTCCTTACTGTGATTTGCGAGCGGTGCGGCTGCACCGCTTCGGTGGGGGAGCGGGGTTCAGGTTCTCTTCGTGCCGCGCATGACCACCATGTAGTCGTGCACGTCGTACTCGCGCAACTCGGGGATGTTGCACACCTGGACGCGCTCCCACGCCACGTCGCTGATCGCCCCCGTCTGTTCGTCGATGAAGTGATGGTGCGTATCCGTCCGCGGATCGAACACGACGCTCTCCTCGGCGATCGTCAGCCGGCGGAGCAGTCCCTTTTCGACGAAAAGATTGAGGGTGTTGTAGACAGTAGCGCGGGAGATCCAGGGGAAGCGCTCGCGCACGCGCTTCCAGACGACGTCGGCCGAGGGGTGCTCGTCCGTAAAGAGGACATAGTCGCCGACCGCCACACGCTGGGCGGAAGGCTGGATGTCATGCTCGCGGAGAAGGTCGGCCGAAGTCTTCGACGTCATCGATGATTAGACTAAGTCTAAATCGCGATGCTGTCAAGACTCTGATCCACTAGATTCCGCTCGGATAAGTCTCGGGCGGCTCGACCGAATGCCACGTCCCGCCGCGCTCGAGCGGCTCCACCGCACGCGTCTCATCGATATGAATCATGGCGTCGAACTGCTTCGGCAGCTGCGCGTGGAAGTAGTGGCTAATCCGTTCCGTATCAGGACGATAGATGACACCGATGGCTCGCTGCAGACGCGGCTCGATGAGTTCCTCCGCGGCCGGGCTGCCCTCCGGAAAGGTGAGATAGAAGGCGGTGGGGGAGATCTGATGGAGGACCTCCTCGTAGCTGCCCTTCAGACCGGGATTCACCTTCTTCCGCAGGGCCGGTGCATCCCAGTCGTCGGCCGCGGTGACGCTGCCGGTATAGGTGCTGAAGCCGATCAGATATGCGTCGTGGTCGTAGCGCTGGCGGACGAGCTGCCCGACGTTGAGCTCGCCCTGGGAGCTCATCTCGGTCGCCCGGGCATCGCCGAGGTGGGAGTTGTGCTCCCAAACCACGATCCTGGCGGGCTGGCCGCGGCGGGAGAGATGAGCCACCAGCGCGTCGATGGTCTCGGCCATGTGCCGGTCGCGCAGGTTCCACGACGAGACGCGTCCGGCGAACATCGAGCGGTAGTACTCCTCGGCGTTCGCCACCAGCCGCGCGTTCTGTTCGGCGTAGAAGAACTCGTCGCTCGGCAGGTGCTTGCCCGCGCGGCGGCGCAGCTCGGTGAGCTGGTTCACCACCTCGTCCTGACAGGTTTGCGAGGCGAACGCCGCCGCGTAGCCGTAGGCCTGCGGCTCTTCCCCATAGTGATCGAAGCAGGAATAACGGTTCCGGGCGCGCACGGCCGCCTCGGGATCGACCTGCTCGAGATAGCCGATCACCGCTTCGATCGAGGAGAAGAGGGAGTAGAGATCGACGCCGTAGAAGCCGACCTTCGCGTCGCCGTCCGCCAGTCCGTCGTTCCATGCGCGGAGCCAGCCGCAGAAATCGAGCACGTCGGCGTTGCGCCACATCCAGACGGGGAAGCGGGAGCGGAAGCCGCCGAGGGCCTCCTCCGCGTCGTTGTCATCCGACTCGCCGCGGACCCAGCGGTTCACGCGATAGGCGTCGGGCCAGTCGGCCTCCACCGCAACGGCCTGGAAGCCCTTCTCTTCGATGAGCCGCTTGGTGATCTCGGCGCGCTGCCGGTAGAACTCATGCGTACCATGGGAGGCCTCGCCGATCAGCACCAGCCGGGCGTCCCCGATCTCGTCGAGAAGAGCGTCGTAATCGCCGCTGTCGCCAGTGACCGGCCTCATCGCGGCACGGAGTCGATCGAGATCCATCTTCGGCATCGCGGGCTGCAAAGGGCGTGCTGTTTGCTCTAGTCAAGAGGTGGAGGACACGACATGAGAGACGATCAACGCGGTCCCGACGAGAAGGTCGGATCGCAGGACCGGAAGACACGCGTGAAGGGCGACCGCGTCATTCACACGGTGAAGGGCTCGCTCTATCAGGGCGACCGCTACGAGGGGCCGCGCGGGCTCACCAACGAGCAGCAGGAAGCGCAGCGCGTCGGCGCCAAGCTCGACGAGCGGCAGACCCGCGAGGCCGCCCATGATGGCCTCGGCGGCAAGCAGCAGATCGAGCGGCTCGACGGTACCGACGAAGTGGCGGAAACGCGCAAAGGCGGCCGCCGCCCATCCGAGTCGTAACAGTCATCAAAATGTGGCGGATGGCCCTCGGGCCGTTCGCCACTCGCGTGCACTGCAATCCTTCCTGCTACACTGACGCCTATCCACCATTTTCACCAGTCCGGCCGCGGTAGCACGCGGTCAGACTCTTAAGCGTCACCGGGAACCAGTGCATGCAACCGGAAGAGATCTTCCTCGAGCACCTGCGGACCATCGAGCGCATCGCGGCTTTCGTCAGCCGGCGGAATCACCTGTCGCCTGACGAATCGGCCGAATTCGCGCAAGAGGTGAAGCTGCGCCTCATCGACGACAACTATGCCGTCATCCGGAAATTCGAGGGACGCAGCCAGTTCCCGACCTACCTCACCACCGTCATCCAGCGCCTGTTTCATCAATGGCGCGTGGAGCAGTGGGGCAAATGGCGGCCGTCGGCCGAAGCGAAACGCCTCGGCGACAAAGCGATCACCGTCGAGCGCCTGCTGACCCGAGACAACTTCACCTACCACGAAGTGGTGCAGATCCTGACGACCTCCGACTCCGGCTATACCGAGACGGAGATCGACGCGATCTACCTCCGCCTCCCGCTCCGCCACCCGCGCCCCATCCTCGTCTCCGGCGAAGTGTCACCCGACGCCGTTGCCGACGACCGAGGAGCTGACGATCGCATCGAAGCGGACGAGCGCCACGAGACCGCCCGCAGCGCGACCTCCTGCATCGACCGCGTGCTCGATACCATGGACGCGGAGGACCGCCTCATCCTGCAGATGCGCTTCTGGGAAGCCCGCAAAGTCCCCGACATCGCCGAGCGCCTGCACCTGGAGCAGAAGAAGGTCTACAAACGGCTCGACAAACTCTTCGGGTCGCTCAGAAAAGCGCTCGAAGAAGCCGGCATCCGGCGCAACGATGTCGGCTCCCTCCTGGTGAGCGGCGACCAGGAGCTCCGCTTCGGCCCCAGCAGCCCCGAGGGAAATACTCCCTTCCGTCCCTCTCATGAAGCAGGGAAAGAGGTGGTCGGCAGCGGCAAGGGGCGTATGCGATGAATCACCCCGAAATGAGCAGCAGCAACCACCCATCAGACGAGACCCTGGCGGCGTTCGTGGATAACCGGCTGGATGGACCCAGCCGAAAAGTGATGATCGACCACATCGCCACCTGCGACGACTGCAGAGCGTCCTGGGAAGCAGTTTGCGAATTTACGGCAATCTCTGAAGAAAAACCGAACAACGTCAGACAAGGAAACTTCAACCGGGGGCGATGGTCGGCATTGATTGCAGTTGCAGCCGCAATTGCAATGGGTTTCCTATTGTGGCCGTTCGCGCAGACGTACCGAAATCGGGATGAGCTGATTCAGGCGAGCGCTTCACGTCAGGATCGGCCGTCGTGGGCAAGGCTGAGTGGGAAGCATCCTTACCGCCGCGAGCCGGTGGTGATGCGTAGTGGGGAGCGAAGAAATGAGCACGACTCCGACCTGATGGGGGTCTATGGTCCCTTGTCAGAAATTCACCGGGCCGCGACACAGCATCGCAGTGTCGAAAACCTTCGCCAGCTCGCTGCCGTCCAGCTACTGGCCGAGCGGTGGGACGCGGCCGTGAGGTCCGCGGACGACGCTGTCCTCCTCGACACCGGAACGACTGATGTTCTCACTGCGATCCGTATTTCCAATAATGCACGCCTGCTCAACGACCTAGCGGCGGTGCACTACGCTCGCGCCACTCGCAGAAATAGCGCGGAGACGGATTACGGGGTGGCGTTTGAAGCCGCAGAGCGCGCGTGGAAACTCTCAGCAACGTCGGAAGCCTTATGGAATTATGCGCTCACACTTGAAGGGATCGGTCAGACGACCGAGGCTAGGAAAGCTTGGCACGAATACCTCCGGCGCGACTCGTCCTCTGAGTGGGCGAATGAGGCGCGCCGGCATCTCGGGCGTCTGGACGGCGCAGAGACGCGCACATGGGAGGACGCTAGGCGCGAGTTATTCGCGGCGCTCCGTCGCAATGATGTGACGGCGGCGTGCCTAATTGTAGCGCGCTTTCCTGGAGAATCACGTGCACTCGCCGAAGAGGATTTCCTTGGTGCATGGGGAGACGAGCCGACGGCGGCGAACCTCAGAATTGTAGAGTTACTCGCGCATAGCCTCGTTCAATCTACCGGTGATCGTTTTGTGATTGACGCACTCACGACCATCCGCAGTGCACATCCTGACGAGTACCAAAAACTCGCTGCTGCTCATCGCGATTATCGAACCGCTCGCCAGATGTCGAAGAAGCAACCGTCGCAGGCGCTCGTTTCGTATCGACGGATACACGGCGTCTTCGCGGCTACTCGATCTCCTTACGCGGCTCTCGTCCGAATTCGCGAGGCCGGCTGCATTCAGCGGCAGATGGCATATTCCGAGGCGCTTGACGTTATCGAAAGCATCAACGTCTCGTCCCTTGAGAGTCGCGAGTACGTGGGGCTCGTCGCCGAGGCGGAGTGGACGCAGGCTGCGATTCTTGTGGAACTTGGGCTTCCTGACCGGGCACTCAGCGCATTTGAACGGGCACTTGTGGCGTTCAACAAAATCGGCGACCGATCCAGTGAGGGCTCTGTCAGGGCGCGCGCAGCACAGGCCGCCGATATGATGGGCGCAACTGAAATCGCATTGAAGCATCGGTTCGCGGCGCTTCGCCTTCACAGCATCACCTCTCTTCGTAGCCAGACGGATGTGCTGGAGGAGGGGGCGCGCGGCCTCAGCGCCAACGGATACGCTGGCGCCGCGGAAATCTCTTTTAAACGTCTCATCGACCTTGCCAAAGCATCGAAGGACCCATATCTAAGTTGTGCCGGGTTCCAGTGGAGAAGTTTGCATCGCGCCGCGTACGGAGCGATAGCCCAGGCAAAGGACGATCTCGCGGTTGCGCAGCCGTACTGCCGCTCGGTTGCGGACGCTGCAGTACGCTTGCGTCTCGACGCGATGGGGGCCCTCGTTACTGCGGCCGTCGCGGGTGATTCGCCACCGGCGCTTGAGAATCTAGATCGTGCAATCGCAGACGCTGAAAAGAACGGGAGTCGTTTTCAACGCGCGGTCCTTTATGGGCAGCGCGCAAGACGCCATCTCCGCGACGGAAACACAGACGCGGCTAGAACCGACGCGGCGAGGGCCATGGCTGATTTGTCTCAGCAACTCAGCCACGTACGGCAGCAGGATTTCCGCACATCATGGCTCAATGCCACACGCGAACTGGTCGGCAGCCGGATCGAGGCGGAGCTCGCTGGCGGGAACTTGGATGTGGCGTTCTCTACGATGGAATGGCACCGCCGGCAGGCGATGGTACAGGATGCGTCGACGGCTGCAGCTCTGCGGCTGCAAACCGTGCGTGATGCTCTTGCGCCGCACGAAGCGCTGCTGACGTTTCACACTGGTCGTGATCGCCTCATTACGTTTGCCGTGCGTGATGCAGGTGCCGAGACGCACACCGAAGAAGTCTCTCAGGCTGTTCTCGAGTCCGAGGTTCGGAGGCTATTGAGTGCGATCGAAGAGGAAAATTCCTCCGAGACGACGACCATTGCGCGTACATTGTTCAGGCGACTTGTACAACCATTGCGGTCGCAGCTAGCGGGCGCCACCACGCTCATCGTTGTACCCGACGGCCCTTTAGCATCCATTCCATTCGCGCTGCTGGTAGATGGGGATCGACATCTGGTCGATTCGTTCATAGTGCGTATGGCGCCGTCGGCAGGCGCACTGCTCAATAAACAGCCATGCGCGGTCCGAACGCACCTCGGCAGCGTCCTCATTACAGCTGGCACTCGTCGCCTTGTGGATGGCGAGGAAGCGCTTCGCGATCCGGGTCCTGAAATTGGCGCGATCGCGGCCCTCTATAACAGCGTGCGCGTCCTCCGAGACACTTCAGCGACTCCGCAGGCGTTTCTGACCGCCGCCGCCAGCGTTGAGACCGTCCATTACATCGGGCACGCGGTTGTGAATGAGAGTCAGCCGCGATTTTCGTCGATGGCATTGTCGGGCGGGGACGGGAGACCGAACTTCCTGTACGCTCACCAGATCGCAGCGCGCGACTGGAGTGGGGTTCGAGTCGTCATGTTGGCCGGGTGCCGGACAGGTAGTCGCGACAGCTTCACTCGTCCGACCGCGACTCTGGCGCAGGCCTTTCTTTCAGCAGGCGTCTCAACCGTCATCGCGACGTTGTGGGACGTTGAGGACAATGCTAGTCGCGCCGCGGCAGTGGAGGTTCACACTCGAATTCGTGAGGGCGCGTCACCTGCTGAGGCTGTGCGGCAGATGCAGATTCGCTTCATGAACAGCACGTCGCCGGAAATGCAGTCGCCGAAGACGTGGGCCGCCTGGACCGTTGTGGGAGGATGCGATGCTGTGTGACCCGACCGCGGCGAAAATAATGACGCGTACAGTAGACTTGAACATCATCTTTACCGGCATCGTGAGCTACACGCCCACCTCGGCAGGACCGTGCGACTGTGTGGAAGAGGTCCGTTTCATCATGCCGAACGTGCGCCAGTGGCGTGCATCGCTCAATGAGCCGCAGAAGCTGATCCCTCCTCATCAGCCCTTTCTCATCGCTCGTGAGAGAGACGTGGCTAAAGTGGGCGATTCGGCATGGAAAGGTGCACCGCCCAGCGGCCGTTTGTTCGAGCGGTGGGTTTACTGGATTCTACAGGCCGACCATATCCGGGTGGATGATCTGAATAAGGACGGCGTCGTATACGGAAACACTCACGATGTGGTGCGTCTGCGTGATTTGTGTCCGGAAGCAGAAGTGTGCGATGAATGCGCCAAGGAGGAAAGTCCCAGGGTAGGAGCGCGAGTCGCTCTGACGAGTGGGCGTTTGTCCCAGCGCAGTGTTACAACGGAGATGTACTGTTTTGAGACATGTGCGGGACCTACGATTGGGCCCAAGGCGATCGCTGACGAAGTGCAGGTCGCGATAAAAGGGCACGAGTTGAACGTGAACGGCGAAGTCGTTCTTAAACGCCTGCGCCTGAATGGCCAGAAAGCCGCGCGCGACCCGATCATTCTCAAGCCGAAGAACGTTGGGGGCCTCATGACGATCTACTTCGGCAGCGCGCCGGAAGCCGATCTCGGTGCGGTAGTGAGCCGGATCGACAACCATGAGCACGGCGAGACGAACATTCACTTCGAGCTCCACTACGACGTCTCGAAGAGGAGACCATATCCACCGCTACCGGTTCCGAAGAGGCGGCCAGCGACGTATTCGGGTGCGGGACCGATCGGTGGGAGCGACCGCTGCCCGCCGACCACAGGTTGACGTAACGGGAGCGAGGTGTTTGCATGACGACGCGACGGTTGATCATAGAACTTAACCGAGTGCTATCGGTGGAAGATAAGGCGACGCTCTGCCTTACCCGTGACGAGAATTCAGAGCTCGATCCGAGGCGCCCGCGGTTCAGTGCTGAGCCACTGCGTGTGCCGCTGACGCCTGAAGGTAGGGAGTTTCTATATCGACAGAACGCGATGTCGCCGCAGTCCACTCCTGAGACACGGGAAGTCGCGGCTGAGCCGGCAGTCGCCGACCGACCGACGGGCGTGGAAATGCGTGCGGAACTTGACCGATTGTTCTTGTTCCACGTTCGGGAAGGTGATGTGGCGCAGTTGCTAACCTGGCTTACTGCGAATGGATTTCGAACCGCCGACGACCTCTACTATGATGCGCCAGAGCCAGTTCATCCGCCTAGTGCTCTGTCGGTCGCGCCGTATCGGGCGCAACAGACATACCTCGATGAGTTGGGGTGGGCGAATGCCAGCGGCGAGGCCGGCGGGCCGGTTCGGCTGATCGATGTCGAACAGGGCTGGACGCTTTCACACGAACAATTTGAGGAGGCCTGCGACGCTGATCGGCTTCAGCTTCTGGCGGGCGAGAATCACCTCTTTCGCGGCCACGGGACGTCAGTTCTGGGCGTCTTGATCTCAGCTCACGCCCCTGTTCGAGGCGGCGTCGGGATGCTCCCGAGTCTCACCATCGGTCTGGTATCGCAACACTATAAAGCCAAAACCGGTGAGATAGAGTACAGCACCGCTGCCGCAATCGCGACAGCCATAGAAAGCGGATTTCTCAGCTCGGGCGATATTTTGTTAATTCAGGCACAATACCTTCACAAGACGAGCGGCCTCCTGTTGCCCGTCGAAGTAGAGCCGGCGGTGAAGCGCGCGATACGGTGGGCTGTCGCGGAGGAGATACTTGTCATCGAAGCGGCGGGTAATGGCAGCGCGTTCCTCACACGCGACAGCACGAACTCGGGTGCGGTCTTAGTCGGGGCCGCAACGTCGCTGGATGACATGTGGCCAGACCCACATCGTCCACTTTTTTTCTCCAACCGCGGCCATGGTGTGCAGTGCTATGCCTGGGGCGAAGAGGTGACGACGAGCGGCGATGGTGAGACTAGCGAGGAACTCGATGACTATACCGGCGAGTTCGGCGGAACGTCAGCTGCCGCCTCCATCATTGCCGGAGTGGCCGCTGTGGTTCAGTCTGTTGCTCGCAAGCGAGGCTACAACCTGACCGGATCACAATTAAAACGGCTCCTCATCGATCCTACGAACGGAATTCCGCTGGCGCTTGGTTCCGATCCGATCGGAACGATGCCGAGCCTCGCGAAGATCGTCAAAAAACTGCAATAACGTGGTGCCGCGGCCTACTGCCCCGGCACGTACGTCGGATCCTTACTCTCGTTGTCCAGCACGCTCGCGTACGCCGCCACGCGGCCGTTCCCGCCGGTCACCTGCACGGTGACGCGGGCGTTGTAGGTCTGGCCGGGGGCGACGGAGGCGATGAGGCTGTTGAGCTGGCGGAATTCGTTCGGCGCCAAATTAACGTCCACCGATGGGGTGGCTTTTGAATCGGGGAGGTGGACGAAGACCTTCACGCTGGTGGCATTTCCGGTGAGCTCGGCGAGGCCGATGTTGCTGCGGAACTGGGCGGATTGTTCGAGTTGGAGGACCTGCAGGGGGCGGTCGTTGCGGCCGAGGCCTTCCAGCGGGGTGAGGCCGGGGATGAACTGGCCGTAGGTGCCGCCGCCTTCGACGCGGGTGTAGGTGCGGCCGGTGGCGACGAGCGAGGTGACGTCGCTGGTGGTGATGACGATCGAGCCGCCGCCCTGCGTTTCGTTGAAGAGGGTGGGGAGGATGTTGTCGATCACTTTCACCGTACCGCGGGCGATGTTCATCGGCGCGATGCTGCGGGGGGTGCCGTTGTTCATCGGGTAGTAGGTCAGCGTGGCGATGGCGTCGCGGTCGCCGGCGTTGTAGATGCGGACGTCGGAGTGGAAGTTGTTCGCGCCGTTATTGAGCTCGGCCATGCCGGGGAGGACGTAGCGCATCGAGGAGATCTTCGAGGCTTCGACGGCGGTCACGGCCAGCGGGTCGGTGGTGATGTTGTCGAGCACCGAGGCGTAGGCGGTCACGGCGCCCGTCGGCGATTCGACGGTGATCTCGATGCGGCCGTCTTCGAGGTTGGCGATGCCCTGCGTGGCGATGTAGCGGTTGAGCTGCTGGTGCTCGCCCGGCAGCAGTGAGTACGGCGCTTCTTTCAGTACCTGGCCGTTGGCGTCGATGATGCGGATCTTGCCGCTGGCCGGTTCGCCGGCGCCTTCGGTGATGCCGAGATTCGTGCGGAATTTGGCCGATTCGGCGATCTGCTGGAGGGAGAGCGTGGCGATCGGGCCGGGCTCGCCCGGGCCCGGAATCGGGAAGCCGGAGACGCGGCGGGTGGCGAACTTTGCGAACGGCACCGCGGCGACGAACTGGCCGAACGTGCCGGCTGCCGTCGAGGCGTAGGTGCGGCTGGAGGCGAAGGTCAGCGGCGACGAGGTGTTGAGCGGGCGGATCTCGAGCGAGCCGAAGCCGACATCGTTCGCACCGCCGGTGGCGCCGTAGCCGAAGAAGTTCTTGGCGATGTCATTGAGGGCGATGGTCTGCTGCGGGTCGACCGTCACCTGCGTCACCTTGCTCGACGTCGTGGCGTCGGTGCGGGTGGGGGTCATGGTGACCTGGTACTTTACGGCCGCTGTGGCGGCGTTCGTGAGGCGGACGTCGGAGAGGAACGGGCCGGCCGCGCCGTTGACGTGCGTGACCACCGGGATGATCAGGGCGCTGGCCGGCGGCGTCGATTTGCCGCCTGGGGCGACCGGCGTGACGATGCTGATGGAGATCGGCACGTTCGCGACCGGTGCGCCGTTGCTGGTCACCGAAACGGTACCGGTATTCGCGCCCGGCTGGAGGCCCGACGGGCTGACGGTGACGGTCACGGTCGTGCCGCCGGGGGGAAGCGGGCCGCTGCTCGGCTGGACGGTGATGAACGGCTTGTCGGACGTGGCGTTGAACGTGGCGTCGGTGGCCAGCTTGCCGCTCGGGCCAGGGATAAAGAGCGGGATCTGCACCGGCGTCGTGCTGCCGAGCGGCACCGCGACCTCGGCGCTCTCGCGCGTGGTCGGCACCGGGGGCTGCACGATGGTCTGCGCGGTCGCGGAGTTGGTCGGGGTGCCGCCGGCGCAGGCGGTCGGGCGAACGCGGTAGTAATAGGTGGTGGCGGACGTGACGTCGTGGCGGAACGTCTTGGCGAAGCCGCTGGCCTGCGCCGAGACGAGGTTGGCCGTAAAGTCGGGCGAGGTCGACTCTTCGATGATGTAGCCAGCGCCCGGATCGGAGACGTTCGTCCAGGTGACCGTGTACTCGGCGCCGGTCTGCGATACCGGCGGCGCGCTGACGGTCGGCGTGCAGGTCGGCTGGTCGGCATTGGCGAACGCAAAGGCGGACGCCAGCTCGGTCTCGGTCTCCGGATCGGAAACGTAGGTCAGTCCGATGATCGGCAGGCCGGCGGTGGCGCCGGTGAATACGGTGGAGGAGGTGAACGACGCGCCGGCGGGGAGCGAGGCGTTGCCGTAGCAGATCGAGAACGGCTGCTCGAACAGCTCGAACTCCTCGGAGCTGAAGCATTCGCCGAGCCCCAGCGAGTTGTCGGCGATCGAGACGTGCACCTTCGATGAGGAGGCGTCGGCGAACCAGCCGGAAAAGTATTCGCCGGTGCACGCGGTGGTGCCGGCGTTGACGGTGGTGCTCGTGCAGGAGGTGGAGCCGTTCGGCCCCGCGGTGCACGTGACGGTCATCTGCAGATTACAAGGGGTCGCGGCGAGCGCTGGAATGGAAAGCAGCAGCGCGAGCGCGAAGAACATCAGTCGGCGAGTCATGGATCCTCCGGACAAAGTGGAGCGCAGTTTAGGGACTGTACGGACGCTTCATTGTGATGGAGATCGCACGCATCCGATGCTCACAGGAACGTGACAGGCTGTTCAGCTGTTCAGCTGTTCAGCTATTCAGCTATTCAGGGAGGGCGCCGCGCATTCGCCTGAGTAGCTGAGCAGCTGAGCAGCTGAACGCTGAGTAGCTGAGCGGCTGTCCCCATGCTACCCTCCGCCCGCGTTGCGCGCGTCCAGAATTCTCCTCCCGGTCAGCGGTTTGGCGCTTCTCGTTCTCGCATGGCAGATCGCGGTGGCGATGTCGCCCGCGACGCTCGTGCCGTCGCCGTGGCAATCGGTCCGGGCCATCGGCGAGCTGGCGGTGAAAGGCCTCCTCGTGAAGTACATCGTGGCCAGCCTTTTCCGCGTCACCTGGGGTTACATGGCGGCGCTCCTCATCGCCATCCCGCTCGGCGTGACCCTCGGTCTCTGGCGCCGCGGCGAGCATGCGCTCAATCCGCTGCTGCAGCTGCTGCGGCCGATCTCCCCGCTGGCGTGGATCCCGATCGCCATCCTCTGGTTCGGCGTCGGCGACGTGGCGGCGATGTTTCTGATCTTCCTCGCCTCGCTGCTGCCGCTCACCGTCACGACGATGCACGCGGTGCACAACATCGATGCGGTGCATCTCGCCGCCGCGCGCAATTTCGGCCTGACTACGCGGCAGCTGGTGAGGAGCATCGTCCTTCCGGCGATCCTGCCGCAGCTCGTGGTGGGGATGCGCATCACCCTCGGGATCGCATGGCTGGTAGTCGTCGCCGCGGAGATGATCGCGGTCAGCTCCGGCCTCGGCTTTCTCATCGTCGACGCGCGCAACGCGGGGAACCGTTACGACCTGGTCGTGGCGGGGATGATCCTCATCGGCGTCATCGGCGTCGTGCTCGACCTGCTCATGCGCCGTCTGGAGCGGCTGCCGGGCGTGCGCTGGGGGTACCTGGCCGAATGAAAGTTCAGTTCCGCGGCATCGGGATGAACTTCGGCACCAATCGCGTGCTCGACGACATCAACCTCGACGTGCCGGAGGGGGAGTTCGTCTGTCTGCTGGGGCCATCGGGGTGCGGCAAGTCGACGCTGCTGAACATCGTCGGCGGTTTTCTCACCGCGAACGAGGGGGAAGTGACGATCGACGGCGAGCGGGTGAGCGGTCCCGATCCGCGCCGCATTTTCGTCTTTCAGGAGCGCGGCGTCTTCCCCTGGCTCACGGTCGAGCAGAACATCGGCTTCGGCCTCTTTCGCCTGACGCCGAACGAACAACGCGAGCGGATCGCGCATTACGTCGCCATGGTCGGTCTGCGCGGGTTCGAAAAAGCGTATCCGCGCGAGCTCTCCGGCGGCATGAAGCAGCGCCTCGAAGTGGCCCGCGCGCTGGCCGTCGACCCCGACGTGCTCTATCTCGACGAGCCGTTCGGCGCGCTCGATTCGATCACGCGGCTGCAGATGCGGCGCGAGCTGCTGCGGATCTGGCAGGCGGAGAAGAAGACCATCCTCTTCGTCACGCACGACATCGAAGAGTCGGTGCAGCTGGCCGACCGGGTGGTGGTCCTCTCCGCGCGGCCGGGGCGCGTGCAGCGCATCGTGCCGATCGATCTGCCGCATCCACGCGATCTCTCCGATCCGCGCTACCTCGAGCTGCGCGATGAGATCTTCGCGGAGATCGGACTGGCGCATCAGGTATGAGCAGTCAGGGCCGAGGGACGAGGGCCGAGGGCCGAGTGCTGCTGCCGATTGCGACGGGGCTCGCCGCGATTGCGCTGTGGCACTTTGCGGTCGTGCTCACGAAGGCCACCATCTTTCCGTCGCCGCTGGAGGTGGCGCGCGGGATGATGCAGCTCGTCGAGCGCAGTCTGCTCTGGCGCTACATCGGCGATTCGCTCTTCCGCGTGGCGTGCGGTTACGGCGCGGCGGTGCTCCTCGGCGTGCCGGCGGGGCTGCTGCTCGGATGGTTCGGGCCGGCGGCGCGCGCGGCGAATCCTGTCATTCAGATGCTGCGGCCGATCTCGCCGCTGGCCTGGATGCCGCTCGCGGTGATCTGGTTCGGGGTCAGCAATCTCGCGCCGATCTTTCTGATCTTCCTGGCGTCGTTCTTCCCCGTGGTCGTGGCGACGATGAACGGCGTGCGCAACGTGCCGCCGGTCTACGTGCAGGCGGGACGCAATTTCGGTCTGTCGACGCGCGCGTTGATCGTGAGAGTCATCTTTCCCGCGGTGCTGCCGAAAATCCTGGTGGGGCTGCGCATCGCCTTCGGCGTGGCGTGGATCGTCCTCGTCGCCGCGGAGATGATCGCGGTCGATTCCGGCCTCGGCTACCTCATCATCGACGCGCGCAACGCCGGGAAGCGCTACGACCTGGTCGTCGGCGGGATGCTGCTGATCGGGATGATCGGCCTCGCGCTCGACACGCTGATCCGCAGAATGGAACATCTGAAGTTCGTGAAATGGGCATTCCATGACTAGGGCCGAGGGCCTAGGGCCAAGGGCCGAGGGAGAAGCACGGCGATGTTGCCCGACTTTCCCTCGGCCCTCAGCCCTCGGCCCTCGGCCCTGAACACCGACTGAAAGGAGGTGGAGAACATGACTGACGCGCGCAAGATCTTGCTGAGCGTGCTGGCCTGGGTGGCGGTGATCACGACCGCGCACCTGTCGATGAACGTCGACTGGCCGGTGCTGCTCAATGACCGGCTGCCGGAGAGCGAGCGCAAACTGAACGTCGCCTACATTCCGGTCACGTGACACCTCGCGTGCCCGGTGACGGACTACATCTCCGCCAACTCTCGTTCGGGACATCTCTTCATTCCGCGAATGTTCCAGGGCTTTCCTGAGATCAAGGAAGCGCTGATCTCGAACCAGATGCAGGCGGCGTTCATGGTTGCGCCGATGGCCATCGCCCTGCGTGCTCAGGGCGTTCCGATCAAGATCGTTTACCTCGGACACCGCTACGGCAGTGCGGTGGTCGTGCAGAAGAACGGACCCGTGCAGTCGTTCGCCGACATGCGAGGGAGGACCATTGCCATCCCGAGCCGCTTCTCCGACGAGCGGCTGATCCTCTTCCGTGCGATGAAGAAGCACGGCATGACCGAGAAGGACCTCCGGATGGTGGAGATGGCGCCGCCCGACGTGCCGGGCGCGCTGGCGGCGGGAGCGATCGACGCGTTCTCGATGGGGGAGCCGTATCCGTCGCAGGCCGAGATCGGCGGCTACGGCCGGGTGCTGTTCCACGCGCGCGAATACTGGCCCGACTTCATCTCCTGCGTGCTGGTGGTGCGCCAGGACGTGATCGAGAACAAGCCGGAGGCGGTGCAGGTGCTGGTCGACGGCATCGCCCGCTCGGGCCTCTGGCTCGACAATCCGGAAAAGCGCAAGCCGCGGCGCGAGCATGCCGCCGATTTCGTCGGGCGCTTTTACTTCCGGCAGGACCCGCGCGTGCTGCGCTGGGCGCTGACCAATCCCCTCGACCGGGTGATGTATCAGCCGCTCACGCCGCTGCGCGATGACTTCAATCTCATCACGTCACTGATGCGGGAGACGGGTGTGCTGGAGCGCGACATCGCCTTCGAGGAGTACGTCGATCCGCGTTTCGCCGAGGGGGCGAAGCATCAGACCGAGTGGCGCTATGAACCGGGGGATGCGCGGGCGGAGTGAGCGCTGGCGAGCGAAGAAAACCCGCTGGCAAACGAAGCGCGACGGCTGGCAAACGACCGGCGATGCCCTGGCAAGCGAAGCGCGATCGCTGACAAACGAAGCGTGATCGCTGACAAACGAAGAGCGATGCCCTTGCAAACGAAGCGTGATCGCTTACAAACGAAGCGTGATCGCTTACAAACGAAGCGTGCTCGCTTGCAAACAAAGGTCGGTGCGCTTCACCGGTAAGCGTGTTTGCTTCCGTCGCCAGCGATTTCTCTTCGATCGTCAGCGAATTTCCTGGCGATGTCAGCGTGAAAGCTTCCGTTGCCAGCGAATTTTCTTCCGTTGTCAGCGAATTTTCTTCCGTTGTCAGCGTGAATTCTTCCGTTGTCAGCGGTGCCGCGTCGACATAACCGACGATTGGTCAATGATTTACGCTGATTTGTCAGGCCAATGCCAGCGCCAGGCGGTCGAATTCCTCCAGTCCCATCGTCTCCGCGCGGACGTCGAGGCCGATGCCGGCACGTTCCATCGCTGCCAGCGCCTGCTCGCGCGTCAGCTCGCGCCAGCCGGTGAGGTTGTTCACCAGCTTTTTCCGCCGCATCCGGAACGACTGGCTGATCAGCGCCTCCAGCGCCTCCCGGTCGGCGGTGTACGCGGGCGGCCGGGGATCGAGCACGACCACCGCGCTGCGCACTTTTGGCGCCGGGTAGAACGAGCGCGGCTCGAGGGTCATCAGCGTCCTGGCGCTGGCGTAAAGCTGCACGTAAAGCGTCAGGTAGCCGTACTGCTCGTCGCCCGGTCTGGCGGCGATCCGCTCGGCCACTTCCTTCTGCAGCATGAAGACGCCGCGCCGGCAGTTGGGGTCGGCGATGACCCGGCGGACGATCGGCGTGGCTACGTTGTAGGGGAGGTTGCCGACGGCGCGATACGGCTGCTCCGGGAGCGGCGCGTCGACGGCGTCCTCGTTGCGGATCTCCATCCGGTCGCCGTATTTGGCGCGGAGGCGCCGGAAGAGGTCGGGATCGATCTCGATGGCCAGCACCGGATTGCCGAGCTCCAGCACTTTTTCGGTCAGCGCCCCTTCGCCCGGGCCGATCTCGATGACGAGCTCGCCCGGTGCCGGCTCGATGGCGGCGACGATGCGCTCGACCGCGCCTCGGTTGCGGAGGAAGTTCTGGCCCCATTTTTTCTTCGGCTTCACGGCGTGAAGGATAGACTTTTCGGCCGATGACCACCCCGCCCCTGACCACAGACCCTCATATTTCCGCGGCGCACGAGACGATCGCCCGCCTGCGCCGCGAGGTGGGACGCGCCGTGATCGGCCAGGACGCCATCGTCGACCGGCTCGTCATCGCCATCCTCATCCGCGGTCACGTGCTGATCGAAGGGCTGCCGGGGCTCGCCAAGACGCTGCTGGTGAAGACGCTCGCGGCGTCCATCGACGCCACCTTCAAGCGCGTCCAGTTCACCCCCGACCTGCTGCCGGCCGACATCACCGGCACGCAGATCTTCGATCCGGCCGGGCGGACGTTCAACGCGCGGCTCGGGCCGATCTTCGCGAACCTGGTCCTGGCCGACGAGATCAACCGCGCGCCGGCCAAGGTGCAGAGCGCTCTCCTCGAAGCGATGCAGGAGCGGCAGGTCACGATCGGCGACACCTCGTATTCACTGCCGGAGCCGTTCGTCGTCATCGCCACGCAGAACCCGATCGAGCAGGAAGGGACGTATGCGCTGCCGGAGGCGCAGATCGACCGCTTCGTGATGAAACTGCGGGTGGACTATCCGACCGCCGAGGAGGAGCTGCGCATGCTCGGTCTGTACCTCGACCCGACCGCGGAGCAGATCCACGTCCAGCGCGTGCTCTCGCTCGACGACATCCGCGACGTGGCCCGGCACTCCTCGGCCGTCCATGTCGACGAGCGCATCAGCCGCTACATCGTGCAGTTGGTGACGGCCACGCGAAAGCCGGCCGAGGCGCGATTGCCTTCGCTGGCGTCGCACATCGCGTTCGGCGCGTCGCCGAGGGCCACACTCGCGCTGGCGCACGTCGCCAAGGCACACGCGTTCATCAACGGGAGAAACTATGTCCTGCCGGAAGACGTCAAGTCGGTCGCACACGACGTGCTGCGGCACCGGCTCGTGCTGAGTTACGAGGCGGCCGCGGAGCAGATGACCGCGGACCGGATCATCGACCAGATCGCGGGGGCGGTGGCGGTGCCTTGACCCGAGGAACCGAGGAACCCCCAAAACCATCATGCTTTCCTTCTTCCGCCGCAAACCCGCCGACCTTCGCGCCCCGCTCGCACGCCGCGTGCGCGACCTCGAACTGCGCAGCGCGCGGCTGATCCGGGCCGGCTTTGCGGGCGATTACCACTCCGCCTTTCATGGGCGGGGCATCGAATTCTCGAAGGTGCGCGAGTACCTGCCGGGCGATGACATCCGCACCATCGACTGGAACGTCACCGCGCGCAGCGGCACGCCGCACGTGAAGGAGTTCATCGAGGAGCGCGACCTGACCATCCTCGTGGCGGTGGACGTCTCCGGCTCGATGGCCTTCGGTTCGATCGACTGGCGCAAGTGCGATCTCGCCGCGGAGCTGGCCTCGATCTTCGCCTTCTCGGCCGTGGAGAGCTCCGACCGCGTCGGCCTGCTGCTCTTCTCCGACAGCGTGCGCGCCTTCGTGCCGCCGCGCCGCGGCCGGGCGCACGCGCAGCAGCTCGTGCACGAAACGGCTGGCGCGGCGATGCGCGGACCGTTCGGGCGGGCGGATCTCGAGAACGCGGCGGCGTATCTCGAACGGATCGCCGTCAAGAAGGCGGTGGTGATCCTCCTCTCCGATTTCCTCGACGTCTCGTTCGAGCGCACCTTGCAGCGGCTCGACCGGAAGCACGACGTGATCGCCATCTCGATCGGCGATCCGCGCGAGGAGCGCTTTCCGGAGCGTGGTCTGGCGCGGCTGGTCGACTACGAAACCGGCGAGACGCGGCTCGTCGACCTGCGGCGCAGCGACGTGGCCAGGCGTTCGGCGCGGCATCGCGAGCAGCTCGCGCGCCGCTTCCGCAGCGCCGGCATCGATCACCTCCCACTCTCGACGGCTTTGCCGTACGACCGCGACCTGCTGCGCTTCTTCCGCGAGCGCGCGGCGCGGCGGGCGCGGAGGCGCTGATGCTGCTGCCGATCGTCGCCTTCCTGGCCGTCACCATCTCACCGTCACAACCGGCGGTGGGCGATCTCGTGACCGTCACCTTTCCGGCGCCGGTGGTGCTCGATCACTCCGAGGCATACGAGGTCGTTTCGCAGAAGGGGAACACGGTGGTAGTGCGGACGTTCGAGCCGAAGCCATTCGTGCTGGAGGGCTCGTTCGGCCGCGTGACCATTCCGGTGCGGTCGGTGCTGAAGCGCGGCGACGACCTGAAGATGGCGCCGCTGGTCCCACCGCGCGCGCTGCCGTATCCGAGCACGCCGTGGATCGCCATCGCATCCGCCGCTGCATTCGCTGCGCTGGCGTGGCTCTTCGCCTGGTGGCGCTCGCGCCAAAAGGTCGTCGCGCCGGCGATCGTCCTCGCGCCCGACGAGCAGTACCGGCAGACCATCGAGCTGCTGGTCGGACGTACCGCGAAGCCGCTGCGCTGGGCCGCCCTGGCCGATGCCACGCGCGCCTATCTCGCGGCGACACGCCCGCGGCTCGGCACGGAGCTGACCACCACCGAGTTGCTGCGGCGGCTGGACGCAGACGAAGCGGTGGTACGGGAGATCCTGCAGCAGGGCGATCTGGAGAAGTTCTCCCTGCGTGGCCCGGAGCCGCGTGATTTCGATGACGTCGCGCGGCGCGCGCTGGGGCTCATTCCGGAAGCGCGGGAGGAGCAGGCGGCATGACCCGCATTTCACCGCCCCGTGTCATTCTGAGCGAAGCGAAGGACCCCCTCCTCACAGGCGATGCGCACGGTGTATCGCACGTGGGGAGGGGGTCCTTCGTCGCTTCGCTCCTCAGGATGACAGGCGGGATGACACGTGAGATGGCGGCAGGGGAGGCGGCCCGATGACCCGCTTCGCCGATCCGTGGTGGTTTGCGCTCGCGCTGCTCGTCCTGGCGCGCATCGCGCTGCTGATCCGCGATCGTCGTCGTAGCGAGGGGGCGTTCCGGTTTTCCTCGCTCTCCCTGGTCGGTGGGGAACGCGGTTTCCGGGTCTGGACCTCCGCGGTCCCGTTCATCCTGGAGTCGCTTGCGCTGCTGCTGATCATCGTTGCGCTGGCGCGGCCGCAGCGGGTGGTACGGCTGGCGGCGAGCGATCGGTTCGGCATCGACATCGTGATCGCACTGGACGCTTCAGGCTCGATGGCGGCGGAGGATTTCCGTCCGAGGAATCGTTTTACGGTGGCGAAGGAGCTGATCAGCGATTTCATCCGCGGGCGCACCGACGATCGCATCGGCATCGTGACGTTCGGCAGCCGGGCGGCGACGCGCGTGCCGATCACGTACGACCGGCGCATCGCCGAGGGGATCCTCGACCGCGCGGAGCTCGGGGAGCATGGCAACGGCACGGCCATCGGTCACGCGCTGGCGACCGCCGTCAACCGCCTGCGCACCTCGAAGACGCGCAGCCGCGTGGTCATTCTGGTGACCGACGGCGTGAACAACTCCGGCTCGATCGATCCGCTGGTGGCGGCGCAGCTGGCGGCGCGCAGCGGGATCAAGGTCTACACGGTCGGCGTCGGGAGCGAGGGGCCGGTGCCGCTGCCGGTCAAGCGGCAGAATCCGTTCACCGGCGAGATCGAGGTGGTCTACCAGCAGATTCGCGGCGAGCTCGATGAGAAGACCCTCGGCACGATCGCCGAGTCGACCGGCGGCGAGTTCTTCCGCGCCACCGATCCACGCGCGATGAGCGAGGTGCTGCTGCGCATCGATCGCCTCGAGAAAACCCGCCTGACCGCCCCGAAGCGGGAGCAGATCAACGAGCTCTATCTCTGGCCCCTGGCCGGTGGCCTGGCCCTCCTGGGACTGGCGCTGCTCGGCGGCGAAACCTTCTGGCTGAAGGTGCCGGCATGAGCTTCCGCAGCATGACCCTGCTCTGGCTCCTGGCCATCGTACCGTTCGCGCTGGCGATGTTCCTCGGCTCGGAGCGGACCCGCACCGCCATCGCGCGCCGCTTCACGAACGAGCGTCTGCGCGGCGGCGGCAATCCGCTGCGCGCGCTGCGGCCGTGGCTGCTGACGATCGCGCTCGCGGCGGCGCTGCTGGCGGTGGCCGGGCCGTACGCCGGCTTCAAGACCGTGCCGGTCATCGCGCGCGAGTCGAACCGGGTGATCGTCCTCGACGTCTCGAACAGCATGGCCGCGGAGGACGTCGGCACGTCACGTCTGGCCGCGTCGAAAGCGCTGGCCAAGGAGATCGTGAACGCGCAGCCGGGGCGCATCGGCCTGGTGGTCTTCGAAGCGACACCGAGCGTCATCGCGCCGCTGACCAGCGACTCCGACGCCGTCACGGCGCTGCTCGACACGCTCATCCCGGGCGAGGTGGGGGAGCCGGGCTCGGACATCGGCAGCGCGATCCTGGCGGCGATGCAGCTCGTCGAAGCCGATCCGGCGCAGAGCGGCGACATCGTGATCATCAGCGACGGCGAGGAGCAGGGCGTGCGCGTGCCGGATGCGATCCAGCGCGCGAAGTCGCGCGGCGTGAAGGTGTCGGCGATCGTCGTCGGCAGCGCGCAGGGGGCACCGATCCCGACGCCGGACGGACCGCTGCGCGACGGGTCGGGGAACATGGTCACGACGTTCGCGCGTGCCGATACGTTGCAGCAGCTGGCGCGCGGGACCGGCGGGGCGCTGCTGCAGAATCCCTTCGGCGCGGACGCGCTCGCGCCGCTGTTCACCGGCTTGCGGGCCGGCGCGCCGCAGCAGACCGAGGTGCGGGTGCCGGTCGACCGGTACCAGTGGCCGCTGGCGTTGGCGTTCTTCGCGCTGTTCGCCGGGTCGCTGGTGAATCGAGGTGCCGAGTGAAGTTCCTCGCGATCCTTCTGATCGGCGGCATCGCCGTGCACCAGACGAACTCGCATGCGGCGTCGAAGCGCGGGGTGCGGCAGTTCGAGGCGAAGGAGTACGCCGAGGCGGCGCGGTCGCTGCGCGAAGCGCACGAGCTGGCGCCGTCGGCGCAGACCGCGTTCAACGCGGCCACCGCGGCGATCGCGGCGGGGCAGCACGAGGAAGGCTCCGCACTCATGGAAGGGGCGGTGAAAGATCCGGCCCTGCGCGCGAACGCGTATTTCAATCGCGGCAACAGCGCGCTGGCGGCCAACGCGCTCGATCACGCCATCCGCGACTACCAGGATGCGCTGCGGGCGCGGCCTGACTTTGCGGAGGCGAAGCGGAACCTCGAGCTCGCGCTGACGCGCCGCGAGTCGCAGCAAAAGTCGCAGAGCGGCCAGCAGGGAGGCAAGGGCGGCCAGCAACAACAGCAGCAGCAACCGCAGTCGCCGGCCCAGGGCCAGAAACCGGAGGCGAAGCAGGGCCAGGCCGATCTCGAAGCGCTGCTGCGTAGCGTGCAGCAGCAGGAGCAGGAAGAGCTGTCGCGGATGAAAAAGCTGCCGGCCGACCGGAGAGTCGGCTGGTGAAATGCGACCGGAGAGTCGGCTGGTGAGGTTTTGGGTTCCTCGGTTCCTCGGGGTTCCTCGGAGGGAGCGAGTTGTCGCCGAGGAACCCGAGGAACTCCGAGGAACCATCACAGCACTGCTGCTGATGATCTTCCTCTCTGCCACCGCATCCGCGAACGACCTCATCGTCGAGCCGCGCACCGTCCGCACCAATGACACGGTCAACATCATCGTCTCGCTGGAGGGCGATGCGGCGCGGGTCGAGAACGTCACCATTCCGCTGCGGAACCTGACCATCATCGGCGAGCCATCGGTCTCGTCGGAGTTCGCCTGGATTAATGGTGAGACGATCCGGCGGAAGGTCTTTCGCTATACGGCGCGGCCGACCGCGTCCGGCCAGGGAGCGGTGGGGCCGCTGACGATCGGCGGCCAGTCGTTCGGGCCGGTCGCGGTGCAGATCCTCGCGGACCGTGTCTCCGGCTCGAACGATCCGGAGGTCATCCTGCGCGAGCTGCTGGCGACGGGGCGCGACCCGTTCTTCGTCGTGACGGAGATCGATCGCACGACCTCGTTCGTCGGCGAGCAGATCATCGTCACCTGGGTGCTCTACAACGCCGCGTCGGTGCAGCAGTGGCAGGTGGTGGCGATGCCTCGGCTCGAGGAGTTCTGGATCGAGGAGATCGACGTGCGCAGCATCGAGCCGGAGCAGGCCAGGGTCGGCAATCACATCCTGCAGCGCATCCCCATTCGCCGCGTGGCGCTTTTTCCGCTGCGCAGCGGACGGCTGCGCCTCGGCGGGATGACCATCGAAGCGGCGATCCTGCGGCGCATTCGCGGCGGTCCGTTCGCCATGTTCGAGGGCTCGATGGTCGACGCGCATTTCAGCTCCGCGCCGATCGAGATCGACGTGCAGCCGATCCCCGAGGGGCCGCCGGTCGACGCGACCGGGACGCTCTCGCTCGAATGCTCCGAGCCGTCGCAGCGCAACGGCGGGCCGGTGATCGTGCAGGTGGCGCTGGCGGGACGTGGCAACATCCGCGCGGCCGCGCCGCCGCGCTTCGAAGGAACGCTCGACGGACGACTGCAGGTCACCGACGGCAAAGCGGTGCGAGGGGAGGGCGGCTCGATGACCCGCCGCTGGACCTATCTCCTCTTTCCGGCGAGCGCCGGATCGCTCTCCATTCCGCCGCTGGTGGTGCGCACGTTCGACCCGGAAGCGCGCGAGCGGCGCGAGCTGCGCTGCGCCGCGACGACGTTCATGGCCGACGCTGCGCGGATCCCGGCCACCGCGCCGGCGGAGGTGCGCCGCGAAGTCGCCGAGCGGCGCTATGTGCCGTGGGTGGTGGGCGGCATGCTGGCGGCGCTGCTGCTCGGCCTCGCGCTGCCGCGGCTCAAGCGCGAGCTGCGCTTGCGGCGAAGCGTGCGCGAGGTGATCGGCGACGGCAGTGGGATTCGTCAGAGGGTCGATGAACGGGTCGACGGCGCGCGCCTGATGGAGGAGCGGTCGGATCGCGGCGATGCCTATCGTGCGTTGCGCTCGCTGCTCGACGCGGTGGAACAGGGGCGGGACATCGCGGACGACGCGCGGCGGGAGATCGCGCGGCGCGTGCGCGATCTGCTCGCGTGATTTGGTGTGGTGTGGGTTTCCAGCCCACCTCCGTACCCTAAGCAGAACGCACGCACTTGACCCACGGATGAGGAGACGACGGGGGGCCTCCGGCGGCCGGGGCCATCAGCCCCGGACCCCGTTGGTTGGCCTAGGAGCCTGCGCGGCAGAACAATTGGCAGCGAGAGGCGATAGGTTGGGGAGCGGCCGTCGTCATCCGTGAGTCGACGACGATTTGCGAGCAAGATCATCGTCGAAGGCCGCCGACCGCTGACATAC
>DASWOB010000033.1:0-28179 GCA_036398925.1 Thermoanaerobaculia bacterium
TATCTGGGTGAGCTCGGCGCGATCGAGCTCAAACGCGCGATTCGGGCGCTCCACGACGCCGGAATCGAGGTCATCCTCGACGTGGTCTACAACCACACCGCCGAGGGCAATCACCTCGGTCCGACGCTGTCCTTCCGCGGCATCGACAACGCCGTCTATTACAAGCTCTCGCCCGAGAACCCGCGCCACAGCTGGGATTCGACCGGCACCGGCAACACCCTCGACCTCAGCCATCCGCGCGTCATGCAGATGGTCATGGATTCGCTGCGCCACTGGGTCGAGGTCTACCACGTCGACGGCTTCCGCTTCGACCTCGCCTCGACGCTCGCCCGCGAGCTGCACGACGTCGACCGCCTCTCCGCCTTCTTCGACATCATCCAGCAGGACCCGTACATCTCACAGGTGAAGCTGATCGCCGAGCCGTGGGACGTCGGCGAGGGGGGCTATCAGGTCGGCAACTTCCCACCCCTCTGGTCGGAGTGGAACGGCAAGTACCGCGACGTGGTGCGCGATTACTGGCGCGGCACCGACCAGACCCTCGACGACTTCGCGACCCGTCTGACCGGCAGCTCCGATCTCTACGCGGCCAACGGACGGCGCCCCTACGCGAGCATCAACTTCGTCACCGCGCACGACGGCTTCACGCTGCGCGACCTCGTCTCGTACAACGAAAAGCACAACGAGGCCAACGGCGAGGAGAACCGCGACGGCGCGGACGACAACCGCTCCTGGAACTGCGGGGTGGAAGGTCCATCCGATGATCCCGCCGTCCAGGCGCTGCGCGCGCGGCAGCAGAGGAACTTCCTGACCACGCTGCTCCTCTCGCAGGGCGTACCGATGATCCTGGCCGGCGACGAGTTCGGCCGGACCCAACTGGGTAACAACAACGGCTACTGCCAGGACAGCGAGATCTCCTGGTTCGACTGGGAAAACATGGACGACGGGCTGCGCGCCTTCGTGGCGCGGGTGATCCGCTTCCGCCGCGAGCATCCGGTCTTCCAGCGCCGCCGCTGGTTCCACGGCCGGAAAGTCCGCGGCACCGACGTCAGCGACATCGGCTGGTTCAAGCCGGACGGCGAGCAGATGACGGATGCCGACTGGCAGAGCCACTTCGCCCGAACGGTCGGGGTATTCCTCAACGGCAAGGCCATCCCCACCCCCGACGACCGCGGCGAGCCGATCATCGACAACAGCTTCTACCTGCTCTTCAACGGCCATCACGAGCCGATGACCTTCAAGCTCCCGACCTGCCCCTGGGGCGACCGGTGGGAGAAGGTGATCGACACGAACGAGCCGGTGCCCGACCTGCGTGAGCACCGCGAATGGCGCGCCGGCGAGGATTTCTGGGTGCAGTCGCACGCGCTGGTGGTCTTGCGGCGCGCGGATTAGCGCAGTTCATCCCGAGCAACGCGAGGGATCTCGGGTGTCATCGCGCGGTCTGGTGATGCCCACCAGAGATCCCTCGCCTGCGCTCAGGATAAACTGGGGGAAACCGCGCCGACCCCGCGCGCGTCCAAGGCAACGTCATGAAAACACGCAACCCCTTCGTCCAGGTCGCGGTGATGGTGATCGCGGCTTCCGTGATCGCCGTCGTCGCGAACGGTTTCGCCGGCCGTACGAGGAAACTCGTGCTGCCCGGCTACTACCCCAACGCGCTGAAAGTCCCGCAGAAGGTGGCCCCACCCCCGTCGGCCTCGGCGACGACAACCGCCCCAACCGCGACGTCACCGCTGACTGAGACCGTCCTGCCGACGCTCGTCACCGACACGACCGCGACCACCGCCACGACCGCGACCGTCGCGCAATCGCCGGCGCCCGGTCAGCCGCCGATCGTCATCCCCACCGCGACCATCGGCCGCCCGGCCGGTGATCCGGCCGCGACGCCGGCCGCCGCGACTCCCGCACCAGCGGCTGCTCCGAAAGTCGACCTTTCCAAGTTCCAGCCGCACCCCGACAAGGCCGCGGTCGAGATCAGCGGCGCCGATGCTGCCGCGCTCCACGCCGCCGGCGCGCTCTTCCTCGACGCCCGCCGCACCAGCGTCTACGAGGCGGGGCACATCGCCGGCTCACGCTCGTTCTCCGTCTGGGAATCGGATATCGACGACAAAGTGAACAACCTCTACAACGAGCGTCAGGACCCGTCGGAGCAGAACAAGCCGATCGTCATCTACTGCTCGGGTGGCGCCTGCGAGGACTCGCACATGCTCGCCCAGAAGCTGTGGGGCATCCAGTTCAACAACGTCTATGTCTACAAAGATGGTTTCCCCGACTGGCAGCAGCGTGGCGGCGCGGTACGCACCGGAGGTCAGCCGTGACCCTCCGTGAAGCCATCACCCACCCCTGGCTGACCGTCCGCGTGCAGATCGCGCTGGGGGCGATCTTCATCGTCGCCGCCTGGCCGAAGCTCCTCGACCCGCCGTCGTTCGCCCACATGATCTACAACTACCGCATCCTGCCGGGCGGCCTGATCAACATCACCTCGCTGATCATGCCGTGGGCCGAGATCATCGCCGGCCTTGCGCTGATCCTCGGCGTCTGGACCCGCGGCGCGCGCTGGCTGATCGGCCTGATGCTGGTCGTGTTCATGATCGCCATCACCATCAACCTCCTTCGCAACAACGCCATCGATTGCGGCTGCTTCAACGTCGCCGACGCCGGCAAGACGCACGAAGAGCGCATCAAAGACATGTGGATCGTCCTGATCCGCGATGCCGGGATGCTGCTGATGATCGCCCAGATGTGGTACGCCGAGCGCGTCAGAGGAACGACGACGGCGGCCGTGGCTCCTCCGGAAGCGGCTGCGGCCTAACCGTCTCCTCCGCTTTCGGACGCTGCACGCTGTCCTGCAACATCGCAGCGTCCGGAAGCGTGAACGGTACGGGAAACCTGCCACAGTTCACCAGTCGCACCCTGCGGCTCGCCTGGCACGTCACCAGCGTGATGGGGCTCGGCTTCGCCGCGCTTCTGGTGATGCTCGCCTCGCCCGGAGCGATGAGCGCCCGGACCGCCGCGCAAATCGTCTCTGTGACCTGCGCCTTGTGCGGAGTCGTCGCGTTCGTCGGCTCGCGAGGGCGTCACCTGTCATGGATCGCGTTTCTCGTGATCGCGGTGCTCGCGTCGGTTGGATGAGTGATCGCGAACCGGCGGACTAGTTGTCTCGCGTGTAGCCCGCGTGCATTCGGCACGACCGCACAAGCCCGCTACGACTGGGACAGAGCGCACACGACGGGACGGGCGCGATGGGGACAGACCTTCAGATTTCACCAGGACCGCACGACGGGGACAGCGGGCGCGACGGGGACAGACCTTCAGATTTCACCCCTCAGGGACAAGGACGGGAACAGACCTTCAGACACGACCGCACGACGGAGACAGCGCGCACACGATGGAGACCGCACGACGGGACAGACGCAACACGATGGGGACAGAGCTTCAGATTTAATCTCAGCGAGGAGGGGCGAGCGGGACAGAGCTTCAGATGTCATCACGCAACACGATGGGGACAGACCTTCAGATGTCATCGGCGGACTGATGTCATCCGCGACTGGAGAACAGCAGGATCGGGGGACAGGCTTCAGCGGTACCGGCGGACGAGCAGACGATCTCTCGGTGTGGTCGCGTCAGCGGACCGACCTGTTATGGAGCGCTTCTTCAGGCGTCGATGCAGTCCTTCACCGACGCGAGCGTGACGCCCCTCGATGGTATTCGCGTGCGGTGGCTGGCAGGGTGAGTGGAGGAAAGAGGAATGGCGGCGGGCGGCGGTGCATTCGGTCGCGGCACGCCTCTGCGAGGCCGAGGATCTCGGAGTCGCGGGCGAGCTCTTTCCGGCAGCGGGAGACGAGATTCGAGACGCCTCCCGCGCTCTTCAGGCCGAGTTGCCTCGCGATCCGGCGGAGAGGAACGAGTCCGTCCTCGAACGCAAGATACGCGACGAGACGTCGCTCGAGTGTCCCGTGACTGCCGGCGATCGCCTCCGGAGTCGTGTCGAACGTCTTCGCGACCGCGTCGATAACATCCTCGAGAGCCGGCCGCCCGGGATGAACCTGTGCCCGCGGATGCTCCTCGCTTCGTTCCGCCTCGTCGAGCAGCTTCTGAATCTTGTCGATCCAGGAGGCGGTGCCGAGGAAGATCTGCGCCGTCAGTTTTTCCATGAGGCTGTCGGACTCGCTGATCTTCGAGAGTACGAAATTGCGGTACTCACGCTGCTGCGTGTCACGATCGAGCCCGAGCTCGCTCAGAAGCGGATCAACGGACAGCCACTTGGGAGCCTCGGCGTAGCCGGCACGAGCGGCGTAGCTGCTCCACTGCCATTCTTCAGGACGTGCGACCAGATGCGCGCGCACTGGATTCAGGACGATGTAGCGGGAGAGCTCGAAGCCGTACGCTTCCTCTTCGACCAGCACGTTTTTGAAGCGTGCTTCAAAGAGGTGCCCTCGCCGCTGATGCCGCCTGTTGAAGCGCTGGGCGTAGCGCCCGAGGAGGCGGTGCATGCCCGTCGAGAGGGTGCACTCCGGAGTCTCGATGCTCAAGTGGTAGTGATTGCCCATCAGGCAGTAGTCGTGGACGACCCATCGCGAGCGGACGATCTCCTCGGCCAGAAGGTCGAGGAAGAGCTGGCGGTCGCGATCGTCATGAAAGATGGTGATTCCGTTGTTGCCGCGCGACATGACGTGATGTCGTGCGCCGGGATACTCGACTCGTGGTTGCCTCGCCATACGCAAGCCGAGGCTACCTCGGCACTCCGCGGCGACCCGAGGAGATGGTGAAAAACGGCAGAAAAGCTCCTCGGAATGGAAAGAAATCAGGCCTACAGGCGCGGCGGCTCTACGACCGTTGGAGTCGCGTACGCGAGCGCCTCTGAAGACCTGTCCCCGATTCGCACCCGTCTTCGGCGTCACTAGTCAAAGGCGTGTTTTGAAGACCTGTCCCTCAGCCTTGTTCATCTTGGTGGAGGCGGGGATCCAACGGCGATAGACCTGTCCCTCACACCGCCACTGTTTTGAAGACCTGTCCCCCAACCCGTCTGAACCCGTCTGCGTCATGCGTCATGGATCGCGTTTCTCGCGATTGCGGTGCTCGCGTGGGTCGGATGAGGTTAACGAAGACGCTACCGAGTGGGCGGCTGGTTGATCGAGATCGCTATCAACGGTGATAGGCCTGTCCCTCACGCGTTCACCTGGACCGCGGTCGCTGCGCGACCGCGGTCCGGAACGGGGGACCGGTTATTTTTTGCAATCGCCGAGGTGCTTGCCGGAGTACTTGACGGACATCGCCTGGCCTTCGATGTTCATGTTCATGCCGCCGCTGTAGGCGTCGCCGGTGTACGTGATTTCGCCGTCGCCTTTCATCTTCTGTTTCGGGCAGTCGACGGTCCAGGTGACTTTGTTGCCGTCGACCTTGTAGTCGCCGACTTTGCAGTCGCTCTTCGGGTCGTTGGGCACCGCCTTCTGTGGATTTTTGATGTCTTCCTCGGTCAGGCAGACCTCGGTGTTGACGGGCGGCATCTTCATCGGCATGCCGGGGATTTCCATCTGCATCTTGATCTGCCATCTGCCGGGCTTCTGCGGGCTGTCGGCGGCAAAGGCGCTCCCCGCGATCAGCAGCCCCATTGCGTACAACGCGAGCTTCTTCATCGAGATCCCTCCGGTGGTTTTTGGATTGTTTGCGATTATACGTGCTAGGATGCGGCGACGTCCGAATAACTTTCAGGAGCCAAGATGCACACGGTCGTACCCCGCCTGAGCGCGCTCGCGCTGATTCTCGTTTTCTCTCCGCTCCTTTTCGCAGCGGATCCGTGGGACGGTGCGCCGATGTCGGCCGAGCCGCGGGCGATCCTCGCCGCGGCCGAGGCCATTCCGGCCGGCGAAGCCGACCTGGTGATCCTGCTCGATGAGACGCGGCACGTCTTCGACGAGCGCGGACGCGGCACGACCACGCAGCGGATGCTCTACCGCGTCGTGGCCGATTCGGCCGTCGACAACTGGTCGAGCATCACCGCGCCGTGGGCGCCGTGGTACCAGGAGAAGCCGACCATTCAGGCGCGCGTCATCACCAAAGACGGGACGGTGCACGCCCTCGATGAGAAAGCGCTCGTGGAGCAGCCGGCGCGCGAGGAGTCGCTCGACATCTTCAGCGACAACCGCATCTTCCGCGCGCCGCTGCCGGCCATTGCGCCCGGCTCGGTCGTCGAGCAGCTCATCACCTGGAAGTCGAAGGAATCGTTCTACGACGGCGCCGCCAGCGACGTTTCGTTCTTCGGCAGCTTCAAGCCGGTGCATCGCACGCGGCTGGTCATCGACGCGCCGGCCTCGCTGCCGCTGCACCTCGTCAATCAGACCGCGCCACGCATCGAGCCGCGCCGCGAAGAGAAAGACGGCCGCGTGATCATCACCGTCGAAGGCGGCCCATTCGCGCCGCCCGATCATTTCGAGTGGGACCTCCCCTTCGACGTCGCGCCGCTGCCGTGGTTCGGCGTCTCGACCGGGAGCTCGTGGGGCGACCTCGCCAAAAAGTATTCGGACGTGATCGATCGCCAGCTCGCCAATCACGGACTCGAAGCGGCCACGCGTGAGGCGATCGGCAACACCAAAGACAAGAAGGAGATCATCGCCCGTTCGCTGGCGTGGATCCAGAAGCGGATCCGTTACGCCGGTGTGGAAGTCGGCGAGTCGTCGGTGATCCCGCGCACGCCGCAGACGGTCCTCGGCAATCGCTACGGCGACTGCAAGGACAAGGCGACGCTGCTCGTGGCGATGCTCCGCCAGGCGGGCCTCTCCGCGCACGTGGCGCTGCTCCGCGCGGGCGAGGACTTTGACGTGCCGCGCGAGCTGCCCGGCCTCGGGATGTTCAATCACGCCATTGTCGTGGTCGATCCTTCCGGTCCGGGCGACACGGCGATCTGGGTCGATCCGACCGATGAATACTCGCGCGCCGGCGAGCTGCCAACGATGGATCAGGGGCGTCTGGCGCTGATCGCCAGCGGCAAGACCACCGCGCTCACCGAGACACCGGTCGCGCCGTCGACCAGCAACCGCGTCGTGGAGACGCGGATCTTCAAGCTGCCGGAGGAAGGCAAAGCGACGGTCACCGAGATCACCGAAGCCTTCGGCGCCGATGAATCGGCGATGCGGCGCTACTACGTCGCGACCGATCGCAAGCAGTACCGCGAGTCGATCGAGGGCTACGTCAAGAGCTACTACAACGCGAAAGCGCTGAAGGACCTCTCGGCCGGCGACGCGCGTGACCTCACCAAACCGTTCCGCATCACGCTCGAGGTCAGCGAGGCGGGACGCGGAGTGGCGATGGACGGCGAAGCGGCGGTGGCGATCTTCCCCGGCTCGCTGCTCGAGTCACTCCCCTGGTCGCTGCGCGCGCAGCCGGAACGCCCCGATGACGACGAAGCGACCAAGGCGAAGCGGAAGCGGCGCCAGGACTTTGTCTTCTCGCGGCCGTTCGTCAAAGAGTGGCAGTACCGCATCGCGCCGCCGTCCGGCTTCGTCGTGCGCACGCTGCCGCAGAACGAAACGAAGAAGCTCGGCACGCTCACCCTGGCGCAGGAGTACAGCGTGCAGGCCGACGGCAGCGTCCTGGCGACGTTCCGCTTCGACAGCGGCAAGCGCCGTCTCTCCGCTTCCGAAGTGGAAGAGGTGCGCAAGGCGATCAAAGAGCTCGATGAGAAGCAGGCGGTGATGATCGGCTTCGATCAGCGCGGCCAGCTCGAGCTCGCAAAAGGCAACATCTCCGCGGCGCTCACGGAGTTCCGCAAGCTCGCCGCGCTGCACCCGAAGGAAGGGCGGCACCAGGTCGAGATCGCGAAGGCGCTGCTCGCCGGCGGCATGGGCGACGCGGCACGCGAGCAGATCAGGAAGGCGATCGCCCTCGAGCCGAACTACCCCCGCGCCTGGCGCATGCAGGGGATCATCCTGCAGCACGACCTGTTCGCGCGGCCGTACCGCAAAGGCTTCGACCTTGCCGGCGCAATCGCCGCGTACCGGAAGGCGAAGGAGCTCGATCCGAAGGACGAGGACATTCGCGCCGAGTACGCGAAGCTGCTGGAGCTCGGCGAAGAAGGGCTCCTCTTCGGCAGGAACGCGAAGATCGAGGAAGCGGTGGCCGAGTTCCGCGCGCTGATCACCGACTTCGACGACACCCGCTATCAGCCGGAGCTCTACCTGGCCCTCTCGCGGCTGGAGCGTTTCGACGAGCTGAAGAAAGAAGTGGAGACAGCCGAGATCCCGCTGCAGCGCAGCCTCTGGCGCGTCGTCTCGATCGCGGCGACGGAGAACAGCGCCGCCGCCATTCGTGAAGCAGCGAGCACCGATCAGTCGCAGCGGCGCGAGCTGCTCCGCAACGCGGCGGGCGTCCTCGCTTCGCTGCGCCGTTACCCGGTCGCGGCCGATCTGATGGAAGAGGCAACCAAAGGCGCGCCGTCGACCGAGACGCGCAGCCACATCGAGAGCCTCCGCAAGGCGACCCGCTATGACGAGGTGCCGCTGCCGGAGAACGATCCGAAGAGCGTGGTGAAGAAGCTGGCCATCCAGGCCTTCCTGGCCGACTTCGACGTCGAGGACGTGGCGCGTTACTACGCGAGCGATGAAGGTCCGCTGTTCGATTCCGAGGCGCATCGCACCGAGTGGCGGATGGCGCGGATGGCGATGGTGGCGATGGCGCGCGAGCAGGGGCTCCCGCTCGAGTTCTACGCCGACCTCGGCATGGGCAACGTGCAGATCCAGCACGACGGCGACGACGCGATCGGACATCGCCTGCGCATGCGCACCACCGGCGGCGGCAGCGTCACGAACGACACCGTCTTCGTGATCAAAGAAGGCAACGAGTACCGCGTCAGCGCCTCGCGCAAATCGCCCGGCCTGATCGGCTTCAGCGTGCTGCGCCTCCTGCGCGACGGCAAGCGCGACGCGGCGCGCCAGTGGCTGAACTGGACGCGCGAAGAGTTCGCGCAGACCGGCGGCGACGATGCGCTGGCCACGACGCCGTTCTCCCGCTACTGGCCGAAGTCGAAAGCGACCGCCACCGACGACGAGATGCGCATCGCCGCCGCGATGCTGATGCCGTCGAAGGAGCTCGGCGATCGCGCCATCGAGATCCTCACCGCGGCGCGGGAGAAAGCCTCCGGCGACGATGAAAGGACCAAGATCGATCACGCCCTGGCTATCACGTACGCGGTGAAGGACGAGCCGGAGAAGCTCCTCCCGGTGGCCGAGCGCCTCCATGCGGCGATGCCCGATTCCGAGACTGCGTTCAACTACGTGACCACCGCGCTGACCGGCCTTCATCGTCACGCCGACTCGCGCAAGCTGGCAGAGAAGAGGATGGAGCAGTACCCGCGCGACCGCTCCGCCATGCGGGTCGTGGCGGGCGCCGAGATGTATCTCGGCAACTACGCCGCCTGCGACAAGCAGTACCGCCAGATCGTGACGGAGCTCGAGCCGACCGCCGGCGACTACAACAACATCGCCTGGAACGCCCTGCTCAGCGGCTCGAACCTGGAGCGCGCGCTCGAGGATGCCCGCGAAGCGATGAAGCTGCCGGGCGGCAACGCGGCGCTGCTGCACACGCTCGCCTCGCTCTACGCCGAAACCGGCAAGAGCCTCGAAGCGCGCGAAGCGCTGCTCCAGAGCATGGACAGCGCCGGCCGCGAAGACCCCGCCCCGCACGACTGGTACGTACTGGGTCGCATCGCCGAGAACTACGGCGTCACCGACGCGGCCATGGCCGCGTATCAAAAGGTGGAGAAACCGAAGAACCTCGCCGCGTCGACCTACCTGCTGGCGGAGCGGCGGATGAAGGCGATCGGGCGCTGATTTTCCAATTTATCCCGAGCGGCGCGCTTACTTTATCCCGAGCAACGCGAGGGATCTACGGTGCCACCGCGCTGCATCCGGCCGCGGCGCGATGGCACCAAAGATCCCTCGCTGGCGCTCGGGATAAAGTAAAAAACCTACGGCTTCACCCACCCCGCAAAATTCATCTGCCCGTTTTCGATCTTGATCATCGCCACCGGCTTGATCGGGTCGCGATCGGGGCCCATGGTGATCGTGCCGGAGACGCCCTGATAGTCGGCGGTGCGTGCGATCTCGTCGCGGATCTTCTTCCGGTCGAGACCGGCCTTTCTGGCGGCGTTGACGAAGAGATAGAGCGCGTCGTAGCCGAGGGCCGCGGTGGCCTCTGGGTTCGCACCGTGGCGCTGTTTGTACTTGGCGACGAACTGCTGCACGGCCGGGCGGGTCTCGCCAACGAAGTAGTGATCGGAAAAGTAGGAGTTCTCGATCGACTTGCCGCCGATCTGGATCACGGCCGGCGAGTCCCATCCGTCGCCGCCGACGAGCGGCATGTTCATGCCGAGGTCGCGGGCCTGAATGGCGATCTGCCCGACGTCGGTATAGAAGCCGGGGATGAAGAGGATCTGCGGCTTCGACTCGCGCATGCGCGTGAGCTGCGGGCGGAACTCCGTGTCGCCGCCGGTGTAGCTCTGCTCCGCGAGCACCTTCCCGCCGAGGGCCTCGAACTCCTTCTTGAAGAACTCCGCGAGGCCGACCGAGTAATCGTTCTTCTTGTCGAGCAGCGTCGCGGCAGTGTCGAGCTTCAGGTTGTTCTTCACAAAGTGCGCGAGCGCCTTGCCCTGGTACGGATCGGTGAAGCAGACGCGGAAAATGAAGTCGCCCTTCTGCGTGACGGCGGGGTTGGTCGACGACGGCGAGATCATCGGCACGCCGTTCTGCTGCGCGATCGGCGCGGCGGCCAGCGACTGATTCGACGAGTTCTCGCCGATCAGGCCGTAGACCTGGTTGCTGGTGATGAGCTTCGTCACGACGGACGCGGCCTCCTCGGCGCGACCCTGATCGTCTTCGATGACCAGGCGGATCTTGCGGCCGTTGATGCCGCCGGCCGCGTTGATCTCCTCGGCGGCGAGCTTCACGCCATTCACGGTGGCTGTGCCGAACGAGGCCTGGTCGCCGGTCAGCGCGCCATACACTCCGATTGGAATATCCCCTGTTGCGGCTGTCGTTTGCGCTTCGCGGTCAGGGCGGCATGCCGTCGCCATCAGCAGCGCGGCGAATAGAAATCGAGCAATTTTCACGGTTTCTCCTGATGCGGCTAGAATGCCGCGGCCGCCGATCTTACCTGTTCGAGTCGAAAGGAATCACATGCAGGCCAACGACATCCGCAAAGGAATCGTCATCGTTTTCGATGGCGATCTCTGCAAGGTCATGGACTTCCGCCACCACACGCCGGGCAACCTCCGGGCGATGGTGCAGGCGAAGCTCCGCAATCTCCGTACGGGCAACCAGTTCGAGCACCGCTTCCGCTCGAACGACGACATCGAGCAGGCGTACATCACGCAGCACGAGATGGAGTACCTCTACTCCGACGGAAGCTCGCACCACTTCATGAACACGGAGAACTACGAGCAGGTGGAGATCTCCGAGGAAGACTTGGGCGACGCAACCGCCTGGCTGCAGCCGGGCCTCAAGATTCAGGTGCAGTTTCACGAGACCAAGCCGATCGGCGTCGAGCTCCCGAAGACCATGAAGGTCACGATCAAGGAGACGCAGCCGATGGTCAAGGGCGCGACCCAGTCGTCGTCCTACAAGCCGGCCACGCTCGAGAACGGCGTCACCGTGCAGGTCCCGCCGTTCGTGACGGAAGGCGAAGAGATCATCGTCGACCCGAGCGACAATCGCTACATCGAGCGCGCGAAGTAATGCGCCCGGCCTGACATGGCCAGCGTCCACTATCTCTGTCCCCAATGCGAACGCGGCCTCGCCCGGGCAACCGGCGAGGCCGCAAGCGTTTGCGAGCACTGCTCCTTCGTCACGGAAGTGATCGCTCCGCCCGATGGTCAACTGATTGACCATTGCGCCGCCTGCGGCCACACGGAGCTCTACTTCCAGAAGGACTTCAACCGCAAGACGGGTGTCGCGCTGGTGGTCCTCGGCTCGATCTTCGTCCCGTGGACCTGGGGACTCTCGCTCCTCGGAGTGACCATCCTCGACTACATCGTCTGGCGCCTGGTCAAGGACGTCATCGTCTGCTACCAGTGCCAGGCCGTTCACCGCGGCTACCCGGCCAATCCCGCCATCAAGCCGTTCGATTTGGTGATCCACGACCGGCACGTCTACGGCTCCGCCCCTCCGGGAGCCGAGGAAGGACATCACGGATGAACGCGTGGGTGGTGCTGGTGATCGCGGGACTGCTCGAAGTCTGCTGGGCGATCGGCCTCAAGTACACCGACGGCTTTCGCCGTCCCCTGCCGAGCGTGCTGACGGTGCTGGCCATCATCGCCAGTATGGTCCTCCTCTCGTGGGCCGCACGCACGCTGCCGATCGGAACGGCGTACGCGGTGTGGGTGGGGATCGGCGCGCTGGGAGCGGCGATTCTCGGGGTGGTGCTGTTTCGCGAGCCGGTGACCATCGCGCGGGTGGCGTTTCTGGCGATGCTGCTGGTGGCGATCGTGGGGTTGAAGGCGACCTCGCGCTGAGCCGTCGGCAGCGTCGAATTGGTCGAATTGGGGACAGACCTTCAGGTTTCGCTTTCGAATACCTGTCCCCAATTCAGGACAGAACGCGAATGAGGATCGGTGGGTTTCTCGGCGACCCCGGTGGTTGGGAGACCCGGCGATTGGGGACAGACCTTCAGATTTCGTATTCGCTTTCGAAGGCCTGTCCCCAAAATCCGTGTAGTACAGGCACGACACCGGTGGCCGCACCCGGCGAGGAGCGGCCACCGGCGCACGCATGACTACTGGTCGACCGTCAGGACGCCGTTGAGGTTCGACACCGTCGAGGTGACGGGGACGTCGGTGATGTCGAGCGTCGACGTCTGGGACGTGCCGTCGATTTTCCGGGCCGAGCCGGAAAAAACGCGTGAATGGGGACAGGCCTTCAAATTTCGCCACGACCTAAAGTCGCGCCGTGAGCACTTTCGAAGGCCTGTCCCCAATTCAGCCGTCGCTTTCCAAGGCTGTCCCCGATTCGTCCGATGATTCGTGATTCGAAGACCTGTCCCCGATCTTGCGCGTGTCCCCCGATTCTTCGAAGGTCTGTCCCCGATTCTTCGCCCGGTCCCCGATTCTTCGCCCGTTCGATCGTTCGAAGGCCTGTCCACGATTCTTTGACTCGGTCCACGATTCTTCGACTCGACCCCGGAAGGGCGACCGGGCGATCGTGGAACGCAATCATCCGATCGCGCAGCGCAACCATGCGATCGTGGAGCGCAACACGCCGATCGGCGAGACGCAACAATCCGATCGCAAGACGCAACAATGCGACCGCAGGACGCAACCATCCGATCAACGATCACAACATTGCGGCCGCGGGACGTAACTGTGCGATCGCCGATCGCAACCTTGCACGCACGCGACGTAACTTTCCGATCACTGAACGTAACTTTTCGATCGCCGAGCGTAACTTTCCGATCACCGAACGTAACTTTGCGATCCGCGGTCGGAACGTTACGTCCGCGGATCACGTCGTTGCGCTCGGAGCGCACGTTGTTGCGTTCGCGAAGGCATGCTTGCGGTCGACGGACGGGCGCGTGCGTGCACCGACGGCACCCGCGCGGTCGAGGCAGGGATTCACGAGAGGGGGGACCGGCGCGATCTACCGGAAAGTCCGTTGCGAACGAGCCCGACCGCCGTTTTCGCTCGCGTGAGCCCAATCAGGTCGACGCGGCGAATGCCGCCGCAATCCATCAAAGCATCATAAAATCGCGCGGTCATGAAGCCCCTTCTCGCCGCTGCCCTCGTCCTCCTGATCTCCTGCGCCACTCCCGGAACCAGCGCTTACGCGGGGCGGCAGCGCGCCGTCGGGCGCACCACTCCGCCCATTGCCAATCCAACGGTGCAATGGCAGCACGACTGGGCGCGTGGCGCGGTCTTTTACGAGATCTTCGTGCGCAGCTTCGCGGACTCGAACGGCGACGGCATCGGCGATCTGAACGGCCTGACGGCGAAGCTCGATTACCTCAACGACGGCAATCCGGCCACGACGACCGACCTCGGCATCACCGGGATCTGGCTCATGCCGGTTTTTCAGTCGCCGAGCTATCACGGCTACGACACGGTCGACTACGAAACGATCGAGCAGGACTACGGCACGAACGAGGATTTTCAGCGCTTCCTCGATGAGGCGCATCGCCGCGGCATCCGGGTGATCGTCGACCTGGTAGTCAATCACACCAGCAGCCAGCATCCGTGGTTCAAGGAATCGGCCTCTTCGCCCACTTCACCGAAACGCGACTGGTACGTCTGGAGCAACTCCGATCACGGCTGGAAGCAGCCGTGGGGCGGCAACACCGGCACGTGGCACTCCGCGAACGGCGCGTACTACTACGGCGTGTTCTGGGGCGGCATGCCGGACGTGAACTACAACAGCCCGGCCGCGAAGGCGGAGATGTTCCGCATCGCACGGCACTGGCTGACGAAGGGAGTCGATGGCTATCGCCTCGATGCGACTCGCTACCTCGTCGAGACCGGCGCGAACACCGGACAGGCCGACACGCCGCAGACCCATCAGGTGCTGCGGGAGCTCGCGGAGACCGTACGCCGGACCAAGCCGGACGCGGTGCTCGTCGCCGAGAACTGGACCGAGACGCCGATCATCGCCACGTACTACGGCTCGACGGCCGTCATCCGCGGCGGCGACGAGATGCCGATGAACTTCAACTTCCCGCTGGCCGATGCGATCCTGAGCGGCGTGAACAGCGGCAGCGCGGCCGGCATGATCAGCAAGCTGCGCGAGGTGCAGCAGCTCTATCCGGCCGGCGTCATCGACGCGCCGTTCCTCACCAACCATGACCAGCGTCGCCTGGCCTCGCTCCTCGGCGACAATGCCGGCAAGCTGCGCAACGCGGCGGCGATCCTGCTGACGCTCCCCGGCGCGCCGTTCCTCTACTACGGCGAGGAGGTCGGCATCCAGAACGGCCCCACCGGCGGCGACGAATCGAAGCGCACACCGATGCCGTGGAACATGGCCGGCGGCTTCACCACCGGACGCCCGTGGTTCGACTACGCGCCAGGCCGCGACCGCGCGAACGTCGCCTCGCAGGTCAACGATCCGGCGTCGCTGCTGTCGCGCTATCGCTCGCTGATCCACGCGCGCAACGGCTCTGTGGCGATGCGCACCGGCACGCTCGAGCTGTTGCCGGCCAGCGGTTCGCAGGCGCTGGCCTTCGTTCGACGTGCCGAGGGAGACACCGCGGTCGTCGTACACAACGTCAGCGATTCGTTCGCCTCGGTGTCGTTCTCGATGCCGGCGGTGTCGTTCGACACGCTCTTCGCCGATACCGGCGTCGGCAAACCGAGCGGCGGGAGCGGCAACTGGAGCGTCTCGCTGCCGCCGCGCACGAGCGGAGTCTGGCGCGTGCGCTGACGGCTCAATGCGTGACTGGTCTCTAAGATCCCTAAACACTTCTTCCGGCTCAACAGCTCAACAGCTATCCCTCGCTTAGCTGTTGAGCTATTGAGCTGTTAAGCCGGAAGAAGTGTTCGAGCTGCGCATGAAGCAACGCAGCCCTGATTGAGGATTGAGGAAGCGGCTGGCGCCGGCATCAACGGACGCGCAAGCGTCTTCCTCAATCCTCAATTTTCAATCCTCAATTCCGCGTAGGGCCCCTACGGCCGCACGCCGGTGAGCACGGCCGGCTCCCCTGCATCCGCGTCGTAGGCCGACAGCACTTTCTTCTGCTCGCCCCGCGCGATGATGTCGACCAGGGGGGGCATGAAGTCGTCGCGTTCCATCGCGCCGCCGAAGCGGTCGGTTGGGCGGCCATGCGTGACCGGGAGGATCATCAGCGCTTCGCCGCTGTCGCCGCGGCGCATGATGCGGTTCTGCTGGTCGAGGCGGAGGACGGCGTCGGCGCCGCTGACGGCCACGACGTAGCTCCACTCCTTCTTCGCCTCGCCGCCGAGGAAGGCGTCGGGAACGAAGAAGGTAATGCGTGAGCCAGCCACGCGGATCATCGACGGGAAGAAGACCGAGTCGTCGATGCCGCCGCGCAGATCGGCGCGTTCGTCATCCGTGACGATGCCTTTGCGCCCCTCGGAAACGTCGCGGCGGCGCTCGTCACGGATCATGATCCGGTTGAGCTCCTTGCGCGCCTCGGCGGGATCGGGGGTGAGGGTGATGGCTTTCTCCCACGCGGTGGAGGGATCGATCATCACGTTGCGGCCGGGCAGCGTGGTGGTGGAGCCGGAGCCGGCCACGCCGTCGGTGTCGATGTAGATGTCGATGTTGAAGGTGTAGAAGCCGTGGCGGGCGACCTGGTCGAGCTGCGTGCCGATGGAGTCGATGGTGGTGCGGCCGGGAACGCGGATCGGGCGCGCGAACGTTGCCTCGAACCGCGTGCCGCCGTTGACGCGCGTCGCGGTGAGCCGCGTCAGATCGAGATCGCCGCGCGTGTAGTCGGCGCTCATCGGGTACTGCAGCTTGCCGTTGCCGTAGTCATCGCCGCGAGGATCGGTGAGCGTCCAGAGAACGCCATCTTTCGCGAAGAGCGGCATGGCGACGAGCAGCGAGATCAGAAGGAGGCGTTTGATCATTGAAATGGGTTCCTTGGGTTCCTCGGGGTTCCTCGGGTTCCTCGGGGTTCCTCGGGTTCCTCGGAGTGGTCGGTCGTACGCCGAGGAACTCCGAGGAACCCGAGGAACCGAGGAACTGCGACGGAGCGGCCGAAGCCGCTCCGTCCAGTCGTCAAACTAGAAACGAACCTTGAAATATGCCTTGAGGTGCTGGTGGTCGAACTCGCGGGTCTCGAGGCTGTTCCAGCCGCCGAAACGACCGGCGAAGCCGAGCGATCCCGGACGGACGCCGACGTCGCGTGCCGTGCCCTCGCTGGCGATCTGCGGGACGAAGCCGCCGCCGAAGTCGGGCTCGAACTCACCGAAGGTGTACTCGTAATTGAAGCCAGCTTCGGCGCCGCCGATCGGGAAGCGGAGAAGGACGATGAACTTGCTCTTCTCGTGCTGGCCCGAGGCCATCTCGTGGAGGCGATAGGCTTGGAAGGCGGTGTTGCCGTCTTCGAGGTCGGCGTCGTAGTGCTCGAACGTCAGCGAGCCGTAGATGACGTCGGTCAGCTGATAGCCGGCGCCGAGCTGAATCATCTTGTAATCGAGGTCGCGGTCGTCGTCGCTGATGTCGTCGAACGGCGCGAACTGATAGCCGGTCACGCCGCCCACGGTGACGAGGCCGGGGTTGCCGAACATCGCGGCGGTGCTGTTGCCCGGCGAGTACTCGCGGACGCGGTTCGCGCACGCCACGCCGCCGCCCGGGCAGTCGCCCGCCTGGTACGGCAGGAAGCGCGCGTCATTCAGGCGGAGGTCGGTCTCCTGGATCATCTTGAACTTGCCGAAGACGTCGACGCCCTTGCCGAAGTCGAGGGTGGTCTTCGCGCGGATCAGCGCGATGTCGGTCTCTTTCTCCTGGAACGGAGCGTAGGCCGAGCGGTACGGGTTGCCGACGCCGATGCCGGCGATCTCCGCGGCGGGGTACTTGGTGTTCTCGATGCCGCGGCTCGGATCGTCCCACGCCTGCCAGTTGGTGTTGTAGTCGATGTGGGTGTACTCGCCCGCGACTTCGAGCGGACCGCGCTGCCACCGTGGAACGATGGTGATGCCCTTCCAGCCGATGACCGTCTCAGCCGCCGGCTCGTCGAAGTCGGTGAACTCGTTGTCGACGTTGATCGTGGCCACCTGCTGCATGTTGCCCTGCCAGCCGGAGTAGCCGATGCGGCTCGGGTTGCCGCCGAAGACGCCGTACGCGCCGTTCGACGGGCCTGGATACGCCCACGTGGCGTCACGCCCTTCGGTCAGGAGGACGTCCGACTCACGGCGCGCCGCGAGGATCGAGGTGTACTCCGCACCGATGTTGAAGACCTCGGCGTTGAACGAAAGACCGACGCCGAACGGATCGGTGACGTCGGCGTTGAGCTTCCAGGCGTTGTCCGTGACGTCGTCAGCGATGACCGGCGAGTAGCCGTTGGGGCCGAACGAAGCCGGCGAGAGGCCGAGGTTCGGATCGGACGACGACTGGTAGAAGGCGGCGCGGAACGCGTACGGACCGGCCGGGTGGATGTCGGCGCGGACGCCGACCACGTTGTTGCGATAGCGGTTGGTCAGCTCGCGGCCGTCGTCGTCGATGATGTCGCCGGTGTCGACTTCGACGTCGCTGACGTGCTGCGCGATGCCGGCGACGTCGACCAGCGGGCCGGTCCAGCGGAGCTGAAGGCCGTAGGCGTTGTCGTCCGAGGTGAACTCGCCGGTGTTGAAGGCCGGTCCGGCCCAGAGGCGCGGCAGCGAGATGCGGATGGCGTCATAGCGGAGGTTCGGGGTGACCGAACCGGTGGCGATGATTGCGCCGAGGTTGTCGCGGTCGATGTAGCGGATCTTGCCCATCGTGAACGCGTCGAACATACCGAGGTCGGTCGAGCCGAAGGTGACGGCATCGAGGTAGCGGAAGCCGGGCGTGACGCGCACGGTCATGCCGCGCAGCTTCACGTACTGGTTCGAGCGCGGATCGTTCTCGCCGCAGTCGCCGCCGCCGTTGGGCGAGCCGCAACCGCCGTCCTCCGCGCCGCCGAAGCCACCGAAGTTCGTCCAGAAGTTCTGGCTGAAGCGCGAGTGAATGCGGCCGCTCACTTCGAGAAAGCGATTCGGCTTGGCGGCGACCATGAGCTCGATTTCCGTCCCCTGGCCGTTGTCGCCCCATCCCTCACCCGGAACGTTGGTGAAGTTGTAGAGCGAACCGTCGTAGCGCTGATTGCCCCAGAGCCACTTGGTGTAGGTGGTTCCGGAGATCGTCATGGTGCTCTGCTGCTGCTGGGCCATGCCTGTCATGGCCACCAGCAGCAGCAGGAGAAGTGCTGTGAAGCGTACTTTCGACATCTTTCTTTACTCTCCTCACGGGTCCCCCGGGACCCGCCCCCGTTTATTGCTTGCGGACTACCGAGACGATGGCGGCCTTCTTGACCGTACCGTCAGCGTTGCACTCGTAGGCGAGCATCTTGTGCTGCAGGTCGGCCTCTTCCTTCGCGCCGGTGCCGTTGCCGGCGAGGATATCGATCGCGTGCGGATCGCAATCGCCGTCGTTGCCGCCGCCGAAGCGATGCTGCCCCTCGTACTCGTTGACCTTGCGGGTGAGCAGGTCGGAGCCGGACGGGAAGCCTTCGTTCGACTGCATGACCACCTGGTAGCCCCAGGTGGCCGGATCGCCTTCGCCCAGCGCCTTCGTGTCGATGGTGGCGCTGATGGTGCGGCCGGCGCCGCGGGTGCGGGCCGGGACGATGATGTCGCCCTTCATGTCGGCCGCTTTCTGCTCGATCTCGGTGCCGACGCGGCCCGCGGGCTGCGGCGAAAGGATGATGGCCTTCTCCCACGCGCTGGCCGGTGCGAACTCGATGTTCAGGCCGGACGGCACTTTCGTGTAGCCGCTGCCTTCCTTGCCGTCCTTGTCGATGAAGATGAAGACCATCTGCGTAGCGAAACCGCCACCCATCGACCACGGATCCTCGAGGTTCGCGTTCACGTTGACCGAGACCTCGGTCTTCGCGCCGTTGACCTTGAGGGTGAAGCCGGTGATGTCGAACGAGCCGCGCTTGTAGACGGCATCGGTCGGATACGAATAGCCGCCCGGACCGTCGTCATCGCCGGACGGATCTTTGAGCGAGACCGTCTGCGCGAAGGCCGAGCCGGCAACGAGCGTGAGCGCGAGTGCGCATACGAACTTCTTCATGAACTACCTCCCGTTTGGTTGTTGAGCGATGAACGATGAGCGAGGAGCGATGACGGCCGCGCGGCTCATCGCTCCTCCCTCATCGTTCATCGTTCGAAATTGGACCGATTACCCTTTGACGGCACCCGCCGTCAGACCAGAGACCAGGTACTTCTGCAGGAACATGAACAGCACGACGACCGGAATCGCGACGATGATCGATCCGGCCGCAAAATAGCCCCATTGTTGAGAAAAACCGCCGACGAAGAAACGGAGACCGATCGGCGCGGTGTACATCGCTTCCTTGTCCATCAGCGTCGCCCCGAGAATGAACTCGTTCCAGCCGGTCATGAAGGCGAACAGCGCCGTCACGGCGACGGCCGGCTTCGCGAGCGGCAGGATGATCGAGTAGAAGATACGGCCCGTCGAGGCGCCATCCATCAGCGCCGATTCCTCGAGCTCCTTCGGAATGGTGTCGAAGTAGCCCTTCAGCATCCAGACGCAGAACGGGATGGCGGTCGTGGCGTAGATCAGGATCAGGCCGATGTAGGTCGACCCGAGCTCGAGCCACTGCACGAGAATGATGTAGAGCGGGATGAGCGTCAGCGTGCCGGGGAACATCTGCGAGATGAGGAACGACATCAGCCCGGCCCGACGCCCCGGAAAGCGGAAGCGCGAGAACGCATACGCCGCGGTGCAGGCCAGGAAGACGCTGAGCACCGTCGTTGCCGCGGCGACGATCGCGCTGTTGAGCATCCAGCGGGCGAACGGCTGATCGGCGAGGACGCTGACGAAGTTCGAGAGCGAGACCTCTTCCGGCCACGGCGTGATGGCACGCAGCCGGTCGCTGGCCTGCGGCTGGGGCGGCAGGTTGGCGATGGCCAGGCTCTGCTTGCCGGAGAAGGCGAGCGTCAGCACCCAGAGGATCGGATAGATCGAGATCAGGGTGAAGACGATCATGAAGGCGTGCAGCGGCGCGTGCGAAGCCTCTCCTTCCTGCCTCTTCACGCGATCGCCTCCGTCGCTTTTGAGATGCGGTTCTGGAAGACGCCGTAGATCAGGAGGATGGCGAAGATGATCGTCGAGTAGGCCGCGGCGTAGCCGTAGCGGTACTGCTCGAAGGCGATCTTGTAGGCCTGCGTGATCAGGATCTCGGTCGAACCGGCGGGCATGCCGGCCGAGACGAGATAGATGATGTTGAACATGTTGAAGGTCCAGACCACCGACAGGATCACCGCCGGAATCAGGGCCGGTTTGAGTGACGGCAGGGTGATCTGCGTGAACTGCTGCCAGCGGGTGGCGCCGTCGACGCGGGCCGCTTCGTAAAGGTCTGCAGGGATCGACTGCAGCGCGCCCAACGAGACCACCATCATGAAGGGGAAGCTCAGCCAGCCGTTGGTGGTCAGCACGGCGATGAACGAGGTCAGCGGCCGGTCGAACCAGGCGATCGGCGAACCGCCGAAGAGCTGGATGGTCTGATTGATCGCGCCGAACTGCTGGTGGAACATCCCTTTGAAGATCAGCGCGGTGATGTAGTTCGGCAGCGCCCACGGCAGGATCAGCAGCACGCGGTAAACGGTCTTGAAGCGGAAGTTCTTCGTGTTGAGGATCAGCGCCAGGATCAAACCGAGCGTCACGCCAATGGCCACGTTGCAGACCGTCCAGACGATGGTGAAGAGAAGCGTGTAGTAAAAGTTGGAGTAGTTCGCCTGGCGGCCGACGTCGGTCTGTTTGATGGGGTTGAAGTCGCCGAGGATCTCGCCGTAGTTCTGCAGGCCGATCCAGATCTCGCTGAGCGGCTTGTTGACGCTGTAGACGTTCTGGCTGGTGAACGACAGGACGATGCCGTAGATGAAGGGGAAGAAGACCAGGATCAGCATCCCGACCATGGCCGGCGCGACGAAGGAGTAGGCCTGCCGGTTCGACTTCAGCGCGCGCCAGGTGCGCAGCGCCCATCCGAGCGCGACGAAAAAGAGGATCAGCAGCGAGAGACCGGCGATCCCCCAGGTGGCGTTCGCAACCGCGGCCCGCTCCCCTGCCACCGCTTTCTCCGGATCGATCGTGCGCGGGACTCGATGCACGTCCGCGTCCCACGTTCTGGCGGTCGCTTCTGCACCCGGCGCGACGCGCTTGGCGACGTCGGCCTCGCGCTGAATGCGCTCGGTGAAGCGCTGTTCGGCCGCGCGAGCCCCTTCCGACAGCGAGCCCATAGCCCACTGGCGATAGGCGAACAGCGCGAAGAGCAGCAGTGTGGCGGCGACGAACGTCAACATCTTGACCTTCGGCTCGCGTACGGCGAACGAAAGGGCGAAGAGGACCACGAAAGGCGCCAGAGCAAACGCAACCGCGAAGAGGTAGCTCGGCGTTTCGACCGCGACCACTTCCGGCGCCAGGTGCGCCTGGGCCATGCCGATCACCGAGCCGTCCACTTCCACTGGTGCGGCGAGCAGCATCGTGCCGTCGGGACGGCGCTCCACTCTGAGCTCGTCCTCGCGTTTGGTGTTCTCCGCGCCGTTCGTCTCGACGTTCGCGCGCAGCTCCTGGCCGAGGTCGTAGAGCGGCTTTTCGGGCCGCTGCATCTGGCGGGGGATCTCCCCTTCCTTCAGATCCTCGGCGAAGGTCGACGCTTCGATGGAGCGGCCGTCGAGATTGACCACCCGCACGGCGCGGACGGAGCGATGCTCCTTCTGCCACTGCGCGACCGCGGCACGCAGTCCATCTCCCTCGCCGCGATGCGCCTCGACGATCGCTTCCAGGCCGCGAATGGAGATCATCGCCGCGCGGTCGCCGCGGTCGGCGGTCTGCGCCTCGAAACGGGCGGAGAGGATGAGGTGCAACAGCGAGACGCCGACCAATGCGGCCAGCAGCACCGCGAACGCGACGCGGCGGTTGGCGCGCACGGCACCGGGATCGACCGGCGGTTCGGACGGCACGGTCCCGTGCTCGCCCGAACGGCGTCGGAGCTCCTCGATCGCGGATGGCCGGGCAGGACTGCCCGGCGGCTGTGGCTCGGCGGACATTCGCTTACTTTTTCAGCTTGGCAATCGTTCCGACGACGTCCTTCTGCGCTTTGTCGAGCGCCGCTTTCGGCGTCGAGGCGTTCTGGACGATCTCGTTCATGGCCGTGGTGACCGGCGACCACATCATGGTCATCTCCGGCACGTTCGGCATCGGCACTGCGCGGTCGACCTGCGCGCGGAAGGCCTTCAGCACGCCGTTCGCCGCGACCTGCGGGTCGTTGTAGACATTGCGGTTGGCCGGGCTCTGGCTGCCCTCGAGCGCCAGCACCTTGGTGGCCGGGACGTCGGTCAGGTACCTGGCGAACTCGTACGCGGCGTCTTTCTTCTTCGACGGCGCGGCGATGAAGACGCCCTCCACGGTCATCCAAGGCTTCATCGGCTTATTGCCCGCTTCATCGATGGTGGGCAGCAGCGCGAGGCCGTACTGGATCTTCGGCGAGACCTCTTCGAGGAACCACGGGCCGCTGAAGACGATGGCCGCTTTCCCTTCATTGAAGAGCGAGGTGATGAGCGCGGTCGACGGCTCCTTCGGCAGGATCTTGTCTTTGTTCGCCCATTTGAGCAGGAGGTCGAGCGACTTCGCGTTCGCGGCCGAGTTGACGATCGGTTTGCCGGCCGCATCGAAGACGCCGCCGCCGAAGCCGTTGAAGAGCGGCGCATGGTAGTACCAGTTCGAGTACCAGTAGACCAGGCCGAAGCGCCCCGCCGCCGCGTTCGTGTTCGCCTTGGCGACCTTCACCAGTTCGGCGGTGGTCTTCGGCGGCGTCTTCACGAGCGCCTTGTTGTAGATCATGGTCATGACCTTGTAGTTCAGCGGCAGACCGTAGGTGGTCTTGCGGTAGGTCATGGCTTGCATGGTGGAGGGGATGAAGCGGGCCGTGGTGGCCTTGTCGAGATAGAAGTCGATCGGCTCGATGGTGTTGCCGGCCGCGACCCAGCCGCCGAGGCGGTCCTGCGCGTAGATGAAGAGATCCGGCCCCTTGCCGCGCGGCACGGCAGCGGTGATCTTGTCGGCGAAGGCGTCGTACGGCACGGCCAGCGGCGAGACTTTGATCTTCTTCTGGCTGGCGTTGTAGGTGTTGACGACCTTCTCGAAGGCGGTCTTTTCACCGCCACGATAGGCGTGCCAGACCACGAGCTCCGTCTGCGCGAAAGCAGACGTGGGAAGAAGCAGGATTGCGAGTGCGAGCAGTATTTTTTTCATAGGCGCATTTCCGTGACCGCGTCGAAGAGGTGGAGCGCGTCGAGTTCGATCACCAGATCGATGGTCTCGCCGACGCGCGGCATGTGGTGCGAATCGAACGCGCCGACGAGGAGGTCCTCGCCGGCGCGGGTGTGGACGATGGCCTGATGGCCGATCGGCTCGACAATGTCGACGAGCCCCGGGATGCGCGCGGTCTCGCCGCGTCCCGCTTCATGCCCCTGCAGGATGTTCTCCGGCCGGACGCCGACGCGCACCTTCTGCCCGTTCTGGACGATGCTCTGGGATGGGGCGCGATACTTCGCCGGCAGCGGCAGCTGGAAGGTCGTGGCGTGCATCTGACCATTCTGGATGGTGGCGTCGAAGAAGTTCATCGGCGGTGTGCCGATGAACTGCGCGACGAAGACGTTGGCCGGGCGGTCGTACACCTCCAGCGGCGTACCGACCTGCTGGATCTTCCCGCCGTTCATCACCGCGATGCGGTTGCCCATGGTCATCGCCTCGACCTGATCGTGCGTCACGTAGACGCAGGTGGTCTGCAGGCGCTGCTGAAGCTTGGTGATCTCCGCGCGCATCTGCACGCGCAGCTTGGCGTCGAGGTTCGAGAGCGGCTCGTCGAAGAGGAAGACGCTCGGGTTGCGGACGATGGCCCGGGCCACCGCCACGCGCTGCCGCTGGCCGCCGGAGAGCTGCTTCGGCTTGCGCTCGAGGAGCGGCGCGATGCCGAGCGTATCGGAGGCCGACATGACCCGACGCTCCATCTCGTCCTTCGGCATCTTGCGGATCTTGAGGCCGAACTCGATGTTCTCCCGCACGGTCATGTGCGGGTAGAGCGCGTAGCTCTGGAAGACCATGGCCACGTCGCGGTCTTTCGGCTGCAGGTCGTTCACCACCCGCTCGCCGATGGAGATGCGGCCGTCGGTGATCTCTTCGAGCCCGGCGATCATCCGCAGGGCGGTCGATTTGCCGCAGCCCGACGGGCCGACCAGCACCATGAACTCGCGGTCGGCGATGTCGAGGCTGAGCCCCTCGATTACCGAGACGCTGCCGTATCGCTTCGCAACGTTGTCGAATCTGACTCCCGCCATTCGCCTCCCCTACTTCCCGCTCAGAATGCGCGCGGTGCGCGGCGCGACCGCCGCCCGGATCATCCCTTCCGTCACATCCAGCGCGCCACCGTTCCAGAGATCGGTGACGGATGCTACCGGCCAGGGAGCGGCCACGCTGAGCTGGGCCGTCTCACCGCCGCGATTGACCGCGACCAGCACCTCGTCGCCGCTCGCTTCATCGCGCCGGGCGAAGACCAGCAGGTCGCCGTCCGTCGACACGGTGCGATGCACGCCGCGCGTCAGAGCCGGATGCGCGCGGCGGATCGAGATCAGCTTCCGGTAATCGTCGCGCAAAGCTTCGTCGCGGGGAAGCCCCTTCCCCGGCAGGATCTCTTTCGCCCCCCACGGCATGTCGCTCCGGTTGTCGGGCCAGTCGCCGCCCGGACGCCCGACCTCTTCGCCGTAATAGATCATCGGCAGGCCGGCGGTAGTCATCTGCAGCAGCGCCGCGAGGCGGAAGAGCTCTTTGTTTCCCTCCAGCTGATACAGCCCGCCCGGAACGTCGTGCGACGACAAAAAGTGCGAGAGCAGATAGCCGCTGCGCACTTTCTCGCGCGATTTCAAGTAGCGGTCGAAAGCAACCGTGCGCCCCCGCCCCTGCAGCCAGCCGAGCGTGCTCCCCTGGAACGAAAAGTCGAAGCCGCCGTCCATCTCGTCGCCGGCGAACCACGGGTCGAGCGACTGCGCGTCGCCGCCCCAGACCTCGCCGAGGAGAAAGAACGATGCGCCGAGCTCCGCGTCGACCCGCTGGCGATGCTCCTGCCAGAAGTCGTGCGTCACGTGCTTGACGGTGTCCAGGCGGAAGCCGTCGAGCCCGACCCGCTTCGCGAGGCTGAGATGGGCGTCGAACAGGTACTTGCGCACCTCCGCGAGCTCGGTTTTAAAGTCGGGCAGACCGGCCACGCAGCTGGTGATGTCGTCGCTGCCGCAGTCGCCCCGCTCGTTCGAGCGGAGCCACGCCTTGGTGGCCGGATTGGTCATGTACTTCGAGTTGTAGCCGGCGTGGTTGTAGACCACATCGAGCAGGACTCGGATGCCCTTCGCGTGGGCCGCGTCGACGAGCGCCTTCAGCTCCGCCTCCGATCCGAATCGCGGATCGAGCTTCGTAAAGTCGTCGGCCCAGTAGCCGTGATAGCCCCAGTCGGGGAAGCCGGCCCCGGTCACGAAGCCGTCAATGTTGTCGACCACCGGCGTGATCCAGAGGGCGTTCACGCCAAGCGACGCGATCTCATCGAGATGCCGCGTCAGTCCGGCCAGGTCGCCGCCGTGGAACGTCCCCTTCGCCTTCAGGTCGACGCTCGCGTTGGAGGCGGCATCGCCGTCGGCGAAGCGATCGAGGACCACGAAGTAGAGCACCGAGTCGCGCCAGTCGGAGAGTGGCGGCGGCGCGGGAGGGGGCGGCGGAGTGGCGGGGGTGACGGACGGAGAGAGCGTGGGCGAAGGGTTCGGCAGCGACGGCTGTGGAACCGTACAGGCGCACAGAACAGCGATCGCGAAGCCTGCGATGAGGCGTTTCATTGGACCGGGGCGGGATGTTAACAGAGGATTTGCGGAGTGCGCGTGAAGACTTGCCGGAATTCCGTATACGCAGAATGCTCGCATCAGGGAACGACCGGAGGCCTCCGGCGGCCGGTCCGCGGGCCCGGACCCGCTGGTTGCCCAGCCTCCGCGACACAGCGTCGGATCTCGCGACAGAGTGTCGCGGAGGCTGGGCCAACCAATGGGGTCCGGGGCCGATGGCCCCGGCCGCCGGAGGCCTCCCGTCGTCTCCATCCGTGGGAGCTTCGCGGTGAGGTTAGGATGTCGCCGAATGAGCCAGCGCAGGTCGCTGATCCTGCTGAAGCGGATGATCCGCGTCGAGGGACGCAAGGTCATCGCCCGCTTCCTGACCAGACCCGATCGGGCCGCGGTCATGACCTTCCCGACGCACGCCGACGCCCGCCGCGCCGCCTCGAAGCTGGCCGTGCAGCTGCGGCTCTCCCGGAACGACGAGGAGTACGACGAGCAGCTCCGCTTTCGCGTGGAGCTGATCCGGACGTTCAACTCGCTGGAAGAGGGGGAGGCGGATTGAGGATTGAGGATTGAGGAAGCGCTCGGGCGTCGGCCTTCCTCAATCCTCAATCCGTCCACCGCGCCGCGGCACGCCCGGACAACGGCCCTAACGTAGAATCGGCGCGTTGGACGCGATCCTGCTCTTCAGCCACGGCAGCGTCCTCTGCGGCGCCGAGCGCAACCTCCTCGCGGTGGCGGAGCGGATGCGCGCGCGCGGCGATGCGCCGGTCGTGGAGGTCGGCTTCCTCAACTACATCGAGCCGCTCTTCGCCACTGCCGTCCGCCGCTGCGTCGACGCGGGAGCGACCCGCGTCCGCATCGCGCCGTACTTTCTGATCGCCGGCAAGTTCGTCGTGCAGGATCTGCCGGCGGCCATTGCCGCGGTGCGCGAGGAGCATCCGGCGGTCGAGTTCAGTGTCGCGGAGGTGATCGGCTTCCATCCCGCGCTCGCCGAGGCGATCGTCAGCTCGGCCGAAAACGCGCGGCCGACCTCGGCGTGGCGTGGTGAGCTCGCGGCGTCCGCGGAGTGGTGCCGCGAGAACCCGAAATGCCCGCTCCACGGCAGCGCCGGCTGCAAGGGGTCGGCATGAAGGCGCTCCTGCTCATGGCCCACGGCAGTCCGCGGCCCGAAGCCAATGAGGACGTCCGCCGCGTGGCCGCGCTGCTGCACGAGCGCTTTCCGATCGTGGTCATCGGCTATCTCGACTGCAACCAGCCCGACATCCCGGCCGCCATCGACCACTGCGTCGCCACGGGGGCCACGTCGATCGTCGCGGTGCCGTATCTCCTCCACAGCGGGCGGCACTTTCTGATCGACATGCCGGAGCTGCTCGACCAGGGGGCGGCGCGGCATCCCGGCGTGGAGTTCCGGATGGGCGACTACATCGGCCACATGCCGCAGATCGATGACGTACTGCGCGACCGCGCGCGCTAAGTACTCCATTCGCTAAATCCGCGCACAGGAGTAATCTTGGTGAAAACGTACGGGGAGGGCGGGTGTGAGGTGGACAACGCCATATCGGATCGAGCTCAGTGAGGACGAGCAGTCGGTGCTTGCGGAACGTGCGCGATCG
>DASWOB010000034.1:0-3348 GCA_036398925.1 Thermoanaerobaculia bacterium
TGCGGTTCGCGAGCAAGCCGTAATACCGGATGCGGACCAGTCGCGGCGGCAGCACATGCAGCAGGAAGCGGCGCAGGAACTCGTCGGCGTCCAAGGTGAGGAGCTTCTCTGCGTTGCCCTGTGCGTAGTCGCGATAGCGGAACGAGACCCGTTCGCCGTCGAAGGAGACGATCCGGGAGTTGCTGATGGCGATGCGGTGGGTGTAGTTGGCGAGATACGAGAGGACCTGCTCCGGTCCGCCGAAGGGCGGCTTGCAGTAGACGACCCAGTCGGTCGCACCGGCCCGTGCCAGGAGCAGGTCGAGGGCGACGGAGTCGGCGAGCACTCGCTGAGGGAACGTGAGCGTCCCCTCGCGTCAGGCCTGGCGCAGAGAGCGCGTCAGCAGCGTGCGACAGCGGCGCGAGAGCACCCTGACCGGCAGGAAGAAGGTGGACTTCGCAGGTGAGCGCCATCGCCGGCCATGAACCGAGAAGCCGCCGCCCGCCACGACGCAATGGATGTGCGGGTGCAGAGTCAGCGTCTGTCCCCAGGTGTGAAGCACGCAGAGGCAGCCGGGCTGGATCTGGAGCCGGCTGCGAGCGACGTCTGCGAGCGTCTGTCCTGCGGCTCGGAACAGCAGGTCGTAGAAGACTCGCGGTGCGTGCAGAGCGAAGACGTTGAGCACCTCGGGCACGGTGAAGACGACGTGGAAATAGGGCACCGGAAGCAGCTCGGTACGGCGAGCCTCGAGCCAGCGCGCACGAGCGGCAGAGCCGCATCGTGGACAGGCGCGGTTGCGGCAGGAGTGCCATTGCATGTGCTCGTGACCGCACTGGTCACACTGCTGCCGTTGCCCGCCGAGGGCGGACGTACGGCACGCGCCGATCGCACGGAGAGCCTTGCGCTGGGCAGCCGTGGTTCGGCGGTCGCGCAGAAAAGGTCTCGCTTCGAGCTCGTACGATCGCGCCGAGGTCAGGCGCGGCGATCACGCCTTATCTCAGCGGCGTGGTGACGGCGCTCAGGACGTGCTCGATCGGACCGATCGTATTGCCCATGGTCGCAGGCGAGACGTGCGTGTATGTCTCGGTGGTGTGGACGTCCGCATGCCCGAGAAGCACCTGTACCACACGTGTACTCGTGCCCCGCTCGATCAGGTGTGTGGCGTAGCAATGGCGAAGGGTGCGTGGTGTGGCCGACGCGATCGTCGCCGAGGCAAAGCTGCCGGAGATGTTCGGCATCGCGCGCCTGGCGAAGCTCGCCAAACCGGCCACGCAGTTCGACCGGTGAGGCGGGAGGCACCGTTGCAGTGTGGACACAAGGCAGGCCTGGCTACGGGTCACGGGCGACGGTGATGTGGTAGACCGGCTGGCCGCGCTCCCGCAGGGGCAGCACCATGCGATCGGCCTCGAGCTGCTGGAGCACGGCGCCGAGCTCCCCCTCGAGGTGCGGCGCGTAACGCGTGCCGAGGCTGTCCAGGCGGGTGGTCATCTCCGCGCGTAGTGATGGGCTGACCGGGTGGTCAGGTCCCGCGGCGACGGATGCGTGGTCGAGCGACTGCGGCGCGGCGAAGCTGAGGTAGGCGATGTCCAGGGTCGTGCCGAACTCGTGGGAGCTGGTCGTGTCCGCCGCATTGGAATTGCGGCGTTGCAGTGCCGACTGCTGCTCGCTCGTGCGCAGGACGGAGGTGATGTCGAGGCGGAACGGCGGCAGCCCATGCTCATCGAGCCGTGCGTGGAACCGTCGGCCGACCTCCTCGAGGGCCGCCTGCGTGCCGGGCGTCACGTACGGCAGCGAGTCATTCAGATCCCGAAGCACCCACCACTGAGTGGACTCCGGCAGCTGCACGAGTGCACCACGGTCGACGAGGGCGGCCAGGTGGGCGCTGTCGCGCACGGGTCCGATGCCGTTGCTGCGGGCCGCGGCGACGTGCTTCGCGTTCAGGTGCCGTCGCATGTCCTGGCGGATCGACCCGATCAATCCGGGAAGCCGCTGAACGGCCGCCTCGATTTCGGCGAGCCGCTGCTCCTGCGCGGCTCGCGAACGCGCCTCCACCGCGGCGGCTGGAGGCTCGCCCGGCGTCGCAGCGGCTGGCGTCTCGCCCGGCGTCGCAGCTTCGTGCGCAGCCGCGGCCTTTTCGTCGGCCGCGCCACGCTGTACCGCGCCGGCCGTGGAGCTCGTCTCCGCACCCCCGCCTTCATCGCCGCGGCAGCCGAGCAGAGCGGTTGTCGCGATCAAACAGGCGGCTGCGAGTCTGATGTTCATGGAGCTCGTATTGGCAAGGACTGCGCCGGGCAGGTCGGGGCTATCGATCGTACAGCGAGTAGAGAGCGATCACGGGGAGAGGAGAACGAAGGCGTGACCCCGTCGAGATGCCCTGACCCCGTCGAGATGCCCCCAATGGATCGGTGTAGCGCTCGCACTCCGTCGACCGATTCACGCGATCGGTCGATCCAGCACTCGCACTGCGTCGACCGATTCGCGCGATCGGTCGATCCAGCGCTCGCGCTCCGTCGACCGATTCGCGCAATGGATCGGTGTAGCGCTCGCGCTACGTCGACCGATTCGCGCAAAGGGTCGATGCAGCGCTCGCGCTAGGTCGAGCTATTCGCGCAAACGGTCGATGCAGCGCTCGCGCTAGGTCGGCCTATTCGCGCAAAGGGTCGATGCAGCGCTCGCGCTAGGTCGGCCGATTCGCGCAATGGGCCGGTCCAGCGCTCGCGCTCTGTCGTCTTATTCGCGCAATGGGTCGGTGCAGCGCTCGCTCTACGTCCACCTATTCGGGCAATAGGTCGATGTGGTGGTCGCGCAACGTCGATCTGTTCGCAGAACAGGTGCCGCTGGTCATTTTTAATGGTTGACCTCGCCATCTGCGTATGGTGTAATACCATATAACTAATGGTGATGACACATATGGCGACCCGAAGAGAGCAGACCGGACGGAGAAAGGACGCCGCCATTCGCCCGAAGCGAACGAGGCGGCACGGCGTGCGCCGTGCGCAGCGCGCTCCGTGGGTTGCTCACTTTCGCCGTCTGAAACGGGCTCTCGATTCTTCGGTGCGGATGGTCGATGAGACGCTGGCCGGGGTGCAGGCGGCGCATGAGGGGGCCGCGGCGCGGCCGGTCCACGCCAGCCGCGAGCTGTACCGCCTTTCGGCGCGACTGGTGGACGCGTCGGCGCGGCTGGAGCGGGCCGCGCGCGGTCTCGGCGCGGCGAACGACGCCGCGCTCCTCGATCCGGAACATGCCGGCGAGGTGCCGCGCCTCCTCATCGCCGCGACCGAGCGCTGGCTCAACACCGCCGCGATCCTCGGCGGGGCCTCCGAGGTGCTCTTCTCCATGCAGCAGGCGGTGCTGTACGAGCTGGCCACG
>DASWOB010000035.1:0-32538 GCA_036398925.1 Thermoanaerobaculia bacterium
ACCAATGGGGGTCCGGGGGCCCCTGGCCCCGGCCGCCGGAGGCCCCCCGTCGTCCCTCATGGCCGCAGTGCGTGCGTTCTGCTTAGAATTGTCGCCATGCCCCGTCCCCCGGTCTCGCTGACGTCGCTCGTCGGACGCGAGCGTGAGCTGCGCGATCTCGGTGCGCTCGTCGCCGCGCAGCGGCTGGTGACGGTGACCGGGGTCGGTGGCAGCGGGAAGACCCGTCTGGCCGCCGAGCTCGCGCTGCGTCGCGACTGGCAGCGCATCGACAGCGTGGCGTGGGTCGAGCTGGCGTCGTGCGAGGGGCAGTCGGTGGTGCACCAGGTGGCGGCGGCGCTTTCGCTGCGCGACAGCACGGCGCTCGTCGATGCGTTGCGCGAGCGCGACCTGCTGCTCGTCCTCGACAACTGCGAGCACGTGGTCGGCCCGGCCGCGGAGCTGGCGTCGATGCTCCTCGCGCACTGCCCGCAACTGCGCATCCTGGCCACCAGCCGCGAGCCGCTCGGTGTCGCGGGCGAGCGGGTCTGGCCGGTGCCGCCGATCGCCGAGAGCGAAGCGATCGAGCTGTTCGTCGAGCGGGCCGCGGCCGTCGATCCCTCGTTCGCGCTCACCGACGACAACCGCCCCGCGGTCGCGGAGATCTGCCGGCGGCTCGACGGCATTCCGCTGGCCATCGAACTGGCCGCGGCACGCGTGCGCGTGCTGACGCCGGAGCAGATGACGGCACGTCTGGCCGACCGGTTCGCGATCCTCTCCGGCGGCGCGCGCACGGCCATCTCGCGCCATCGCACGCTGCGCGCGGCCATCGACTGGAGCTACGCGCTGCTCTCGGAGAGCGAACAGCAGCTGCTCGCCGAGCTCTCCGTCTTCGCCGGCAGCTTTGCCCTCGAAGCGGTCGAGGCGATCCGCGGCGGCGAGGTGCTCGACCTCCTCTCCGGCCTGGTCGACAAGTCGCTGGTCGTGGCCAGCAGTCGCCGCGGCGCGGTGCGCTACTCGCTGCTCGAAACCATCCGCGAGTACGCCGCCGAGCATCTGCAGAAACGGGAGGAGGTCCGTCGCGCGCATGCGCTGGCGTATCTGGCCATGGCACGCGACGCCGCGGACGATCTGGCGGTGGCGAACGTGGCGCGGCTCGACGCGCTCGATCCCGATCACGACAACATCCGCGCCGCGCTGACGTGGAGTCTCGAGCACGAGCCCGACGCGATCGCGCTGCCGCTGGCCGCCGCGTTCCGCTGGTACTGGTACTACCGCATCCAGTGGGACGAAGGGCTGCGCTGGCTGACCCCCGCGCTCGAACGCTCCTCGCATGCACTGACCCGCGAGCGCGCCGCGACGCTCACCGGCGCCGGCACGTTGGCCGGCTACCGCGGCGATCTCGTCACCTCGCGCGCGCGGCTCGAGGAGGCGGAGGCGATGTGGCGTGTGCTCGGCGACGAGCGCAATCTCGCGCTCACGCTGTCCGCCCTCGCGCAGACGCTGGCGAATGCGAACGAGCTCGATGCCGCATCGGCGCGTGCCACGGAGGCGGTACAGCTCGCGCGCGCGGCCGGCAGTGATTGGGATCTCGGCTATGTGCTCACGAACGCCGCGGCGTTCGTCGCGCAGCGTCGCGGAGAGCTCGCGGAAGCCGATCGCGCGCTCGAAGAGGCGGAGGCGATCTGGTCGCCGTCGAAACACCCCCTCGGCCTGCCGTTCGTCCTCAACGCACGCGCCGCCCTCGCGCTGCGCCGCCGCGATCACGCCGCTGCCGAACGCTTCGCGCGCGCGGCTCTGGTCGAGACGCGCCAGCGTTCCGAGGTGTGGTTCTCGGCGCGGTCGTTGCGGATCCTGGCGTTCACCAGCACCGACGATCTCCCGCGCGCCGCGCGCCTCCTCGGCGCGGCCGACGCGCTGCTGCGCACGATCGGCGCACGAATGCTGCTGCACGAGACCGGCGAGCACGAACGGCTGATGGCCAGGCTGCGCCAGTCGATGGACGCCGGCACGCTCGACGCCGCGCTGCACGAAGGGAGCGCGATGTGCTTCGAGGCGGTATGCGATCTCGCGCTGTCGCAGCACGACCTGCCGGCGGAGCTGCTGCACGTCAGCGATCTCGGTCCGCTGCAGATCACGCTCGGCGGCAAGCCGCTGGTCAATGAGGGCCGCGCCTCGCAGCGCGCCCGCGAGCTGCTGGTCTTCCTCCTCGCGCATCCCCCCGGCCCGACGAAGGAAGAAGTGGGTGTCGCCTTCTGGCCCGACGCCACGACCGAGCAGGTGAAGAACTCGTTCCACGTCACCCTGCACCGCCTCCGCAAGCTCCTCGGCACCTCCGACGCCGTGATCGCGGAGGGGGCGCGCTACGTGGTGAACCTCCCGCACCTCGCGCAATCGCAACGCTTCGAGTCGGCGATGACCGCCGCGCTGCGCACGAACGACGCGACCGCGCTCGAGAACGCGCTCGCCCTCTACGCCGGCGACTTTCTGCAGGGGGAAGACGCGGGGGAGTGGTGCCTCCCGATCCGCTCGCGACTCCGCCAGTTGCAGTTGCGCGGCCTCTTCGCCCTCGGCCAGGCGCACGAATCGCGCGGCCGCTACACCGACGCCGCGGAGATGTACACCCGCCTCCTGGCCCGGGAACCGTTCCACGAACCGGCCGCCCGCCAACTCATGATCTGCCACTCCCGCCGAGGCGCCCGCTCCGAATCGCTGCTCGTCTACCGCCAGCTCGAACAACGCCTGCGCGAGGACCTCGAGGCGACCCCGGAGCCGGAGACCGCGACGCTGTATCGGCGGCTGCGGCAGAACGAGGGGGTGTGAGGCTCAGCTGTTCAGCTGTTCAGCTACTCAGCTGTTCAGCTGTTCAGGCGGCGCACGGTTGGGTTCCGCCTGACAGCTGTTGAGCTATTGAGCTGTTGAGCTGTTAAGCGAGGAAGTGTTTTGTCACGCCGAGTCATTCAACACTTCTCGCTCAATAGCTCAATAGCTCAACAGCTCAACAGCCTGAGTAGCTGAATAGCTGAGCAGCTGAGCAGCTGAACAGCTCACCCCCCTCCTGTTACAACTCCATGAACGCCCCCCGGTAATCGCCCCGGTAAACCGCCGGTAAGCGCGGCTTCCTACCTTGTCCTCCAGCAACGTCACGGAGGACATCATGAGAACGACACGCACCCAGACCATTGCCATGACCGCGGCGCTCCTCATCGCGTCGCTGGCGGTGATCGTCGCCGCGAATGCGGCCAAACCGGCCAAGCCGCAGCCGCAGCGGAAGCAGCTCTCCAGGGCGGAGCAGATCGAGCGCGGCAAGTACCTCGTCACCATCGGCGGCTGCCATGACTGCCATACGCCGTGGGTCCCGCAGGCAAACGGGCAGCCGGGGCCGGACATGACCCGCGCGCTGTCGGGCCATCCGATGAACTTCCGCATCGAGCGGCAGGCCGACCTGAAGGGCGACCGCTGGGGTTACGCCGGCGCGGCGACGAACACCGCCTTCTCCGGCCCGTGGGGCGTCAGCTTCGCGGCCAACCTCACGCCCGACATCCACACCGGCACCGGCATCTGGACGTTCGACATCTTCAAGAACACCATCCGCAACGGCCGGCACTGGGGCGTGGCCCGTCCGCTGCTCCCGCCGATGCCGTGGTTCAACTATCGTGAGATGACGGACGAAGACCTCGCCGCCGTCTTCGCCTACACCCGCACCCTCAAGCCGATCCACAACCAGGTGCAGGAGCCAATTCCTCCTGCAGCGAAATAGCGAAAGGACAGAACGTCATGAACGACCGCAAAAAGATCCTCGTCTTCGGAGCCACCGGTGCGCAGGGAGGGAGCGTCGCCCGAGCCCTTCTCAGCCGCAAGCAGTTCGACGTCCGCGCCTTCACCCGCAAGGCCGATTCCCCCGCCGCGCAGGCGCTGCGCGAGCTCGGCGCCGAGATCGCGGTGGGCGATCTCGATGACGCGGCCAGCATCCGCGCCGCCTTGCATGGCATCTACGGCGTCTTCGGTGTGACCAACTTCTGGGAGCACTTCGACAAAGAAGCGCAGCAGGGGGAGAACATGATCCGCGCGATCGCGGAGTCGAAGGTCGAGCACCTCGTCCTCAGCTCCCTCCCGCCGATCGCCAGGGAGACCAACGGCGCACTGCGCAGCCCGCACTTTGACATCAAGGCGGAGCACGAGGAGCTGGCGAAGACGCTCGGCATCCCCGCCACCTTCGTCCACGTGCCGTTCTACTACGAGAACTTCCTGGCCTTCTTCCCGCCGCGGCCGGCCGGCGACGGCACCTATCAGTTCGGCTTCCCGCAGGGCGACCGTCCGCTGGCGGCGATCTCCGTCGAAGACGTCGGCTCGCTGATCGCGCCGCTCTTCGAACAGCCGGAGACGTACATCGGCAAGGTGCTCAAGCCGGCCGGCGATGAGCTGCCGGCCGCCGAATACGCCGCGGTGATGAGCCGCCGCACCGGTGCCGACATCCGCTACTCCCATGTCCCGCGCGAGACCTTCGCCGCCCTCGGCTTTCCCGGCGCCGAAGACCTGGCCGACATGTTCGAGTACTACCGCCTCCACATCCCCAGCCGCGCCGCCGACATCGAGACCTTTCGCGCGCTCGCGCCGGGGCTGCAGAGCTTCGACACCTGGATGGCAAAGAACGAACCGAAGCTGCGCGCCTCGCTGGGCCTTTAGTCGGGATTATCAAGCTGTTGAGTTGTTGAGCGATTGAGCGATGAAGTGTTGAGAGATCTTCAAAACACTTCTTTCGGCTCAACAGCTCAATCACTCCGGAGCTGCGGGCGACGCTGGCGATTTAGTCAGCTGGACGTCACTCGCTGCAATCGGGCCACCTCTGCGGGTTCAGCCATGTCTCGCAGAGGTGCGGCCAGAGCTGCTCGTACAGCTCTTTCTCCTGCCGGTGCATGACCGCGGTGATGTCGCCCAGGCTGCTCACCACATCGCTGACCGGCTGCAGATCGGGTAGCTCCGGCGGGAGATCGTTTTTGCTCGGCAGCTCCCTGGCGCGCTCGCGGAGAACGGTGGCGATGGCGAAGAGCCGCGTCGGCTCGTCGGGATGCGAGCCCGGCACGTTCGGCAGCGCCAGGACGCCCTTCTTTCCATTGCGAATCTCGCAGAGAAGGAGGCGCGCCGTCCGCGCGACACTCTCCGGGGTCGGCTCGAACGTCTCCTCGAGCGCCGCCGGCCGCGGCATCGACGGCCCTTCAAATTGCGCCAGTTCGTGGGCCGCGAGGCGCAGCCGGTCGGTGATGGTGTAGACCGCCGCGCGCGGCGAGAGCAGCGGATCGCGATACTCCTTCCGATCGGCCGCGCGCTGCAGCACCTTCAGCGCCGCCTGGTCGGCCGCCTCTTCCAGCTCGCGGCCGGCCGGCGGCTCCTCGCAGACGCGGCGCAGGGCACGCCACTTCGCTTCCTCCGAGCTGGCCAGCGCGATCATCGCCATCGAGCCGGTGAACGCCCCGGCCTTCTTCTGTTCGAGGTGCGCGAGCTCGTGCGCGATGACGTAGAGCAGCGCGGGACTGGCGCGCTTTGCGCGGCGATCGAGCGTCGTCAACGCCGAGAGCGCGTTCGCCGAACAGCGCACTGTCCGCGTCTCCGGATTCGCGAGGCAGACCCCGCCCGCCACCGTCCACTGGTCGGGCGTTTTTTTTCCGCATGCGGCGTCGCGCACGATCTCGATGCGGATCGTTCCCGACGCCTCCTGCGCATTGACCGCAATCGGTTCACCGAGGACCAGCGTCGCCGCATTGCGAACCTCGGCGGCCAGCGAATCATCGAAGCGGCACGCGGGTGTTTGCGCGCTCGCGGCGCATGCGAAGAGGAGGAGCAGCGCGTACCTCACTGCGCATCCTTTCGCCGTTCCGTGATCGGCAGGTAGCCAACCGGCTTCGCGCACTGGCGGGCCAGCTCCGGCCACTGCCGAAAGGCGAACGCCAGAAAGTCCTCCGACGCGCGATTGGCGAGGTCGAGCGCCGCCACGTGATAGGTGCGGTTCTTCCAGCCGGGGATCGGCGTCTGCGCGTGCGCGCTGAAGGTCGGCGAGTCCTTCGCGATCGTCTCGTGCGTGGGCGACCCGGCCGCGCATTTTTTCGACTCGGCTCGGCTGTAGCCGACCACGCCGCTGATCAACCCCTCCGCGATCAGCGCGCGCAGCCGCTGCTGCCCGGCCGCGGTCCACAAGGCGATCGGCGTAACTTTCTGCGGTTCTTTCGGATGACGCCTGACCATCATCTCCACGAAGCTCGAGTGCGAGTAGAAATCCTGCAGCGCGTGCAGCGCCTGGCCGAGGATGTACATCGCTTTGTCGAACTTTTTCTGCTGCACGGCGCGATCGGCGGCGGTCAGGCGCTCCTCGATGAACTCCACCCCGCCGTCGAACGCGCAGTTGTCGAAATGCGCCTCAGAGCGTCGCGGCTCGCCGAGGTCCTGCTTCCATTGCGCGAGCGCCAGCTGCCACGAGCACCAGCTGGCGACGTTCTGCGGCTCAGCGTGGAGGGTCGTCTTGAAGGGATGATCGCCGCTCGCATCGAAGTCGCGCCAGCGGATGTCCTCGACCGGTAGCTGCTCCTTCTGCACCTCTTCCTTCTGCCCCGGCGACAGCGCCTCCTGCGCCTGCGCGCCGCCGGTCACGAGCAATGCGAGGACGATGACCATCGATCGGATGTGCATCGCTCTACGGTAGCTCATTCGTACGCCAGCGCCTCCCGCACGGAGCCGCGCGAGGCGTGCCACGCGGGGATGACGCTGGCGGCGATGCTCAGCGTCATCACCACCGCCAGCCAGATCGCCAGGCCGGGCAGTTCGAAGACGAAATCGAGGCCGCCGCGGAACATGAGGCGGATCAGGATGTCGCCGATCACGTTGCTCACCGGCCAGGCCAGCAGTGCGGCGACGCTCCAGCTGAGGAGGCCGATCACCGCTCCTTCGGCGGCGACGATCAGCCAGATGGCGCGCGGGGTGGCGCCGATGGCGCGCAGCACTCCCATCTCGCGGCGGCGTTCGAGGACGTTCAGGCTCATGGTGGTCATCAGGCCGAGGGCGCCGACGGCGGCGATGACGGCGGAGACGACCATCAGGAAGACGTAGAGCATCAGCATGTGCTGGTCGAAACCGATGCGGGTGTCGGCGTTCGTCACGCTGCCGCCGACGCGCACTCCTTCGGCGTTGAGGTTCTGTTCGAGCCGCGAGCGCACTGAATCGTTGGCCACGGCGAGGCGGAGGTTGTTCACGCTGCCGGGATGACGCTGGTCGTAGAACTCGCGCGGGACGTACGCCACCGGCGGCACGAACGGCTCGCGCGTGATGCCCACTACCTTCCACGCGAGGCGCGCCGGTCCGAGCTGAAACTCAACCACATTGCCCGGCTTCATCCGCGGGTAGCGCTGCGCGAGCGCGCTGTTGACGACCAGCGCCTCGACGTCGCCACGCTCGAACCAGCGGCCCTCGGCGAGATTCGGCGCGAGCAGTCTGGTCGTGGCCGGCAGCGCGACGACGGTGAAGCCGTCGCCCGTGGGACGCCGGCCGTGCAGTCCTTCGTGCCCTTCCGCGGGCGTCGGACCGATCGAGCCTTCGCTCGTGATCCACATCTCGCTGGCGGTGATGCCGTCGGTCTTCGCCACGGCGCGCTCGAGCGCCTCCGTCGAGACCATCTGCGGGAAGCTGACCGAGAGGTCGTATTTGCGCTGGGCGAAGAGTGTGTCGAGGGTGTTGATCAGCGACGAGCGGACGTTGAGCGCGGAGAGGAAGAAGATCCCTCCGGCGGCGAGGGTCATCACCGTCAGCACGAGCCGGCCGCGCCGCCGGAAGCTGTTGCGGATGGCGAAGAGGGTCGGCCGCGCGAGGCCGCGCACGTTGGCCAGCAGCTGGTCGATCGCGCCGCTGCCGAAGCGGCTCGAGGAGACGCCGTAGTCGGCGAGCGCCTCGCGCACGGAGACGCTCGTGCCGCGCCAGACCGGAATGGCGGCGGCGAGCAGCGGCACGACGATGCCCACCATCAGGTCGAGGGCGTAGACCCATCCGGGTACGGCAAAGCTGGTGATGTCGAAGTTGAGGAAGCGCGCCTGCTGCGTGCAGAGGAGACGCGCTCCCCACATGCCGAGCGGAATGGCCACGATCACTGCCGCGACACCGAGAAGGAACGCCTGCGCGAAATAGATCCGCGCGATCTGGCCGCGCGTGCCGCCGATCGCTTTCATCACGCCGATCTGCCGCACCTGCGCGGCCATGATCGCGGTGAGGAGGTTCACCACCAGGATGCCGCTGAGGAGGAGGATGAACACGCCGAAGCTGGAGATGGAGAGCATCAGCGTTCCCATCAGATCGGCATGCGGATGCTTGCCCGGCTTCGGCACGTCCATCCGCCGCACCGGATGTCCGCTCGCTTCGAGGAACGCCCGCACCTGTTCGGCCACCGCGCGCCGGCGTGTCTCGTCGCCGGCAATGGTCACGGTCAGTTGATCGAGATACGGTTCCTCGCCGAGGAGGGAGAGCGTTTCGAGGTTGGTATAGCCGTAGACCAGGTTCTCCATCCGCGCCTGCGCCTGCCCGACGTCGTGCACGCTGCCGGCGACGTGCAGCACGCGATCGGTCCCGTCGAAGCGGACCACCGCACGCGCGCCGATCTTCGTCTTCGCTACCTGCATGGCATCGCGCTCGATCAGGATCTCGCCAGTCTTTGGCGGCCAGGCGCCGGCCTGCGGCTCGACGAGGCTGATGCGGATGTCGCGGTAGTCCTCGACCACGAAGAGCTGCAGGGTCTTCCACTGCATCGCCCCGGTCTGAATGCGCCCGCGCACGCTGCGCCGCGCTTCCGCATCGGCGATCGGCGTGTTGGCGCGCACGGCGGCGATCAGCGACGCATCGACGCGGTCGGTCCAGAACGTCGCCGCGGCCGGATTGGTGGCGAGGTAGCCGCGATCGAGCTCGCGCACGAGGATGGCGTACGACGAGAGCATCGCCGAGAACGCCGCCACGCCGGCGGCGATCGCCAGGACCACGAGCAGCGCGCGACCGCGCTCGCTCCAGAAGTCGCGCACGGCTTTGCGCCAGAGGGTCTTCACGAGGTGGCTCCGTCGACCACTTCCACGACGCGGTCGAAGATGCCGGCCGTGTCGCGCTCGTGCGTCGCGATCAGCACGGTCGTCCCGCTGCTGGCCATGGCCCGGAAGAGGTCGAGCACCGCGCGCGCCGTGACCGAATCGAGGTTGCCGGTCGGTTCGTCGGCCAGCACCACCCCCGGTTCATTCGCCAGCGCTCGCGCGATCGCCACCCGCTGCTGCTGCCCGCCGGAGAGCGACGACGGCAGCTTGTCCGCCTGATCGGCCACCCCGACGCGATCGAGGAGAGCCAGCGCGCGACCGCGCCGCTCGCGCGGCGGAATGAGCGCGCTGAAATCCATCGGCAGCATGACGTTCTCCGCCGCGGTCAGGGTCGGCAGCAGTTGAAAGAACTGAAAGACGAAGCCGACGTTCCGCCCCCGCCATCGCGCCAGCGCGTTCGCGCCGAGCTGGTCGACGCGCGTCTCCCCGACTTTCACAGAGCCGGAGGTCGGCGCGTCGATGCCGCCGACCATGTTCAGCAGCGTCGACTTGCCACTGCCCGACTTGCCCACCAGCGCCACCAGCTCGCCCTTGCCGACGGAGAGGTCGACGTCTTTTAGGGCGATAAAGGCGCCATACGTTTTGTTGATGCGCGTCAGTTCGATCATAGTGACGGCATCGTGCAGGGGTGCGGCTGAATGGTTGGTGAATGGGGCGTTCAGGTGGGGTTCAGGATCGAGCTGTTGAGCTGTTGAGCTGTTCAGCTATTCAGCTGTTCAGCTACTCAGGCCGCAAGCGCGGTGTGCCTGCCTGAATAGCTGAGCAGCTGAGAAGCTGAATAGCTGAACAGCTCGATAGCTGAACAGCTGGAGCGAAGCGACCCCCCATGCGCATCCTCATCGCCGAAGACGAACCGCTTCTCGCTCAGCAGCTCGCGCAGGCGCTGGGCGACGGCGGCTATGCGGTCGATCGCGCGGAAGACGGCGAGCGGGCTGACTTTCTCGCCGCCACCGAGGCGTACGACGCGATCGTGCTCGACCTCGGGCTGCCGAAGATCGACGGGCTGACGCTGCTGCGCCGCTGGCGCGAGAGCGCGCTCGCTACGCCGGTGCTCGTCCTCACCGCGCGCGGGAGCTGGACCGAAAAGGTGCAGGGGATCGACAGCGGCGCGGATGACTACGTGACCAAGCCGTTTCGCATGGAAGAGGTTCTGGCGCGCCTGCGGGCGCTGATCCGCCGCGCCAGCGGGCAGGTCACGCCGGAGCTTCGTTGCGGCGCGCTGGTGCTCGATCCCCGCGTCGCGAAAGTCACGCTCGACGGCGCGCCGGTGAAGCTCACCAGCCATGAGTTCCGCGTGCTGTCGTACCTCATGCACCACCGCGGCCGGGTGGTCTCGCAGTCCGAGCTGACGGAGCACATCTACTCCCAAAGCTTCGACCGCGACTCCAACACCGTCGAAGTCTTCATCGCCCGCCTGCGCCGGAAGCTCGGCGCAGAGACTATCGAGACCGTGCGCGGACTCGGCTACCGGGTGCAGGCATGAAGATCCGATCTCTCCGCGTTCGCCTCCTCCTCGGCGCCGCCTTCTGGATGATCGCCGTCGTCGCGGCCATCAACATCGTCGTCTTCGCCATCGTCCGCTATCACAACGGCTGGCAGGACCGCCGGATCACGCACTACGCGGCGCTGTCGATCGTCGCCGTCGGCTTCATCATCGGCGGCCTGTTCATGGTGTCGCGCGGCCTCATGCCGCTGCGCGACCTGCGCAGGCGCCTGGCCGCCGTGCGCGAAGGACGTACGCAACGGATCGAAGGGGAGTATCCATTGGAGGTCCAGCCGCTCGTCGACGATCTCAATGCTCTGCTCGACGACCGCGAGCGCGCCGTCGTCCGCGCGCGGAAGACGGCCGGCGATCTCGCGCACGGCCTCAAGACGCCGCTGGCCATCCTCGGGCAGGAGTCGTCGCCCAACGTGCAGCAGCAGGTCGAGCGGATGCGCCGCCAGATCGATTACCACCTCGCCCACGCGCGCGCCACGGCCGCGACGGCGCCCGGCCTGCACTGCGACGTGCTGCCGTCGGTCGAAGGACTGGTGCGCACGATGCTCCGCCTGCACGCGAGCCGCGGCGTCGCCATCGACGTGCGCGTCGCACCGGAGCACACCATCCGCGGCCGGCGCGAAGACCTCGACGAGATGCTCGGCAACCTCCTCGACAACGCCTGCAAGTGGGCGCGCTCGCGCGTGGTCGTCACCTCGACGGCCGACGGCGCGACAATCATCATCCACGTCGACGACGACGGCCCCGGCCTCGATCCGTCGCTGCGCGAGACCGTGCTGCAACGCGGCGTACGCGCGGACGAAGCGGCCCCGGGCTCGGGCCTCGGCCTGGCGATCATCCGCGATCTCGCGGAGCTCTACGGCGGCACGATCGCCCTCGACGCGTCGCCGATGAGCGGGCTGCGCGCGCGGCTCGAACTTCCTCAGGCCGTGCGCACGGAGGCGTAAACACGCAGCAGCGCCGGGAAGAGACGCTCCGGCAGCAGCGCCACGAACAACGTCACGTAGGCCAGCAGCGAAAGCGGCGCCGCGGCCAGCTCCGCCCGTGCGTGCGCGATCGCCGCACGCCGATTGCGTCCGAGGATGGCCAGACGGGCGCAGTGCATGTGGTGCGACGTGCCGGCGAAACGGCGTGGCGCGAGCGGCGCCAGGTTGCGGACGCGGCGCGCTTCGTCGATCAGCTTTGCGGTCATCACCCGCTGCTGCGTCGACTGTCGTGCCGAGATCGTGTTGTGGTGCCGGCGGTAACGCAGCAGCGGCTCGGAGAGATTGGCGAGCTGTCCGCGCTCCACGAGCCGCAGCCAGAGATCGAGATCCTCGGACGGGAAACGCTCGGCGCGATAGCCGCCCACCTCCAGCAGCGCATCGCGCCGCATCAACACCGACGGATGGGAGAAGGCTGGCTGCACCGTCAGCAGCGCCTGCTCGATCTCCGCGTGCGTGAGCGGATAGCGGACGTCGCACAGCTCGCGTTCGTCCTCATCGACGATCCGGATCGAGCTGCCGACCAGGATGCACTCCGGACGCGCCTCGAGGAACGCCACCTGCCGCGCCAGCCGCTCCCGGTCGGCCACGTCGTCCGCATCGATCCGCGCGATGTAGCGTCCGCGCGCGGCGGCGATGCCGGCGTTGAGCGCCCGCACCAGCCCACCATGCCCGACCGGCAGCACCACCACGCGCGCGTCGCGTGCCGCGTACGTCCGCGCGATCGGCAGGCTGGCGTCGGTCGAACCGTCATCCACGACGATCAGCTCGAGCGCCTGCAGCGACTGACCGAGGATGCTCTCGATGGCCGCGGCGAGATAGCGCGCGCCGTTCCAGACCGGCAGGACGACCGAAGCAACGGGGGCCGATGTCATCGGGCCGGAATGTACGAACACTTCCCACGGGCGGTCAACGAGGCGAGAATCGCGCGGTTTGAACGTTTCGGAACGGACGTTGTGGCAGCGCATCCTCGCCTTCACCGGCATCGATGCGGCCATCGGCTGGAGCGCGGCTTCGCAGTTCTGGACCGCGCTGTTAGGGCCTGTGACGCTCGCCCTGGTGGCCACGCGGCTCACTCCCGCGGCGCAGGGTTACTACTTCACGTTCGGCAGCATCGTGGCCCTGCAGATGATCTTCGAGCTCGGCCTGGCCTCGGTCATCCAGCAGTTTGTTAGCCACGAGTTTGCGTTTCTGCAGCAGAACGCGGACGGAACGTTGTCGGGTGACGAGCGCCACCTGCGCCGTCTCGCCGCTCTCGTGCAGACCTCCCTGCGCTGGTTCGGCGTCGCCTCGCTGCTGTTCGCCGTCGCGCTGCTCGCCGGCGGGACGATGTTCTTCGCCAGGACACGCGGCGGCGTCGAAGGTTGGCAGGGGCCGTGGCTGGTCGTCGCCATCACAGCCGCCGCGGCGCTCGTCGTCACACCGGCCCTGGCCATCCTCGAAGGCTGCGGTCTGGTCAAAGACGTCTTCCGGCTGCGCACCGGACAAACCGTGGTCGGCGATCTGGCCGGCTGGTCGGTGCTCATCGCCGGCGGCGCATTGTGGGCTCCGGCCGCGGCGGGGACGGCGACGCTGCTCTACGCCGCGTTCCGCATCTGGACCTCGTTCCGGCCGCTCTTCCGGTCGCTGCTGCGCACACCGGGCGAGGGGCTCTCGTGGCGCGAGGAAGTGTGGCCGTTCCAGTGGCGTACGGCCATCGGCTGGATCAGCGGCTACGCGCTCTTCCAGTCGTTCACACCGCTGATCTTCGTCCTGCGCGGCGCGGCCGAGGCGGGACGGATGGGAATGAGCGTGGCCATCGTCACGACCATCCTCAACGTCTCGATGGCGTGGCTCTGGGCGAAGCGCCCCGCCCTCGGGATGCACGTCGCGCGGCGCGAGTTCGACCAGCTCGACGCGCTCTTCTACCCGGCCATGCTGCGCTCCGCGGTGGTGATGTTCGGCGGCTGCGCGGCATTCGTCTCCGGCGTGCTGCTGCTGCGCCGGTTCGAGCATCCCTGGGCCGCGCGGATGCTCGACCCGCTGCCGCTCCTGCTGCTGGTGGGGGGGATGCTCGTGATGAACGTGCACTGGTCGCAGTCGCTCTACCTCCGGTCGTACAAGCGGGAAGCGCTCTTCGGCCTCCGCCTCACCTGCGCGTTTCTCACGGTCGGCGTCGCGGCGTTCCTCGGCCGCGCATGGGGGGCGGCCGGCATGATGGCCGGCTACTTTGCCGTGACGCTGGTCGTCCTCGGCGGCTTCGGCAGCGCGGTGTTTCTCAGGAATCGCCGCGAATGGCGGCAGTGATCGTGCGACGCTCACCCTTTCCGGATGCGCGCCGCGATCCGACCCGCTGGTAATGGCACAATGCGCGGATGCGCAAACTCCCCCTTCTGGTCTTCGTCTGCCTGCTCGCACTCTCCGCGAGCGGGGAGCGCCGCCATTCCACCAATACTATCGTCGTCGGCGGCCTCTTCTCGCTCACCGGTGACGGTGCGACCCTCGGCAAGGCCAGCCAGGCCGCGCTCGGGCTCGCGGCGCGTGACCTGAACGAGGAGTTCGAGGAGCTCGTCCTGCCGTATCGCGTCAATGTGGTCGTCGTCGATACGAAGCTCACGCCGGCCGGTGCGGTCGAGGGCATTCAGACGCTGTATGACGCTGGCGCGAGGATCGTGATCGGGCCGCAGTCGAGCGCCGAGGCGGGAGCGATCCGGCAGCTCGTCACGGAGCGGCGGATGGTGCTGATCAGCCAGGGCAGCACCGCCTCATCGCTGGCCATCGGCGGCGACAACCTCTATCGCCTCGCCCCGAACGACCGCATCGAAGGAGAAGCGGTCGCGGCGCTGATCGAAGCCGACGGCGTGGAAGTGCTCGTGCCGATCTGGCGTGCCGACGCCGGCAACACCGGCCTCAAAGACGGTGTGCTCCGCGAATTCGATGGCGTCGACGCGCCCGGCGTTTCGTACGACCCGGCCACCACCGACTTTACCGCGATCGTGAACTCCCTCGGCGCCGCCGTGCGCGCCGCGAAGAATGCGCATCCCGGCAGGAAAGTGGCGGTCTACATCGCCGCGTTCGAAGAGGGGGCGGCCATTCTCGACCGAGCCCGACTCGATCCTGACCTGCTCGTGAACTGGTACAGCGGCGACGGCCTCACCCAGAGCCAGGCACTGCTCGCGAATGGCGCCGTCACCGCTTTCGCCGCCGCCACGAAATTCACCGCGCCCGCGGTCACGCTCAGCGAACAGACCCGCGACCGCTGGGAGCCGCTGAGCGAAGAGATCGAAGCGCAGGTCGGCTTCCTCCCCGATGCGTTCTCGCTGTCGGTCTACGACGCCGCCATGGTGAGCGTCCTCGCCGCCGTCGAAGCGCGCCGCCCGTTCTTTTACGCCCGGGCCTTCGAGCGCAACGTGCAGCGCTACTGGGGCATCACCGGACCGCTGGCCCTCGACGCCGCCGGCGATCGCCGCCTGGCCGACTTCGACTTCTGGACGGTGAAAGAAACCGGCACGAGCGTCGACTGGGTCCGCACGGCGTCGTTCGTGAGCGGAAGGCTTGTGCGCTGAGCTCACGGTCTCACATCGCCTTCGCCAGATATCCCGCGGTCCGGCTCTTCTTCGACCGCGCTACCTCAGCCGGCGTCCCGGTCACCACGATCTGTCCGCCCTCGTCGCCCGCTCCCGGGCCGATGTCGATGACCCAGTCGCTGGCGGCGATGACGCGCATGTCGTGTTCGACGACGATGACCGTGTTGCCCGCTTCCACCAAGCCGTCCAGCTGCTTGAGCAGGCGCTCGACGTCGGCGGGATGCAATCCGGTGGTTGGTTCGTCGAGGATATATAGAGTGTTGCCGCGGCCGATGCGCTGCAGCTCGGTGGCGAGCTTGATCCGTTGCGCTTCGCCGCCGGAGAGCTCGGTGGCGGGCTGTCCGAGGCGGATGTAGCCGAGGCCCACCTCGCGCAAAACGTCCAATGCGCGGTGAATCTGCGGCTCATCGGCGAAGAACGACCACGCCGTGTCGACGGTCATGCCGAGGACCTCGGCGATGTTGTTGTCGCGATAGGTGATCTCGAGCGTCTTGTCGTTATAGCGCGCGCCGTGGCAGGTGGGGCAGGGGGCGTAGACGCTCGGGAGGAAAAGCAGCTCCACCATCACGAAGCCTTCCCCCTCGCACGTTTCGCAGCGGCCCTTGGCCACGTTGAAGGAGAAGCGGCCGGCGTCGTAGCGTCTCGCGCGCGCGGCTTTCGTCGACGCGAAGAGCTTGCGCACGTGGTCGAAGAGGCCGGTGTACGTGGCGAGGTTGGAGCGCGGGGTGCGGCCGATCGGTTTCTGGTCGACGCGCACGAGGCGCTTGATCTGCTCCATGCCGTCCACGATCTCGCCGCCGAGCGTGACCACGCGCGTCTCGAGCGGGTCGAGCTCTTCCTCCTCCGCTTCGACGGTCTGCCCGAGGCGCTCGGAGACCAGCTCGACGAGCACCTGGCTGACCAGTGACGACTTGCCGGAGCCGGACACGCCGGTGACGCTGGTGAAGACGCCGATCGGGAACTCCGCGTCGAGCTCGTGCAGGTTGTTGCGCGTCACGCCGGCCATGCGCAGCCAGGCGCGCGGCTGGCGCGGCGTGCGGCGGTGCGGAGCGATTTCTTCGAAGAGATACGCGCGGGTCTGCGAGCCGTCGATGCGGCGGAGTCCCTCCGGCGCGCCGCTGTAGAGGATCTCGCCGCCATGCTCGCCGGCGAGCGGACCGACGTCGACGATCCAGTCGGCGTGGCGGATCACGTCCAGCTCGTGCTCGACGACGAAGAGCGAGTTGCCCGCGGCCTTGAGGCGATCGAGCGCTGCCAGCAGTGCCTCCGTGTCGGCGGGATGCAGTCCGGCCGACGGCTCGTCGAGCACGTAGACGACGCCGAAGAGGTTCGAGCGCACCTGCGTAGCCAGGCGCAGGCGCTGCAGCTCACCGGGCGAGAGCGTCGGCGTGCTCCGCTCGAGCGACAGATAGCCGAGGCCGAGGTCGAGCAGCACCTCCAGACGGGCGGTGAGGTCGTAGGCGATGCGATGGGTGACCTGCGCCTTCTCCGTATCGGAATGATTCACCGGTGCCGAGTGCGGGCGGATGATGTCGATGAGGCGCGACAGCGGCAGCGCGGAGATCTCGGCGATGTCGAGCCCCGCGAACTTGACCGACAACGACTCGCGCCGCAGCCGCTTGCCGTGACACATCGGGCAATCGCTGCCGAGCATGTACCGCGAGACGCGCTTCTTCATCAGCGCGCTTTGCGTGTTCGCGAAGGTGTGCATGACGTAGCGGCGCGCGCTGGAGAACGTCCCCATGTAGCTCGGCTCTTCTTTCTTCCTGAGCGCGCGCTGCGTCTCGGCGGGTGTGAAGCCGGCGTAGACCGGGACGGTCGGCGTGTCGTCGGTGAAGAGGATCCAGTCGCGTTCCTTCTTCGGAAGGTCCTTCCACGGACGATCGACGTCGTAGCCGAGGGTCACCAGGATGTCGCGCAGGTTCTGGCCGTGCCATGCAGGCGGCCAGGCGGCGACGGCGCGCTCGCGGATGGTCAGCGACGGATCGGGCACCATCGACTCTTCGGTGACCGTGTAGATGCGCCCCAGGCCGTGGCACTCGCGGCACGCGCCCTCGGGTGTATTCGGCGAAAACGACTCGGCGTAGATCAGCGGCTGCCCCTTCGGATAGTCGCCGGCGCGCGAGTAGAGCATTCGCAGCAGGTTCGAGAGCGTGGTCACGCTGCCGACCGACGAGCGCGTGCTCGTCCCGCCGCGTTGCTGCTGCAGCGCCACCGCGGGCGGCAGGCCATCGATCTCGTCGACGTCGGGGACCGCCATCTGATGGAAGAGCCGCCGCGCGTAGGGCGACACCGATTCGAGGTAACGCCGCTGCGCTTCGGCGTAGAGCGTGCCGAACGCCAGCGACGATTTGCCGGAGCCGGAGACGCCGGTGAAGACCACCAGCGCATCGCGCGGGATGTCGACGTTGATGTTCTTCAGGTTGTGCTCGCGCGCGCCGCGCACGCGGACGAAGCGATCCGATTGCTGCTCGTTCACGGCGGAGCACGGTAACGAGTTTCGTGCCATCGTGAACCTTTGGGTGGCGAATCGCGACTCTTCCATCGATGACTGCACAGACGATGACTGCACAGGCGATGCGAATCGAAGACGATCTTCTGGCGGTGCGCTGTCAGCTCGGCGAGCCGGCCGCGTTCGATGAGCTGATCGGGCGCTGGCACGACCCGCTCTGGAAGTACGCCCGCCGCCTGACCGGCGACGACGAGGCGGCCAACGAGGCGGTGCAGGACGCCTGGCTGCGCGTCTTGCGCAGCATCACGAAGCTTCGTGACCCGTCGAAGCTGCGGGCGTGGATCTTCTCTATCGCCAGGCGGGTGGTGATGGACCGCTTCCGCGAACGGTACGCCGAGCCGGCCATGGTCCCGATCGACGACACCGAGATCGCCTTCGAGGAGCCGCAGTCGGACGACCTCGACATGCTCGAGAAGGAGCTCGAGGCGCTGCCGCTGCTCGAACGGGAGGTTCTGGTTCTCTTCTACCTGCGCGAGCTGTCGCTGAACGAACTTGCGGATGTCCTGGCCGTGCCGCTCGGCACGATCAAGTCGCGTCTCTTCCGCGCGCGGCATTCGCTGCGCCGGCAACTGGAATCGAAAGGAGTGCAGGCATGAAGAAAGTCTCAGTCGAAGAAATGCAGCGCATCGTGGCGGGTGAGTTGTCGTTGCGGTCGCGCATCGCGTACGCCGCGCTCTTGCTGGTGGCGCTGTTGATGGCGGGGGGCATCGCTTCGCTGCTGCTGACGGAGGAGGGGCTGCCGCGGCGAACGGAGATCGCTTTCGCGGTGCTGATCGTCATCGGTCTGTCGTGGGTTGCATATGCCGCGTGGGTGCTGACGCGGCGGCGGGTGCTGCTCGCGGGACATCGCATCATCGCCGCGCGGATGGCCATCGCGTTCACCAGCGTGTTCGTGGTCGGAGCGATGCTGCTGGCGATGTGGCCTGCAGCGATTTTTGGCGCGGTCCTGCTGATCGTGGCCGTTGCGATGCTGCTGCACGCGCGGAAACGCTTCGCGCAGTTGCTGCAGCGGCGGCGGGAGTTGGAAGCGATGCAATAGGCCTTCGCTGCCCTCCTGAGGAGCGAAGCGACGAAGGACCCCCTCCCCACGGGCGCGGATACACATGGTGCAGCGCACATGGGGAGGGGGTCCTTCGCTTCGCTCAGGATGACAAAGGGGTGGGCTGGAAGCCCACACCACACCGGTTCCGCAGCGGTTACGATAGTCACGTGCCCGACTGGAGCTACCGCACCATCCTGCGGCCGCTGATGCTCACCATCGGCGCGGAACGCTCCCGCCGCCTCGCCGTCGCGACGCTCCGCACGCTCTCCCGCTCTCCGCTGGGGCTCAAGGCGATCGACTTTCTCGGGCACATGCGCCGCGACGACAGTCCGCTGATCCTCGGCGCGATGATCGATCCGAAGGGCGAGGCCCTCCCGGCGCTGGCCCGCTTCGGTGCGGGGATGATCGAAGTCGGTCCGGTCGGCGAGACCGCGAACGACGTCGATCCCGAATGGCGCGTCGATCTGCAGTGCCGGACCATCGAAGCGAAGAACCCCATCGTCGTCAGCGTCGACGACGTCCAGCGCAATCTCGAGCGCGCGCAAGGCATCAACGTGGCGGTCCGCCTCGCGGAGCAGGACGATGCCGCGGCGCAGCGCATCGTCGACCGGCTGGAGCCGTACGCGGCGATGTTCGTCACCACCGCGAACATCCGCACGAACAAACCGGTCGTCGCCGATCTGGTGCGCGGCGTGACCGAGCCGGAAGAAATCGGCAACCTGCAGCTGGTGGCCATCGACGCAGGCCTGGTCCTCTCCGGTCCCGGTCTCCTCAAGCGCTGCAACGACGCACTCGCCTCGACGTCGCGGCCAGCAACGGCCTTGGAGCCGCTGACGCTCGACGCCGCACGCCGCTCCTGGTTCTGGGCGTTCCTGATGGGCGTGGCGATGTTCCTCGGTGGGGTAATGGCGGTGATCATCGCCTCGACGCGCGTGGTCCTCCCGTACGACGAAAGCCTCTGCGGACTGACGCGCGATCAGATGGCGTCACTCAATCCACGCCTGCTGCCGTTCATGGCCCACGACCGGGTCTCGCTCGCCGGCGCGATGCTCAGCATCGGCATCTTCTACGCCGCGCTCGGCTGGTCGGGCGTGCGCCGCGGCCAGCATTGGGCGCAGGTGACGGTGGTCGTCTCCGCCATGGTCGGCTTCTTCAGCTTCTTCTCGTTCCTCGGCTTCGGCTACTTCGATCCGTTCCACGCCTTCGTCACTGCGATCCTCACGCAGTTCACGCTGCTCTGCATGGTGCTGGCGCCGTCGCCCGCGCAGCCGCCGGTCGCGGAGTGGCGCGAGAGCGCCGCCTGGCGCCGCGGGCAGTGGGGCCAGCTGCTGTTCATCTTCCTCGGCATCGGCCTCACCGGGGCCGGCATCGTAATGACCATCATCGGCTGCACCCGGGTCTTCGTGCAGACTGACCTGGAGTTCATGCGCACCACCGCGGCGCAGCTCGCGCTCTCGTACGACCGGCTGATTCCGCTGGTCGCGCACGATCGCGCCAGCCTCGGCGGGATGCTCATCGCGAACGGCATTGCGGTCTGGCTCAGCGCGCAGTGGGGCTTTCGCGCCGGTGCGCGCTGGCTGTGGCTCGCGCTGGCGTGGGGCGGCAACATCGCCTTCTTCTGCGCGACGGTGGTCCACTTCGTCGTCGGCTACGCCTCACTGTTCCATCTCACGCCCGCGCTCGGCGGCTGGCTGCTGTGGAACGTGGCGCTGCTGCTGACGAGGGAGTGGCTCGGGTCGGCAGCGGCGGACGAGGCCGGGCTGCGGTCCCCTGTTATCATCACGAACCCCCGGTGAACGACCCTCTCCTCCTCGCCGCCTTGCAGGCAGGCCGCATGACGCCGTTCGACGGTACCGCGATCGACGAGTTGCCGCTGCATCCCGATGACCGGCAGTCGCTGCTCGAGGCGGTCGTGGCGCTCACCCCGGAGCAGCCGCGGCTCGAGCACACGCATCGCCTGCTGCTGCCGAATGGCGTCATCCGCTGGGTGCGCGAATCGGCGCGGGCAGAGTTCGCGGCGGACGGCACACTCGCCTCGCTGCAGGGCTTCACGGTCGACATCACGCCGCAGAAGGAAGCAGAGGAGCGGCTGTCGCTCGTCGCCTCCGTCAGCGAGATGATCGGTGCGGTTGACGATCCGGCCGAGCTGCTCTACGCGGTCTCACGCGCGGCCGGCGAGCACCTTCGCGCCCGCCGCTGCCTATTCACGGAGATCGACCTCGAGCACGATCGCGGCGTCGTCCGTCGCGACTACTGCCGCGACGTGCCGTCCGTGGCCGGGGTCTACAGGGTCTCCGATTACCCGGAGGAGACGCGGCGCGAGCTGGAATCGGGACGGATCGTCGTCAACTACGACTCCAAGCACGACCCGCGCACCGCCACGCGCTACGAGACGACGTACGCGCCGCACGGCGAGCGCGCCTATGTTGCGGTGCCGCTGCTGCGCGACGGCCGCTGGGTGGCCGAGCTCTGGATCAGCGACGACGTGCCGCGGCAGTGGAGCGAGCAGGACGTCGACCTGCTGCAGAGCGTGGCCGAGCGCGCATGGACCGCCGTCGAAAAACTGCGCGTGCACCGAGCGCTGCACGAGCGTGAGCTGGAGCGCGAGGATCTGCTGGCGCGCGAACGCCGCCTGCGCGCGGCCGCTGATGAAGCGAGCGTCGCCAAGGATCACTTCCTCGCGCTGCTCTCGCACGAGCTGCGCACGCCGATGACCACGATCCTCGGCTGGGCGTCCTTCCTCGGCACGAACGTCTCCGACCCCCTGACCATCCAGAACGGCATCGCGAGCATCGAGCAGGCCAGCCGCGTGCAGGCGCGGCTCATCGACGACCTGCTCGACGTCTCCCGCATCGTGACCGGCAAGCTCGCCCTCGAAGAGAAAGTGGTCGATGCGACGCAGGTCGTGCGCACCGCGCTCGACGGCATCCTCCCGGTCGCGCAATCGGCCGGCGTCCACATCGTCCCCGATCTCGGCCGCGGTCCCGCGTTCGTCCTCGGCGACGCCACGCGCCTCCAGCAGATCGCCTGGAACCTCCTCACGAACGCGGTGAAGTTCACGCCGCGCGGCGGCCGCATCGACGTCTCGGTGCACGAGGTGGCGGGCGCGGTGGAGCTGTCGGTGCGCGACAACGGCATCGGCATCGACCCGCACTTTCTCCCGCACGTTTTCGATCGCTTCCGCCAGGCGGAGGATGGCCCGGCGCGGCGCTTCGGCGGCCTCGGGCTCGGCCTCTCCATCGTCCGCCATATCACCGAGCTGCACGGCGGCGAGGTCGACGCGTGGAGCGAAGGCGAAGGACGCGGCGCCGAGTTCCGCGTCCGCTTGCCGCGCGCGTGGGCGCCGCGCGATCTCGCCACGCCGCATGACGCGGAGATCGCGCTCGAACGCGACGTCCTCTCCGGCGTGCAGATCCTCGTGGTCGATGACGACCCGTCCGCGCGCGAAGTGATCGGCACGATGCTGAGCGGCTTCGGCGCCCGCGTCATCCGCGCCGCGTCGGCCGAGGAGGCAATGCCCTCCATCGAAGCGACGGACGTCCTGGTGAGCGACATCGGCATGCCGGGCGAAGACGGTTACGCCTTCCTCGAACGCCTCCGCTCCGCCGGCTCCCCCATCCGCGCGATCGCCGTCACCGCCTACGCCGACCCGCGCGACCGCGACCGTGCCTTCGCGGTTGGGTATCAGGCGCACCTCGCCAAGCCGGTCGAGCCGCGCGCGCTGGTGGGCGCGGTGGTCAAGGTGTTGAGCACCGCCTGACGTGGCCGGTCCCCTATAGTGACAGGGGAACGAACCGCGTTGATACTGCTCTCCTCATGAGCACCGACAGCATCCTCCGCGATCACCTCGTGCGCCTCCTCGACTGGGATCACGCGCACATCCGTTTCGACGATGCGGTGAAAGACTTTCCGCCCGAGCTGCGCGGGAAGCGGCCGGATGGTGGGCCGCATTCGCCGTGGGAGTTGCTCGAGCACCTGCGCATCGCGCAGTGGGACATCCTCGAGTTCACCCGCGATGCGTCGCATCAGTCGCCGGAGTTTCCGAAGGGCTACTGGCCCTCGATGATCGAGCCGCCGTCGGAAGCGGCGTGGGACGAGAGCGTCGCCAGGTATCGCGCCGACCTGCAGGCATTTCAGAAGCTGATCGCCGATCCCTCGACCGATCTCTTGGCGTCAGTGCCGGCCGATCCGGAAAAGACCGTCCTGCGCGAGGTTCTCCTCGCCGCGGATCACAACGCGTATCACGTCGGTCAGCTGATGATGGTGCGGCGGGTTCTCGGCGGGTAGCTTTCAGGTCTTCAACCACTGAACGAACGCGCGTGCGCCTACGGCTGCCCGGCTTTGCGCGTCGAGAAGCTGAAGTTCATCATCATGCTGTCCGACAGCATGGTGGTCGACCGCAGCGACAGGAACGACGACGGCAGCGAGGCCTCTGGCGTCAGCGGCGAGATCGCCATCACCGGCTGCGCCTGGGTGAACGACGCGGTGATCGTGCTCCAGTCGACCGGCTGTGCCGTCATCTTCGCATCAACCGCCTGGAAATTGGACGCTCCGTACTGCATCGCCGGCAGTGTGGCCGCCGAGGCGAAGAACCACAGCCGCTCGTCGAGCACCGACCCGCCGAGGGTCGCGTTGTAGCCCTGCCCGCGGCCGCCGCTCGATTGCGAAAAGCCGAGTGATCCCGACAGCCTGCGCGGCTGCTTGGTGATCACCGAGATCTCGCCGCCCGAGGCGCGGCCGAACTCCGCCGCGCTCTGCGCGAGAGCCGCGCAGGCGAGGAGCTGCGTTACGGTGAGGGCAAGGGCAATCCGGATCATCGCCGCCATTCTACCCCTCCAGCGCGAGCCGGAATGTGCCGTCCTCGTGTCGCCTGAAGCCGATGCGCCGGAGGTAATCGGCGTGCGCCTGCGTGTCGGCCGGGCTGACGATCTCCCGGATGCCGCGGCGGCGGAAAAAATCGGCCTCATCGCGAAAGAGATAACGCCCCACCTTCAGGTCGCGGTACTGCGGCACGACGTAATCGAGGTCGACGTCCAGCCGGTCGCCGCGGATGTGGCCGAGCAGCACACCGGCCGGGATCAGATCGCGCACGACGATCAGCGCCAGTTGCTGCGCGTCTGGCGGGCGCACATCCTTCTGGAACTTCGGGAAGAAGCGCCGGATGTCGCTCGCCTGAAAGTCGAGAAAGTAGTGCAGGTACTGCGCGTCCGGCCGCACCTCCAGCACCCGGAAGATCTCGTACCGCCGCTGCAGGCGGATCAGCTGCACGACGTTGATGGTCGCGGTCATCAGGTTCAGCACCCCCACCGGATACGCGCCGATCAGAAAGCCGTACAGCGAGAACGTGGCCGCCCCCGCCAGGTTGATCACCCGCAGCCGCACGATCGACCGCATCAGGAGCGACGTGGCGATGAGGACCGAGGCCGCGTAGCCGAGGAGCTGAAGGCCGAAGGAACTGGTCATGGGCGAACGATAAGCGTCAATGGCCGAGGCCCGCGAGCGCCCAGACGATCTCGAAGGCGATCAGCAGGATGACGATCCACTCCAGCACGTGGCCCTGGTGCGCGGTGGCCTGCGCGCTGAGCAGCTCCGAAACGCGCGCCAGGATCTGCAGCTTGCGGGTGACGTTCTCCTCCCACTCGTGCAGCCGCAGCCGGCCGACCGTGCCGCGGAAGATCGTGGCCAGGTAGTAGTCGCCGATCACCTTCAGCGAGTTCTCCACCCGCTCGATGAACTCGGTCAGGTCCATGAACAGCGCGCTCGCCTCGCGCGACAGCCGCGCGTAATTCGTGCGGAAGAGCGTCCGCTGCGAGCGCGAGATGGCCGTATAGAGATCGCCGAGCTTCTCGTCGAGCAGGTCGTCGTAGTAGCGCAGCTCGATCAGGTGCGTCAGGGCGAACTCGATCATGTCCGGCACGTCCATCAGCCCGTCCGGCTCCACCACCAGGGCGCTGTTCCAGTCGAGGATCGTCAGGTCGTGCGCCCAGTACTGATAGTGATTGGCGGCGATCATCTGCCGCGTCTTTTCCGCGAGACGATGGGTGGCCTCGCCGAGCATCAGCGCGGCCACGTCGACGCGCTCGAGCAGCTCCGACGCCTGGCCGATGCCGCCGAGCTGCTCCAGGAAGTAGATGACGTGGTCCTCCGTGCCGGGCCAGTGATGGCGTCCCCGCACGGCCGGCTCGATGATCGCCAGCAGCGCGTCGAGGCGCTGCCGGGCCGGCTCGTCGAAGTTCGCGGCGTTCTCGATGGCCGCCGCGAAGGCCACCAGCGCGCTCCACGACATCGCCGCGACCGGCACGCGGAACTGCAGCGAGATCACGCCGTAGTCCCACACCCGCGCCTGCACGGCGCAGCGGTGCGGCATCCCGGCGATCGTCACGTCGTGCTCGCCGAGCGAGATCGAGACCGGCGCGTTCTTGATGATCAGCGCCTGCCCGCCCGCTCGCGCGATGCGCAGGCGCGAGCTCCCCGTGGCCGCCCGCGCATTCGCCTCCAGCGCCCCGAGGTCGATCGCCTCGGCCACATCGAACATCCGGTACACCAGCACCGACCCGCGCTCGACCGTCACCTCGTCCATCGCGCGGATGCACTGCAAGAGGCATTCGCGGCGACGTTTCGCGTCAGCGCATCAGCCGCGCCGTGCCCGACACGCGGATGGAGCTGCCGCGCTCCGCCGCGATCTCCGCCCGCAGGCGCGAACGGCTGCCCATCGCCTCCCCCTGCACGAGGTCGATCGCGCCGCCGTGCGGCCAGTCGAGGTCGCGGAGGTAACCGGCCAGTGCCGCGGCCGCGGCTCCCGTGGCCGGATCCTCGTACACCCCGCCGGAGGCGAACGGATTACGCACGTGAAAGAGCCGCGGCGTCTCGGCATACGCCAGCACGATCGTCACGAAGCCCTCCCGGCGCATGAAGCGCCGGCCGGCATCGAGGTCGTAACGCATGGCCGCGAGCGCCTCACGGCTCCGAAGCGCGAGCAGAAGATGATCGGCCCCGCCGTGGATGCGGGCCGGGGGAAGACGTGGATCGAGGTCCTCCGCCGTGTAACCGAAGAGCTGCAGCGCCTCGGTGGTCACTTCCGACGGCACCGCGCTGCTGCGCGTCGGAGGCGACTGCAGCGCCGCCGCCGTGAGCCCGTCCTCGCGCCGTCCCTCCACGGTGATGTTCGCGTCATTGAGCGTCAGCGCGAACACTCCGTCGCCGCAGCGAGCCGCTAACGCCGCGCCGAGGGCAATGGTCGCGTGCCCGCAGAACGGCACCTCCGACTCGGGCGAAAAGTAACGCACGCGCCACCCACCCTCCGCCGGCGCCGCGAACGCGGTCTCGGAAAAGCCCACTTCCGCCGCCACGCGCCGCATCTCCGCCTCGGGCGGCAGGACGTCGGCGATCACCACACCGGCGGGGTTGCCCCCGGCGTTACCATCGGAAAACGCGGCGATTTTCTGGACGTTCATGCGGTTCGGGGTGGGATTCTAGTGTCGTGACACGACACTGGTCTGCCTGAGTGCTGCCGGCGCTTCCCCACTGTGATGGAGGAAACGGGTCAGCGACCGCGTGAAGCCCCCTCATCTCGTCGTCGCCTTCGCGGCTCGTGAAGAGCGGTGGCGTTGCCGCCGCGGTCAGATGCCGCCACCCCGCCCTCAGATGTTAAACGCTGCCACGCGTCAGTGACGTTTCGAAAACGGGCGCTCCCGACCCGCCGTTCGCCGCGTACCCTCCGCCGCGCATGAAACGAATCGCGCTCGTCGTTCTCCTCGCCGCCGCCTGCGCCAGCCGTCCCGTCGATCCCGGAATCGCGCGCGTGAAAGGACTGATCGCAAAGGAGCCGGACAACGCGGCGTTCTATTACGTCCTGGCGCGGCATTACGACCGGACGCGTGACCGGAAGAACGTGCTGCGCATGTTCCACCGGCTGGAGCGGTTCGGGTGGACGCTCGGGGTCTGGCCGGATCACTTCCGCAACTTCCGCGGCGATGCGGACTTTCAACGCCTGGCGGCGAGGCTCGACGCGCGCGAGCCGGCGGTGCAGCGCGCCACGACCGCGTTCACGTTCTCGAAGGAGCGCGACGTGCGGTCGGAGGGGATCGCGTACGACCCGGTCGACGACCGCTTCTACTTCAGCGGCGGCACCGGCTCGCTGCTGCGCGTCGATCGCGCGGGAGCGATCAGTGAGCTGGCCATCGAGCCGCTCGGCGAAAAGTTCGAGCGCCTCGGTCTGCACGTCGATCCGGAGCGGCGTCAGATCTGGACCGCGGCCGCGGTGTTCGACGCCAATGCGCCGGCGGAGGAGAAGGGGAGAAGCGTCCTCGCGGTCTACGACCTTCGCGACGGCAGACTGCTACGGCGCATCGATGCCGGATCGGCCGAGCAGCGGTCGATTCTCAACGACCTCACCCGGCTGAAGGACGGCACGGTCTTCGTGACCGATACGGAGCGCGATCAACTGCTGCGCCTCGCGCCCGGCGCCACCGCCTTCGAGCTGTGGGCTGATGGCTTCCGCGGGCCGAACGGCATCGTCCTCTCCGCCGACGAGGGGACGCTGTACGTCTCCGACTTCTACGGCATTCACGCCGTCGACGTGGCCACCAAGTCGCGGCGTCTGCTCGACACGGCACGGCCGCTCAACGCCATCGACGGCCTCGCCCTGCACCGCGGCGATCTGATCGCCATCCAGAACAATCTCGGACGCCCGCGCGTCCTGCGCGTCGATCCGCGCAGCAAACGGGTGGAGGTGCTCGAGGCGAAGAACCCGCTCATCAACGGCGCCGCCACCGGGGTGATCGCCGGCGACGAGTTCTTCTTCATCGCCAGCCGCTCGAACCAGGCAGCGGAGCGGCCGGTGTTGAAGATCGCGTTGTGAGCGTGCCGGAGGGAAGCTCTCGACCGACGGCATGCGTTACATTGAAGCATCATGATCGATACCACGACCCTGCTGGAACAGGCTCTCAGCCTTCCGGAGAATGAACGGGCCAGGATCGCCGCCCGGCTTCTGGAGAGTCTCGACGAGACCGGACAGAGCGACGTCGATGCCGCCTGGGCCGCTGAGATCGAACGACGCTGCGCGGCAGTCGACGCCGGCGAGTTGGTGACCAGCGACTGGAAAGACGTGCGTGCGCGCATTGAACGAGAGATCTTCGGGCGGTGACCGTCGCCGTTCGGCCAAACGCTGAAGTCGAGGAAGAATTTCGCCATTACATACGGTGGTATGAGAACGAGAGCGCCGGCCTGGGCGATCGCCTCTGGTACGAGATTCAGGCCGCCATCGACCTCATCTCGCGGAGCCCGGCGATCGGTGAAGCGGTCCGTCCTCTACGCGCGAGTGGGACCGTCCGCCGGGTCCCGCTTCGTCACTTTCCTTTTCTCCTCGTCTATCGAGAGCGCCCAGATCATCTTGAGATTGTGGCGTTGGCGCATACCAGCAGGAAGCCGGGATACTGGCGTGCGCGATTGAAGTAGCCCACACCACACGCGGCGAATCCGCAACTGATCTGGACTGCGGCGGCAACGCCGCCGCTCTTGGACACGCGGCGGAGCCGGCCGCCCCTCGGCGCGCCCGTCGTAAACTGCGCGCACACCAATGAAAGGCTGTGCGCGCTCCTGTCTTCTCCTGCTCCTCGGCTGGGGCGTCGCCGCGTACGGGTTCTACTCGTACTTTGTGAGCATCCGCGATTTCGGGTCGCCGATGTACTGGGGCTCGGCGGTGGCGGGGCTGCTGGTGGTGGCGGCGATCGGCTACGCGGTCGGGATCGGGGCGACGCATCGCGAGCGGCGGTTGCTGCTCGATGCGATTGCCGGGACGCCGCTCGAGGATGGGACGTGGGCCGGTGTGAGCGGGACCATTCAGGCGACGAACCCACTCACCGCGCCGCTCAGCGGGGAGAGGGTGGTGGCGTACGAGTACAAGATCTCTCGCGAGGAAAAGCTCGGTAAGTCGCACTCGGAGATCGTCTACTACGCCGGGAAGGCGCTCGCGCCGAGCACGATCGCCACCCGCCACGGAAGCGTGCGGCTGCTGGCCGTTCCATCGTTCGCCGACGTCGAGGCGGAGTCGCTGACGCAGCCGGTGGAGCGGGCTCGATCCTACGTCGCCGCGACGCAGTTCACGACGTACGACACGGCGAAGAAGCGGGCCGACCGGCTCGAGGCGGAGTGGACGGACGATGACGGGCAGTTCCGGCTCGACCGGCGGTATTGCACGCGCGAGGCCGACCTCGCGGACGGCTTTCAGCTCGAGGAGAGACACATCAAACAGGGCGAGCAGGTCTGCGCGTTCGGTCTCTACTCGCGCGAGCGCGGCGGGCTGATCCCGCATCCGAACTGGGCCAAGCAGATGCGCCTGGTGCGGGGCGATTCGTCGCGTGTCGCGGAGCAGCTCCGCGGCCGGATGATCCGCTACTTCATCGGCGTGGTGGTCTGCAGCGCGCTGGTTTACGCGATCGTGCGGCTCTATCACTACCAGGCGGCCACGCTGCCGCTCTGACGCCTCGACGCCGTACACTGCACCGATGCGACACGCCATTCTTCTGCTCCTGCTTTCCGCGCTTCCGCTTTTCGCTCAGGAAGACGTCGGCGAGGTGGCGTTTGCCAACTCCGGCGCGGCCGAGGCGCAGGCGCCGTTCCGCCGCGGCCTCGCGCTGCTGCACAATTTCGAATACCCGTTCGCGCGGGAGGAGTTCAAGAAGGCCCAGCAGATCGATCCCTCCTTCGCCATGGCCTACTGGGGCGAGGCGATGACGCACACGCATCCGATCTGGTTCGCGCAGGACCTCGAGGCCGCGCGCGCCGTCCTGCAGCGTCTGGCGCCGACCGCCGCCGAACGGCTGGCGAAAGCGAAGACGGAGCGCGAGCGCGCCTACCTCGGAACCATCGAAGTGCTGTACGGCGACGGCACGAAGAACGAGCGCGACTTCAAATACCTCGATGCCATGCAGGCGCTGCACGCGCGCTACCCCGACGACGTCGACGCCGCCGCGTTCCACGCGCTGGCGGTCCTCGGCACGACGCATCAGGGGCGCGACTTTGCGACCTACATGCGCGCCGCCGGCATTCTCGAAGAGGTCTATCCCGCGCACCGCCGCCATCCCGGCGTGCTGCACTACCTGATTCATTCGTACGACGATCCGATTCACGCACCGCTCGGCCTGCGCGCCGCGCGCACCTACGGCTCGGTCGCGCCGAAAGCGCCGCACGCGCTGCACATGACCTCGCACATCTTCGTGGCCCTCGGCATGTGGGACGAGGTGATCGATGCGAACCGGCGTGCCGTCGACGAGACCAATCGCCAGCTCGCCGCGCGCAACAAAGGAAGCGCCGACTGCGGCCACTACCCCACCTGGCTGCACTACGGGTACCTCCAGAAGAATGACGCCGCGGCCGCGCGGACGATGCTCGACGCCTGCCGCACCTGGGCGCTCGACACGCCGTTCGCACCGCTGATGGCCAGGGACTCGAAACGGGGGCGTGTGACCGAATACGCCGACATGCGCGCGCACCACGTGGCCTCGGGACAGCCGCTCAGCGCCGCGGATCTCGCCGCAACCGTTCCGGAGGGGGCCGACTTTCTCGATGCGCGCTACACCGTGGCCTACGGCAACGTGCTGGCGCAGCGCACGGACGCGAACGCGCTGAAGACCTCGGTCGAGCGCCTGCGCACGCTGCATGCGGCGGTCGTCGAGGCGAAGAAAGGCGACGACAATCCGACCGAGCGGATGCGCGCCGAGGTCATGCTGCAGGAGGCGGAGGCGCTGCTGCTCGCCGCGAACGGCAAGCGCAACGAAGCGATCGCTTTGCTGGAAGCGGCGAAGAAGACCGAGGAAGCGATGCCGATCGAGTTCGGCCCGCCGGTCGTCGCAAAGCCGGCCGCGGAGCTCCTCGGCGATCAGCTCCTCGCCGCCGGCCGTGCCGCGGAAGCGGAAGCGGCCTACCGGACGGCGCTGAAGCGCGTGCCGGGGCGGACGATTCTCGTCGCGGCGTACGAGAGCGCACGCCGCAGTGCGGGGAAGACCTCGCGGAGCGGCGAAACGACAGCCGCGCCGCACAAGCACTGACTCGATTCGTTTATCCCGAGCTTTGCGAGGGATCTCCGGTGACACCGCGATGCCCCTGCCACTGGCGCGACCGCGGCGGTGGCACCGAAGATCCCTCCCTGCGGTCGGGATGAATTCGGGAAGACCGGGCGTTGGAGGGCGCACCTGATGACCACGCTCACCACGGATGCCCCTCCCGCGCTCGAACGCGACACGCTCGACCCCGACATGCTGCGCGAGCGCATCCGCGCCGCGGCCGAGCTGCTCGAAGCGATCGACGCCGACCGCGGGCTGCTCGCGTCGCTGAGCCCTGAGGAGCGGGAGCGCTTCCTGCGCGCCACGCGGGTGGTCTCCGATCCCGATCCGCGCGCACGGCGGCGGCTGGTGAAAGCGACCGCGCGGCAGCGGAAGGCGGCCAGGGCACAGCAGGAAGAGAGCGTGCTGACGGCCACCGGCATCCGCGAGCTGCGCCGCAAGCCGGTCTTTACGACGCCGAATTACTACCTCTCCGGCGCCTCCGCTGGTTCACAGCAGGAGAAGGAAGAGCCCCGCACGACCGCCGACGCGCGTCACTGCTACGTCTGCAAGCAGCACTTTCAGGTCGTCCACCATTTCTACGACCAGCTCTGCCCCCCCTGCGCGGAGTTCAACTTCGCCAAACGCACCGAACTGGCCGACCTCTCCGGCCGCGTCGCGCTGCTGACCGGCGGCCGCGTCAAGATCGGCTATCAGGCCGGTCTCAAGCTGTTGCGCGCGGGAGCGCATCTCATCGTGACCACGCGGTTTCCGCGCGATTCGTCGGCGCGTTACGCGGCGGAGCCGGACTTTGGCGACTGGTCGCACCGGCTGGAGATCTTCGGCCTCGACCTGCGCCACACGCCGAGCGTGGAGGGCTTCTGCAAGCAGATCCTCGCCACGCGCGACCGGCTCGACTTCATCATCAACAACGCCTGCCAGACGGTGCGGCGTCCGCCCGACTTCTACCGCCACCTGATGGCGGACGAGATGGCCGCGGCCCACTCGCTGCCGGCTCACGCGCGCGCCGTGCTCGGCGCCTACGAGGGGCTGCGCGGCGAGGCGCTCATCGGCGCCGGCGGCACGTCGGCACCGGTGGTGGCCGACGCCGTGCCGGCCGGCGCGGTGGGGCTCACGCACGCCGCCGCACTGTCGCAGGTGGCGCTGCTCGCCGAGGAGCACGCCGCCGCCGAGGCGCGCGCGACGCTCTTCCCGGATGGGCTGCTCGACGAGGACGCGCAGCAGGTGGACCTGCGCGAGCGCAACTCGTGGCGCCTGCAGCTCGACGAGGTGTCGAGCGTGGAGCTGCTCGAGGTGCAGCTGGTGAACGCGGTCGCGCCGTACGTGCTCAACGGCCGCCTGCGCGCGCTGATGCGGCGCACGCCAGGGCGCGACAAGCACATCGTCAACGTGTCGGCGATGGAGGGGCAGTTCTACCGCCGCCTCAAGACCACGCGCCACCCGCACACCAACATGGCCAAGGCCGCGCTCAACATGATGACGCGCACCTCCGCCGTCGACTACTACGCGAGCGGCATCCACATGAACAGCGTGGACACCGGCTGGGTGACCGACGAGGACCCGGCCGCGATCGCCGCCCGCAAGACGGCGGAGCATCGCTTCCATCCGCCGCTCGACATCATCGACGGTGCGGCGCGCATCGTGGACCCGATCATCGCCGGGGTCAACACGGGCGAGCACATGTGGGGGAACTTCCTCAAGGACTACCGGCCCACGGACTGGTAGGCGCCGGCCCGTGCCTGCGGTTCGTTCGGAGGCGCTCGAGCCGGCGGTTGCCAGGGCTCGGTAC
>DASWOB010000036.1:0-13258 GCA_036398925.1 Thermoanaerobaculia bacterium
CGTAATCGATGGTCATCGGTCGTGAAGAAGCGCATCCGGTCAGCAACAGGAGCAGCAAAAGCCAACGCATGGCGAAAGGATAAGCAGAACGCACGCACTGCGCCCACGGATGAGGGGAACGACGGGAAGCCTCCGGCGGCCCGGCCGCGGGCCCGGAACCAATGGGGGTCCGGGGCCCCTGGCCCCGGCCGCCGGAGGCCCCCCGTCGTTCCCCTCATCTGTTGGTGAAGTGAGAGCATTCTGCTTAGAACGCAGTTCCTCGGAGTTCCTCGGCATGCTGCCGATTCGCGCCGAGGAACTCGGAGGAACTCCGAGGAACTGCCTTACTTGCTTCCCAGCGCGCTCTTGATCGAATCGATCGTGAAGGTCCCTTCGGGACCGAAGCCCATGATCTGACCGTTGACGATGAAGGTGGGGGTGGAGTTCACGCCGAGGTCGAAGGCGCGGCTGACCTGCTCGAGGACGGCGGTGCGCTCGGCTTTCGAGCTCGTGATCTTGCTGATGGCGGCCGGATCGACGTCGTTGTCCTCGAGCCAGTTCGCGAACCACTTGGCGAAGGTCTGCTTGCCGATCTGCTCCTGGTGCTTGAAGACCGTGTCGACGTAGGACCAGTACTTGTTCGGGGCGACCTTCTGGATGGCGCGCGCGGCGAGCGTGGCCGGCAGGGCCCACTCGTGGTGCTCGAAGAGCGGCAGGTCGATGCGGATGTAGTTCAGCTTCGAGAGGTTCTTCTGGATGATCGGCTCGATCTTCTCGTGCGCGCGGGCGCAGGTCGGGCACTGAAAGTCCGACAGCTCGATGATCTCCACCTTCGCGGCGGCGTTGCCGCGGCGCGCGGCGCCGGCGGTGCCGATGGCGTTGCGCAGCGCTTTGGCCGGGTCCTCCTGCAGGTTGCCACGCGTGCCGACGATCAGGAAGCGCTCCGAGGAGTCGATGAAGCCGCGATAGGCGAACGGACCGTACTCGGTCTCGCGCGACATGGTCACGGCCTTGATGCCGTCCGGCAGCGGGAACGGCGCGACGGACGCGGTGAGCTTCTTACTGAGCAGCTCCGACGCCTTCGCCGAGACGCGCTGCGCGGCAGGACGGGCGTCGGCCGGCAGCGGGATCACGGTGCCGATCAGCACCTGATTGCTCTTCGGCGAGTGCAGCAGGAACTTCTGCGTGCCGCAGTACTGATCCGACGAGCGGAGCGTGACGCCGTACGCGCGGAAACCGACCGGCCCCGGCTCGTTGATCGGCTCGAGGGTCAGCACGCCGCCGGGGCAGCGCGGCAGCAGCTTCGCCGCGTACGCTTTCAGCGGCGCGGTCGGATCGACGATCTTGCTCTGGGCAAACGCGGTCGAGCAGAGGAGGAGCGAGGCGAGGGTGAGGATCGTGATTTTTTTCATGAGCGGACCTTGGTTCACTGTGCGTGAACCGTTCGATAGCCGTGTTCAATCCACGCCCGCAGCCCGCCGTCGATGTGCACGACGTTGCGGAATCCGGCCAGGCTGAGGAGTTTCGCGGCGATCGCGCCGTCGTTCGGCCCGTCGCCATAAACGAGCACGGTCTGGTTCTGATACGGAAGCAGCTCCGGCAGTTGGCGCTCGATGCTGTCGAACGGGGTGTTGAGCGCGCCGGCGATGTGCCCCTCCGGACTGCGGAAGGCGTCCGTCGGGCGGATGTCGAAGATCACCACCTGCCGCGAGTCGAGGATCATCTCGTTGGCGATGGTCGGCGAGACCTCGGCGTAACCGCCGGCCGTGTGCGAGACGCCGACGGTCTTGCAGGCGGCGAGAAGAAGAAGCGCAATCGGAATCAGTTTTTTGGTCACAGCATCTCCAGCTCGAATTCGGGGCGCACCTCGCCCACGAGGTTACCTGCTACGTTGTAGACGGCCCAGTTGCGGAACGGTTCCAGCTCGGTTCGACCGGCGAGGTCGAGTCCGAGCAGCTCGAGCGCCCGCAGAATCACCGGATTCCGGCCGCGGAGCATCGAGCCGTCGTCGATCTTCAGAGCGATCCCGACCGCTGCATCATCAGCCAGCCGCAGCCGTGCGGTCAATTCGGAGGCGAGCGAAGGGGCCAGAGCCATCGCGTAAAGTCCCTCGGCTCCCTCTTTTGCAAGCAGTTCGCCGCCGAACGCGGCCATGAGCGGTGTAGTCATGCTCCACGAGCCGGCCACGTACTGCGGAAAGCCGGTCATCGCGTCGACCACCCGCGTGGCGCTCTCGCCGTAGCGCTCCAGCCCCCCGATGGCACCGTGCCGCGAGGCCATCAGCCGCGCGTAGGCATACGCGAGCCGCGAGAGCGTGAGAAAGAAGGCCGGCACGCCGCAGCCGTCGACGGCGGTCGGGATCTCGTCGTTCGGCAGCTCGGCGAACTCGCCGAGGGTGGTGCGCATCAGCACCTGGATCGGGTGATCGGCGTCGGTGTAGTGCGCGCTCGAGACGTCCATCACCTGCGTGCCGAGGAGCATCCCGGCGTGCTTGCCGCTGCAGTTGTTGTGGAGCGCCGACGGCTGCTCGCCGAGCGACCGCAGCTCGGCCAGCGCCTTCTCGTCGTACGGCAGGTGCGCGCCGCAGAGCAGGTCGCTCTCGTCGAACTCCCCTTTGCGCAGGAGCGCCGCGGCGGTGGCGACGTGGAACGGCTCGCCGCCGTGCGAGCCGCAGGTGAGGGCGATCTCTTCGTCGGTGAGGTCGTACTCCTCGAGGCCGCCGTATTCGAGGAGAGGGATGGCCTGAAACGGTTTCGCCGACGACCGGAGGCAGGTACGAAGCCCCGGATCGCCGGCGAAAGCGAGCAGCCGTCCACGCGAATCGATGACGGCCACCGAGCCGCTGTGAAAGGACTCGGGGTAACTGCCGCGGTAGACGGTGGCTAAACGCGTCACGCGCGGCAGTTTAGCGGATGGAGTACTCCGGTCATCCCTGTGCCGCGGCCGGTGTGGCCTCGGCGGAGATCGCTTCTTCCTCGGTGTTGTAGATCTTGAAGACCGCGTCGAGCTTGGCCAGCTTGAGCAGCTTCTGGATGCGATCCGAGGGGTTGACCAGGATCAGCTTGCGGTTCTGCCCCGAGAACTTTCCGAGGTAGCCGACCAGCTCGCCGATGCCGGTGGAGTCGATGTAGTCGATCTTGGTGAAGTCGATGATGACGTTGGTGGACTCGTTCTTGAGGACGCCCTCGAGAGCCGCCGAGAAGAACTCCGCGCTCTCCCCCAGTTTGATCAATCCCTCCACGTAAAGAATCGTGAAGTTTTCGGTGTGCTTCTTTTCTACGATCACGCCTGCCTCCGAGAACCGAATCATAGTTCGGCTTAGCAAACGTGGGGCCCGTTTTCCGAAAACACCCTGAGCGAGCAACGCGAGCCGAAGGGTCGATCAAGGCGCGGCGCTGCCGTACGCCATCGGCAGTAGCGCCGCGCCTTGGTTGACCCTTCGACTCGCTGCGCTCGCTCAGGGGCTGGGGGCGGGGTTGGGGGCGAGGTACGGCGCCACGTTCCCCGCGATCGCCGCGAACTCCTCATCGGTCAGCGGCGTAGTGGTGCGGAAGATCATCCACGACTGGCGGGCGTGCGGCGGGCCGAGGTCGGTGCCGAAGAGGACGCGTTTGAACCCGATCTGGCGGATGCGCTCTGCAAACTTTTTGAGCACCGCATCGCTCTGGCTGTCGGCGACCGTGGCGATGTCGAAGGTGAGGTTCTTCGTGCGCGGGTCGTTCTTCTGGATCGCCTCGGCGTAGACCGCCAGCGCTTCGTCGGTGTAGCCGGGGCCTCCGCCGGCAAAGTGGGCGATGGTGATGGGGATGTCGGGCGCGACCGGGAGGACCTGCGCGAGGAAGATTTCGGCGTCCTCCTTGCCGTAGCCTTCCGGGCCGCCGGTCCAGAGGTGGACGATGATGCCCATCTTGTGCTCGTTGGCGGCCTTGAAGACGCGGCGCACCTTCTCGAGGTGCTCCGGGTTCTTGACGTCGACACCGGAGTTGCCAAAGTGCAGCTTCAGGCCGCGCACGTTCGGATGCTTGGCGAAGCGCTGCAGCTCTTCGAGGGCGTAGTCTTTCAGCGGATTGAAGCTGATGAAGGCGAAGAGGCGCTCCGGGTACTTGGCCACCTCGCTGACGGTCCAGTCGTTCTGCTGGCGGACGATCTCGTATTCGTTTTCCACCGGCCCGCTGAGGGGGCTGCCCCACCAGTAGGCGGTCGAGAGCACCGCCGCGCGCTTGATCCCCGCTTCGTCGTGACGGGCGATGAGCTGCTCGGCGTTGACGGTCTCGTAGGTGGTGGGGCCGGGAAAGTTGAGCGTCTCCGCGGCGATCTTCCACGCCCCGGCGTCGTCTTTCTTGAGCGAGAGCAGCACGTGCCCGAAGCGGCGCAGCTTCCCTTCGTTCGGCCGCGTAAAGTAGCCGGCCACCCAGGCGGTGTTGCCGGTGATGTCGTAGGCGACCGGCGCGATGCGGTACTGCTTGGCGAAGAGGGTGGCGAGGTTCTCCGCCACCTCCGCACGCCCTTTGATCCAGGTGGCGTTGCGCGCCTGATGGACGATCGCGTTGTCGGTGTAGAGCTTCGCGAGCCCTTCCTCATTGTTCCAGGCCTGCTCGCGCTCGTCGATGACCTTCGTCAGCTCGGCCGGCACGGCAATCGTGTCGAGCGGCGGCTCGGTGATCCGCGCCGCCCCCGCGGGGCTGAGCAGATGCGCATGATGGTCGGCCACCGGCCCCGACGCGGCATGCGAGCCGAAAGCGAACAGCAGCAGAAACGGCAGCAGTTTGAGTCGCATGACGGGTATTACGAGGGTCTTCGTATAAGGTTGCGTGGGGCGGGTGTTCGCTGCTCAGCTACTCAGCTACTCAGCTACTCAGCTATTCAGCTATTCAGCTATTCAGCTATTCAGGCACGTTAGCTGTTGAGCGATTGAGTTGTTGAGCTGTTGAGAAGGAAGGTGTGTTTGAAACGACAAAATCAAATCCCTTCTCAACAGCTCAATAACTCAACAGCTCAACAGCTAACACCCCTGAACAGCTGAACAGCTGAGCAGCTGAGCAGCTGAGCCGCTGATCCCGCCGCTCACACCCTCACTGCCACCACCGCATTCATCCCCCCGAACCCGAACGAGTTCGAGAGAAACGCCCTCGCGCTGGTCTCCCGGGCTTCATGCGGGACGTAGTCGAGGTCGCAGGCGGGGTCGGGGGTGTGGAGGTTGATGGTGGGGGGGAGGAAGCGGTCGCGGAGGGCGAGGATCGAGGCGGCGATCTCGATGGCGCCGGAGGCTCCCATGGCGTGGCCGTGCAGCGACTTGGTCGAGCTGACCGGGATCCGATCGCCGAGGATCGCTTTGATGGCGGCGGTCTCGGTGGTGTCGTTGGCGCGGGTGCCGGTGCCGTGGGCGTTGATGTAGTGGATGTCGCCGGCGTTGAGATGGCCGTCCGCGAGGGCGAGCTTCATCGCCCGCGCCGCGCCATCGGCCGACGGATCGGTGATGTGTCCCGCGTCGCTGGTCGCGCCGAAGCCGAGCACCTCCGCCACGATCGTCGCGCCGCGCTTCTGCGCGTTCGCGTACGACTCGAGCACGAACACCGCCGCCCCCTCGGCCAGCACCAGCCCCTTGCGGTCGCCGCTGAACGGCCGGCAGGCGGCGGCGGGATGATCGTTGTCGATGGCCAGCACGCGCAGCGCCTCCCACGCCTTGATGATCCCGAGCGTGAGCGGCGCATCGGAGCCGCCCGTGAGCACCGCATCCGCCTGTCCGGCGCGAATGGCGGTCATCGCCAGACCGATGGCGTGCGCGCTCGACGCACAGGCGGAGACCACTGAGTACGAAACGCCCTTCGCCCCGAACCGCGTCGAGACCGCCGACGACGCGGCGTTGTACATCGACGACGGAATGGCCATCGGCGGGATGCGTCCTCGCTCGCCGTACATCCGCCGGTAGCTGTCGTCGAGCGTCTCGCAACCGCCCAGGCCTGTGCCGAGGAGCACGCCGATCCGCTCCGGCTCGACGCCGAGCTCTCCCGCCTCGGCCATCGCATCTTCCGCGGCCAGGAGCGCGAGCTTCGTAAAACGGTCGTGCCCTTTCGTCGAGCCTTCCAGCGCTTCCGCGGCGATCTGTCCGGCGATCCGGCAGTTGAGCGTTTCGCTGTCGAGCCCGGAGATCGGCACGATCCCGCTGCGCCCGTTGCGCAGCGCCTCGAGCGTCGCCTCTTTCCCGCGGCCGAACGGCGAGACGATGCCGATGCCCGTGATGACGACGCGGTGCGGACCTCCGGTCCGGATTGAGGATTGAGGATTGAGGATTGAGGAAGGGGAGTGGGGTGGACCTCCGGTCCGGATTGAGGATTGAGGATTGAGGATTGAGGAAGGGGAGTGGGGTGGACCTTCGGCCCGGATTGAGGATGGAGGATTGAGGATTGAGGAAGGGGAATCCGGCGTCATCGCTTCCTCAATCCTTCAATCCTCAATCCTCAATCCGTCGGCCACGACGTCCATCATGTCCCCCACCGTCTTCAGCGCGCGGGCGCGGTCGTCCGGCACGGAGATGCCGAACTCCTCCTCGATGGCGAAGAGGATGGTCAGCGAGTCGAGCGAGTCGATCCCCGCTTCCTCGAGGAGCATTTCGGGCTTGAGCTGCGCCTCATCGATGTTTTTTTCCTTGCGCACGATGTCGATCAGGCGCCGTTCGATCTCGTCCCGGGTCACGCTCCGTATGATAGCAACGTGCTGCGACGCCCCTGGCTGCTCTATCTGGCGTGGTTCGCGGTCTGCGCGGTCCTCTTCGTGGCCCTCGACGGTCTCGAAGATCCGAGCCGGCCGCGCGGGCGGATGCTCTCGGTGGAAGCGGCGCGCGTGGCCAGCCGGATCGCCGAGCAGCGCGGGCTGCGCAACTACGAGGTGGTCCACGTGGCGAGAGCGCGGGCAGGGGAGGGGGCGCCGGAGGACCGCTGGGTGATCCTCCTCGACCAGGTACCGCATACGAGTCTGGAGCGCGCGGTGGTGATCGAGCTGGACATCGAAAGAGGCACTTTCCTGCGCATGCGGCCCCCCGTCCGCTAGACACATCCTCTAAAATCGCCGCGTCCATGTCCTCCCGCCCCCTCACCAAGCTGACCCCCATGCTCGAGCAGTACTTCGACCTCAAACGGCAGGTGCCGGACGCGATCCTCTTCTATCGCATGGGGGACTTTTACGAGATGTTCTTCGAGGACGCGGAACAGGCCGCGCCGATTCTCGACCTCGTGCTCACCTCGCGCAGCAAGGGGCAGGAAAATGAGCATCCGATGTGCGGCATCCCGCACCATGCCGCCGACGGCTACATTGCGAAGCTGATCCGCCACGGGCTGCGCGTGGCCATCTGCGAGCAGGTCGAAGATCCGGCCACGGCCAAGGGGATCGTCAAGCGGGAGATCGTGCGCATCGTCACGCCGGGGACGGCCACCGAGTCGTCGATCCTCGACCGCGACAGCTGCTATCTGGTGGCGCTGCTGCCGAGCGAGAGCGGCGTCGGCGCGGCCTACCTCGACGTCTCGACGGGCGACTTTTTCGTGACGCAGTACGAGTCGCTCGGCGATAACCGCCTTTACGACGACATTGCCCGCTTCGCTCCGCGCGAGGCGGTCGTGCCGCGCGATGCTACGAGCGATCTGAAGTCCGGGCTGCACATTCCGACCACTCCCGTCGAGCCGTCGTTCTTCGAAGCGCGCGGCGCGCACGACTACCTCTCGAAGCATTTCGGCACGCAGTCGCTGCGCGGCTTCGGGCTCGACGGCGACGACCTGCGCACCGGAGCGGCCGGCGGCGCGCTGCGCTACGCCAGCGCGAGCCACAAGCGGACCCTCGACCACGTGCAGGCGCTGCGGGTCGACAACGATGCCGACTTTCTGCAGCTCGACGCGGCGACGCTCGGCAATCTGGAGATCCTCGACTCGCGCGACGCCGGCCGTCCGCGGGCCACGCTCTGGAGCGTCATCAACGCCACCCGCTCGGCCATGGGGGCGCGCACGCTCCGCCGCTGGATCACCCGGCCGCTCAAGTCGAAGGAGGCGATCTTCGACCGTCACGATGCGGTCGACGAGCTGACCCGCTCGCGCGCCATCCTCGAGCCGATGACGCAGCGGCTGATGAAGATCGCCGATCTCGAGCGCGTCACCTCGCGCATCACCCTCCGCACCGCCACGCCGCGCGAATGCCTCACTCTCGCGGAGTCGCTGCTGATGATCGAGGAGCTGGCCGAGGCGATGACGCCGCTGCAGGGGCCCCTCCTGAAGGATTACCGCCAGCGCCTCAACCTCGGCGAATCGACCGACGCGCGGCAGACGCTGCGCGACGTGGTCGACCTCATCGCCCGGACCATCGACGCGAATCCGTCGATCAACGTGCGCGAGGGGAACGTCATCGCCGGCGGCGTCGATCCGGAGCTCGACGCGCTGCGCACCATCGCCCGCGACTCGAAGTCGGTGCTGATGGAGATCGAGACGCGCGAGAAAGAGCGCACCGGCATCACCTCCCTCAAGATCCGCTACAACTCCGTCTTCGGCTACTACATCGAGGTCTCGAAGACCAACCTGGCCCGGGTCCCCCCCGACTACATCCGCAAGCAGACCCTCGCAAACGCGGAGCGTTTCATCACTCCCGACCTCAAGGAGCTGGAAGAGAAGATCCTCGGCGCCGAAGAAAAGTCGATCGCCATCGAGGTCCGCCTCTACGAGACGCTCCTCGGCGACATCGCGAAGATGACCGCGGCCATCCTCGCCGCGGCACGGACGGTGGGGGAGATCGACGCCATCTCCTCTCTGGCCACGATCGCCGTGCGCAATCGTTACGTCCGTCCGACCCTGAGCGACATCCCGGAGCTCTGCATCGAGGACGGTCGCCATCCGGTCATCGAGCAGATCTCCTCCGAGCGCTTCATCCCGAACCACACCGACGTCGAGCGCGAGCGCAACGGCATCCAGATCATCACCGGCCCGAACATGGGCGGTAAGTCGACGTACCTGCGCCAGGTGGCGCTGATCGTCCTCATGAGCCAGGCCGGCTCGTTCGTTCCCGCCGCGAAGGCGCGCCTCGGCATCGTCGACCGGATCTTCACCCGGGTCGGTGCCTCCGACCAGCTGGCGCGCGGTGAATCGACCTTCATGGTCGAAATGCACGAGACCGCGAACATCCTCAACAACGCCACCGAGCGCTCGCTGATCATCCTCGACGAGGTCGGCCGCGGCACGGCGACCTTCGACGGTCTCTCCCTCGCCTGGGCCATCATCGAATACCTCCACGACAACCCCGCCCGCAGCGGTATCACCCTCTTCGCCACCCACTACCACGAGGTCACCGACCTCGCCAAGACCAAGCCGCGCGTCGCGAACTTCAACGTGGCGGTCAAGGAGTGGAACGAGCAGATCATCTTCCTTCGCAAGGTCATCGAAGGAGCCGCCGACAAGAGCTACGGCATCCAGGTGGCCAAACTGGCCGGCATCCCGAGGTCGGTCATCGACCGCGCCAGAGAGATCCTCGACACGCTCGAACGCAAAGAGCGCGACCTGGTCGAAGAAACGAGACGCAAAACCCCCGCGGCCGCGACCCGGCAGCTCGGCCTCTTCCAGGCCAGAGAGCAGTCGATCGTCGACTCCCTCCGCGACCTCGACCTCAACGCCCTCACCCCCCTCGAAGCGATGAACCGGCTGTACGAGTGGAAGAAGACGCTGGAGTGAGCGGCGCTGCGCGCCGGATTGAGGATTGAAGGATTGAGGATTGAGGAAAAAGGCCGTGCAAGTCGGACTTTCCTCAATCCTCAATCCCCCAATCCTCAATCCGCGAGCGCCAGCTCGCGCGCTGGCGGGCATCTCGCAACCGTTTGTTACGATGCAGCGCGTGATGGGAACGGAAGTACTCGGGATCGGACTCACCGGAAAGACGTTAACGGACCTCGAACGCAGGATCCTGCGGGAGAATCCCCCGTACGCCGTCGTTCTCTTCGGCCGGAACATCGGCGAAGTCCAGCAACTGCGCGACCTCGTCGCGGAAGTGAAAGCGGTAGCCGGGCGGCCGCCGCTGTTCATGATCGATGAAGAGGGGGGCCGCGTCGATCGTCTCCGCCACCTGATCCCCGGCCTGCCGAGCGCGGAAGCGTTCGGCGAGGGGGAGCAGCCGCAGGAGATGGCCGAGTGGGGTGGCAAGGTCATCGGCATGGCGCTCCGCTACTTCGACATCGAGATCGATCTCGCGCCGGTGGTCGACGTCGCCGGCGACGTCTCGCCGAAAGGGCTGGAACGGCGCATCTTCGGCCGCGATCCCGATACCGTCGTCGACCTGGCCGGTGCGTTCATGCGCGGGCTGCACGGCGCCGGGGTGGCCTCCTGCATCAAACACTTTCCCGGCATCGGCGTCGGCACCGCCGACCCGCACTACGGCGCGACGGTGCTCGACATCTCGGTGGAAGAGCTCATCGAGCGCCATCTCGTCCCGTACCAGCGTCTCGGGCGTGAAGCGGGCGCGGTGATGATCGGCCACGGAACGTATCCGCAGGTCGACGTCCCCGATCTCCCGTCGACCCTCAGCTACCGGATGACCACCGACCTCCTCCGCAACTTCGTCGCCTTCGACGGCATCGCCGTCAGCGACGACATGGAGATGCACGCGGTCTCCGATCTCGGCTCGTACGAAGAGCTCACCGAGCGGGCGCTCATGGCCGGCAACGACGTGATCCTCTTCTGCAGCCACATCGAGCGCATCCCCGACATCCACGCCTTCCTCGACCGCCGGCACGCCGAAGATGCAGCGGTGGCCGCCCGCTTCGACGAGGCGATCCGCCGCTGCGAGGCCTATCGCGCCCACTGCGAACGCCTCCGCGCCGCCGCTCCGGTCCCGCAGTCGTGGGACGACGTCATCGACGAAGCCATCCGTTTCGTCGAAGCCTTCGAAGCCACCCGCCCCGAGCGCGACCCGGTCGCTCTCGACTTCGACCGCCGCAAGAGCACGCGCACGCCGGGCAAAGGCCGCACCGGGCGTGAAGAGTGGACGTAGGCGACAGGGAACGACGATGAGCGCCTCCGGCGGGCCGGTACGACCGGCAGCGCTGATTGCTGCGCTGTGCCCGGCTTACGGCGTAACCACGTTCATCGCGACAAGCGACCGTGTGGGCTAGGCCAACCAGCGCTGCCGGTCGTACCGGCCGCCGGAGGCCTCCCGGTCGTAACCCTGTCGACGGAGCAAATGAACGTGATCCGAGACGCCGCCGATCTCCATCGGTATGGCGTCGAGCGTTTCACGCAGCCGCCGAGATGCCGGTGCAGATCATCCTGCCAGCCGGGTTCGATCCACGAGTGGCGAAAGTGGTCGCGCGCTGAGCAGCGAGGCTCGGCATCGAGCAAAACTATTTCCATTGCGGATGGAAAACCGTGAGCGCTCGGCTGTCTCCTTGTGTGACGACGCCAGCGGGCACGTCACGATTGAAGCGGCGTATCAGCAGACGACGTTTCCAGGAAGTCCGATGAACCATCACCTTCAGGAGAACACATCATGGCTACATTCACGGTAGACGTCCCGGCAGGTCCGATCTTCAGCAACGACAACGCGCGGCTCGTCTGTCCCTCCGTCGCGGCCGCGCACCTCGGTACGTGGAACGGGCAGTGGTCGACGGTCATCCCGGGCGAGATGAGCGTCTGCGGCATCACGTATAACGTCCCGGAGCCCGGCTCGTCCACCTTCACGATCGACGTCCCGGCCGGCCCGATCTTCAGCCACGAAGACGCCCAGACCAAGGCCCCGATCGCGTGCGCCTCGTATGGCGGCGAGTGGAACGGCGAGTGGAAGACGGTCGTCGAAGGCAAGATGAGCGTCGCCGGCTGCAGGCTCAAGATCTGACCGCACCGCACCTTCGCTCTCGACGGCGGGAGCCCCCGCGGCTCCCGCCGGATTCCATCGAGAAAGATGAACTCTGGCGTGGCGTTGTACAGCTTCACGACGATGAGGCCTTCCGGTCGTCCTCTGTCGACGCCGATCCACCCGCGATCAGTCGAAGATCTTGAAGCGCTCCCACGGTTTGGTCAGCCGCGGCGGCGCGTACGGATGCGGCGTGAACTTTTTCTTGTCGGCTTCGCTGAGGCGCCGGACGACGCTGCGGTGGATCGTGCAGCTGTCGGGGATCTCGCGATCGAAGCGACGCACCAATCTCCATTTTCCCGTGTACGACTCGTGCTGCATGCCGCAGTACCACTCCTCCGCGGGCGTCGGGAGCTTCGTCTGATCGAGCTCGAGCCCGTCCTTCATCGCCTGATCGGCCATGAAGCGGAGCGTGAGGTCGCCGAGGATGCGGTCCTCCGGTTTCGTGTTGTAGCCGCCGCCGACGTCGGAGTGGACGCCGGTGAAGTAGACCTGCGTCACGCGCGGATCTTCATCCGGCCAGAGCGTCGGCGCGAACGACTTCCGCTTCTCGTCGATGGCCACCGCATGCACCGCGTGCACGACGTTCGCGCCGAGGCTCGTGTCGTGGAAGCCGTGCTGAAAGGGGTTGAGGTGCTCGTTGATGAAGCTCTGCGGGATGCCGAGTGATCCGACGGTGTCCCACACGCCGAGGAGGCGGACCTTCGGTTGACGGCGCTCGGCGGGGACGAAGTCGCGCTGGAAGGCCTCGTAGCGCTGCTTCTTCTTCGCGTCCCCCTCGGTGATCTCTTTCTTGGCGCGATAGAGGTCGTACGCCTGATCGATCGCTTTTTTGTCGTAGGTCCCGATGACCCCGACGAAGTTTAGCCACCCGGCCAGGCTGCGTACCGTGTACGCGCCGCGGCTGAACCCGAAGAGAAAGATCTCGTCGCCCGGCTTCCATCCCCCTTTCAGGAGAAAGGTGTAGCCGTCTTTGATGTTCTGCGAGATCCCCATCCCGAAGAGCCCACCGCGCAACTTGTCCCACTGCGATGACCCCAGCCCCTCGTCGTAGCCTCGTTTCTGGGAGGCGCTTTCGCGAGTGGCGTTGAACAGCTTCACGACGTTCGTACCGCCGTTCCGGTCCATGCTGTTCCACGTACCGTCGGCAAAAAACGCAAAGCGCACCATGGGGGCCTCCCTAGATTGTTCTGTATGCCTTCGATTCTACAGGGAGAACGACGAGGAGCGCCTCCGGCGGCCGGGCCGCGGGCCCGGACCCGCTGGTTGGCCTAGGAGACTGCGCGGCAGAACAACAGTCAGCGAGAGACGGCACGGTTGGAGAAGCCGGCGCCGATCATGAGGCAACCCACGGTGTGCGACAAAGATGATCGTCGAAGACCGCCGGCTGGCGAAACACCGCTTGCAGACC
>DASWOB010000037.1:0-6679 GCA_036398925.1 Thermoanaerobaculia bacterium
GGTCGTTCTCTCCCCTCTTGTAAGATGCGCGCCGCATGACCGCCAGGCCGCCCGTACTCTCCGTGATCATTCCCTGCTACAACGAGCGGGCGACGGTCATGGAACTGCTGCGGCGGGTGCGGGAGGTCCCGATCGACAAAGAGATCGTCGTGATCGACGACCAGTCGACGGACGGCTCGCGCGACATCGTGGCGCGGCTGGCGGCGGAGTGGCCGGAGATCCGGCATCTCATCCAGCCGGTCAATCAGGGGAAGGGCGCGGCCATCCGGCGGGGGATCCAGGAAGCGCGGGGCGACATCGTGCTGATCCAGGATGCCGATCTCGAGTACGACCCGGAGGAGTATCCGAAGCTCGTCCAGCCGATCCTCGACGGGCATGCCGATGCCGTATTCGGCTCGCGCTTTGCGGGATATCCGCGGCGGGTGATGCTCTTCTGGCACCGGCTGGGCAATACCTTCCTGACGTTTCTTTCCAACATGACCACCAACCTCGACCTGACTGACATGGAGACCTGCTACAAGGTCTTTCGCCGCGAGGTCATCCAGTCGATCAAGCTCAACTCGAATCGCTTCGGGATCGAGCCGGAGATCACGGCCAAGCTGGCACGGCGCGGCTACCGCATCTTCGAAGTGCCGATCTCGTATTACGGCCGCGATTACTGGGAAGGGAAGAAGATCAACTGGAAGGACGGCTTCTCCGCCATCTGGACGATCTTCCGCTACGGCCTCTTCTGGGATCACGCCAGCGAGCCGCGCAACTTCACGCAGGTACGGCGGCGCGGGCGGCTGAAGCGCTACAACCGCTGGGTCTGGGATCGCATGCAGCCGTACGTCGGGCAGCGCGTGCTGGAAGTGGGAGCCGGCTCCGGCGCGATGACCCGCTTCCTCTACGGGCGCGAGCTGATCGTGGCCACCGATCGCGAGACCGCGTACGTCGACCGGCTGCGTAATGCCTTCCGCCGGCGCCCCGGCATTCTCATCGAGCGCTGCGATCTCGAATCCGACGACTGCCTGGCGCTGCGCTCGTACCGCTTCGACACGGTCATGCTGATCAACGTCCTCGAGCAGACCGCCGACGACAGCGGAGCGTTGCGCCGCGCGCACGAGCTGCTCGAGCCGGGCGGCCGCGCCGTCATCTTCGTCCCCGCCGATCCGTCACTGTACGGATCGATCGACCAGAACATCGGCCATCAGCGCCGTTACACCAAGGAAGACCTCGTGCAGAAACTGACCGCCGCCGGCTTCACCATCGAGTACGCCGGCTACCAGAACCGCATCGCCCGCCTGGCGTGGCGCCTCAACGCGAAAGTCTTCCGCCGCGGCGCGCTGCCGTCGGGACAATCGCGCGTCTTCGACACGCTCGTGCCGCTCTTCCGCATGCTCGAAGGGAAAGAGCCGTCGAAAGGCCTCAGCCTGATCGCGGTCGGGAGGAAGGCATGAACCGCGCCGCGGTGATCCTCGCCGGCGGCGCCGGCACGCGTCTGCGGCCGCTGTCGTCGGACGAGAATCCGAAGCAGTTCCTCAAGCTCTTCGACAGCAAGTCGCTGCTGCAACAGACCTTTGACCGGCTGACGCGCTTCCTGCCGCCGGAGGCGATCTTCGTCTCGACGAACGTGCAGTACGCCGACAAGTCGCGCGAGCATCTCCCCGCCATGCCGCCGGAGAACGTGATCACCGAGCCGGCTCGCCGCAACACCGCCCCCGCCATCGCCCTCTGCACCTTCGCCATCGAGGAGCGTCTCGGACCCTGCACGGTTTCGTTCCTCGCCTCGGATCACTTCATCGGCCGCCCGGATGAATTCGTGCGGGTGCTGCGGCGCGCGTACGACTACGCGGAGACGCACGACGAGCTGATGACGGTCGGCATCCAGCCGACGGAGCCGAACACCGGCTACGGCTACCTGCAGCTCGGCGAGACGCTCGACGACGAGGTGGAGCGGGTCGAAAAGTTCGTCGAGAAGCCCGATCTCGCCCGCGCCGAGGAGTTCCTGCGCGCCGGCAACTACATCTGGAACGGCGGGATCTTCGTCTGGCGAACGGAGATCTTCCGCCGCGAGCTCACCGCCGTCGCACCGGAGATCGCCGGCGTGACCGAGGCGAACTACGAGAGCATGCCCTCGATCTCCATCGACTACGCGCTGATGGAGCGCGCCCCTCGCGTGGCCACCATCCGCGGCGATTTCGACTGGTCGGACGTCGGGACGTTCACGGCCCTGCGAGCGGTCGGGGTGAAGCTGCCGGCGGAGTTCGACGACCGGACGTAACCCCCTCGGGGTTGGAGACAGACCTCCGGACATCGTAGGCCCGGCGGCTACCAAGGTCAGACCCGAAGACCTGCTCCGCACGTCCTCGTTCGAGGACAATTCGCGTCGCGACACGGCGATCCGTAGACCTGTCCCCGAGTGATGCGCGCGTGAACCACGAGGTACGCACGTGTGAACGAGTTCGCACGCGTGAACCTCGAGTTCGCACGCGTGAACCACAGGTTCGCACGCGTGAACCAGGAGGTACGCACGTGTGAACCTCGAGTTCGCACGCGCAAACCTCGAGTTCGCACGCGCGAGCCACGAGTTCGTGCGCGCTCCCCGTCAGAGAGTAGCCGGTGAGAACAGCTTTGTGGCGTTCTCCCACAGGACTTTACGCTCGACGTCTTCGCCAAGGCCGAGGGCCCGAAAGTCGGCAACGTTGCGGCTCGGCGAGACGACGCCGGGTGAGGGCCAGTCGGTCCCCCACAGCACTTTGTCGGCGAGCTGCTGCACGTACGGGAAGTAGCGGTTCAGCGCTTTCGGCGGGATGCCGGAGAGGTCGACGAAGACGTTCGGGTGGCGCCGTGCGAGGAAATACGCGGTCTCGCCGTACAGCGGCCGGCCGGCGTGCGCGAGGATGATCGGCAGCTTCGGAAAGTCGATGGCCACGTCGTCGATCGGCATCGGGTCGGCGAAGACGTTGCGGGCCCGCGGAAAGACCGAGGTGCCGGTGTGGAACATGACCGGAACGCGGCGCTCCTCGCATTCGCGATAGATCTCGGCGAGCTGCCACAGCTCGCCGCGGTAGGCGTTCGGCGAGAAGAGCTGGTGCGGCGGGTGGATCTTGATCATCCGGATGCCGAGGTCGAGCACGCGGCGGATCTCGCTCCGGACGTCGATCTCGTGCAGCGGATTGACTGAGCCAACCGGCAGGAGCCGGTCGCGATGGTCTTTCGTGTAGCTGGCGATCCAGTCGTTGACGTCGCGGGTGAAGCCCATCACGTCGGGCGAGACGTAGTTGATGCAGCAGATCCGCTCGATCTCCTGCTCGTCGAGGAAGCGGAGCAGCGACCCGGGCGTGTCGAGGATCTCTTTGGCGCCGGCGTGCGACGGGTCGTCGATCATCGCCAGCGCCTCCGGCTTGACCATCTGCCAGGGCTGGATGTGGACGTGGACGTCGAAGATTTTCATATCAGCTGTTCAACTGTTCAGCCGTTCAACTGTTCAGCCGTTCCGCTTCTCAGCTGCCTGAACAGCTGAAAAGCTGAATCGCTGAATGGCCGTCACACCAGCATCACCAGCCGCATCGCGGTCGCACTCTCCGGACAGGCATCCTGGAACTCGCGTGAGCTGAGCAGCTGCGGATGCACTTCATCGCGGTCGATGGTCTTGAACCCACGCTTCTTAAAGTACGCCTCGGCCGTCGTCGTCAGCAGGTAGAACTCACGCAGACCGCGCGAGGCGAGACGGTCGAGCAGCTGGCGCACGATGCGCCGCCCCAGACCTTTGCCGCGGTACTCCGGCGTGACGGCGATCGAGCGGATGAGCGCGGCGAACTGATACGCCTCGGCGCCGCCACAGCCGACCAGCTGCCCATGCTCGTCGCGCGCGACGATGAACGTCTTCCAGTGATCCTCGACGCCGGCGGTCGGCAGATCGCTGGCCAGAAGCAGCGCTTTGATCGCCTCGAGATCGGCCGCGGTTGCGGGAAGAATGCTGATGTCGGACATCGGACCGCTGCCGATGATAGCGAAAAACGGTTCCTCGGAGATGCCAACGATGAACGATGAAGGATGAACGATGAACCCCGCCGCCCCTGTTCATCGTTCATCCTTCATCGTTCATCGTTGGCAAGAACTCCGAGGAACCCGAGGAACTGCCTTAATGCCGTCCCGGCGAGTCACCGGTGCGGCCGGTGTCGTTGTCTTCGTCGAGGTTCTCCGAGCGGGCGATGTTCTTGCCGAATTCTACGCTCGAGCCTTCTTCCTGTCCCTTCCGTTCCTCGGTCTTGCGATTCACTTCGCCTGCCTCGGTCGGACTGATGCGCTGACTGACGCGGTCTCGTTCACGATTTTCCAAAGCGTCCTCCTTTCGCACTTTTGACTACTGCAGGGCCAGTGCCGACAGGCGCTGCAATCAGCGCAGCTCGAAGACCACCGAAACGGTGTACGCCAGCTCCTGCGAACCGGCTTCGACCGGGACGTCGGAGACGGCCGCTTTCGATTCCATGGCCATGCCGCGCTGCATCTGCGGATACATCGGCGGCGGCGCTTGCAGCCCTTCGCTGATGGTGATGGCGCGGCCGACCGCGCGGCCCGCGGCCTGCGCGAGGAGCGTCGCCTTCGCGCGCGCGTCGTCGTACGCCGCTTTCAGTCCCTGCTCGCGTCCGCGGGCAGGATCGGAGACCTCGAAGTTGAGGCCGGAGGACGTATTCACGCCTGCGTTGATGGCGATGCCGAGCAGGCGGCCGGCGTCGCCGATCTTCGTCGAGCGGACGGTGATGCTGTTCGAGACCTGGTAGCCGAGGATGCGCGGGAGGCGCCCCTCCTGATAGTCCTGCTGCGGCCAGATGTTGAAGTTCGAGGTCTGGATGTTCCGCTCTTCGGCGCCCGCCTTTTTGAGCGCGGCGATGACGGCGGCGGTGCGGCGGTTGTTTTCGTTGACCGCTTCATCGACCGTGTTGCCGACCGTCTGCACGCCGACGGTGAACGAGAAACGATCGGGGACGAGCGTCGCCTTGCCGCTGCCGGAGACGCTGATGGTCTCGGGCACGGCAAAGTCGCGCGGCGTGGGACTCGCGCTCTGTGCGAGCGCCCCTGTCGCGGCGGCGGCGACCATCAGAGTGAACAGAAATCTTTTCATACAACCTCCTCGTTGGTGATGTACAGTCCGCGGCCCGCGGACGCTGGCGCGACCACGATTCCCTGGACGCGCGCAATCTCTGGAAGGTAATCAATCAAATGGCAGACCCGAACGACAAGGTGCCGGGTCAGGCACCGGGCCGTTACTACGTCGATTCGCAGTGCATCGATTGTGATTTGTGCCGCGAAACGTCGCCGGCCAACTTCACCCGCAACGAAGAGCAGGGCTTCTCGTACGTTTACAAGCAGCCGGAAACACCGGAAGAAGAAGCGCTGTCGAAAGACGCGCTCGACAACTGTCCGGTGGAAGCGATCGGCAACGACTCAGTGTAGTTTCTTGTCGACGCTCACCTGTTCGTGCCAGTCATCGGCCAACAGGACTTCAATCAACTCCTGCAACTCCTCCATGTGAAACGGTTTGGTCAGCGCGGCGGTCATGGCGTTGCCTTTGGTGATGGTCAGGATGTCGCCTTTCCCCGAGGCCACGACCACCGGGGTCTGCTTCCCCTGCTGCACGTACCAGGCGATCCACTCCTCCCCGCTCATGCCCGGCAGGTTGAGGTCGAGCAGGATCAGGCGGGTGTCGGGATTGTCTTTGAGAAGGCTCATCCCCTCGACGGCGCCGGCCGCGGAGAGCACTTCGTAGCCACGTTTCTGCAGGTACGACTTGTAGAGGGCAAGCACCTCGGGATCGTCTTCGATCGCGAGAATCTTGTTTTTGGCCCCATTTCTGGCGGTTTCGAGCATGTCGGTCTCCCCTGCGGACTGCGGTCGAGGCGGCTCTTGCGAGTTCCGTGCTAACTGTTGAGCTGTTGCCTCAGGCGTCGGCGCGACCTGATAATCAGAGGCGGTGGGCATCGCTCTCTGGGCCGTGTGCGGCGTCTTGGCCTTCTCAATCGCAAGGATCATTCCGTTTGGCCGGAGGCCGGCCTCGAACGCCCGGAGGCGTGGGTGGCTGGCCGAGCTCATGGCCGCCGTTCTGATCGCGATCGCCTTCGGACTCCTCGCCACTTACCTCGATTTCGGCGGCTGGCAAGAGCTCGACTGGCGAGCCGGTCTCTTTGCGTTTTTCGGGGGGTTGGCTGCAGTTGGGTTCACGCGAGCGCTGCGCTGATCCTCTCGCGCAACCACTCCAGATCCACCCCATGCCCATTCGTGACCTCCCCCATCGCGCGCGCCGCTTCCTCCAGCCGCTCGCGCGCGGGACGGCGCTGTCCCATCGAGCGATGATGGAGGCCGGTGGCCAGTTGCAACAAAACGCGAACGAGCGGCACCTCGTCGCGGACGGCCTCGAAGTAGAGCTCCTCGAACACATCGCTCGCCTCCAGCCAGTCACCCGCCTCGAGCAGCCGCAGCCCTTCGGCCAGCCGGGGATCGCCTTTCAGTGGTGGGAGGATCGTCATGTTGCCGCTAGTGTGGTCTCTCGAAACCACACTAAGTACTCCATTCGCTAAATCCGCGCACAGGAGTAATCTTGGTGAAAACGTACGGGGAGGGCGGGTGTGAGGTGGACAACGCCATATCGGATCGAGCTCAGTGAGGACGAGCAGTCGGTGCTTGCGGAACGTGCGCG
>DASWOB010000038.1:0-14331 GCA_036398925.1 Thermoanaerobaculia bacterium
GATGAAACGGCTGGTTTCCCCGAGGATCGCTCTCCTCATGCCGTCCATAAAACGCGCTCAGATCCATCTCGTCCACTACTTCAGAGATGAAGAACGCCAGGTGCTTCTCCGGCAGCCAGTCGCTCAGCGACGGCGGCAGCACGTAACTCTGCTCCGGTTGGTACGCTCGGTAGTTGCTCGGCATACATCATTTTACGACCCACTACCGCTTTTCTGCCGCGCAGACTCCTAGTTGCAGAGCCTCGCTCTCCTGCTGTTGGTGAGCGTGTGACCTTCCATGTAAAGCTCTCGCCGGGTTCCGCGGTTCCTGATCGCGTGTTCTGGGATTTTGGTGATGGATCGGCGCTCATTACCACCCGGTCGCTTACAGCCAACCACCGGTTTGCTCATGGGATGTTTCCGACATCCGCGATATTGGAGAGGGGGAAGGAGCAGGTGGTCTGCACGGGGTTGCATGTCATTGTCGGTGCGCCTCCACCGGTCCCGGCATCGTCTCGTCCGGTCCGCGGCACAATAACCCCTCAGCGCGGTACGACTGCGACACGGTTTACGTTTGTTGCAACTCCCCCCGGCATGCCGCAGGAGTATGAGTATCGGTGGGAGTTGCGTAATCGTAGAAACGTCGGACAAGCGGAGGACATCATCATCGACACGAACGACTGGCAAGCGAGCAACACATATACGTGCCAATTGCGGGAAGAAGGAATTTGGCTGATTTCCTATATCGCGCGAAAGCGCGATGGCTCGGGGCAGGAAATCCACGCTATTGACGATGTGCTCGTGCGGAACCAAGCGGCCGCTACCGCGCAGCCTCCAGCCGAGGGGCGGCACGAAAAGCCGTAAGCGCCCCATCGGAGTCTCCCATCGCGAGATACTTGCGTCCAACAGATACGAGTTTGCTTCGAGCGCCAGCGAACCGATAAGCGTTTAGGACTACGGCGAGTGCGTCAGGTCTGGCTGCCGAGCCGATGGCTGCATCCCCGACGCGCTCCGCGCCATCCCGATCACCAGCCGCGATGAACGATCGCAGCGCACTGTCGAACCACCCGCGGCGGGTTGCACCTTCCGCCAGTGCACGTAGTCTCTCGGTAGCGCCCGCAGCCACGTATGCTCGGTGCGCTTCGTTCAGGCCTTTTGGATTGCCAGCCGCCGCACGAGCATCTCCGAGAGAGATGAGTTTGTCGTACGCCCCTGCTTCGCGATATACAGCAATGGCGCGTTGTATGTTGCCGCTCGCGGCAAGGGCGTCGCCAGTGGCGGCGCTCTCAGGATCAAGGGGACGCGTCCGACTGCGCCGGCGCTCCACTCTGTCAGCCATTTCGTGCTGCCCAAGATCGCGCAGTTTACCGATCGCTCCGGCCTTCCTATACGCTTCGCATGCGTTCGCAAGGTCATCAAGATCGCGCCACGCATCACCAAGAAGCTCGTAGGAGCGACGACTTACATCCGTCGTCGCTGTTTGGAGAACGTGATCGAGGGCTCCTCGAATCTCAGCGACAACATCATCTCCACTATCGGCGGTAGTGTCCGTCTGTTGGGGCGTATGGTTGGAATGTGGTGCAGGTCGAGAGCGCAGACAGGCGTGTTAGGTTTCTTTCATAGTACACCCGGCGATATGCAACCGTGAAGGGCGATCTCGCACCGTGGAAGGTCTGGACAGACACGCGCCAAACAGTTACTACAAAGGCGCACACTGGGGTTCTCGTCAGGATGTGGCGGCGCCGGGCTTCAAAGGCCGAATGCCGCCATATTCTTGCGTTAGCGATTCTTTGGAGCCAGCCTTCTTCGTTCGACAGCTTCTTCCCATGTATATGGGCCTGGGTGCCATAGGAAAAGTCCAAGGCCGTTAGAAGACCGCACATTCTGGGGCTGCGATTTAACGCCCATTTCGTCGCTACCTGCACGCTCCACAGGTACGGCTGCTCGCGAGCGAGGAGTAGGTGCAGATCGTGGTACATCCGCGTTCGTCGGCCGCGATCCAGCTCTACGCGCGCGGCATCGAGAAGCCGGTCTGCCTCCGCGCTCTCGTGTCACCAGAGGTCCGGCAGCCATCGTCTTCGACGAGGCAAACCTGTTGTGACGGCTGTGAACGGCGCTCCAAAGGCTTACCCCTTCCCACGGCAGCACCCCGCGCCGCGCGCGAGAAGCAATCCAACGACCGAAGGCAATCGGAAATGGGTATAACTGTCAGGGTCAACAATTAGCCCGGTCCGGGCATGTTCCTTCTCAATTTGTGACCATGCATGTCCGCGCTGCGCCTCATAGGCGTCTTATTCACGGAAAGAAGGTTTTTTTGAAAGACGCTCGCCACGCAGGACGATGACGATTGGGCTACGCGTCAGGTCGGATGCTCGCCGAGCGAGGTACACCTGCCACACCCCTACGAGGAGTGCCAAGAGCGTCGTGGCGTCGGCCCAGTCGAGCATCGCGTGCCGATCATACAATGATCGCTCTCCCGAAAACCCTCGCATTTTCTGACCTCCACGAGCGCGGCGCGGATAAGTGTCTACGCGGCGTGGGGGCCGCGAAACAGAGGTACGCTTGAGCCGGGTGCATGCACAATGTCGCGGACTCGATCGCTGAATACGAGACCGTACCGCCACGTGGCCGGCGCGGTGGAGCAGCCTGCCGAGCGATGCTGCCGTTTCCGAATGCTCCTACTTATCGGCCAGCTTCGCGCCACACGGCTTTCGCCGCCCACTCTTTCTCGCGGGGCACACGGACAGCAAGACCGTACAGCTGACCGACGGTCTCCCATGCTTGATCGTCCCCCACGTAGATCACTCCTGAAGACGACCGTGGCACCCGCGCAGAGAAGGACCGCATGACCTGATCGGAGTCGTCACCGGGCCGGATGAGGTCAACATAGACACGGACGAGAACCCCATCTTTGTACGGCGCGAACGTCGTCTTCGTGACGCGTGCCATGCTGGACAGCAGAACACCAGAGACGATCACCTCTTGTGGCGTGGCTCTGGTCGTGACATCGAGCAGCCCGGCGGCAGGAACAACGTATTGGCGACGGAACCCCGCCCACAGGCCAAGCGCCAACAAACCGGCCACACCGGCCACGATCGCAACGATACGCGGAGCTCGTCTCATTTTTTCTGTCTCACCTGGTAACGCGCACCAATTCCGCCGTTCGCTTTCACGATGGATTCCGAGAGCGTGATCGGACTCGCCCATTCGTCATCCTCGGATTTGGTTTCCAACGCCTCACCCGTTGCGGAACGCCACGCATCACTCGCGAAGGTGCTGCATGTTCTGTTTGAGGTCCAGCCAAGTTCACCTTGGCGTCGATAGTGGTCGATCGTCGCCATCAAGCTCGCCTCTTGTGCGTCGTCGATCCACTGCGTCCGGCTGAAGACACTGTACTTGGAACGGTCCGCGTACTCACTCCAATGATCGATCTCCCAGTTCTTATTCAGCCCGCGTGGTGCCGCGACCCCGAACCCGAACGTGCCATACGACGTCGCGGAACCACCGTCGGGCGTGTACACGATCCACGAATGACTATCGAAGAGCGCCGGTCCCGACGACCCGCCGCCGTACGACGAATAGACCGTGAGCTTTCCTGAGAGACCGGCCGGGTCGATCGCGTTCACGGGTGAGGATGCGACGTACGCGTAGACGTTCGAGTCGCCACCCCGGAACCCAATCGGATCTTTCGCCGTCCACCGCCCAATCCGCGGGTCGTAGTCGCGCGCGCCGAAGCGCACCAGCCCGGTCGCCACGTCGTAGAGGCCGCCCGCGAATCCGAACGGCTGGAACCCCGGATTCGTGTCGCTGAGCACGTTCCCGAAGTCATCGTACGAGAGGCTCTGCACGACCGCGCCGGTGGTGGTGTTGACCACGAGGCGCGGTGAGCCGACGTGGTCACTGATGATCCGATACGTGACGCCCGCTCGGAGCATGTAGTCGGGCACGTTGATGCGCGTCGCGTAGACGAAGCGGCTAGCCACCGTGCCGGTCGCATTGAGCTCGGCGACGACGCGCAGCTGGTGCGTCAGCACACCGTCGACGCGACGGCCAATACGGCGGTTTTGCCCGTCGATGAGGTACTCGATCACCGCTCCGTCTCCACGCTCGACCTTCCGGAGGTTGCCCATCGCGTCGTAATCGTACGTCGTCGTGCCGCTGGCGTCGGTCTTCGTCCGCAGCTCGCCGGCGGCGGTGTAGGTGTACGACGTGCCGCCGTAGGTGAGCAGGCGATCCTCGTCGTCGTACGTGGCGCTCTCCGTCACGGTGCCGGTGGTCTTGCTGACGCGGTTGCTGTTCGCGCCGTAGCCATACGTCACCGTGTGCGTGCCGTCGTACGTTACGCTCTCGAGCCGGCCCGCGACGTCGTACGTGAAATCACGGGCGACGGCGGCTCCGCCGATGACCTCCGTCGCCTTGCGAATGCGACCGAGATCATCCCGCTCGTACGTAAACGACGCGAGCGGATTCGCCGAGACCGTCGCCGTGTACGTCGTGGCCTCGCCGTAGTCGTTGTAGCCCCAGCTGTCGCGGACGATGCTCAGGCGCGAGCCCGTGAGCAGGCCGTTCGCCGGATCGCGGTGCAGTGTGAGTGCGCCGGCCGTCTGGAGCAGTCCGTCCGCGTCGTAACTGTAGTCGGTGCCGTTCTCGGACAGCACCCGGAAGTTGCGGTCGTACGTGTACGCGACGTCGCCGCGAATCAGCTCGCCGCTCCAGACGACGCGCTGCACGAGCGAGCCGTCGTAGGTGAACGCGAGGGAAGCATCCGGCCCGGTCATCGCTGCCAATGTCCCCGTCGTGCCGTTGTACGTGAACGAGTAGCGATCGCGTCCGGTGGCGATCGACGTCAGCCGTCCCGACTCGTACGTCAGGTCGAGCGTCGATCCGTCCGGCCGCTGGACCGTCTTCAGGCGGCGATCGCGGTCATAGACGTACTGCGTCGCCCCATCTCCCGGCGGCGAATAGCGATTCGCGAGATTGACCGCCGTGTAGCCGAATCCGTGCGACGGACGCGAGGGAGGTGTTATCGACGTGACGTTCCCGTTGGCGTCATACCCGAAGCCGATCGTGCGCGCGCCCGGCATGGTCTGCGTCGTGACGCGATCGGCGAGATCGTGATCGAACGTCGTCGTCTGCGAGAGCGGGTTGGTGATCGACGTCATGCGGTGCTTCGTGTCGTAGCCGAACGACCAAGTCCGACTGCCGACGTGCATCTTCGAGAGGCGGCCGAAGGCATCGTACTCGGCGCTCGCTCCGGCCAGACCCGGAACGTCCGCCGCGGCGATGCGCCCCTGTGCGTCGAGGGTCGCGGTGGTCTGCCGGCCGGTCGGACTCGTGCTCGTGATCCGGCGCGACGCCGCGTCGTACGTCTCCCGCCACGTCCGGCCGTTCACCGTCAGCGTGTCGGTGATGGACGTGAGCGACAACGGATTCAGCGGATCAGCGAGCGTCACAGCACGCGCCGCGGTGGCGCTCTTGGTGAGGCCCGAGGGCAGCGTGACCGTGAGCGCGCCGAGCGATGCCGCCTGCGCCCCGAACCTCGGGTCGGCCATGCTCTGCGTGCTAATGGTCGTTCCATCCGGCAACGTCGCACCTGATGTCATGCCGAAGGTTGCGGCGTCAGTCGAGAGCCCCCACGGGGCCGTGAGGCTCCGCTGATCCGTCGTGTCCGCGAGGACGCGGGTGCGGTAGCGATGCTCGCGCCCCTCCGCCGAGCCCCGAAGGATCGTGAAGTCATCCATGTCGCCCGCTCGCTCGAGCGAGAGAAAGCCACCGACCGGATCGGCATCACGCGTGAGACGCCCGTTCGCATCGAACGTGTACGCGTACTCGTTGCGGTTCGGATCGAGGCGCGTCCGCATGAAGCCGCGCACGTCGTACGTGAAGTCGTTGCTCTCCCCCGCCGGATTCGAGATGGTCGTCAGCGTCCCGCCCGTCACCCGCAGCGTCGTCCGCTGACCGCCAGGCGCCACGATCGCCTCCGGCAAGCCGTGCGCGTTGCGCTCGATCGTGGTGACGTTGCCGTCGGCGTCGGTGATTGAGACCAGCCAGCCGGCCACGTCGTAGCCGAACGTGTGGACGATCGTGCCGGTGAGGGTGTCGACCGTCCGTATGTGGCGGCCATGCGCGAAGATGTATGCGACCTCGCCGCCGGCTGAAGCGACCAGCGTCTCGTCCGAGCGGGTCACTGCCGGGAACAGCGCCGAGGTGCGGTGGATCGTGCTGTTGTTGTGATCGACGATGAAGACGCTGCCGTCCGCCGCGACGTCGACATCCCACGGATAGCTGAGATAGCTCGCCCGCGCCAGTTCACCATCGGCGGTCCTGCCGGAGCGGTTCCCGGCGAAGGTGCTGATCGTGCCCTCGTTCACCTTGCGCACAACCCGTTCGTACAAGTCGCCCACCAGCATGCTGCCGTCACCGGCCGCCGCGACCCCCCATCCGGCACTGAGGCCGCTCGTGACGCGCTCGATGATGCCGTCCGGCCGGATGCGGCGGAGCTCGGAGGCGTTGTTCGTGAGATACACCGCGCCGTCCGCACCGACAGCCAAGCCGCGCGGATTCACTCCCGCGCGCAGTGCCGGACCGCCGTTGCCGGCCGTCGGCTGCGAAATACCGTCACCGGCGATCGTGCGAATGATGCCGTTCGGCGCGACGGCGCGCACATGCCGGCCGTCCGAGAGATAGAGCGTTCCGTCCGGAGCGATCGCGATCCCCTCGACTGGACCGATCGGCACATTGCGAGCGGGTAAGCCATCCACGGGTCCGCTGTACCGCGACCCATCGGCCCCGGTGCCCGCCACGGTGACGAGCAGGCCGTTTACGATGCGACGGACGCGGAAGTTCCCCTGATCGTTGAGGTAGAGCGAATCATCGGGCCCGATCGCGATGTCCCACGGCCTCAATGCCGCACTCGCGGCGGGAGTGCCGTCCGGCGAGAATCCGGCCGAGCCGTTGCCCGCGATCGTGGTGATCATGCCGCTCGCACTGACACGGTGGATGCGGTTCGAGTACGGCTCGGCGATGAAGAACGATCCGTCCGACGCTGCCGCGACGCTCACCGGCCCGTAGAGATCGGCCATCGTCGCGCGCTGTCCCTGCGCTGGATCTCCCCAGTCGCCCGTGCCGGCGACGCGCAGCAGCATGACGCGATCGAGCCGCTGCGGATCGGAGACGCGGTTCGCATCGCCGTCGTACAGCACCCGCCCGCGTCCGTCGTAGATCTTGTGCGCATCGAGCGTCCATCCGCCGAGGCCGGCGCTCGCCACGTCGTACTGTCCGAGCGGGATGGTCCACGACTGTGCATAGACGAACTCCTGACGGGCCGGGATCGCACTCAATGCCTCACCCGAGGCGCTGAGAAACGCCTGCTGGATCTCCACGGGCTCGGCATACACGGCGCCATAGACGTACTCGACGCTCACCGTCGCGTCGCGGGTGCCTTGGACGAGGCGGCCGTAGGCATCACGCCCGTCCCAGGTGAATGCGTGACGGAGGTTCGGCGAGGGCGTGAACGTGGAGGAATACGACCGGCCGGCCACACCGATGGTCACCTCGATCCGCCGCAGTCCTTCCGGCACGGCATCGTTCGTGAGGGTGATCTCGGCGCGATTGCGGTTCGCAACGCGGCCGCTGTCGTATAGCAGCGAGAAGGGTGTTCCGGTAATGCCGATTCCCTCCCCGAGCGTTTGGTTCTGACAGTCGACGGTCGAATTGCTCGGCAGCTTGCAGCTGCCTTCGATGGTCTGCGCGGATTGTGGTCTCCGCAGACGCGGCCCGGTGGCACCGGCCGGTGGCATGTACGGCCAGTTGCAGTCCCACGGCGTCAGATGCGGAATGGGGACCCGCCACAACGACTGGCCGGCACTGTAGAGCGTTGCGAGCGTCTGTCGCTCGGCCAGATCCATCCCGAGCGCTGCTCCATCGTCGGCCGCACCATCGCCATCGGTATCGACGTCTGCGACGCCGGCCGCGACAGCGAGCACCGCGATGACACGGCCATTATCGGACGGCATCCATGCCCGTTTCATGCGATCGTAGAAGCCGACCGGCACGATCATACCGGTCGGAAATCCAATGAAGTTCTCAACGTAGAACGGCACCGGGCGTGAGAACCGTACTTCGGATGCGCCGCTCGTCACCGCTTCATCGGCGCTGATTTCGACGCAGTAGGTGTAGGCACTCGTCGGCGGCAGGTCCGCGGGCATCGCGCTCCGGCCATTCGGGCCGACGCTGTACTCCGTCGCGCGTAGGTTCAGTGCGGGGGCGGCTTCCGTCGAGCCGTTCGGTCGAACGAGCGTCGCGGTAACGCCGGCCGGAATCAGGAGTGTGGCGCGACGCGTACCATCCGTGTCGTTCACAACGCTGCCGCGCGCCACCTGCATCGTCGTCGCGCCCATCGTGACGCGCGTCGACTGCGCGTCATACCGAACGAGCGCGACATCGTCGACCGTCTTCTGGTCGTTCCAGCGCGTCGTCACGAGCCGGTGCGCGGAGATGTACCCGGTCTTCTCATACGCAACCGTCAGCGGCCCCCCGCCATTGACGACGAGGTCGTACCAGCCGTCCGCGCGCGAGAGCGTCTGCCCGAGATCTGGATGCGCGGTAATGGTCACGGTAACGCCGGGGAGTGGCGCGCCCGTCGCGGAGATCACCCGTCCCCGCAACACCGCTGCGCGTTCATCGCGGATCGTTCCCGGCGCAACGCCGGTCTGGATCGCATCCGGGCCGCTGTAGAGGAACTCGATTTCTTCGGCGAGTGACGTGACGATCGTCCGATCCGGCGGAGGTGCGAGCGTGGACGGATCGGGGGGCAACGGCTCGTTCGCCACGACCGTCACGGCCGCCGCATCACTGAAGCCGAGAAACGAGGCGGTGATCGAGGCCGATCCGCTCCCGGTCGCGGTCACGCCTCCTGCGTTCACGGTGGCCACGTCGGGATCACCCGTCGTCCATGTGGCGAGCGCCGTCGCGTCCGTAATGCCGCCGTCGTTGAACGTCAGCGTCGCCGTGAGCTGCGCCATCTCACCGGCCGCGATTGAGACGGTCTCCGGCGTGACCTGCAACCCGAACGCGCGAACCATCACGAACGCCGTGGCGGACATCGCCGTGCCGCTGCTCGTTGTGACCATCACCGGACCATCGACAGCATCCGGCGGTACGACCACCGCGAGCGTCGTCGGCGTCGCTGCGATGACGCTCGCGACCGCGCCGCCGATCGTCACCTGATTGCCTTCGGCGGTCTCGTCGAAGCTCTCGCCCAAAATCGTCAGCGTCGCGCCAGTGCGCGCTGCAGCCGGCGTGAATCCGTGAATGACCGGGGGGCGTGCGTAGCTGTAGGCCGCCGCGAGCGTCGCATCGCCGCCGGGCGTCCGCACGGTGACGGTGACGCTGCCGGTGCCTGGCGGAACGATGGCCGTCAGCTCACGCGAAGAGATCACCTCGATGCTCGATGCCGACGCGCTCCCGAACCGCACCGTCGTTGCCCCAGGAAGAAAGCCGCTGCCGGACACCCGCACGCTATTGCCACCAGCGGCCGGGCCGTGTGGGGGATCGATCGCCGTGAGACGCACCAGCGCATCGATCACGCGAAGCGCGGCGTTCTTCTGATCGGCAACGAAGATTGCTCCAGCAGCCGCGACGGCGACGGGGGAATCGAAGCGCGCGGCCAGCAGCGGACCATCGAGGAAGCCACTGAGCGCGGAACCCGCGATCGTGGCAACGTTGCCCGTCACCGGATCAAGCGCACGAATGGTGTTGTTCTTCGTGTCGGCAATGACAACGCTGCCGTCGTCGTTGACGGCGATGCCGCCCGGCTCTCGCAGCCCCGCGTTCGCGGCGAGCGTCGTCACCTGCCCATCCGCGATGCGGCGAATGACCGAGTTCTTCGTGTCCGCGACGTAGATCACGCCGTCTCTTGCCGCGACGCCTTCTGGCCCCTTGAACGTTGCCGTCGCTGCCGCACCATCGGCAGAGCCCTGGCGTCCGTCGCCCGCAAAGGTCGTCACGTCGCCCGCGAGCGTCACCCGCCGGATCGCACTATTGCCGGCGTCGGCGGCGTAGAGCACGCCCGCGTCGAGCGCGAGGCCGATCGGCATCTTGAAGGTCGCCGCGCTCCTGCGGCCGTTGTCGAAACCGATACCGCCGTTGCCGGCCAGCGTTGTCACGGACCCGTTTGCGATGACGCGAATGCAGTGATTGCCGGAATCCGCCACATAGATCGCGCCGGTGGTCGGGTCGACCGCCACGCCAGCGGGATCCTTGAAGCGGGCAAGCGCTATCGGACCGTCGAGGTACCCACGATCGCTCCCCGCCAGGATATTCACCCGTCCATCCGGCTGGACCGCGATGACCCGATCGCCACTCGTCACGATGGCCGCGCCATCCGCACGAACGGCGACACCACGCGGTGACGGAACGGCGCTCGTGAGGGTTTGAACGCCAGTGAAGAGCGCGGCGCCGGTCTGCACCTGCGCAGCGACGAACGCACTGAAAATGAGGGCCATCCAGCCACAGGAACGGATAAATCGCATCGTCGTGGTGATCCTTCTCCGTGCGCTCTGCACGCGCACCACTGGTGGGAGTGATGGAGCGCGCCCGATCTACACCACGAACTTTGTGATGGAACCGAAATGTGTCACGCGACCGGCGGCTCGAACGGCAGCGACGGATCGTCCGCCTTGACGTACGCACGGACGTACCCGACGAGATGCTCTGTGGCGCGGCGCGCGTCCACCGCCTCGCGCAGGTACGCATAGGCACGTGCGGTATGGACGGGGCTATTGAGCCGGAGGAAGGTCGCCGTCAACGCACGCGCAATGGCGATCGCCTCCTCCCATGCACCGCGCGTGACGTGGAGCTCCACGATGTCGAGGAGCACCTCGGATGCGTCGGCATCCATGCCGAGATGCCGGAAGCTCTCGGCAGCAGCCTGGAGGCGCTCCAACGCGAGATCGAACTGCCGCTGGCGCAGCAGCTGATGCCCGAGCGTCCACTGCACGCGCGACCGCTCCGAGGGCATGTCGAGCTGGTCGTAGAGGCGGATGGCGTCTGCGGCGTGGGCGAGCGCATCGTCAGGCCGATCGAGTTGCACCTCGCACGCCGCGATGTTCGCCCACACCCGGGCGAGCGTTGCGCGATCCTCCGTCTCGGCGAAGTACGATGCGAGCCCTTCGTAGGTGGCGAGCGCTCTCGCCGCATCGCCCTGCTCATACAGGATCCCGGCCTCAAGGAGTCGCGCCTGCTGCACGAGCGCGCGGTCGCCGAAATTGCGAAGCACGCGAATGGCACGCCGCACGAGCGGGAGCGCTTCGGCGTAGCGCGTCATGTAGAAGAGGATCGTGGCACGCGACCACTCGGTCAGCGCGAGTTGGAACGCGTGCACCGGGAGGTGCACGAGGAACTGTTCACCGAAGTCGAGCGCTTCTAAGGCCTCGGTGTAGCGGCCGAGCATGCGCAGCGCGTTCGCGCGCTCCTTCGCAACCGCCCACCGCTGCTCTCCTGCTGCCTGCGCGCCGTCGAGGTGGTCGGCGATCCCACCTGCGAGCAGGAGGAGATGGAGGGCGTAGTTGGGGTTCCGATCGTACTGGTGCCGCGCTGCGGCGATGAGGGCGCGAACGAGTCCTTCGGTCTTCAGGTGCGGCGCGGCATCGAGCGCATCGCTCCACTCCGGAAGCGGGCGATCCTGCAAGGTATTTAGCGTCCGCGCGGCTTCGGCGTCCTCTGCGTCTATCTGGCGCGCGGCCGCGCGCGCGGCCGCGATCCGCTCCGGTCGTGGCTTTCCCGCAGGCCGCGCTGCCTGCGTATGCACGTCCGCATCGCGCAGCAGTGAGATGAGGTCGCGCAGCGCCTCCGTCGTGTTCGCGCAGTCTGCGCACCGCTCCACGTGCGCAGCCATGGCGCTGGTCGGATCACCACCGCCGTCGAGCCATCCGAAGAGTTCCCCTTCCTCGGGGTGCCAGTCTGCCGTCATCGGCCACTCCGGAGGTCCGCGAGGAGCACGCGCGCCGCGCCGACGCAGCGGTGGACCATCTTGCGCGCGTAGTCGATGGTGGTATCGAAGTACGCGGCGAGTTGTTCGGACGAATACTCTTCGTAGAACCGGAGGTGGAGCACGCGCCGGCACCGTCGAGGAATCCGGCGCAAGGCCGCGCTGAGATCGAGCCGCCGCGCGACATCGACGGGATCACACGCGGCCTCCACCGCCTGATCTCCTGATGATGAGGGCGCAGCACCGCCGGCGCGCTTCCGCCAGTAGACCCGCGACGCGTTACACGCGGCACCCACGAGCCATGCCCGCTCATCCTCAACCCGCCCCCGTGCGCGCATGTACGCGAGCACGACCTCGTGGATCACGTCGGCGACATCGTCCTCGGGGACGCCGAACTTGCGCGCCACGACGAACTCCATGAGCGCGTAGTGCGCGCGGTAGGCCGTCGCGATCTCGTCCGCGAACCGTGAGGGCGGCGTGTCAGGTGTCTCGACCATAGCGGCGCCCGCGTCCTGGGCGCACGCGGCAACCGCCGGAAGTATAGCCAAGCAGCTGGCCGCTTCTCCGGCGCGAACTTCAGGGTCATGCACGGCGGTCATTCGACACCCCTAGACCAAGCGAGGGCCGGCCTCCGCTGAACCGATACGACCGCTGTCTCGCCAACCGAGGCCGAAGGAGGAGGTGTGCCCATGCTCGAACTCGAACTGCTGCTTCTGATCTGGATCGCCAGCCGCATTTCCGTGCCGCATCCCGTTTCGTAGGCGCGCGACGGAGCCGGTTGCACAGGCGGCCGGCTCCTCACGACGCCTCCGGCGGCACGAACGGTATGCCGCGTTCGTCATCGCGCTCGAGGAAGGTCCGGACATGCCGCACCGCGGTGACTTCCGCAGCACCGGCGCTGAGCGCCTCGTAGAGATAGGCGATCGCCTTCTTCGCCTCCCGACTCGCTCCCGCGCGCCGGAACGCCTCTGGGAGCCGTGCGGCCACATCTGCGGCTGCTCGTGCTCGCGCCGGCGGAAGGAGGAGCGCTTCCGTGATGTCGAGGTCGACCATCGCCGCGTCGGTGTAGAGCGCCCGCCGCTCGAAGTCCCGCCGCACCAGGACGAATGCACGGAGCGCCGCGTCCCGATCCTCGAAAAGCGCGGTGCAGCGAACCTGGGCCGCGCGCGTGCGCAGCACCTCGACGGTACAGTGCAGCCGCCGGAAGGCGGTGAGCGCATCCTCGAAGGAGGCAGCGGCAGCGGTGGCGTCCCCGAGCTCCACGTGCGCGAGCCCGATGTTCAGGAGGACGACCGCGAGCGTGTGCTTCTCCTTCGCCGCGCGGAGCACCGGAAGCGTCGCCAGCCATACCTCGCGTGCTCCGACGTAATCCGCGCGTTCGAAGAGGATTCCTCCCGTCACCACACGGACCCGGGCGATGCGCCGGTGATCGTCCACGGCTGCGAAGATGTTGATGGCGCGGTGGAGGAAGCGCTCGGCCGAATCGAGATCGCCCGTTTTGACGAGGATAGTGCCGTGCGTGAGCCACGCGCGACCCAGCTCCTTCGTCGCGTACGGCTCGCCTTCGAACCGACGCTCCGCTTCCTCAATCGCCGTGAGTGCGTCGGTGTAGCGGCCGAGTTGCCGCAGCGCGTTCGCAAGCTCCAGCCACGCGCGCCCCGCGAGAGTGGTCCGGTAGGCCGGACGAGCCGAGTGGAGCTGCTCCGCGAGCGATGTGGCCGTACGGAACACTCGTTCGGCATACGCCGGCTGTTGGTCGATCCGGCTGCGCGCATGGAAGAGGAGGGCGCGTACGACCGCATCCGTCCGTCCTCGTGTCAGCAGGTGGTCGAGCCACTCGGGTGCCGGGACATCCTTCAGCCCTGCGATGAGCTCGGCGGCGGCGTCCGCTTCGCGCTTCCAGGCATCGATGTCGAGCAGCGTGCGGTGCCGCGGTCCGCGCCGCCACGGGCCCGACTCCTCCACCGAGAGTTCCACGATGTCGTCGGCGTGGATGTCTTCGAGCGTCAGGTGCCGAAACGCGCTCACGAGCATGGCAATCATGCCGCGGCGTGGCTCAATCTCTCCTTTGCGGATTCGCAGGAGGTGCTGGCGGCTGATGCCAGATTCGGCTTCCAAGGCGCCCGGCGCGATGTTGCGCGAGACACGGAGGATCTCGACCCGAGTCAGCACGCGGCGCACCTCACCATCATCTAGGAGTCTGCGCGGCAGAACGCTTTTCGAAAATGGCGCTACTCAGGCGTTTCCGCTCACGTGCAATTGCCTGCGAGCGTCTTCACGCGGCAATCGGAGCTGTCCGCGAAGGAAACCCCTCGATCGAAAAAATCGAGCCTCATATCGAATCGTAGCGCGTCGAAATTTTC
>DASWOB010000039.1:0-64838 GCA_036398925.1 Thermoanaerobaculia bacterium
AACACCCACACCCACGACGACAGCGGCAGCATCACCAGCGACGGCAAATACAACTTCGGGTACGACGCCACCGCCATGATGACGTCTCTGACCGGCATCGACCGCAACGAGCGCTACCTCTACACCGCCGGCGACGAGCGCCTCGCGGTGGTGCGCATCGCTGTGAGAACTGTGATCGGAAGGTCGAACCCGGCAAGAAATCAGAAAGAGGCGTAACACCGCCGGGCAACGAGCGTCAGGCTGACCACATCATTCCCAGGAGTAAGGGAGGAGATGGGTCGCCGTCGAACGGACAGACGCTGTGCCGTGACTGTAATCTCGATAAGAAAGACAAGATGCCACCCCAATGAGAGACGATCACGTGAAGATCAACTTTCGACTTGAGCGGGATAGTGACGACTACCCGCCACAAGACGTCGAGAGCATGTGGGCCGTGCCAGTAGGAAACGACGCGTATCGTTTGGACAACGTGCCGTTCTTCGTTAGGGGTGTTTCATCGGAAGACATCGTGAGGGCGAAGCCAGAGGATGGCATGTTGTTTTTTGCGGGATTGGTCGAAGCCGGTGGTCATTCGACGGTCCGCGTGCTCATCTGGAACCGGGACCAGACGCAAGCAGTGCGTGACGAACTGCGTGCGATGGGGTGTTCATCGGAGGGAACAAACATCCCTGGCCTTGTGGCAGCGGACATACCGCCGTCGGTTCGGTACGCGCAGGTTCGAGAGTTCCTGATGGCAGGCGAGCAAAATGGACGGTGGGAGTTCGAAGAAGGCTGTATCGCTCAGCCAGCGGATAACTGATCAGCAGCACCGCGAGGTGGGTATCTCCGAAACGGTGCGCCGACCGTGCGCGCGGGCGACGATCGGGCCGCAGCTCCGAATGCGACGCGATCACTTTGATTAAAGTGATCCGGCGACTTGCACCGGCGGCTCGAACGGATCGCCGCCCGCCCTCGCCGCCGCATGTGGGTTCGAGCATCGAATCGTGCACGTTCCGGCCACGCAACCCGCGCGAATGCACGTTCATCGCTTGTGGGGCCCGCCGGCACGGCTTGATGGGGTCATGCCTCCGTTCTTCGTCTTCTCACCACGCGAGGGAGCTAGGACTGAAGCGGCGGTGTTGATTATGTCCCACCGGATCAGCAGGTTACGCGGCTACGCCGAACAACGAAGGCCTGGTCCCGGCCTGGCCCGATGGTCCCGGCCTGGCGCCGAGGGACAGCGACCTCGCCCCGAGTCGCTGCGGGGGCCGTGCGACCACGCAACAATGGAATAGCGCTTTGGTCCCAGGCACTGGTGCCGGGACAGTCCACGATCCGTGGCCTCGACATTCACGAACTCCGCAAAGCGGTGGAGGCGTTCCGAGTAGCGGCGAACCAGGCGCCGCTGTTCTCGGGATCGACGGCACCGACGGGTGCAATCTCCGCGCGCCACGCGTATCGTTGAACGCGCCGATGATCGTCGTCAGCGGTGCCGGAGCGCCGCACGCAATTCAACATCTCGTAAAGGTCGGAATCGATGGAGATGCGGCGAAGGCAGCCATTCGAAAAGAGATCGAGTTCGTTTCCCGAGAAGCATCTTAGACTGGCGAGTTCTGGGGAGCGTGAATGTGAATGGACGCGTACTCCGATACCATGCTTTCACGATACCCGACGGGACCGTTCACGTGGGGCACCGCATGGGATCCAACTCTACCGCGCCCATGAGCGACCAAACTTTCGACAGCAACCTTCGAGATTTCTCTGAACGTGAGCGTGGCTACATCTCTCGAATGATGGAAGCCGAGTTCCGAGGGAAAGCGGAAATCCTCCGTCAGATCGAAACGGCCACCGTCCGTCAGATCGACGCCGATGGCAGCATCGAAATTCTGCCAGGACTAGATATTGCTGCTCCGGCCGAGACACCCGTACCGGTGCAAGCTTCGGCGCCTGACATTGACGGCGTCCCGATCTATCTTCTTCTTCACGTGTTGGAATGGAAAGCTCAGGAACTCGAAATCTACAAAGCCGACGGTTCACTGATTCGGAGATATCCCGAGCCTGACGAACTGGAAGTGATGGCTTTGTCGCCCTGAACTTCGGCAACCGCCCCCCCCACACGCCGCCGTCATGGCGTTCGCAGCGCGCGCCTAGCGGAATGTGACCATGCGCGCGGGCGAACGCCGCGTCGTCGGCTTCCCACTTGGCCGACGGCTCGGCCATCCGCTGACGCACGGTTCCCCCGCACAACCCTCTGATCGTTCGTGCTGCGTTCGTGGCCGCCCGCATCCTCAAGGAGTTCACCTTCGGCCTGGCCGGTACCGAGAACGGCAAACTGAAAACGGCCAAGCGTCACAACCGGAGTGATCTCGGCGATGTCATCGTGACCGAGCAATACACCTACGACGGCCGCGGCGGCCGCGTCAGCTCGCGCGTGACCACTGCCGACTCGACGATGTCGTTCAACGGCGCCACGTTCACGCTCAACCAGACCTCACCGCCGGCGACGAGCGCGTCGCGGTCGTGCGCAACATCGGCTCCGGCCGCCGCACCACCTGGAGCATCCGCGCCCTCGACAACCACCTGCTCCGCAGCTGGACCGACGACACCACCAGCGGCACTCGCCAGTTCACCTGGAGCGAGGACGAAATCTGGCGCGGCAGCACCCTTCTCGCCAGCGACTCCCCAACCGGCCTCAAACGCTACCACCTCGACCACCTCGGCTCCCCCCGCCTCGTCACCAACGGAGCCGGCGTCCGCATCGACGAACAAACCTTCGACCCTGTTCCGTCGTTGCGAGTCCTGCACGGCTTACCCGCAAGGGGCGAGGGTGAATCCGGGCTTTCAGCGGCTTTGCTGAAAAGAGCCTTTCGTGCAGCCGCCGGTTCAGCGCTTTAGCTGAAAGCGCGACGTCCGAAGGAGGGAGTGCAGCTGCGCGCGGGCGGTTTTTCAGCAGGTTTGCTGAAAGCGGATGCTGGCGAGGCTCGATCGGTGGCGAGTCTGCAGACAGCGGCTGTCGAGCGCGTCGTTTTTTCAGCAACTTTGCTTAAAAGTTCAACGCTTCAGCCTTACTTCTTCAGCACAGTTGCTGAAAAGTGGGAGGTAGCCGGAGCGGAACGCAGCCGTCGCCCTTGGAGTTTTTAGCGAAGTTGCTGAAAATGTGGGCGTTTGGAGCTCGCTGGTCAGCGAGTTTGCTGAAGATTTGAGCAGGATTGCTGAAGATGTTGGCGGTTGCGGTGTGCTTTTCAGCAAGGTTGCTGAAGAAATGTGTGCAGAACACTTCACATGAGGGGGTGGTAGTTAGTGCACTTTGCGTCACACCGCGTGGTGAGGGCGCCCTCCTAAATCAAAGCTCCGGCGAGAGCCGGATGAGGAGGGCTCATGCGTGGTGTGTCTAAAGTGGCTCGTGGTGTGGTCGTGGTCTCGGTGTTGATGTCGCTCGCTGCTCCGATGGAGGCGCGGCCGACGACGCGGGAAGAGATCGGGCGGGGGAAGCGCGACCTCGTGAAGATCGTCAAGAAGTGGATGGTGCAGACGTTCGGGGACGGACTGGTCGATCCGTGGCCCTGAGCATCAGTTGATGAGCGAAAACTCGCGCGTGGGATCGTCCCGGAGCGCTACGACATAGCTCGTGACGCTCCGGACGATCTCCGGCGTTGCCTCGGTCGATCCAATTATCTCGTTGAGGTACGCCAGGGCGGCCACGGCCCGACGATTCAGGTTCGCGGCGACGAACTCCTGCACGATGCGGCTGGCGAGCCGTTTCGCCTCGGACGCGCGATCCTGCATCAGCAACGCCTCGATCAGTTCGAGGCCGGCGAGCCCCGCCTCCTCGACGAGAGTAAACCCGAGCAGAGCGCGCCTTGCTTCGGTGAGGCGCGCGATGGCATCGTCGAGGCGCGCAAGGCGAAGGAGTGCGGCGCCGGCGCCGTATTGCGTGCGCATCGCGTCGATCGGACGGCCGAGCATGGTCCAGCGCTGTTTGGCTTCGGCGAATCGATTCAGCGCGGTGGTTGGATTGTCGAGAGCGATGTCGCACCAGGCCAGAGCAGTGATCGCCGTTGCTTCGCCTTCCGGGTCGACGCTGCCAAGGAGGGGCAACAGCAGTTCGCGCGCACCGCGATGATTGCCGCGCCGAACGAGCAGGTTGCCGTACGCCAGCACGCATTTCGCGTGGAGCGCATCGTCGCCATGATCGCGAAAGATGTCCGCGGCTCGCGTCAGCAGCGACTCCGCTTCCTCGAAACGCCTCACGTGCTGCAGCGCGATGGCACGGTACAGCAACAGCATTGCCTGATCGTGCGCCACGGAGCCGAATGGCTCGAGCTCGCGATCGGCGCGATCGAGCGCGCTGAAGGCCTCGTCGTAGCGCGCGAGGCAGCAGAGCGCGCGAGCGTAGTCCTTCCATGCGTGGGCGCGGGTCTGCGCGACGACCAAGGGGGGATACGAATCGCTCGGGATGCGAGCCGAGATGTCCAGTGCGAGTTGCGCGACTTCCAACGACTCGGCCGGTGATTCCTTCATGCGCGTCGCAGCTTCGCGCGCTAGTTGATCCAGAGCCCCACTGCTCCGCAACTCCTCCCGCTCCGCCAGCTCGCGCCACTGGCTCCGCGGCGTCTCGCGCAGCAGCGCGCTCACCGTCTCGGCGGTCGTCTCGCGCTCGTCCAGCAGTTTCCGGGCGGTTGCGGCGAACTCGCGCATGCGGGTGGGGTCGGGGCGCCGCGGGCCGCGGACGAAAGGGACGAGTTTCTCCGTCATTTCGCACGCCCTTTCTTCTTCCCTTTCTGGGAGTAGAGCTTCTCGGCGCGGCGGAGGCATTTGGTGATCAGTTTCTGCGCGTACTTTTTCTTCACGCCGAGCCGGGCGGCGATCTCGGGGACGGTGCAGCCTTCGAAGTAGCGCATGTGCAGGATCGACTGGTAGCGAGGGGAGAGGCGTTCGAGCGCCTCGCGCGCGGCGAGTTGATCGGGGAGGCTGTCGAGGATGCGCACCGAGGAGGGATCGGCGCGATCGATCGGCGTCTCGAGCTCCTCGACGGCAATGGTGCGGCCGTTGAGACGCCAGTAATGGCGGCTGGCGTAGCAGATCGCGCCGATCAGCCAGGGGCGGAGGTCGACGATGGTCGCGCTCTTGCGGAGATAGCTGATCAGCACATCGTGCGCGAGCGTCTCGCCTTCCGAGTCCGGCACCTGGAACTTGTGGACGGCAATCTGCACCAGGAGGTCGAAGTACTGTGCGTACACCGCCTCGAAATGCTCGACGTCGAAACGTTCCGGAATGTAGGCCGTCATGGCTGATTTTTTCCGCACGGTAACATGAGATGGAGGTAGGTAAACATGGATTTCAGCACACTCCTTACACGAGGAGGTGTGATTGACGCGCATAGGAGTCAAGTTCCGTGAAATCCGGAACTTATACGTTCTCGTGGTGTTCGCGCCGGGCAGCCGGAAGAAGATTCTGGAGCGCCGCGTGGCGCGCCGGCCGTGGCCCCGTTTCGCGTGCGGCGAAATGCTGCGGATCGACGGCCGCGCGCTGCGCATCGACGAGCGCGTGGAACGGATCGAGCGGCGCGGCGACGAGATCGAGCACGTGACGGAGCTCTTCACCCGCGCGCGCCGCCGGCGACTCGAGCAAACGATGAACCTCCAGCCGCCCACGAACGTGGTGCGGATGCCGACCGGCGACGACTCGACGATCGAGCAGTTCCTCCTGCTGCATGCGCTGGTGCGGCGTTTCGACGGCGACGTCGACGCGTGGCTGGAAGACCTGCGTGCGCGCGGCATCAGCGACGGCGACCTCCGCTTCGTCCGCTCGATGCGCTCGCGGCTGCGGCGCGACCCGCGTCTGCTCGACGTCATCCGGCGGATGGTCGACGCCACGCCGTTGCGGTTGTCAGCGGGCGGCGGTCGGTTGTAGGTTGCGCGCCGCATGGCGCCGTCCGAGTCCGAACTGGTCCTCAATCCGCGCGAGATCGGCTTCCACCGTCTCGATTTCACGCAAGTCTTCGGCAACACGAATCCCGTGATCCTCGAGATCGGTTCGGGCAAGGGGAGGTTCCTCATCTCCACGGCCATGGAGCGGCCGGAGCTCAACCTGGTCGGCGTCGAGAAATCGCTCCACTATCACCGCGTCATCCGCGACCGCGTGCTCAAGCGCCACCTGACGAACGTCCGGCTCATCAACCATGACGCGTTCCTCGTCCTGCGCGACATGATCCCCGACGCCTCGCTGGCCGAGATCCACGTCTACTTTCCCGATCCGTGGCCGCGGAAGCGGGAGCAGAAGCGCCGCATCATCCGCCCCGAGGTGCTGCGCGAGTTCCGCCGCACGCTGGTCGACGGCGGCTCCGGCATCTACGTCACCGATCACGGCTCGTATTTCGAGGCCGCCGCGCCGCACGTCGAGGCGGAGTTCCGCAGCGAGCGCCGCACGCCCGGCCCCGACGACCCGCCGCGGACGAACTACGAGGCGAAGTATCGGGAGGAGGGGCGGGCGATTTATGAGATTCGGTTCTGGAAGTAGTGGCTGAGCTGTTCAGCTGCTCAGCTGCTCAGCTACTCAGCTATTCAGCTGTTCAGCTGCTCAGCTGCTCAGCTGCTCAGCTGCTCAGAGGTGTGTGTGTGCGGTGAACGTCCGTTGAACGTCCGCTGAACAGCCGAGAAGCTGAGCAGCCGAGTCGCTTCTCGCCGTTACAATGCCCTACGGTGCGCATCCTCGGGATTGACCCTGGCTCCATCACGACCGGCTTCGGCATCATCGATTACGACCGCGGGCGGCTCGCGCTCGTCGAGCAGGGCTCGATCAGCACGCGGCGCGGGGCGGAGCTGGCCGAGCGGCTGGTGACCATCCACGAGCGCCTGGTCGAGGTGATCGCGCGCTGCGGTCCGGCGGCAGTGGCGGTCGAGACGCCGTTCGCCGGGAAGAACGTCAAGAGCCTGGTGCAGCTCGCTCATGCGCGCGGGGTGATCCTCTTCGCGGCGCGGGCGAACAAGCTGGAGGTCTTCGAGTACTCGCCGAGCTCGGTCAAGAGCGCGGTGGTCGGCTACGGCGGCGCGGAGAAGGAGCAGGTGGCGAAGATGGTTCGCATGCTGCTGCCGGGCTGCGCGAGCGTGAAGATGACGGCCGACGCCTCGGACGCGCTGGCGGTGGCGATCTGCCACGCCCATACCGCCGGCACGAACGCGCGCCTGAAGATTCGATGAGCTCCTCGTTGCCGCAGGAAGAATCGCTCGAGTCCGAGGCGCAGACGCCGCCGCGCCAGGGACCGTTCGAACGGACGTTCAGCGCCTTGCGGTACCGCGACTTTCGGCTGCTGTGGATCGGCGCGTTCCTCTCCACCACCGGCACCTGGATGCAGACCGTGGCGCAGGGGTGGGTGGTCCTGCAGATGACCGACTCCGCGTTCCTTCTCGGCGTGGACGGCTTTCTGGCCACCGGGCCGATGCTGGTCTTCTCGCTGTTCGGCGGCGTGATCGCCGACCGGATCGACCGGCGCAAGATCATGCTCCTCTCGCAGTACCTGCAGATGAGCTTCGCGCTGGTGCTCGCGCTCGTGCTCTGGCTCGATCAGGTGCAGGTGTGGCACATCTTTCTGCTGTCGTTCCTGACCGGCAGCGCGCAATCAGTCAGCGGCCCCGCCTACGCGTCGCTGCTGCCGCTGCTGGTAAAAAAAGAGGATGTGCCGAACGCGATCGCGATGAACTCGATGCAGTTCAACCTGGCGCGCGTGCTCGGCCCGATCTTCGCCGGCATCGCGCTGGCCACGCTCGGCGCGGCGATGTGCTTCCTCATCAACGGGCTGTCGTTCATCGCGGTGATCGTGGCGATCATGGCCATCCGCGCGCCGCAGGTCACCAAGACCGAGGCGCAGGGGAGCATGACCCACGAGATGAAGCGCGGCTTCCAGTTCGTGGCGCATCGTCCGCTGCTGATGAAGCTGACCTTTCTCGCATTCGTCGGGACGTTTCTCGGGATGCCGATCGTGACGTTCCTGCCGGTGGTCGCGAAGTCGATCTTCTCCCTCGGCCCCACCGGCTACGCGCGGCTGATGACGACGTACGGATTGGGCTCGGTGCTCGGCGCGCTGCTGGTCGCGGCCACGGCGCACGCGGCGAAGAAGGGGAAGATCGCGCTGGCGCTGCAGCTCGCGTTCGCCTGCCTGCTGGTGGCGTTTGCGTTCTCGCGGATCTACGCGCTGAGCCTCGTGATCGCCTTCGCCGCCGGGGCGTGCATCGTCGGCGTGATCGCGCTTTACAGCTCGCTCGTGCAGCTGACCACCAGCGATGAGATGCGCGGCCGGGTCATGTCGATCTTCATGCTCGCGTTTCGCGGAGGCATGCCGCTCGGCAACCTGATCGCCGGCTACGTCGCGCAGCGATGGTCGATCACCGCCGCACTCGCGGTGAACGGCAGCGTGCTGGCGCTCGTGGCGTTGTTCTTCATCGTGCGGGGGACGACGCTCGATGAGGAGGCGGAGGTCCGCTGACCCGTTGGACACGACGACGATGGTGCGCCTGTTTCCCCCGGTCTTCCTGCGAAACCGCCAGCGTGCGCGTAAACTAACCGTATGTCGACGAACCTGAAGAAAGACGCGACCGAGATCATCGACACTCTTCCGGACGACGCGACGTGGGATGACCTGATGTACGAGATCTACGTGCGGCAGGCGATCGAGGCGGGGATCGCTGATCTGAATGCGGGCCGGAAGGTCTCGACCGACGAACTGCGTCGCGAGTTTCAGATTCCAAAGTGAAGGTCGAGTGGTCGGAGGCAGCGCGCCGGCAACTCCGCGCGATTCACTATCAGCTCGAGGAAGATTCGCCGTTCTACGCTCGGCGGGTCGTCGCGAAGATCGTTTGCGCGCAGCGAACAGATCGAGTCCTTTCCACGGTCAGGTCGGGTCGTGCCCGAATATCGCGCGTGAAGAGATCCGCGAAGTGTTTGAGCATCCGTATCGAGTCCTGTACCGGATTGGCGACGATGCCATCGAGATCGTCGCTGTGGTGCACGAGGCGCGGCAGCGTTGGTGAGCGGCCGCTAAACCGCCCGCTCCCACCACCCCACGTCCCACCACCTGTCGAACTTCAAGCCCACCTCCCGGAACACGCCCACCGGCGTGAAGCCGAAGCGTTCGTGGAAGGCGATGCTGTTGGCGTTCGGGAGGGCGATCGCGGCGAGGGCGCGGTGATAGTCGCGCGAGCGCAGCTCTTCGAAAAGGCGCGCGTAGAGGGCGTTGGCGATGCCGCGGCGGTGATACGCCTCGTGGACGTAGACCGAGACTTCGGCGGTGAAGCGGTAGGCGGGGCGCTCGCGCCAGCGGGTGGCGTAGGCGTAGCCGGCGACGCGGCCGTCGAGGTCGCAGACGAGGTATGCGATGGCGGAGGTGATGCGGCGGGCGATCTCTTCCTCCGGCGGTACTTCGAGCTCGAAAGAGGTGTGCGTTTCGAGGATGATCGGGGCGTAGATGGCCAGCACGCCCGCGGCGTCGCCGGCAGTGGCGGTGCGAATCATCTGTGAATGATACGGAGGCTCGCCGCATCGGCTGCGTGCAACGTGGCTTCGGCTATACAATCCGCCCGCTTCAGCGGCTCGGAACATGCACTGCCGCGAGGGCGGAAACGAATGGCGAAAGTAAAGAAGGAATCCGGGGCAGCGGTGGCGGACCCGGCCTGCGCTCCCGAATGGACCGACATCCTGCGGCAGATGATCTTCATCCGCCGCTTCGAAGAAGCGACCGAGCGTGAGTTCCGCAAAGGGAAAATCGGCGGATACCTGCACGTCTACATCGGTCAGGAGGCGATCGCCTCCGGGATCATCAGCGCGCTCAAGGAAGACGACGCCGTCTTCTGCGGCTATCGCGATCACGCGCAGGCGCTGGCGCTCGGCTCCGACGCGAACGCGGTCATGGCCGAGCTGTTCGGCAAGGGGACGGGCGTGTCGAAGGGGAAGGGCGGCTCGATGCACCTCTTCGATGCGGAGCGCGGCCTTTACGGCGGCTACGGCATCGTCGGCGGGCATCTGACGCTCGCGGCCGGCGCGGCGTACGCGAAGCGGTATCAGGGGAGCGACAGCGTCGTGCTCTGCTACTTCGGCGACGGCGCGATGAACATCGGCTCGTTCCACGAGGCGATGAACATGGCCGGGCTGTGGGGTCATCAGGGGATGTGCCCGATCATCTTCATCATCGAGAACAACGGCTACGCGATGGGGACGGCGCTCGAGCGTCATTCGGCGCTGACCGATCTGTCGGCCCGCGTGCGCGCTTACAACATCCCCACCGAGAAGGTCGACGGTCAGGACATATTCGCCGTGCGCGGGGTGGCCGACCGCGTCGTCCGCCAGGTGCGCGAGACCGGCAAGCCGTACTGCATCGAGGCGGTCACGTACCGCTTCAGCGGTCACGGCGCGGCCGACATCCTGCAGCCGTACCGCTCGAAGGAGGAGGTCGAGAAGCATCGCCATCGCGATCCGATCGACATCCTCCGCAAGCGCCTCTCCGAGGTGTGCGGGCTGAGTGATGACGACGTGAAGAAGATGGACGAGTGGGCGACGGCGGAAGTGGCGAAAGCGGTGAAGTTCGCGGAGGAGAGTCCGGTGCCGGAGCCGCACGAGCTCTTCACCGACGTCGTCGCCGAGCACCAGCCGCGTCCCGTCGCGGAATCGGAGACCGAGTAAGCGATGGCTGAGAAGAGTTACCGCGACGCGATCCGCGACGCGATGATGGAAGAGATGGATCGCGACCCGAACGTCCTGATCATGGGTGAGGACATCGGGGTCTACGAGGGAACGTTCCGCATCACCGCGGGCATGCTGAAAAAGTACGGCCCGAAGCGGGTCATCGACACGCCGATCGCCGAGGCCGGAATGGCCGGGACCGCGGTCGGGATGGCGATGTTCGGCCTGCGCCCGATCGTCGAGATGATGACGATGAACTTCGCCATCGTCGCGGCGGACCAGATCCTCAATCACGCCGCCAAGGTGCGTTACTTCTCCGGCGGGCAGGTCGATGTGCCGATGGTCATCCGTGGGCCGCAGGGCGCCGGCGTGCAGCTCTCCGCGCAGCATTCGCAGAGCTTCGAGTCGTTCTACGCGCATTTCCCCGGCATCCACGTCGTCGCGCCCGGCACGCCTGCCGACGCGAAGGGGATGCTCAAGCAGGCCATCCGCGGCAAGGATCCGGTGATCTTCCTCGAGAGCGCCGCGCTCTACGGCATGAAGGGCGAAGTGCCGGACGACCCCGATTTCACGGTGCCGTTCGGCAAGTCGCGCGTGGCGCGCGAGGGGAAGGACGTCACCATCGTTTCGTACAGCCGGATGATGCAGCTCTCGCTCACCGTCGCCGACAAGCTGTCGAAGGACGAGGGGATCGAGTGCGAGGTGATCGACCTTCGTTCGCTCCGTCCGCTGGACATGGATCCGGTCTATGCCTCGGTCGCCAAGACCCATCGCGCCGTGGTCGTGCAGGAGCAGTGGAAGCCGTTCGGCGCCGGGGCGGAGATCTCGGCGAGCATCACCGAGACGATGTTCGACGAGCTCGATGCGCCGGTGGCGCGCGTGACCGGTGAGGACGTGCCGATGCCGTACGCGCGCAATCTCGAACTGCTGGCGACGCCGCACGAAGAGCATGTCGCCAGGGCCGTGAAGAAAGTGCTGTACCGGAAGGGGTAGTCGAGACGTGGCCGAGATCATCATGCCCAAAGTGGGCGACGCGATGTCCGAGGGGAAGGTCGTCCGCTGGTACAAAAAAGCCGGCGATGCCGTGAAACGCGGCGAGCCGGTGCTGGAGATCGAGACCGACAAGGTGAATCTCGATCTCGAAGCGGAGGCCGACGGCACGCTCGGCGACCTCAAAGCCGAGGAAGGGCAGATGGTGCCGGTCGGCGAAGTGGTCGCGCGCATTCTCGCCGAGGGCGAAAAGGAAGCGCCGGCCGAAAAGCCCGCGGAAAAAAAGCCTGCTGAGAAGCCAGCGGAGCAAACAGCGGAAGAGAAGCCGGCCGATGATCCGCAGCAGCGCCGGGGCACCGACAAGAAAGACAGCGTCAAGCACACCACGGGCGAATACGCCGAGGCGATCGAGCACAAAGGCCTGCGCCGCGACAAGACCCGCGACGTGGCGGAATCGACGGAAGCAACGCAGCCGAGCGACCGGCGCCGCAGCTCGCCGCTGGCGCGGAAGATGGCGCAGGAGCTCGGCGTCAGTCTCGAAGACGTGCAGGGGAGCGGACCGCGCGGCAGGATCGTCGCGGACGACGTGAAGAACGCGCAGGGGAAGGGGACGCAGCAACCGGCTGCCGCTGCCGCCCCGGAACCGGCCGCACCGCAGCAGCAGAAGCAGGGTGCGCCGCAGCAGCAGAGGAGCATTCAGGCGCCGCAGAGCGCGGGCGCGTCGACCCTGCAGCAGACGCAGATTCCGCTCAGCGCGATGCGCCGCACCATCGCCAAAAGACTGGCCGAATCGACCGGCCCGATCCCGCACTTCTACCTGACCGCCGATTACGACGTCACGCAGTTGATGGCCGCGCGGCAGCAGCTGCTCGAGATCACGAGCGCGAAGATCAGTCTCAACGACTTCATCATCCGGGCGGTGGCGCTCGCGCTGCGGCAGCATCCGTTCGTGAACGCGAGCTGGGGCGACGAGGCGATCACGCAGCATGGCGAGATCCACGTCGGCGTTGCGGTGGCGACCTCCGAGGGGCTGATCACGCCGGTCATCCGCAATGCCGATGAAAAGTCGGTGCTCGACATCGCCATCGAGGTGCGCGCGCTGGCGGAGAAGGCGAAGAACCGCAGGCTCAAGCCGGAGGAGTATCAGGGCTCGACCTTCACGATCTCGAACCTCGGCGCGTGGGGGATCGAGGAGTTCACCGCGATCATCAACCCTCCGAACGCGGCCATCCTCGCGATCGGTACGGCCGAGGCGCGTCCGATCGTCGACGCGAACCGCCAGATCATCATCCGCGACCGGATGAAGGTGACGATGTCGTGCGATCACCGGATCATCGACGGCGCGGTGGGAGCGGAGTACCTGAAGACGCTGCGGCAGTACATCGAGCAGCCGTTGCGGTTGCTCGTGTAGCGGTTCTGGCCTGTGGCTGTCACAGAGCGGTGGCGCTGCCACCGCAGTCCAGATTTCTTTCGGCGACCTTCGTGTAAGCTGGCCACCCTATGCTCCGTCCCGGTCGTCTCTCTCTCGCCGCCCTGCTCTCGCTTTGCCTCCCGGTGGTCGCCCTCGCCAATCCCTGCGATCTCAACCTGCGCTACGAAAACGGCGCGCTGCACTGGAACTCGATCGCCGGTGTCGATCAGTACCGGATCCTCGAGTCGTTCGATGAATTCGTCACGGCGCGCGGCAGCAACACGCGCGGCACGACCCACGTCGTGAACCGCCGCGCCAGCAAGCCGACGCGCATCTCGTATCAGGTGACGGCGGAGTTCGTGACCGGCACGCGCAAGCAGATCGAGACGCTGGAAGTGCCGTCGATCGACACCTGCACGGCGCGGATCATCGTCGAGCTGCCGATGGACGAGGGCTTTCGCGAGATGACCCGCATGGCCATCCTGCCGATCGTCGGCTCGACGCCGGGCGCGCTCGGCGGCAAGTTCAAGACCTCGCTCACGCTGCGCGGCGTGTCGCTGTCGGGCAGGCTGGTTTTCCATCCGGCGGGCCGCTCGGCATCGCCATCCGATCCGTCGATTCCGTACACCCTCGGCAGCGACGCGCAGCCGGTGATCTTCGAGGATGTCGTCGCGGCAATGGGGCAGAGCGGCCTCGGCTCGATCGACATCGTCCCGGCCGCGAATGCCGACGGACGCGTGCCGCGCATCGAGGCGCGTCTCTACAACGACACGAGCGCGGGGACGTTCGGTACGTTCGCGAATGCGGTGCTGCCGTATTCGTACCTGCGGCCGGGCTCCGTGCAGGTGCAGATCCCGGAGGGGAATCGCTTCCGCGTGAACCTCGGCATTCGCACTTTGACCGCGACGAATGTGACGGCGCTCATTTACGGACCCGATGGAAGACTGCGAGACTTCGTCGACGTTTCGTTTCCTGCGAACTACACCGTCATGACGTCCGCGTCCGATTTCGTGCGGCGCTCGCTGGTGCCGGGTGATGCGGTGACGCTGACGTTCAGCGGCTCGGCCATTCCGTTCTACACGATCACCGACAACACGACGAACGATCCGACGCTCGTGGTGGCGCCGCCGAGGGCGCAATCGACGACGGTCGACGATTATGTCGATTAATTCCGCAAGAAACGTTGTTACACTGAGAGCAATCCCTGAATGCCGAGCACTCCCGAGCTCCTGACGTTCGTCATCGTCATCCTGGCCATCTGGATCTTTCTGAAGATCGCCAAGCTGGCCGTCCGCGTGATCCTGTTCGTGATCACCGTGACCGTCATCGCCGGAATGGTCTGGTATTTCTTCCTGAGGTGAATTTTTGAGCGATCGCAAGTACAAGCATCGTGGGTATCAGGACAGCGGCGGCTACGGCTCGCAGTCCGGCAGCAGCCAGACGTCGCGTCCGCAGGGCCCGCGTCCCGACCCCCCGAAACAGAGACTGGAAGGCGCGCCGCGCGGACGCACCGCCGGTGGCTTCGGCCCCGAGGCCTTCAAATGCAACGCATGCGGCAACGTGCGGCACAGCATCGATCCGGTGCAGCCGTTCGACGCCTGCGGCGGCTGCGGAGCCGACCTGCACACCTGCGGCAACTGCCGCTTCTTCGACACCACCACGCTGTGGGAGTGCCGCGAGAACATCCCGGCCCGCGTGGTCGGCAAGCACGCCAAGAACGAATGCACGTTCTTCACGCCGAAGATCGTGCGCGACCTGTCGGCCGACAAGATGCGCCAGCCGCAGACGCCCGACGACGCGCGAAAGGCGTTCGACGCGTTGTTCAAGAAGTAGATCTGGACTGCGGCGGCCGTCGCCGCCGCTCTCGACAGCCGCGGAGCGGCCGCGGCTCCGCCGCGCGAGAGAGCGGTGGCGTTGCCACCGCAGTCCAGAACGGTCCCTGCGCTATGCTTCGCCGCGCCTTGCGTCCCCGAATCCTGCACGCGCTCCTCGCGATCCTCTCCGGTACCCTCTTCGCCTTCTCGTTTCCCGGCGTGGCCCAGGGGTGGCTGTCGTTCATCGCGCTGATCCCTCTGGTGGTGGTGGTCGTCCGTGCGGGCCGTCGTGAGGCGTTCCTGCTCGGCTGGCTGTCGCAGACGGTGGCGTGGCTGCTGATGGTGCCGTGGGTGGTGCGGGTGATGGCGCTCTACGGCGGGCTGCCGGTCGCACTGGGGGTGCTGCTGTTCGTGGCGATGGCGCTCTTTCTCGGCCTTTACGGCGGGCTGTTCGGCATCGTCGTGCATCGCCTCAGACTCGGCGAGCGCTTCCTGCCGTGGCTCTGCGTGCCGCTGGCGTGGGCGGCGATCGAGTTCCTGCGGACGTACATGTTCACCGGCTTTCCGTGGAACCTCCTCGCCACGGCTCTCGTCGACTATCCGTCGCTGATCCAGATCGACCGCGTGGCCGGGCCGTATTTCGTCGCGGCGATGATGTTGATCCCGACCGCGGTGGCGGGGTGGTGGATCACGCAGCGCCCGCCGTCGATCGCGCGGGTGATCGTGGCCGGGGCAACCGGTATCCTGCTGATGGTCTGGTGGGGAACCGGTTTGATTGCTTCAAAGTTCGCGGTGCGGCCGAACGCGGCCTCGCCGGTCAAGGCCGCGCTGCTGCAGCCGAACATCGCCCAGGAGATGCGCTGGGACGAGTCGAACGTGATCACGATCTTCAACCGGATGATCACCATGACCGTCGAGGCGGCGCGGAACGGCGCGAAGGTGGTGATCTGGCCGGAGTCGACCGTGCCGCTGTCGTACACGCAGACCAGCTCCTACCGCGAGTCGATCGAGCGCATCTCGCGCGATTTCGACGTCGACATCATCCTCGGCTCGGTGGCCACCGATCCGGCCGATCCGAACCGCATCTGGAACTCGGCCTTCCTGGCCAGCGGCGGGACGACCATCGGGCACTACGACAAGATCCGCCTGGTGCCGTTCGGCGAGTACGTGCCGTTGCGCGAGATGCTCTTCTTCGCGCAGAAGCTCGTGCGCGTGGTCGGCGAGTTCGAGTTCGGCACGAACGACAAGCCCCTCCGCGGCAAGCTCCTATACGGCCCGGCCATCTGCTACGAGATCGTCTATCCGCAGATCACGCGCACGCAGATCCGCAACGGCGCCGACGTGCTGGTGACGATCACCAACGACGCCTGGTTCGACGGCAGCTCGGCGCCGGCCCAGCACCTCTGGCAGGCGCGGCTGCGCGCGGTGGAGGGCGATCGCTATCTGCTGCGCGCCGCCACTACCGGCATCAGCGCGTTCATCGATCCGGCCGGCCAGGTGGTGGAGTCGAAACCGATGAACGTGCAGGGGATCATCTACGCCGAATTTCAGCCGCGCAAGACCACCACGCCGTATGTGCGAATGGGGGATTGGTTTGCGTGGTTTGCGGTGGTCGTCGTGCTCGTTGTCCTGTTCGTGCGGCGACGAGCGACGAGCGATGAGAGATGAACGATGAGCGATGAGCGTCATCGCCGGCACGATCGTTCATCCCTCAGCTCTCATCGCTCATCGCTCGTGCGACAATGCGCCCGTCTGTCATGAACGAAAACACCCTCACCCAGATCGACTCCCTCCGCGACCGAATGACCCTCGTCCGGAGCTATCTTTGACCTAGCCGCCGCGAAGCGCGCGCTCGACGAAGTGGAGCGCGAGATGTCCCAGCCTGGTTTTTGGGACAGGCAGGAAACGGCGCAGGAAGTCGGGCGGAAACGCTCGCGCATCGAGAAGCGGATCGCCACCGCGGAATCGCTCGAGAGCAAGGCGGCCGACCTCGACGTCCTTCTGGAGTTTCAGAAGGAGGGAGAGAACGTCGAAGCCGACATCGACACGCTCGTCGCCCAGCTCGACAAGGAGATCACCGAGACCGAGCTGACGATGAAGCTCTCCGGCGAGAACGACGAGCGCGATGCGATCCTGGTCATCCACTCCGGCGCCGGCGGCACCGAGTCGCAGGACTGGGCGGAGATGCTGCTGCGGATGTACCTCCGCTACTGCGAGCGCAAGGGGTGGTCGGGCGAGATGCTCGAGTACTCCGCGGGGGAGGAAGCGGGCATCAAGAGCGCGACGATCATGGTGCGCGGCGACTACGCGTTCGGCTACCTGAAGGCGGAGAACGGCGTGCATCGCCTGGTGCGCATCTCGCCGTTCGACGCGGCCAAGCGCCGCCACACCTCGTTCGCATCGGTCTACGTTTACCCCGACATCGACGACACGATCGAGATCGAGATCAACGACAAGGACCTGCGCGTCGATACCTATCGCTCCTCGGGCGCCGGCGGTCAGCACGTCAACGTCACCGACTCCGCAATCCGGATCACGCACATGCCGTCGGGCATCGTCGTGACCTGCCAGAACGAGCGCAGCCAGCACAAGAACCGCGACACGGCGATGAAGCTGCTGCGCTCGCGGCTCTACAACCTCGAGCTCGAAAAGCGGAAGGAAGAGCAGGCCAAGGTTGAGGGGGAGAAGAAGGACGTCAGCTTCGGCAGCCAGATCCGCTCGTACGTGATGCAGCCGTATCAGCTGATCAAGGACCTGCGCACCGGGTACGAGGTCGGCGATCCACAGCGTGTCCTGGACGGCGATCTGGACGGCTTCATCGAGGCGTTTCTGGCGGCGCAGGCGCGGACGAAGGCGGAGTAAGTGCGACGCGTCGCGCTGCTCACGCCACTCCCGCCGGCGAAGAGCGGTATCGCGCACTATTCGTCTCTGCTGCTGTCGGCGTTCGACGCCGAGGCCTTCGGTTCGCCGGAGGGGTACGACGCGACGAAGTTCGATCGCGTCATCTATCAGCTCGGCAACAACCCGCATCACGAGTGGATCTACAGCGAGGCGCTCCGCCATCCCGACGTGATCGTGCTGCACGACCTGGTGCTGCATCACCTGATCGTGGAGATGACCCTCGCGCGCGGCGATGCCGAGGCGTACGCGGAGGCGCTGCGCGCGAGCCACGGCGCGGCCGGCGAGGCGTGGGCGCGCGGGCGGGCGGCGGGGCTGCACAGCGAGATGGGGAACTTTCTGCTGCCGGCGTCGGTGGAGGTCGCGCGAAAGTCGCGAGCGGTGATCGTGCACAACCAGTGGGCCGCCGACCGGCTGCGCTCGTTCGGAGTCGACACGCCGATCGTGGTGGTGCCGCATCTGTACGTGCCGGAGACACGCGCCTTCGATCGCGCCGCGTTGCGCGCGTCGCTCGGCTTCCGCGACGACGATCGCGTGATCGGCTTCTTCGGCTTTCTGACCTCGGCCAAGCGGGCGGAGGTCGTGCTCGAAGCATTCCGCGTCGCGCGTGCCTCCGATCCGCGGCTGCAGCTGCTGATCGTCGGCGAGCCGGCGCCAAACATCGACGTGGCCTCGCTGGCAGTCGCAGGCGTGCGGATGACCGGCTACGTCAGCGACGACGATTTTCCGGCGTACTACGTGGTGGCGGACCGCTTCGTGAACCTCCGCTATCCGACGGCCGGTGAGACCTCCGGTACGCTCATTCGTGCCCTCGACGCCGGAAAGCCGGTGGCGGTGAGCGACTACGCGCAGTTCGCCGAGTTTCCGGATGACTGCGTGACGAAACTGCCGCTGGGGGGCGGGGAGGTTGAGGGGCTGGTTTCGTTTTTTCTCGCGGAGCTGGCCAGTCCGGCGGAGGCGCAGCGAGGGTGGTTGGAAGGGCATGCTCGGCTGGAGTTGACGGTGGCGGGGTATGAAGCTGCGCTGGCGGGGGACGGAGGTCGGGCTGGAAGCCCACACCACACCGCGACTGGAAGCCCACACCACACGATGCCGCTGCCGATCTTCCCGTCCCTGGCGGTCGATCGAGTCACAAGCAACGCAACGCAGATCACCCTTACCCTCCGCAACAGCGGCGACGCCACCCTTCCCACCCGCACCTACGGCCAACCGGTCTACCGTCTGATCGCCAAGGTCCTGCGCGACCGGCAGGTGATCCAGGACCGCTGGCTCGAGCTGCCTTGCGACCTCCGGCCGAATGCCACCACCGAGGTGACGTTCGCGATGGTCGGGGAGGGGGACACCCTCACGCTGCATCACGCCATGCAGGACATCCCGATGCTCGATCCGGAGCCGTTCGCGGAGGTGGCGCTTGTTCGATGATGCTTCGCTGGTGCGGCTGCGGCGGATTCTCGGGGAGCGGCCGGCCATCGAGATCAGCGATTCACCGCAGCATCGCCGCGCCTGCGTGCTGATCCCGCTCATCCGGCACGACGGTCACTGGTCGATCCTCCTCACCCGGAGGGCGGAGAATCTGGCGGCGCACAGCGGGCAGATCGCCTTTCCGGGCGGCAGCGTCGAAGGCGACGAATCGCTGGAACAGGCGGCCATGCGCGAGGCGGAAGAAGAGGTCGGCATTCCGCCGCATCGCGTGGAGCTCATCGGCCGGCTCGACGACGTCGTCACGCACAGCGGCTTCCTCGTCGCGCCGTTCGTCGGGCTGATCCACGAGCGGATCGACTACGTGATGCAGGAGTCGGAAGTGGTGGAGGTTTTCGAGGTGCCGGTCGAAGCGCTGCTCGACCTGCGCAACCCGGAGGTCCGCTACGTGCCGTTCCGCAAACGGCAGTTTCCGGCGTACTTTTACCACTACGGTGAGTACGAGATCTGGGGGCTGACCGGGCGGATGCTGAAGGCGTTTCTCGATCTGGTCTGGCAGACCGTGTGAGCTCGAGTTTATCGCGACGAGCGCAGCGAGGAGGGATCTCCGGTGCCATCACGCTGCGGTAGCGCGGAGCCACCATAGATCCTCACGTCGCTTCGCTCCTCAGGATGAACTCAGCGCAGCAGTGAATCGACGTACGCCGCCAGCGCCTTCCCTTCCTCCCCGGCATCGACCACCGCACCGTTGACCATGTAGGTCGGCGTGGCGCGGACGTCGTTCGAGAAAGCGGTGCCGACGCCCTTGAGGATCTCTTCCTTGAGCGCGGCGTTGTTCAGGTCGGCGTCGTAGCGCTCCAGGTTCAGGTCGTGGTCCTGCGCCCAGGCGCGCGCCCAGTCCCAGAAGACGAATGCGTTCAGCTCGCTCTGGCTGTTGTAGACCGCCTTCTTGTACTCCCAGAACAGCTCCGGCTTCTGGCGGTAGATCGCGCGGCCGGCCAGCGAGGCGGGGAAGGCCCACGGATGCATGCTGAGCGGCACGTCGAAGCGGATGTAGCGGATGTTGTCGCCATGCTTGGCGAGGATCGGATCGAGGTAGCCCGCGGCGCGCTTGCACGAGGGGCATTCAAAGTCGGAGAACTCGACGATCGTCACCTTCGCGCTGACCGGCCCTTTCGCGGGAGCGCTCGCGTAGAACGGCTCGAAGGTCTTGGCGCGGTCGGCACGCACGTCGCCGCGGCGGAACGTACCGAAGAAGAAGACCTTGCCGGCCGGATCGACCCGCCCGAGGAGCGGCACTTTCCCCGCCTCGGTCTGGTCATTCAGCGTCACGGGCCAGAGGCCGTCCAGGTCGGGCGTGCGGTCGATGACCGCGGTGACCGACATGTTCATGTTGCGGTAGGTGAAGTTGCGCAGCTTGTCCTCGAGCGTGGCCCCCTCCTCCCCCTCGAGGAACCACGGCATGCCGAGAAAGTGCGAGCCGGTGGGGGAGACGACGGAGACGAGCTGCGAGTCGCAGGAGGGGCGCTTGCTGGTGGTCTTGACGATCGTCCCGGTGAAGCGCGGGGGGAGCTTGTACGGCAGCTCCTCGACGGTCATGGTCGCGTCGCCGCAGACCGGCAGCGCCTCGCGCACCGCTTTCTCGACTTTCGGGTCGAGCTTCGGTGCGGCGTTCTGGGCGGCGAGAGTCATGGAGGCGAGAAGCGTCAGCGCGAGTGGGAGGAGCTTGTTCACGCTGAGCGGAACCGGAGTGAGCGGCGGCGCTATTTCCGCCCAAAAAGCCCTGAGCGAGCGTCAGCGAGTCGAAGGGTCAGCCTTGTGATGGCTCCTTCGGCTCGCTGCGCTCGCTCAGGATTCGGGGGACTGTTAGTTGTTCGGCGGCGCTTCGCTGATGTTCTCGAGTGCCTTGCCGACGGACCGGTCGTTGTTCGTGTCGCTGGCGATGTCGCCGATCGAGACGATGCCGACCAGCTCGTCGTTCCGGTTGACGACCGGCACGCGGCGGATCTCCGCGCTCGACATCATCTGCAGGACGTCGTGAATGGGGGTGTCTTCCTGAACGGAACGGACGTGCTTGGTCATCACGTCGCTCACACTCGAGTTCGCAATGTCTTTTCCCTCGGCGATGCCGCGCACGACGATGTCGCGGTCGGTGATCATGCCGATGATCTTCTTGCCATCGACGACCGGGACGATTCCGGTGTCCTGGTCCTTCATGATCCGGGCGACGTCAGCGATCGAATCCTTCTGCGTCACCGTCTGCGGGTTGGGGGTCATGACGTCACGGATGTGACGGCTGTTCTCATTAGCCATGAGTCCTCCTTCAAGGTCTACACCTCGAAGGAGGAGCAATTGGCGCGCCCGCCAGCGCCCCTCGCACGCACCGCGCCCACGGATGAGGGAACGACGAAGGCCTCCGGCGGCCGGGCCACGGGCCCGGACCCGTTGGTTGGCCTTGCCTCCGCGACACACCCTCGGATCTCGCGACAGAGTGTCGCGGAGGCTAGGCCAACCAATGGGGGTCCGGGGCCCCTGGCCCCGGCCGCCGGAGGCCCCCGGTCGTCCCCTCATCCGTGGGCGCAGTACGTGCGTTCTGCTTAAAACGAGATCCGCAGCCCGCCACCAACGGTGAGGTAACGCGGCCGGAAATCGGCCCGGGTGGAGTGATAGGTCGCTTCGATCAGCAGGCCGTAGCGGCGGGTGATCGGAAAGTCGGCGTTCACGCCGCCGTTCCACCCCCAGTTCGACTCGGTCTCGATCCCTTCGCCCGACTGGCGGTAGAGGCCGAGACCGGCGAAGAGGGCGGTGGTGCCGAACGGCTCGGAGAAGCGGTACTCGGCGTTCATCTCCACGTGCTGCACCTCGCCCTCGACGTCGCGGCGGATGCGCTGGTTGGCGGGGGGGCGGGGATTCTGTACCGGCGACACGTCGACGGCGATCGGCGACTCGATCCGGCCGGCCTTGATCTTCAGCCAGGTTCCTTCCTCGATCTGCAGGGCCCAGAAGAGGTCGACGGCCGAGCGCGAGAACGAAAGCTCGTCGTCGAGGAAGGGCACGTCGTTTTCGTTCACGGCGTCATCCACGCTACGGCTGCTGCCGCCGAGGGTGATCCCGAACTCGCTCGACTGCGCGAAGGCCGGAATGGCGCAGAGAAGCGTCAGGACGAGCAGAAAGAGGGGCTTTTTCATGCGGCGGACGATAAGCGAAGGGCTCTGTTTGGTCAATCGAAGGATCATGCGTCGGTTCCTTGCGGGCGAGTAGAATGTGCTCCGTGTCGAGCAGGCTCGCGGGTGCTCTGTCAGTTGTAGGACGCGAAGCGCTGCGAATCGTTCTGCCCTCCCCCTGTGTTGCCTGCGGCCGGGAGCTCCCGTGGCGCGACCGCACCGCCTCCTGCTGCGGCGAATGCTGGGCGAAACTGCCGAAGATCCTCACCACCAAATGCACCTCATGCGCGCGTCCGTACGAGGGGTTGCACTGCGTTCCATGCGCGCTCGATCCGCTGCCGCTGGAGTGGTGCGAGACCTTCGGCCTGTACGAGGGGCCGCTCGTGCCGATGGTCACCGCCCTCAAGTACCGCCGCCACGACTTTCTCGACGAGGCGCTGGCGGGCCTGATGGAGGAGGCGCTGCGCGCCCGCGGCGACCTCGCCTTCGACGCGCTCGTGCCGGTGCCGATGGCGCGCACGAAAGAGCGGCGGCGCGGCTACAACCAGGCCACGCTGCTCGCGCTGGCTTTGTCTCGCCGCATCGGCGTGCCGTGTGATATGACCCTCCTCGCGCGCGGCGCCGAGCGCTCGACCCAGGCTTCGCTCCGGAAGAAGGACCGCGCGGCCAACGTCCTCGGCGCGTTTACCGCATCGGACGGCGCGCACGCGAAGCAGATCCTCATCGTGGACGACATCTCGACGACCGGCGAAACGTTCCGCGCCTGCGCCCGTGCCCTTCACGGCAGCGGTGCCGCCCGCGTCTGCGCCGTCAGCGTGGCCAAGGCCATCTAGAAGGAACCCGAATGCCTGAATTCGATCTGATCATCATCGGCGGCGGAATCATCGGCGGCTCGACCCTTTACCACCTCGCGCAGCTCGGCTATCGGGGGCGCGTGCTGGTGCTGGAGCGGGAAGACGCCCTGTCGAAAGGCTCCACCGCGCTGTCGGCGGGCGGCTTCCGCAACATCTGGACGACGCCGATCAACATGAAGCTGACCAGCTACTCGATCCAGCGCCTGCGCAACTTCCGCGAGGAGCTCGGCTTCCCGATCGGCTTCGATCAGCGCGGCTATCTCTTCTGCCAGTACGAGGAGAACTTCGAGAGCGCGAAGACCTTCGGCGAGCAGTGGGCGAAGAACGGCGTGAAGATCGAGTTCCTCGACGCGCGCGAGGTCGAGCAGAAGGTGCCGGGCCTGAAAGCGGGCATCGATCACATCGACCCGGAAGTGAACGAGGTCCTCGGCATGCGCCCATTCGCGGGTGGCGTGTTCGGCCCGGAATGCGGCAGCTTCGATCCTTCGGCCGCCGCCCAGGGCTATTTCGAGCGCGGCCTGGAAGGCTTCAACGGCCGGGCGGAGCTCCGTCTGCGCACGAGCGTGAAGCGCCTGATCCTCGAGGACGGCCAGTACAAGGGAGTGGAGCTCGAAGACGGGACGATCCTCGAGAGCGAGAAGGTCTTCGTCGCCGCCGGCGCCTGGACCAATCAGCTGCTCGAGCAGTCGGGCGTGACCGGTCAGGACCTCCCGCCGATCGTGCCACTCAAACGGATGCTCTTCATCACCAACTTCCCGCCGATCGAAGGCTTCGAGCGGATCCCGATGACCATCATCGACGAGGGGATCTACTTCCGCCCCGAGGGGCCGAATCTCCTGATCGGCAAAGCGGACCCGGATACTGCCCCCGGCTTCGACATCACCGCCGACTCGCAATATTACGAAGAGCAGATCAACTACTACCTGCAGGAGCGCGTCCCGGGCATGGAGCGCTGCCGCCTGGTCTCGATGTGGGGCGGTCTGTACGACACGAACAACGTCGACCACAACGCCGTCCTCGGCGAGCACCCGCACTACAAAGGCCTGCTCTTCGCCACCGGCTTCTCCGGCCACGGGGCGATGGAAGCTCCCGCGGCCGGACTGGCCATGGCCGAAGCAACGATGTACGGCGAGTACCGCACCATCGACTGCACGCCGCTCTCGATCCGCCGGTTCTGGGAGAACCAGCCGATTCACGAGACGATTGTGATCTGAGAACGACCCAAATGGTGGGGCCCGCCCCCGTCTCATCACGAGGCGTGCGCCCCCCCTCGGTGTCATCCTGAACGAAGTGAAGGACCCCCTCCCCACGTGCGACGCACCATGTGTATTCGCCCGTGGGGAGGGGGTCCTTAACTTCATTCAGGATGACACCGAGGGTTGGTGGACGTTCACCGCGCTCCGGAAGCCCACGCTACACGGCGCTCGTGACCTCTCACGCCTCGTCGCGGTCCGTTCGTGACTTGCTCACGGTTCGTTCATCGCGAGGGTCGTTTGGCGATGGCAGAATCGGCGGCATGCGAACCGTCCTCGCCGCCCTCCTGTTGCTCGTTGTCTCATCGGTTGCACTGGCCGCCACTCCGGCCGAAGAGGTGCGCGCCGCGGAGCTCGCGTTCTCGAAGAAATTCGAGCGGCGCGATCACGACGGCTTCTTCGCCATGGTCGCGGAGGACGCGGTCTTCAGCGGACGCTTCCGCAGTCTGATCGGCCGAAAGGCCGTGATCGAGGGATGGGGGCCGCTGCTCAAGTCGCCGAAACCGTCGATGACCTGGGGACCCGATCGGGTGGTGATGAACGGCGACAACACGCTCGGCCTCTCGTACGGCCCGATCTACGACTACGAAAGGGGCCGCCACGTTGGCTACTACTCGTCGGTCTGGCAGAAGCAGAAGGACGGCTCGTGGAAGGTGCTCTTCGACGGCCCCGGCTCGCCCGGCTCCGACGTCGGCGCAAAAGTGGAGGAGGGCTTCTTCACCACCGAAGACGGCGCGAAGCTGTTCTACCGCAAGGCGGGCGAGGGGCGTCTGACGCTGATCGCGCCGCTCGACTTCATCCTGCACGAGGATCTGAAGCAGTTCGCCGACCTCGGCACCATCATCACGTACGACCCGCGCAACCGCGGCCGCTCATCACGTGTGGAGAACGTCAAGACGTTGACTATCGAGCAGGACGTGCAGGACCTCGAGGCGCTGCGCGCGCATCTGAAAGTCGACAAGTTCGTGCCGGTCGGCTTCTCCTATCTCGGCAAGGCGGTGCTGATGTACGCCATGCAGTACCCGCAGCACGTCTCGCGCGTCGTGCAGCTCGGCCCCGCGGCCATGGGCGTGCAGCAGATGCCGCCGCCGAATTTCGCGGAGCTCGGCATCCCGGCCGAAGTGGCCAAACGCTGGAACGACCTCCGCGAAGCGGGGGCCGACACGAAGTCGCCGCGCGAGTACTGCGAGGCGCAGTGGGAGGCGCTCCGCTACCTCTTCATCGGCAATCCAAAGTACGCCTCGCGGTTCGACGTCAAGTCGGCCTGCGCGCACGAGAACGAATGGCCGGTGAACCTCCATCGCCACATCGACCACCACAAGTTCGGCCTCAATCTGGCGCTCGCCGCGGATGACGTGAAGAAAGTGACGGCACCGGTCCTGATCGTCCACGGCACGAAAGACCGCAACGCCCCCTTCGACGAGGCCGTCGAATGGCGCAAGACCCTGCCCAACGCCCGGCTGATGCGCATCGAAGGCGCCGCGCACAAGAGCTGGGCCGATGATCCGGTGCTGGTGTGGGGAACGGTGCGGCAGTTTCTGCGGGGGGAAGTGCCGTTCGCGACGGAGTAGGTTTCGCGCGGTCGCCTCACTGTCATCCTGAGCGAAGCGAAGGACCCCCTCCCCACGGGCGAGTGCACCATGCGTATGGCTTGTGGGGAGGGGGTCCTTCGTCGCTTCGCTCGTCAGGATGACAGCGAAGAGGGGGGCACCGGGGGCGGCGACACCTCCCACTTCGGCCGCTCGCGCCAGCGGTCGTGCATCCACACCCACTGCTCCGGCGCGCGGCGGATCGCGTCCTCGATCTCGCGGGTGACCCGTGCGGTGACGGCGATCGGGTCGTCGTCGGGAGAGGTCTCGAAGGGTGGGTTGACCGTCACGTACTGCATGCCGTCGTCGCCGCGGCGGATGAACATCGAGACGATCGGCGCGCCCGTACGAATGGCCAGCTTCACCGGTCCGATCGGGGTGAGCGCGGGAGTGCCGAAGAACGGCACTTTCGCACTTTCGGCGCGGATGTTCTGATCGATGAGGAATGCCAGGACGCCGCCGCCGCGGCGCAGCGCCTGGATCATCTCGCGGGCCGACGAGGCGGAGCCGCGGTCGATGGTGCGGATGCCCGCTCCTTCGCGCAGTTGCACGATGAAGTCGTTCATCTCCGCGTCGTCGCGCTCGCGCTGCATGGTGGTGACCGGAACGCCGCAGAGGGCCACCGTGCGCGCCAGCCATTCCCAGTTGCCACAGTGGCCGGTGAAGGTGACGATGCCGCGGCCGGAACTGGTCAACCTCTTGACCTCGTCCATTCCTTCGATGACGGTGGTCTTCGCCAGCGTCTTTTCGTCGAGGTTCACCAGCCAGACGATCTCGAAGAGCGACTCGCCGAGGTGACGGAACATGCGGCGGATGGCCCCGCGGCGTTGCGCGTCCGACCACTCCGGATAGGCGATGGCGATGTGCGCCAGCGCCTTGCGCCGCTCGCGGCGCGCCACGTGCCACGCCAGTGTGCCGAGCGCGCGGCCGAACTTGCGGCCGAGGGGGAGCGGGATGTGGCGGCCGGCCGCGCGGATGACGGCGAACGCACGCGAGACCGCGCGCGCCCTAAATGCTCGCAGCCTCGGGCCGGCCACTGGTGAATTCCTGGATGATTGCTTCCCACGCGCCGCGCTCGCGGAGCAGCCGCTCGACGAGCTCACGGAACACGCCGTGGCCGCCTTTCGTGCGCAGCTTCCACGTCGCGGCGGCGAGTACCTCTGGCGCGGCATCGGCCGGCGCGGCGGAGATCGCGGCACGCAGCATCGGCGCGAGGTCGGGCAGGTCGTCGCCGATGTAGACGATCTGCGTGAAGGGGATGTCGAGCCGCACCGCGAGCCGTTCCGCTTCGAGCAGTTTGTCGCTCGCGCCCTGATGCACCTCGACGATCCCGAGCTCCTGCGCCCTCCGCTCCACCGCTAACGAACGGCGGCTGGTGAGGAGGGCCACCGCGATTCCGGCGCGCTGCGCCAGCTTCGCGCCGAGGCCGTCGCGGACGTTGAACGTCTTGATCTCGGAGTGCTCACCGTAGGTGATGCTGCCGTCCGTCCAGACGCCGTCGACGTCGGAGATGATTAAACGAATGTCCATTGGCTGGTCTTCAGTTTATCCCGGTCCAAACTTTATCCCTCCCTACGGTCGGGATGAACTGAGACGAGCAAAAACCTAATGCCGGAAATGCCGTTCGCCGGTGAAGACCATGGTCATGCCGCGCTCGTTCGCGGCGGCGATCACTTCCGCGTCGCGCACCGAGCCGCCCGGCTGGATCACCGCGCGGACGCCGGCGTCGGCGAGGAGATCGAGTCCGTCCCGGAACGGGAAGAACGCATCGGAGGCGGCGAAGGAGCCGTCGGCGGGGAGGATCGACTTCATGATCGCCACTTTCGCGGCGTCGACGCGGCTCATCTGCCCGGCACCGATGCCGATGGACTGCGATTCGCGGGTGAGCACGATCGCGTTCGACTTGACCTGCGCGCAGACGATCCAGGCGAATTCGAGGCCGGCCAGTTCGGCATCGCTCGGCTGGCGCTCGGTGACCACTTTCCACGTCGAACGATCGGCAATGCGGTCGGTCGACTGGATGAGCATGCCGCCGGCGGCGGAGCGGAGCTCGTGCTCCGGCACCTCTCCTGTGGTGGTGACGAGGCGGAGGTTCTTTTTCTTCGCCAGCAGCTCGGTTGCCTCGGCGGTGAACGATGGTGCGACGATCACCTCGAGGAACATCTCGCCGACGGCGCGGGCGCAGTCGCCATCGAACGGCCGGTTCGCGCCGATGATCCCGCCGAAGGCCGAGAGCGGGTCGGACTCGATTGCGGCGCGCAGCGCATCGACGAGCGAATCGCGCCGCGCCACGCCACACGGATTGGTGTGCTTGATGATCGCGATGGCCGGCTCGCGGAAGGCATTGGCCAGGCGGATTGCCGAATCGAGGTCGAGCAGGTTGTTGTACGACAGCTCCTTCCCCTGCAGCTGCTCGAACGGCTTGCTCCCACGCGCGACCCAGAAGCCGGCCGACTGATGCGGGTTCTCGCCGTAGCGGAGGTCCTGAAACTTCGACAGCGACAGCGTCTTCGTGTCATCCGATAGCGCCGTCGTCTCGCCACCCTTGAGGTACGCGGTGATGGCCGCGTCGTACGCGCTGGTCTTCTCGAAGACGGCGATCGCCGCTTTCAGGCGGAACCCCTCCGTGATCTCGCCGTTCTCGAGCTCGCGGAGGAACTCGTCGTACAGCGAGGGATCGCAGAGCGGCAGGACGTGGCGGTGGTTCTTGGCCGAAGCGCGGAGCATCGACGGCCCGCCGATGTCGATCTGCTCGATCGCCTCCGCCAGCGTGACCCCTTCCTTCGCGATGGTGGTCTCGAACGGATAGAGGTTCACCACCACCAGATCGATGGGGGGGATTTCGAGCCGCTGCACGTCGGCGAGGTGGTCGACGTTGTCGCGGTCGTGCAGGATCGCGCCGAAGACCTTCGGCGTGAGCGTCTTCACGCGGCCGCCCAGGATCTCCGGGGCACCGGACCACCGTGCGATCGGGGTGACCGGGATGCCGGCGTCGGCGAGGTGCCTGGCGGTGCCGCCGGTCGAGAGGATCTCGACGCCTTTTGCCGCCAGGGCGCGGGCGAGCTCGGTGAGACCGCTCTTGTCGGAAACGGAGAGGATGGCGCGGTTAATCGGCATTTCGGCGCAGGTTGCCGTCGCGCATGACGGCGGCCGAACGGACGTCGCCGCCGGCTTCCTTCCAGATGAAGTAGTAGAGGTTCACGAGGTCGGTGACGGCGCGCGAATACGAGATCGACGCGATGGCGAAGGCGGTGGAGCGGTCGTCGAACTCGGCCGAGCTGCGGCGCTTGCCGGTGCGGAAGTACTCTTCGCCGACCAGCGGGTAGAACTTGCGGGAGCGGGCGAAGGTCTTGTCGAGGTACCCCGAGAGGCGGAAGTTGCGGTCGAGGCCGTAGAAGACGGTGGGGAACTTCGGCATGCGCCGCTCGAAGTAGCGCTCGTAATCGTCCTGCGATGAAGTCAGCCGCGCGTCGTCGCTCTTCGCGTGGAACGGATTGTTGGCGTCGGCGACCAGGTGCGCCAGACCGCCGAGTCGCTCGACGATGGTCGGCATCGGATCGCCCTTGCGGATGGCAGTGGCGATCGAGACCGTCTCGCGCTCGAGCCGCTCGCGGAGGCGCTGCTCGCGGTGCGTGCCGTTCTCGGCGCTCTCTTCCTGACGGGCACGCTCGAGGCCGCGTCGGTAGTCGGCGTCAAAGCGCTCGATCAGCATGCGCAGGTCGGGCGGGGCGAGGTCCGCTCCTTTTTTAGCGATGCGGGCGTCGGCCGCCGGCGTCCACGCCTGGGCAGTCAGAGGGAGAAGAATGAGGAGGAAGAGGACGAATCCGCGAGGCCGCATTGTTTGCGACGTGATCGTAGCCTATGACCCCCGACTTTGCAGCCCATCTCGACGCCCTCTTCGCCTGCCGCGCCTGCCCGCATGTGGCCGGCACTCCCGTCACCGGCCCGGTCTTCGGCGCGCGGGTGATGCTGGTCGGCCAGGCGCCCGGTCCGCGCGAAGCCGATGAAGGCCGCCCCTTCGCCTGGACCGCCGGCAAGCGGCTCTTTCAATGGTTCGCCGAGCACCTCGGCCTTTCCGAAGGCGAGTTCCGCAAGCGGGTGCACATCGGAGCGGTGATCCGCTGCTTCCCCGGACGCGATCCGAAAGCGGGAGGCGATCGCGTGCCCGATGCGGAGGAGATCGCGCGCTGTAGCCGGCACCTCGACGTCGAGATCGGGCTGATCCGGCCCGAGCTGGTGATTGCCGTGGGAACACTGGCGGCGAAGCAGCTGGTCGGAATCGCGGAGCTCAAGCAGGCGGTGGGGCGGGTGCATCGCGCCGAGCGGGCCGGGCATCAGTTCGATGTGGTGGTGCTGCCGCATCCCTCGGGGCGCTCGACGTGGCTGAACAGGCCGGAGCATGCGGCGCTCTTCCGCGAGTCGCTGCGGCTGATTCGCGAGCATTCTGGACTGCGGTAGCAACGCTACCTCCGCAATGGGGGACCTACCGCCGCCGTACGCGCGCGAATGCCACCGTCATCCGCTCGCGTGCTCGCTGCAGGCGGATCACCACCGGGCGCCAGCGGCGGCTCTGCGCGAGGTCGTCGAACAATGAATACGCGACCGGCGTGACGAGCAGCGTGAGCAGCAGCGACAGCGACTGGCCGCCGATGACGACGATGGCGATCGACCTCCGCTCCTCGGAGCCTGGGCCAGTGCCGAGGGCCAGCGGGAGCATGCCGGCTACCAGCGCGAGGGTAGTCATGAGGATCGGGCGGAGCCGATCGCGGTTGGCCTGCAGGATCGCCGACGCGCGGTCCATGCCGTGCGCGCGGAGGTTGTTCATGTGGTCGACCTGCAGGATCGAGTTCTTCTTCACGACGCCGAACAGCACCAGGATGCCGAGGGCGGAGTAGAGATTGAGGGTGCTGCCGGTGAGCCACTGCGAGAGCAGCGCGAAGGGGATGGCCAGCGGCAGCGAGAGCAGGATGGTGATGGGATGGATGGTGCTCTCGAACTGCGACGCCAGGATCATGTACATGAAGACGATCGAGAGGAGGAACGCCCAGAGGAACTCGTTGAAGGTGCGCTCCAGCTCGCGTCCGCGGCCCGTGACCGTGGTCGTGTAGCCGGAGGGGAGTCCCATCTTCACGATCTCGGCGCGCATCGCTTCGATGCGGTCGGCCAGGGCGTAGCCCGGCGCGACGCTGGCGCTGACGGTGACCTGGCGCTCGCGGTCGAGGCGATCGATGCGCGACGGGCTGACGCCGCGAGCGATGTCGACCACGTTGTCGAGGCGCACCAGATCGCCCGCCTGGGTCGGCACGTAGAGACGTCCGATCGCGGCCGGGTCGTCGCGGTTCGCGCGCTCGACGCGGAGTTGCACGTCGTAGTCCTCGTTGACGGACGGATCGCGGTAGCGCGTCACTTCCTGATCGCCGCCCACCATGACGTTGAGGCTCGTGGCGATGTCGGCAGTGGAGACGCCGAGGTCGGCGGCGCGGGCGCGATCGATGTTCGCCCGCAGCTCCGGCTTGTCGAGCTCCAGGTTCGTGTCGACGTCGTTGAAGCCCGGCAGCTTCTCGGTGCGGGCCACGAGATCGTCGGCGAACGCCGCCAGCTGCTCGATCTCCGGACCGCGGATGACGAAGTTGATGTCGGAGCGTCCGCCCGGACCGAAGTTGAACGACGGCGGATTGCGCGGTGCGACGCGGATCGGCGCGAACTTGCGGGTCCGCTTGCGGACTTCCTGCATCACGTCCTGCGCGGAGTAGTTGTTCTGGAAGGCCTGCCACGGCTTGCCCTCGAGCAGCGAGTTCCAGAACTTGGTGAACGAGAGCGTCCGCTCTTCATGCGGGGCGATGCGCACGTACGCGCTGCCGGACGAGGTCGAGCTGAGGAAGCCGCCGCCCGCGGACGAGAGCACGAGCCGCACGCCCGGAACCTCCATCAGCTCTTTCTCGATCTCCACCATCGCCTCGTTCATGGCGGCGAGGCTGGTGCCCTGCGGGGCGGTGATCTGCACATCGAACTCCGCCTCGTCGACGTTGGTGGGGATGAACTCCTGCTTGACCGCTTTGTAGAGCGGGATGCTGGTGAGGATCACCACGATCGCGATGCCGGCGATGATCTTCCGGTTGCGCATCGAGAACTCGAGCATGCGCATGTAGAGCGCGTCGATCCGCCCGTAGAAGCCGCGGCGCGAGCCGTGCCCACCGTCCGTATCGGTGGCCCGCAGCAGGCGCGAGCTCATCATCGGCGTGAGCGTGAACGACACCAGCAGCGAGACCATGATCGCCACGGCGGCGGTGATGCCGAACTGGTAGAGGAAGCGGCCGGAGATCGACGACATGAACGACACCGGCAGGAAGATGACCACCAGCGAGAGCGTCGTCGCGAGGACGGCCAGGCCGATGTCTTTCGTCGCCGCGGCGGCCGCTTCCATCGGGTTCATCTTCTTTTCTTCGATGAAGCGGAAGATGTTCTCGAGCACGACGATGGCGTCGTCGATGACGATGCCGACCATCAGCACCAGGGCCAGCATCGTCACGCTGTTGAGGGTGAAGTCGAGCGCCCACATCATCCCGAAGGTGGCGATGACCGAGGCAGGGATGGCGATGCCGGCGATGATCGTCGAGCGGCCGTTGCGCATGAAGAGCAGCACCACCAGGCACGCCAGGATCGAGCCGAGCACGAGGTGGAGCTTGATCTCATGCATGGCCGCCTCGATGTAGCGCGACTGGTCGCGGATCACCTCCAGCTCGATGTCGGGCGGCAGTTGCGACTGCACGTTCGGCAGCGCGGCCTTGATGCCGTTGATCACCGCGATCGTGTTCGCTCCCGACTGCCGGCGGATCTCCAGCGTGACGGTCGGCACGCCGTTCAGGCGCGCCAGACTGCGCTGTTCTTTCGTGCCGTCTTCCACGCGGCCGATGTCGCGGATGCGCACCGGCGTTCCCTGGCCGGCCACCGTCGGCTGCGCGCTCGCGTTCGCGTTGCCGTTCGATGACGGCGTGGCGCTGCCGCCGGTGCGGGTGGCAATGACCAGGTTCTCGAAAGCCGTCGGCTCGCTGTAGCGCCCCATCGTCCGGAGCGTCAGTTCCTGCCGGTCGGTGGTTACGTTGCCGCCGGGCAGATCGGCGTTCTGGCGATCGAGCGCCGTGCGCACCGCGGTGATCGGAAGCTGATACGCGGCCAGGCGATCGGCATCGACCCAGACGTTGATGGCCCGCTCGAGGCCACCGACCACGCGCACTTCGCCGACGCCGCCCGTACGCTCGAGCTGCACGCGCACGGTCTTGTCGGCCAGTTCGGTCAGCTCGCGGATGGAGCGCTCGCCCGACAGGGCGATGGTGATGACCGGCGAGCTGTCGTTGTCGAACTTCGAGACCACCGGCGGCGTCGCGTCCTCCGGCAGGCGATTGATGACCGTGGCCACGCGGTCGCGGACGTCCTGCGTGGCGGTCTCCAGATCGCGGTCGAGCTTGAACGTGGCGATGACGTTCGAGGTGCCGGGGCCGGAGACCGAGCGCAGCTCGTCGATGCCGTCGACGGTGTTGACCACCTCTTCGATCTGCTGCGTGATCAGCGACTCGACCTCTTCCGGCGCGGCGCCGGGCAGCGAGGTGCGCACGCTGACGGTGGGGAGGTCGACGGACGGGTAGCGATCGATGCCGAGCTGCGCGTAGCCGGCCGCGCCGACCACCACCAGCGCCAGCACGATCATCGAGGCGAAGACCGGGCGGCGGATGCAGATTTCTGCGAGTTTTTGCATTAGCGGGTCACCACCGGTTGACCGGAGCGGAGATTCACCGGATTCAGCACCACTTCATCGCCGGCCTTCACCCCGCTCAGCACTTCGACGAGATCTCCGGCGCGGCGGCCGGTCGTGACCGGCTTCTCTTTCATTTTCCCTTGTTCGACGACCATCACCTTCTCAATGCCGGCGAATGTCACCAGCGCCTCCTTCGGGATGGCCAGCGACAGCGCGGAGCTGTCGGTGACGATCGTGGCGCGGGCGAACGAGCCCGCCCGCAGCGCCGCTCCCGGATTCGGGATGTCGGCCTCCATCTGCAGGACGCGCGTCCGCTCGCTGATGGTCGGACTGATGCGGGTGACCCGTCCGGTGAACTGCCCCGGCGCACCGTCGACCGCGAGCTGCACCGTCTGTCCGATCCGGATGCTCGCGGCATCGCGCTCCGGCACCTCGGCGCGGAAGCGCAGCGGATCGATCTTGACGATCTCCACGACCGGCGCGCCGGCCGCGAGGTACTCGCCGAGGGAGGCGATGCGCTGCTGTACGACGCCGTCGAAGGCGGCGTAGAGCGCCGTGTCCGCCAGCTGCTGCCGCGCCAGCGCTACCTCCGCGCGCCGCTCCGTGGCCACCGCCTGGCGGTTGCGGATCTCCTCGAAGGCGTCCTGGTAGCGGCTCTCGGCGACGCGCGCCTGCGCCTGCACCTGATCGAAATCAGCCTTCGAGATCACGCCGTCGCGGAGCAGCGCCGCGTAACGCTCGCGGCTGGCGCGTGCCTCTTCGAGCACCGCGCGCGCCTCGCGCACCGGTGGCGTGTCGGCAGGATCGACGGCGTCGCTCCCGCCACCCGGCGGCAGCCCCAGCCGGACCCGAGCCTGCGACAGCCCCGCCTCCGCTTGCTGCAGCCGGATGTTGTAGTCGGTCGGATCGACGCGCGCGATGAGCTGCCCCCGCGTCACCCGGCTGCCGAGGTCGACCGCCATGGTCTGCAGACGCCCCGCGACCTTCGTGCCGACCGTGGCCCGGTCGAACGCGTCCAAAGTACCGTTCACGAGCACGGACGAGCCGAGCTGCCGCTGCTCGGCGCGGGCGGTCCGCACTTGTTTCGGCGCGCCGTCGGGCCGCTTCCCATCCTTTTCCGCCGCCGCGGACGATTCGCCGCCACATCCGGCGAGCGCGACGATGAGAGCGGAGAGGGCGAGGCCACGGCCGAAAATCGAGACAGTCATCGTTAGCAAGAAACCTGCTCTACCTGCGGAGCGGTTCCCGCGCCGTCACGAATGGCACGCAGGTGTCACGAACTGCAGGCTTTGCCGACGAGGGGCGAGGTCGAGGGACCTCACCAGCGATATCCGGAATATGGATCTTCACGTCGAGCGACCTCATCATCCATATCGCGCCTATCGATCGTGACATCCATGGATATCACGCGTGAGGTCGACGGATCTCGAGATCCATGTCGCCCACTTGGATGCTGATATCCATGGATATCGCGCACGAGGTCGAGTGACCTCGTGATCCATGTCGCGTACTTGGATCGTGAGGTCGACGGACCTCGACATCCATGTCGCGCACTTGGAACATGACATCCATGGATATCACGCATGAGGTCGAGTGACCTCGTGATCCATGTCGCGCACTTGGATCATGAGGTCGACGGACCTCGACATCCATGTCGCGTACTTGGAACATGACATCCATGGATATCGCGCATGAGGTCGAATGACCTCGACATCCATGTCGCCGACTTGGAACATGAGGTCGAATGACCTCGGCATCCATATCGCGCATATGGATGGTGATATCCATGGATATCACGCGTGAGGTCGGGTGACCTCGACATCCATATCGCGCACATGGATCGTGATGTCCATGGATATCACCCGTGAGGTCGAGTGACCTCGATCGTGACATCCGCGACTCTCTTCGACGAGCCGGCGCCCTTCGACTCTTCCCGGAGGCCAACGGCGCTACAGTACGCGCCGATGGACGAGAGCCTCCTCCAGTTCACGATCACCGCCTTCGTCATGCTGATCGTGGTGATCAACCCGGTCGCTGTCGCGCCGGTCTTCGTCAGTGTGACCCGGGGGATGGATGCGGCCCACCGGCGTGCGGTGCTGAACCGGGCCGTGCTCGTGGCCTACTGCGTCGCCCTCTTCTTCCTCGTCGCCGGGCGGGCGATGCTCTCCTACCTCGGCGTGTCGATGCACGCGTTCGCCGTCAGCGGCGGGATCCTGCTCTTCCTGATCGCCCTGCCGATGCTGTTCGGCCAGCGTTCATCGTTGCAGTCCCCGGCCGGCAGCGAGCATCCCGGCGGCGGCGAGGACGTGGCCATTTTCCCGATGGCCATCCCGATGCTGGCCGGCCCCGGCACCATCGCCACGGTCCTGGTCCTGGCCACGCAAGCCGGCCGCGACGTCCGCCGCCTCCTCGCCCTGGCCGTGGTTCTCGGCTGCATCTACGTGCTCTCCTGGCCGATCCTCCACGCCAGCGAGCGCATCATCACGCGCATCGGCGAAGGAAAGGTGGCGATCATCACCCGCGTCCTCGGCATCATCCTGGCGGCGCTCGCCGTGCAGTACGTCTTCAACGGCATCACCGGGTATTACGAATGGCTGACGGCGCGGCCGAAGTGAGGGGCTTCGGAGAGGTAGCGGCTTGCGCCCGAGCGCGCAGGCATCGGGCGCGCCGCAAGCGTAATCGGAAAATTGCGCGAGAGATCACGCGCAGATTTGAGGTAGGGAAAGAGCGCCGTGATGGTCCTCCTCAGATACGATCGAGCTCGCAGAGCGCGACTTTGTGGCCCTAGCGACGCGCTGAGGATCAGGCATGGCCGATGGCTTCACCTATGACGTCTTTCTGAGCCACAACGCGCACGACAAGCCGCGGGTGCGGCAACTGGCCGAGCGGCTGCGCGACGCCGGACTGCGGGTGTGGCTCGATGAATGGGTCATCCGGCCCGGCGACGACATCTACCTGGCGATCGAGCGCGGTCTGGAGGCGGCGCGGGTGCAGGTGCTCTGTCTGTCGCCCGCGGCGCTGGGGTCAGCGTGGGTGACGCTCGAGCGCAGCACGGTTCTCTTCCGCGACCCGACCAATGCCGGCCGCCGCTTCGTTCCGCTCCTTCTGACCGACTGCACGCTGCCTGACACGCTGCGACGCTACAGGTATGTCGATCTTCGGCAGGAGACGCACGCGGCGTTCGACGAACTTGTGGCGGCGTGTCGCGCTGAGACGGAAGTCGCGTCGGCCGTTCCGCAACCACCGCAGAAGAAGGAGCGGGCGAAGCGAAAGGTGCGGTCGGCGAAGCAAGCGGAGGAGCGTGAGCCACTGGCGGTGCATGAACGCACGCTCAGGGGACATACCGGGTGGGTCAATAGCGTGGCGGTCAGTCCGGATGGAACCTGGATGGCATCTGGGGGCGGCAACCTATCGAACCCTGATTCGACCGTCAGGATTTGGGATTTCGAGAGCGGTGAGCGGGCCACGCTGGCAGGACATACCGATGTTGTGACCTCCGTCGCGATCACGCCTGACGGCAAGCGGATTCTGTCGGGATCGGACGACGGCACCTTGTGTATTTGGGATGCCGCGACAGGGCAGTCACTCGGCACGTGGAAGGCCAGCGAACACATCGTCACGTCCGTTGTGGCCTTTTCGAACCAACGCGCAATTTCGGCCGGGGCGGGCAAGGATCCTGTACTCAGGATCTGGGACATCGAGAGCCAAGAATGCCTGGCAAGGCTGGTGGGGCATACGGGTGCTGTGAAGTGCGTGGCGGTTACCAAGAGCGGAAACCGCGTCGTGTCAGCTTCGTTTGACGAAACCGTCCGACTCTGGGATCTCGAAAGGGGCGGATGCCTGGCGACGCTGGTGGGGCATTCGGGGCATGTGAACTCCGTCGAGATCACGCCGGACGGTCGGTTTGCCGTTTCCGGCTCCGAAGACAATACCGTCAAGATCTGGGATCTGGACGCGGGAACCTGTATCGGCACGTTGGAGGGGCATCAGAAACCGGTGTACTCGGTTGCGATCTCCCCCGACGGCACTCTCATCGCGTCCACGGGATTCATCGATGAAACTGTCCGGCTTTGGGACTGCAAATCGGGGGCGTGCTTACAGGTCATTACGTCTGAAGGGCATCCGTTCCCAGTTTCCGTTGCCTTCAGCCCCGATGGGTCGCGCATCGTAATCGGAACGACAGGCGGTGCTATCTACGTTTACCGCCTCACTGGCCTCCGCGCCGCTCCACCCGCTGAGGCAACTCGCCGTTATGTCAACGCCAAAGTTGTCTTGCTGGGAGAAGGAACCGTCGGCAAAACCTCGCTGGCCCACCGGCTGATCGAAGATCAGTACGTCGTGAAAGATCGCACGCACGGCATGAAGGTCTGGCCGCTGGAGTTGCCGCTGCCGCCGGATGTCACCATCGACCGCGAAGCGCTGCTGTGGGACCTCGCCGGTCAGGAAGACTCCCGGCTGATCCACCGCCTGTTTCTCGACGAGACGGCCCTGGCCGTGTTGCTGATCAACCCGCAGAAGGACGATCCCTTCGCCGAGGCGGGCGACTGGCTGAAGGCACTCGAGACGGCCGCGGGCAATGCAGCGACGAAGCACGAAGCGGCGCGGCTGCTGGTCTTCTCGCAGGCCGACGTCGGCGGCATGAAGGTCGGCAACGCCAAGATCGACCGCTTCATCCAGGAGCATGGTTTCGCCGGCTGGCTGGCCACCAGCGCCAAGAGCGGCGAGAACTGCTCGGACATGGTCAACGGTGGGAAGCCATCGAAGTTGAAGCAGCTCATCGCGGAGCACATCCCGTGGGACAAGCTGCCGTGGACCGCCACGCCGCGGATGCTGGCCGAGCTGAAAAACGCCGTGATGACGATGCGCGGTACGACCGACATCCGGCTGCTGCGGTTTGCGGAACTGGCGCAGCGTCTGGAGCAGACCTTTCCGGAGCAGCGGTTCGGAGAGGCGGAGGTCCGGACGGCGGTGACGCTGCTGGCCAATCACGGCCTGGCCCGGCCGCTCAAGTTCGGCGACCTGGTACTGCTGCAGCCGGCACTGCTCAACGGCTACGCCGCCGCGATCATCCGGGCCGCCCGTGCCCACCGGGACGAGATCGGCTCGGTGCTGGAGGCGGACATCTACGGGCCGGGCTTCGACTTTACCGGCGTCGACCGGCTCCCGCGGCCCGACGAGGAACTGCTGTTGCGAGCGATGGTGCAGACGTTCCTCGACCACTCGCTTTGCATCGCTGAGGAGACGCCGGAGGGCCGTCAACTGGTATTTCCGTCGCAGTACCGCCGCGAGAGAGACATCCCGCGGGAGCCCGACGTCTTCGTCTCGTACACGTTCGGCGGCGAGTGGCAGACGATCTGGACGACGCTGGTGGTGCGGCTGTGGTACAGCCAGGAGTTCGAGCACCGCGAGCTCTGGCGGAACGCGGCCGAATTCGCGTCGAGCCGCGGTCATCTGCTGGGGCTGAAAATCCAAAACCGGCAGGGGGAAGGGGAGGCGACGATCAGCCTCTTCTTCGACGTCGCGACGCCGGACGAGCTGAAGATCATTTTGATCGAGTACGTCCATCGCCACCTGGCCCGATACGGCTGCAACGTGACGCGCGACCGGCGGTATGTGTGCGTCGCGTGCGGCACTCCGGTTCGGGATCTTGCCGCGGTGCGGATGCGTTTCGCAGCCGATAAGAAGTTCATCACCTGTCAAGGATGTGACAAGCCGGTGCCGCTGGTGGACTTCATCGAGCAGCGGCTCAAGAGCGACCCGGTCGCGCGGAAGATCCTGGCGATGGAGGAGACCGCCACACGGCAGCTCGACACGCAGGCGCTCGAGCAGATCCTGATCGGCCACGTCCAGGCGATCACGGGCGAGGCAAACCAGATTTTCCGCACGCTGACGCAGTTCGACTACGGGATCGACGGCGAGATCGAGTTCAAGGACGACGATGGCCGGGCCAGCGGGAAGAAGGTCTACGTGCAGCTCAAGAGCGGCAATTCGTATCTGCGGACGCGCAAGAGCGACGGGCAGGAAGTCTTCGACGTCAAGGACGAGCGCCATCTCGAATACTGGATCAGCCAGCCGGTCGACGTGTACCTCGTGATCCGCCAGACCGACGAGCAAACGAGGAAGCAGACCATCCGCTGGATGAACGTCACGCGCTCCCTCAGAAACCGTGAGGACAAGCAGAGCCGCCAGATCATCTTCGAAGGTGAGGACCTGACGATGGAATCGGTCTGGAGACTACGCGATGCGTTCTTCCCAGCGCCCGCGCACAAAGTCGCCGAAGCGACATGACCGAGGATCCGGTTAGATGTTGTGCGTCGCCTGGTTGGTCGCGGCCGTGGCGATGATCCTCCCGGCCACGACCACCCATCTTTACGCGATCGTTCCCTCCGCCATCTGCCGCAGCGCGTGTACGCTCGGCAGAAAGACGTAGAGACTGCCGTCGGTCCGCACGAACCGCTGCAGACCCGGCGTGGTCTGGTACGCGGCGGTGGTCGGCGGGAGCGTGGCCGAGTCGGGGAGGCAGTCAAAGTCGCCGAGGCCGGGGGTGTCTTTCTGCGGGCCGAACAGCGGATCGCAGCCGCTGGCGTTGGGGCTGAGGTCGGGGGAGCGGAAGCCGCCGGTCGACATCCAGGTCTGCATCACGAACTCGAACTGCTCGGTGAGGTTCGCTCCGAGGAAGAGACCGGCCAGGCCGCGCTGCGCGGCCGGATCAGCAGAGAACTGCGGTCCGTAGGCAAACGCGCGGCGCATGACGCGGTGCGTGGTGGCCTGGTCGGTGTTCATCTTGAACGCCGTGTCGTCGCGCGGATTGGTGCGGCGGGTGTGGGAGCCGTAGGGGCAACGCTGGCCGTACGTGTCGTAGTCGGGAGCGGCGGGCGCCTTCTTCTGGTTGGGCGAGGCGGAGAGGTAGTTGAAGTTGCTGAGTGCAAAGCCTTCCAGGGTCGGATCGGGAGCGTCGGGGGAGACCTCGAGCGGCGTCCCGTCTTTCCAGCGGCCGCACATCTTCGCCGCCAGCAGATCCTGCGCGCTCTGATCGCCCGCCTGCGCGAGGTACGCCTGGAACTGCCCGACGTCCTGGTAGAGCACGCGGAATGCGCCGAAGCAGCCGTTCGTGAGGAAGGGATCGGCGTTGTAGGGTGCGAGCTCGCTGCTGCCGTCGATGACGAAGAAGCACGACGGCACGATGGGGCGATCGTCGGCTGGCGTCGGATCGTCGAAGCCGCCGATACGCGGCTGCGAGATGCCGTCGACATAGCCGAAGTGGATGCCGTCCGGCGGATCGAGCGGATCGCAGTCGCGCTGATAGGCGAGCTGCACCGAGGGCGTGCCGTCCGCGGCGTTCGGGATCATGGCCAGCAGCTTCTTCGTGAACTGCTCGCGGGCGATGCCGTTCTGCGTATAGATGGTGATCAGGAGGTCGAGCGGCTCCGACGACGGCTTGCTGCCATCGAGCCGCCAGCCGCCGTCCTGCTGCCACCAGTTCGCCGGCGCGCTGTCGCCGGTGTCGCCGACGATCCCGGCGGTGAGCGCCGCGTCGGCACCGCGGTCGTACGCGCTCATGATGGTGGTGCTGTCATTGAGGATGGCCGCGTAGTTCGTCGTGCCGATCAGTTTCGTGAGGCCGCGTTGCGTGACGCCGAGGTTCAGGCAGTACCCCGGCTTCTCGCCCCACGGCGTGGCCGGCGTGACGGTCATCGGCGCGCCGCTGCCGGGGACGAGCAGCGCGCAGAGTCTGCGCGCGCCCTCCACGTCGGCGATGTTGAAGACGAGGTGCTGGATGTAACGGAAGCTGCGGAAGCCGCGCAGGATCACGCCCTGCACGTCATCGAGCGGAAGGGAGGAGCCGGCCGGTAACGCGCTCACGCGTCAGGCCTGCTTTTCAGGCGGCGTCGTGGCATCGACCGGTGCTGTGGCCGCGTCGACCGCCGCGGGGTCGGGTGCGGGATACGACTTTGCGGCGATCGGCAGCGACTGCGGCACGAGCGGCACGGCCGGCTCGGCGATGGGGATCGTCGCCGTGGCAGGCGATGCGGAGACCACCGTCGGAACGTACGTGATCGGCACCGCCGGCTGCGGCCAGAGAGCGCCGGCGGACGGATAGCTCTGCAGGATTGCGCCGGCGGTCAGGCCGGGGAACGTCGCGCCGAGAAAGTACTTCGGATTCGGCTGCGGATTGACGATCTCCCCCGCGCCGGTTGCGGCCGGGATGGCCGGATCGGCGAAGTTGTAGCGCATCAATAGGCTGATGAAGTTCGCGCTGTTCTTGAAGACGCCGCCGTGCGCGAGGATGTAGGCGGCCGACGTCGGATCGGTGGGCGGAACGATGTTCGTCTCGTCCATCGCCTGAAGGACGAGGTTCAGCCCGTTCGCGATGGCGGCGTTCGACGTGAACGCGGAGATGTACGGCGTGAACGGGGCGTCGTAGATCGACATCACCACGAAGAGGTCCTTCCCCGCGGCCGACTGGAAGGTCGGCACCGGCAGCGACGACGCGCCGCCGTCCGAGACGCCGTGGAACATGAAAAAGTGTACGCCGGTCGCCGCGCGCAGGTCGGTCCCGCTGCCGGCCGCCGACAGCAGCGCATTGGTGTTCTGCGACAGCGCCGCCGCGATGCCTTTCTGTACCGGAAGGAAGAGGAGCAGCATGTGCTGCTGCTCGCTCGGCTGCAACGTGGTGATGGGGGCAACGCTCGTCTCGGTCATGGGGTGGTCCTCTCTCTTTTGCCTGCGGACATCGATCGCGCCGCCGCGGAGACGCGGCGCGGGGAAGTGAGGCAGAAGAGCCGCGTGGACACTCTTCCGGAAGCTCACAACGGAACTTCCTGGTCGTGATGAAGGAGGGGGAAGTGCAGCGAGGATACTCCTTCGCCGCGGCCGCCGTCGGGATTCCTCAGCAGAATGCTCTCACTTCACCAACAGATCGGGGAACGACGGGGGGCCTCCGGCGGCCGGGGCCATCGGCCCCGCACCCCGTTGGTTGGCCTAGCCTCCGCGAGCGCAGCCTCGTATCTCGCAACAGAGTGTCGCGGAGGCTAGGCCAACCAACGGGTCCGGGCCCGCGGCCCGGCCGCCGGAGGCCCCCCGTCGTCTCCTCATCCGTGGGTCAAGTGCGTGCGTTCTGCTTAGCCGTCGAACTCCGCCAGCTCGTCCAACGCCTCGCGCAAGCCTTCGCGCGCCGACTCGCCCGCGCCGAGCTCGATGGCGCGTTGAAAGTACTGCACCGAGGCGCGGGCGTCGTCGTTCACCGCGAACGTGAAATGGCCGAGTGATTCATACGCCTCGGCGGACTGTGGGTCGAGCTCCAGCGCCTTGAGGTAGCTCGTCTCCGCATCCTGAGGGTCGTACTCGTCGTCCTCGCTCAGCTGCAGCGCATCGCCGCGCAGGATCCAGAGCGCCGCGGAGGGCTGGCGCTCGAGCTCTTCGTCGATCTGCGCGAGCACGGCTGGGGAGGCCTCTTCCGCACGGAAGATCTCGTTCTTGATGCGGCGTACGAAGTCGTCACTCATGCCGCGCACTATAGCCGCGGTCACCCTTTTTCGCGCCGGGTGATGAAGAGGGCGTAGCTGACGTCCGCGATGCTGATCATGCGCAGGATGCGCGCTGTGTACTTCTCGGCCTGAAGTCCCGCCCGCTCAAACGTCAGCCGCGAAACCTGCTCGCCGGCTCGTGTGGTGTGGGCTTCCAGCCCACCCCTCGCCTCCAGGGGAGCGGGAGTGGGCTGGAAGCCCACACCACACGATGAACGATGCGAGTCATACGACCGCCACGAGATGACTGAGCCGGCATCCTACGACCGACGCACCCTTGCGAAGCGCGCGAGAGCGACGCCGATCAGCAGCGCCGCGACACTGGTGATGTCGGCGGCCCAGCGGATCGGCGTGCGGACGAACTCCGCTTCGAGCCGGTGATTTCCGGGACTCACTGTGACGCGCATACGGCCGGTGGCCGCCGGCGGATCGAGCGGCCAGTCGCTCCCGCCAATGGAGATCTGCCAGCCGGGAAATGAGGCGATCGGTAGCTCGAGTGTGCAGTCGGTCGTCGCGTGGACGGTGGCGGTGAGGCTGGTGGGACGGCGGCTCTGCACCGCCGGAGTGCAGGTGCCGCGCTCCACCGTAATCGCGCCGCCGTTGTAGGTCGGACGCTCGGTCACGGAGCGTGGCTCGAAGGTCTCGAACGTCCCGGCCACCGCGCCGCGCGCGGCGAGCTGGCGCGGCGTCCAGAGCTGCGGGTCGTAGCTGAGATACGACGGCGGCGTGGCGTGCGGCAGTGCCGTCAGCACGAGGACGGCGATGATCGCGGCGTAAGCGAGGCGCTGCCAGCGGGCGTCGAGCCGAGGCAGCGCGAGCACGATCGCCGCGGTGAGGAGGGCGAGGCAGAAGCACGCCGGTGCGAGCAGGCGCCATGGAAAGGCGACGTACTGCAGTTGCGGAATCGCATCCCACAACTGATGCGAGCGCTCAGTCATGAGGAAGCAGAGGACGAACGTCGCCACGCCGAAGAAGGCGATCCACTCTTTCCACTGCTGCGCGCCGGCGCGTGCCACGGCAACCGCCGCGAGCGCGGCAACCGCGAGATGCGGCCAGCCGAGGCTGAACGGCATGCCGTCCTGATCGCCGGGGACCGACGGACCGTAGCCCCAGGCGCTGGAGAAAAACTGCGCCGGCGCGACGTAGTGATTCGAGTAGCGCAGCGGACCTTCGCGCAGCCGTTCCGTGTGCGCGTGCTGCGCCTCGACCACACTCGGCATCCAGACCGCTGCGGCGAGCAGCATTCCGAGTGCCGCCACGGCGACGTGCGACGCGAGCATCGTTCCGCTGCGTGCCCGCCACGCCAGGAAGAGCAGGAACGCGCCGAGCAGCGGCGAGAAGAGGAGCGCCGCGGGGGTGTGCGCGAACCAGAGCGCGGCATAGGCAACCGCGCCGAGGACGAGATAGCGGCGATCGCGCGACTCCGCGTGCCGCGCGAATCCGTACAGCACGAGCGGATAGAACGGAAACGCCGCGAACTCGGAGAACGCCGTGCGGACGTAGAGGTCGACTAAAAAGTACGGCGCGTAGACGTACGCGATCGCCGCCAGCGCGCCGCCCGCCGCCCCAAAGTACCAGCGCGCGAGGAGGAACATCGACGCGGCCGCCGCGAAGATCAGCAGCACGCATGCGGCATTCATCGCGGTGACGAGCGGCAGCCCCACCAGATGAAAGGCCTCGGTCAGGTAATAGAAGAGCGGCGGGTTGAGGAGGAACAGCGGCTGCCCCTGGCCGCTGCCGAGGTTCGGCGCCCAGCGGGGGAGCAGGATGCCGTGCCGGATGTTCTCGTGGAACTCGGTGACGCGTGGCAGGTACTGCAGCGCGTCGTGGCCGTTCGGCTGCGCCGATCCGAGAAACGGCGCGGCCACCGGCAGGACCAGTGCGGCCACCAGCAGTGCGTACGGAAGGGTGGTGCCGGGCGGAACGCGGGTCGTCTCGACGCGCTGCTCGAGTCGCTGCAGCAGACCTTTGCGCTCGGCGAAGAATGCGCCGAGGAAGAATGGCAACGCCAGCATCAGCAGCAGCGGGCGGGCGAAGCTCGCCTCGTACCGCAGGTCGATCGTGTGCCGCCCCGCCGGCAGCGGCACACCGATGAAGCCGGGGGAGAGCATGACCGTCGGCCGCGCCGTTCCGTCGACCGTCGCACGCCAGTTCGGGTGATACGTCATCTTGAACAGCGCGACACAATCGCCGCGCGCATCGACCTCGGCGCGATACGACTCGCCGCTGCCGCTCTGCCGCATGACCGTGCCGCAAGCGGCGGGCGGCGGCGGTTGGGCAAGCGTGGCGAGATCGCCGAGCCTCGTACGCGTGAGTTGCGGCAGCGCCCCTTCGTAGTCGAGCGCGAGGTGCGCGTCGGCGGCCGGCCACTGGCTCTGCAGCCAGGCGTGATTGACGTCGTAGAACGTCCTCCGGTCGACGTAGACCGACTGCGGCACCTGCACCAGCGAGAACGTCCCGGACGGCGGCGCCTGCAGGACGCGAAACGGTCCGTGGGTCGCGCTCTCGCGCAGGAAAGGCGGCAACTGCCGGCCGGCTTCCGCGATCACCGTCCGGATGTCGAAGAGGCGGTAGTGATCCGGACGGTTCTCGTCGAAGCGAACCATCACATCCGCCGGCAGGGCCATGGCGTGATAGAGGAACGCGACCGCCGGTACGTGCGCCTCGCTGAGGAACGCGTAGAACGGTACGTAGCCGATGCGCAACTGTGCACCCCACGACGCGGCCAGTCCGGGATAGGCGCGTCCGCCGTGAGCACGCGCGGAGGCGATGGTCTGCTGCAGCGCGTCCCGATGGGTCTCGTACGCGGCGAGGTTTTCCCGCCCCCAGTCCTCTCCTTCGCGCAGGAAGTTGCGCCGCTCGGCGACGGCCGGCCAGAGGATCAGCGCGGTCAGGGCGACCGCACCAAAGAGCCGCCAGCGCGTCCACATCCAGGCGAGGCCCCAGGCGGCGAGGATCAGGAGAAACCATTGCGCGCCGCCGATGAAGCGGTGGAGCTGCGCGGCGTCGCTGAGGCCGAGAACCTTGTAGAGCGGTCCCCACGATGCGCGGCCGCAGAAGAGGAAGATCCAGAGCGCGGCTCCGGCCAGGGCGAAGGCCGCGGGAAACTCGCGGCGCCGGCGCCAAGCGGCGATTGCACCGGCCAGGGCGAGGAAGGAGAGGACCGGCAGGCGTCGCGCATCGAGGAGGTCGCCGGTGAGCGTCAGTCCGAGGACGTCTTTTGCGCCGAACGAGTTCCACTTCCAGAGCGGCTCCCATCGGCTGCGGTTGATGAAGGCACCGTCGGTGAGGATCGGCAGGAGCTGGAAGGCGGTGAGGGCGATGCTCATCGCCGCGATCCACAAGAGGCGTGTGAAGCGCCGGCGGGCGGGCGCGTCATCACCCGGCAGCGCCGCGATGAGGACCAGCGTCAACGCGGCCATGTATCCATAGATGAAGTGCGAGAGGAACGTGAGCGCGAGCAGGAGCCCGGCCGCCCACACCGCGCGGCCGTTGCGGATGGCGCGGCAGCCGGCACCGATGGCCAGCACGAAGAAGTGCATCGCCACCAGCTGGGTGTAAAGGCCGTTGCCACGCCAGATGTAGCTGCCGTACTCAATGCCGTAGAGGTTCGGCGATGCGATCAGCGGCGCGAGCAGCGACACCGCGGCAGCGGTCATCGGCGGCATCGGCAGCCACCGGCAGGCGAGGTACGCGCTGAGCGGGAAGATGGCCAGCAGCCCCCAGCGCAGAAAGGCGAAGAGGACGTCGAGCGGGAACTGCCGGAACGTTGCGAAATGCGCGGATGCGGCCAGCCAGTGGCCGAGCGGCTGGTAACCGCGCAACACCGGATAGCCGAAGCTCCACTCCGGCATCCAGAACTCGAGCGCCGGGCGCTCGACGAGCCGATCGAGAATGGTGAAGTGGAAGACCGTGTCGTTGAGATTGACCCGGCCGATCTCGAGCTCCGGCGCAAGCGCGGCGGCGTTGACGATCACCACCAGCGCCACGATCGCACGGGCCGCCCAACGTTCGTTCATGCGCGGTGCTTTATACGACAGGAGCCGCTCTTGCGAGCGGCTCCTGCGCGTTGCGGGTGATGGAGTCAGGGTCAGAAGGCGGTTGCGGTGACGACGCGGCTGCCGGCTCTCGCCGTCGAGCCATTGGCGTTGCCGCGGAGTGAGATGGTGTACGTGCCGGCCGGTACGTTGCGCATGGCGAAGATCGGGATGTTGGTCCACGCGTTCGCAACGCTCGTGTAGCCCGGAGGCCCGATCGGCTGATCGTTCAAATACACCTGAACGAAGGCCTCGCGGTTGGTGAAGACGTTGACGTTGCCCTGCACGGAGATCGTGCCGGCACGCTCGAGCGTGATGGTGAAGGTGGTGCCGGGGATGACCGCCAGCGCGCCGAGCGCCACGGAGTTGGTCGCCTCCGCCCAGTTCCCGCGGACGCTGGACGGTCCCTGCGGACCCACCGGACCGGGGATACCTTGCGGACCCTGCGGACCAACCGGACCCTGCGGGCCGGCGGGACCGTTCGGGCCGGCAGGACCGGCAGGACCGGTCTCGCCGCGCGGACCGCTGTCACCCGCGGGACCGGACGGACCGGCAATACCCTGCGGACCAGCCGGACCGACGGCGCCAGCCGGACCCTGAGGACCGGAGGGGCCGGCCGGCCCGATGTCGCCGCGCGGACCGGACGGACCAGCAACACCCTGCGGACCGGCAGACCCGGTCGGACCGGCAGGACCGGCCGGACCTTGCGGACCGGCAGCACCGGTGAGGCCGGTGGGACCGGTGGCGCCGGCAGGACCGGTGAGGCCAGGGAGACCCTGCGGGCCGATCGGACCGGAGGGGCCCGAAGGACCAGCGGGGCCGGTCAAGCCGATCTCGCCCTGAGGACCACGTGCACCGGTCGGACCGGCCGGGCCGGTGAGGCCCGTGGCGCCGGTGGCGCCTGTCGCGCCGGCGGGACCGGTCAGGCCAGTGGCGCCAGTCGGACCCGCGGGACCAGTGAGACCCGTTGCACCCGTGGCACCGGCGGGACCGGTGAGGCCGGTCGCGCCAGTCGGACCTGCCGGACCAGCAACGCCGGTCGCGCCGGTGGCGCCGGTGAGACCGATGGGACCACTCGGGCCGCTCGGACCGGCGGGGCCGGTGAGACCCGTTGCGCCGGTGGCGCCGGCGGGGCCGGTGAGGCCTGTCGCGCCGGTCGGGCCGGCGGGGCCAGCGACGCCGGTTGCGCCGGTGGCACCGGTGAGACCGATGGGACCACTCGGACCGCTCGGACCGGCGGGACCAGTAAGACCAGTTGCACCCGTGGCGCCGGTGGCACCGGCGGGACCGGTGAGACCAATGGGGCCGCTCGGACCGGCCGGACCCGTGAGACCAGTTGCACCGGTGGCACCCGCCGGACCGGTGAGGCCGGTCGCGCCAGTCGGGCCGGCGGGGCCGGCGACGCCCGTCGCGCCGGTGGCACCAGCGGGACCGGTGAGGCCGATGGGACCACTCGGGCCCGCGGGGCCGGTGAGACCCGTCGCGCCGGTGGCGCCAGCGGGACCGGTGAGACCGATCGGGCCACTCGGGCCACTCGGACCGGCGGGCCCAGTGAGACCAGTTGCACCCGTGGCACCCGTTGCGCCGGCAGGGCCGGTGAGACCGGTCGCGCCGGTCGGACCTGCCGGACCAGCAACGCCGGTTGCGCCGGTGGCGCCGGTCAGACCGATGGGACCACTCGGGCCGCTGGGACCAGCGGGACCAGTGAGACCGGTAGCGCCGGTAGCGCCAGTGAGACCGATGGGACCACTCGGACCGGTCGGACCAGTAAGACCAGTTGCACCCGTGGCGCCGGTGGCACCGGCGGGACCGGTCAGACCGATGGGACCACTCGGGCCGCTCGGACCAGCAGGACCAGTGAGACCAGTGGCGCCGGTGGCACCGGCTGGGCCGGTGAGGCCGGTCGCGCCAGTCGGACCGGCGGGACCAGTGAGACCAGTAGCGCCGGTGGCGCCGGTGAGACCGATGGGACCACTCGGGCCGCTAGGACCGGCGGGGCCAGTGAGACCAGTTGCACCTGTGGCACCGGCGGGACCAGTGAGACCGATGGGACCACTTGGGCCGCTCGGACCAGCAGGTCCGGTGAGACCCGTAGCGCCGGTGGCACCGGCTGGGCCGGTCGCGCCAGTCGGACCTGCCGGACCAGCAACGCCTGTCGCACCGGTGGCGCCCGCGGGACCAGAGAGACCGGTGGGACCACTCGGGCCGCTCGGACCAGCAGGTCCGGTGAGACCAGTTGCACCCGTGGCACCGGCAGGGCCGGTGAGGCCGGTCGCGCCGGTCGGACCAGCGGGACCAGTGAGACCAGTGGCGCCGGTGGCTCCGGCAGGACCGGTGAGACCAGTCGGACCACTCGGACCGCTGGGGCCGCTCGGACCAGCAGGTCCGGTGAGACCAGTTGCACCCGTGGCACCGGCAGGGCCGGTGAGGCCAGTCGCGCCAGTCGGACCAGCGGGACCTGTAAGACCGGTGGCGCCGGTTGCGCCCGCGGGACCGGTGAGGCCAGTCGCGCCGGTCGGACCGGCCGGACCTGTGAGACCCGTGGCGCCCGTGGCGCCGGCAGGACCGGTGAGACCAGTCGGACCACTTGGGCCGCTCGGACCAGCAGGACCGGTGAGACCTGTGGCGCCCGTCGGGCCGGCGGGACCAGTCAGACCGGTAGCGCCGGTAGCGCCGGCAGGACCGGTGAGGCCGGTCGCGCCGGTCGGACCGGCGGGACCCGTGAGACCCGTGGCGCCGGTGGCGCCGGCAGGGCCGGTGAGACCCGTCGCGCCTGTGGCACCGGCCGGACCTGTAAGACCTGTGGCGCCGGTGGCACCGGCCGGACCGGTGAGCCCGGTCGGACCACTCGGGCCGGCAGGCCCTGTGAGACCAGTTGCGCCTGTGGCACCGGCGGGGCCGGTGAGGCCGGTGGCGCCGGTCGGACCGGCGGGGCCAGCGACGCCCGTCGCACCCGTTGCGCCGGCGGGACCAGTCAAGCCGATGGGACCACTCGGACCGCTCGGGCCGGTGAGACCGGTTGCGCCGGTGGCACCCGCGGGACCGGTGAGACCTGTCGCGCCGGTGGGACCAGCGACGCCTGTTGCGCCGGTGGCACCGGTGAGGCCGATCGGACCACTCGGTCCGGACGGACCGGCGGGACCGGTCAGGCCGGTGGCGCCTGTCGGACCAGCGGGACCCGCAACGCCCGTCGCACCGGTTGCGCCGGCGGGACCGGTCAGGCCGATCGGACCGCTCGGCCCGGACGGACCGGCGGGGCCGGTGAGACCGGTGGCGCCGGTCGGACCCGAGGGACCGGCAACGCCCGTGGCACCCGTGGCGCCGACGGGGCCGGTGAGACCGATGGGACCACTCGGGCCGCTGGGACCGGAGGGACCCGCTGGACCAGCAACGCCGGTTGCACCGGTGGCACCGGCCGGACCGGTGAGGCCGGTCGGACCGCTCGGGCCGGAGGGACCCGCCGGGCCGGTGAGACCGGTGGCGCCGGTCGGACCCGCGGGTCCGAGAGCACCCGTCGCGCCGGTGAGACCCGTGGCGCCGGTGGCACCGGTCAAGCCGGTCGGGCCGGTAGCGCCCGTGAGACCGGTGGCGCCAGTGGCGCCGACCGGACCAGCGGGACCGGTCGAGCCGACCGGACCGACAGCACCGGTCGCACCCGTGAGACCGGTCGCGCCGGTGGCGCCGACAGGACCAACCGCGCCAGTCGCGCCGACAGGACCGACAGCGCCGGTGGCGCCGACAGGACCGACAGCGCCGGTGGCGCCCGTGAGACCGGTCGCACCAGACGGACCGGCCGCGCCAGTCGCGCCGGTGAGGCCTGTCGCGCCGGTGGGGCCGGAAGGACCGGCTGCGCCGGTTGCACCCGTCAGACCGGTAGCGCCGGTCGGACCGGCCGGGCCAACTGCGCCGGTGGCACCGACCGGACCGACGGCACCGGTGGCGCCGGTCGGACCGGTCGCGCCGGACGAGGCGATCTGCAGGCTGTTGTCGTTTCGGGTAATGGTGACGTTCGGGCCGGCCACGAGGGCCACTTCATCGGTGGCGCCGTTGAGCGACTTCACCACCTGACCCGGCGCGATCTTGTCGCGCGTCACCGCGTTCGGGGCGAGCATCGCATTCGTCACGCCGCCGTTTGCGATCCCCAGTGTGATCTCGCCGTTCGTGCCGCCGCCGGTCAGCCCGGGGCCGGCGATGATCGCGCGGATCGTGCCGAAGCGGAACGCCATCTCGAAGCCGGTCGAGTCGTTCGACGATGCCGAGATCAGCGAGCCGGCCAGCACGACGTTTCCGCTACCGCCGGAATGGCTCGCCTCCACGCTGCCGTGGACGATGGTCGACGGCACGAGGCTGCCCAGACCGATCAGCCGTTGCTCGTAGGCGCCGAGGCTGTAGCTCGAGGTGGAGACCACCGTGCCGCTGGCGTCGCGGACACGCAACGTCACCGTGGCCGGCTGCCCGCTCGACTCGACCAGGAAGACGTTGTAGCGATAGTCGCCCCCCTGGTTGACGCCCTGCAGCAGCGACATCTCGCCGGCGCCGATACCGAAGCCCGCCGGTACGGCCGAGTAGATCAGGCCGCGCGCTTCGTTCAGCGGCTCGTTCGGCGCCAGCGAGAAGATGCGCGCCGAGACCATCAGCTCATTGCTCGAGACCACCCGGATCGCGCCGAGGACGCCGGTCTGCCCGAAGAGGCTCTGGGCGGCGTTCTCGTAGACCTTGGTCTGGCCCGGCGCGATGCTGTCGGTCGTGCGCACCGGGTTCGGATTGGCGCGGCCCGACTGCAGGAACTGGAGCTCGTACGTGACGGTCTCCCGGGTCGGGTTGGTCACCCAGACGGAGGTCGTGAAGACCGATCCGTCCGACCCCTGCACCTGCCCGGCGGCCGGCACGATGAGGTCCGTCCCGGTAAAGCCGTCGGGTTGGGCGCCCGTCTGCGCCGCGAGAGGAAGACACCAGAGAATGAGGCAGAAAAGGACGGTGAACTTGCGGAGCATGTTGCTTCCTCCTGAGGTCAGTGTGCTGGGCTGACGAACGTCGATTACGCGGCGCGGGAAAACAGGTAAGGCCCGGGGACGGCGGGCCGACGGTGCCGCTTCGATGCCCGCGTGCCGCACCTCCGCAGAGAGGGAACGGGCGCGACCGGAAGGAAATCGCTGACACAAAAGACGAAACTTTTTTTACGCAATCTGCAAATAACGACGCGTCGAATCCATGGCAACGACGGCCGCCCGTTCCGACTGGCCGCGGATCATGCGCAAGATTTTCCCAGTTGCGAGCAGCAGCCGGTACAGAGGCTCCCGGTGGGCGAGCTGGTGGTTCCGACGTGCGACTCGTGGTTCCCACGGTGCATACGTCTGCATCGCAAACTCCTCTCACCGCCGATGGTGCGCCCCGATCGGCGACAGGTCCACGCCTGCTAGATGCGTATACACACCTTCTCTCTTTCGCGCGCCGCCGGAAACATCTCGGAATGGAAGATGGCGCTACACCGGGTAGAGCTTGATGACCGATCATCGAAAGAGAGAAGAACGAAGGTGTGCCCCCCGCTTTTCCCTCATGAGCAGGACAAAAAAGATGGTCGCCACCGCCCATCCCTCGTCTCCAGGGGACGGGAGTGGGCTGGAAGTCCACACCACACGATGAGCGATGCGAGCAACATGACCGCCGCGCCGCTGTAGAGCGGGGTTGCTCCCGCGAGGTCGAACAGCGCCAGCGCGACGAGCGGACCCGCGGCGGCGCCGAGATCGCGCGCCATGCCGAGGCGCGCCAGCGTATGGATGCGCTGATCGGCCTCGCGAGTGGCAGCGGAAAGCGGAATGGAGGTCGTCGTCACGGCGGCGCCGCAGCCGAGGAGAATTGCGCCGGCGATGATGGCGCCGGAAGCGATGAGGAGCGCGCCCGCGGCGGCGATCGCGAAGCCGGTCACCGTGGCGACGCGGCCGCCGAAGCGGTCGGCGAACCGGCCACTGACCGGCGCGAGCAGCACGACCGCGATGCGTTTGAAACCGAGCAGCAGTCCGGCCCCGGCGACAGCCCGGCCCACTCCCTCCGATGCCGCCAGGAGCAGGCCGATCGTCGCGGGGAAGAAACCGTCCAGGACGAGACCTGCGGTGACGCTCAGCCATTCGCTGCTGGACGGCCATCGCCATTGTGATGCGGATGCGTGGGTCGCGGTGATCTTTCGATCGGGGAGGAGCGTCGCCAGGAAGACGCCGAGAAGTGAGACGGCACCGAGTACGGCGAGCGTCGGACGGACGCCAACGGCGGCGACGGCGAACATCCCGGCGGTCAATGACAGCAGCGGTCCGAGCTCGCGCAACGAGAACGACAGGCCGACGCGTTTGCCGGCGTCGACCGGCGACCACGTGGCGTAGGCGAGCGTCGAGAGCGAGAGGCTTCCGAACGCGGCGCCCCACGCGAGACGCGAGGCGAGCAGCGCCGATGCGCCGCTTGCGAAGGCGAAGGAGAGCGTGGATGCCGCGCCGACTGCTGCCGCCGCGACCGTGAAGCGGCGCAGGCCGGTGGCAGCGATGCGTCCGAGCAGCGGGTAGATGAAGATGCGGATGATGCGGTTGGCGGAGAGCAGCACGCCGGCCCACGCAAGCGAGATTCCGAACGTGGCGGCGTGCAGTGGAAGGACGGCGTAGAGAAGCGAGTCGCCCAGCAGCGCCAGCGCCAGAACGAGCGACACCAGCACTGTCGGGCGACTCGTCATCACCATCACCCGCAGCAGGACGTGGATGCCGCGGGAGCGTTCGATTGCGCGACCTTCGGCAGGCCGCAACCGCATCCCGATTCGCCGGCCGCCTTCGCGTCGGCGTCCTTGACGCAGCAGGCCTCCGCTTCCTTCGGTGCCGGCCCTCCGCAGCAGGCGGATGCCGGCTGTGCTGCAACTGCATTCATTTCAGCCATCTCAGTCTCCTTTCGTGGTTCCGCTCGAGGCTCCACGCCGCAGCACCCGGCCGAGGCGTCGTTGCCACCAATCGTTACGTTGCAGACGCCGGTCTCCGGCAGATCGAGCATCACCTCCCGCGCCGCCGCGTAATCGCCGGCCACGTACGCGGCCACGGAGCGCACCTGTTCGTAGCCGGTGGCGAGGAGGAACGTCGGCGCACGGCCGTAGCTCTTCATCCCGACGATGAAAAGGTTGCGCTCCGGCTGTTCGAGCTCGAACGCGCCGTGCGGCCGCACCGAGCCGCAACTGTGCTCGTTCGGGTCGATGAGCGGGCCGAGCGCGCGCGGACTCTCCAGCGCGCTGTCGAGGTCGAGGCGCATCTCCCGGAGGAGATCGAGGTCGGGACGAGCGCCCGTCGCGACGATCACCTCGTCGACGAGGGCCACCTGGTTTCCTTCCACGTCGCGGACGACGAGCGCTCCGCCGGTCTCTTCGACCGCGCCGATCTGCAGACCGGTGAGGATGCGCACGTTGCCGGCGTCGACCTCTGCCCGGAGCCGAGTGCCGAGCGCGGCGCGCGCGGGGAGGGCGTCGCCTTCGCCGCCGCCGAACGCATTGCCCGGCGCGCTGCGGCGCATCCCCCAGAAGACGCGCGTCGTGTCGTGCGCGTCCATCAGCTCGACCAGTGCGAGGAGGCTGTTGATGGCGGAATGGCCCGTCCCGACGACGAGTGTCCGTCTGCCGGCGTAGCGCGTCCGCTCGCTGCCGAGGATGTCGGGGATGCCGTAGCGAATGCGCTGTGCGTGGGCCGGCTCGCCGCGGGCCGGCAGGCCGTTCGCGCCCATCGGGTTCGGCTGGAACCAGCTGCCCGAAGCGTCGATGACCGCGCGGGCGAGCACGTCGTGCTCCGCGCCATCCGCATCGACCGTGCGCAGCACGAACGGCATCGCGTCGCGCGCCGGCGTCTTCACCTTGTCGACGAGCTGCCGCGACACGGCGGTGACGCGTGTGCCGAGGCGGAGCGCGGAACGGATCGCCGGAAGGGAGGCGAGCGGCTCCAGATATCGTTCCACGACCTCCCGACCGGTCGGCAGCGCGTCCTCGGCCGGCGGAACCCACCCGCTGCCGGCGAGCGCGCGCCGCGCGGCGTGATCGACCACGTAGCGCCACGGCGAGAACATCCGGACGTGTCCCCATTCGCGCATGGAGTGACCGACCCGCGGTCCGGCCTCGAAGACGATCGGGCGCAGGCCGCGCTCGATGAGATGCGCCGCGGCCGCGAGTCCGACCGGGCCGCCGCCGATCACTGCAATGGGAAGGTCGTTCATCGGTCTGGTCATGTCGTCTCCCTTGCCCCCAGAGACGGCGAGCGGCCTCGAAAGACGCATTCGCGGCCCACATGCGTCTTTTGCCGGCTCTTTCCGTCTATCTTTGGAGGACGCAATGGAAACCAACCAGGCGATCGATGTCGCGGCGGCGTGGCACGAGCTGGGAGACCGCCTGCGCGTGTACGTCGCGCGGCGCGTCAACCCCGGCGATGCGGACGACGTCGTGCAGTCAGTGATGGTGAAACTGCTGGAGCGTCGTGCCGCCATCGGCCCCGACTCGGTGCGTGCCTGGCTGTTCGCGGTCACGCGCAATGCCGTGGCCGAGTACTACCGACAGCATCGCCCGGCGATCGATCTTGAGAGCTTCGGCGACGTTCCGGAGATGGACGACGGCGATCCGGCGGACCGCACCATCGGCGATCTCAGCGACTGCCTCGAGCCGATGCTCCGGATGCTGCCGGAATCGGACGCCGACGTCCTGCGCCGGGTCGATCTGCAAGGGGAGGCACAGACCACGCTCGCTTCCTCCCTCGGCGTCCCGCTGTCGACGCTCAAGTCGCGCGTCCAGCGCGCCCGGACGAAGCTGCGCACCGCCTTCGACACCTGCTGCGCGATCGATCTCTCGCGCGAAGGTGCGCCGATCGCCTTCGAGCGCGGCCCGGCGTGCGAACCCGCTTGTGCCGGCGAAGAAGGCGACGGCGTACCGCGGCCGGCGTCGCGCTGTTGAACGATCGCGGAACGGGAAGCGGCGAATCGCGGCATCGTCCCGCGCGACGGTTCGTACACCCGCTCAGCGATCCGTCGGACGTCCCGTGTAGAGCTCGATCCCGTACGCTGTCTCGTATGCCGAGATCCCCTCGGCACGCTCCGGCTCGACGACGATCCATCGGACGGCGTCGAGATTCTTTCCGGCGTGGAGAGCGGCGAAGGCGGGGCGGTTCTCCACCAGCGGGGAGAGGAGGAACTCGCTCTCCGCCATGCGCCGCACGAAGCGGAACTTTTTCTCCGTCCCGTCCGCGAGGCCGAGGCGAATGCGGAGGGGAGGGGTGCGGTAGAAGACGCTCGCAACCTTGCCGCGCCGCGAGAGAGCGATGGTGAAACGGGCGAAGGTCGGGTCGTGCGACGGAAGCTGCACCTTCTCCCCGAGCTTCGCGCGGAGCGTGGCGGTGCGCGTCAGCGCGGCGGACGACGGCGATGCGCGTCGCTCGAGAATGAGGTGCCGTCCGACCTCGCCTTTCAGCTCGTAATCGGCGAGCAGAATCGGCCACGACAGCCCGTCCTGCAGCGACGGAAGCTGACGGTCGATCGGATCGATGTCGAACAGCACGTGCGGTGGGCGCGCTTTCGCCAGCCAGCGCGCATTCGTCTGCGCCAGGCGCGGCGTGTAGACGGCATAGCTGACGTACACCGGTCGCGGTTCATAACCGAAGCCGGGGCGGGCGATGATCGCGAACGGCGCGGGATAGATGTCGCCGCGTATCGGCCGGGGCGGCGGCGCGCTCTCCGCGATGGCGGCGAGATGGACCTGGTGCATCCGTTCGCGGAACGCCGGCCAGCGGATGAGACCGGCCACGTTGCGCGAGGAGGTGCGGACCGCCGCGGAGATGTCGCGCACCATGCTTCGCTCCCCGAACAGCCCGACGACGTGAATCGAGACGAGGATCGGCACGGCCAGCAGCAGCACGATGAGACGCTCCCGAAGGCGCATCGTCAGATACGTGATCTGCATCAGCAGCATCGCCCCGGCCGCCGGCGCCATGTGGAAATGATCGGCGCGCACGAAGCCGCTCTTGAAGAGCAGCAGGAGCAACGCGCTCCAGCCTCCGAGCAGCAGGACAGCGCGCGGCAGCGATCGCCGGATCTCGACGGCGGCCACGATGAGCGTGAAGGTCAGGGCGGAGATGAGAAAGGGACGGAACGCCCGCGGCGAGTAGAGCGTGTCGTCGCGTCCCATCGCCTCACCGTAGCCGGATGCCATCTCCAGCGAGCCGCGCAGAAACGGGAGGAAGTCGCCCGGCTGCTGGCGCGCGAGCAGCCAGAACGCCGCCAGCGCCAATGCGTGAATCGCCGCCGTCCACGGAAAGGAACGGCGTCGGAGCTCGTCGGCGGCGACGGCCGCGACCGCCAGCGACACCATCACCAGCATCGAGAACTTGGCGAGGCCGAGAAGCGTCGCGGCGACGATCAGCGCAAAGTAGAGGGGCGACGAAGAGCTCCGGTCCGACCGCTCGAAACCCGCGAACAGGATCAGCAGGGGAAGGAAGAGAAAGAACGTGTCGGACCAGCAGGCGTTGACCACGATCGCGAGCACGGCGACGGCCGCGACCGCGAGCGAGCGTCGCCCGCTTCTCGACTCGATCGTCTTCCAGAGCATCAGTAGACCGATCATCACGATCGTCAGGCGCAGGAAGAACATCAGATCGACCGTGCCGGGGTGATAGCCGTTCAGCACGAAACCCCAGGGGCCGAACGTGAAGATGACGTCGCTGCCGAACCGCCACCCGCGCAGAAACGCCTCGTGCAGCGCGACCACCAGCCAGTGCTCGGTGGTGAGGTTGGTGTGGAGCGGGATCGGGACGATCGTGCCGACCGCGAAGAGGATGGCCAGCGGCAGCAGCGCGGTCCAGAGGACGCTGCGCTGCGCGAGCGCTTTCCAATACCAGCGCAGATAGCTGCCCAGCCACTCGCCGAGCCGGAACCTGCTCTCCCCCGCGGAGCGGTCTCTCCAGGTGGCCGGCACTTCTTCCACGCGCTTTCCCGCGAGCTGCGCTTTCACGGTCAGCTCCATCGCCAGCGCGAACCCTTCGAGCGTTTCGACGGGAGTGGCTTCGAGGAACGTGCGGCGATAGGCTTTGAAGCTGTTCGTCGGGTCGTGCACCGGCAGCGCGCCGAGCGCGTGCAGCGAGACGCCGGCGGCGCGGCTGAGCAGCCCCTTGAGCCACGGTCCGCCGATCTGCCGTCCGCCGCGCATGTAGCGGCTCGCGCAGACGACGTCCGCCCCCGCTTCCGCGCGCACGATCATCTCCTCGACGCGCGCGAAGTCATCCGACAGGTCGGCCATCATCACCACCACCACCGGCGCGGTCGCGGCGCGCATCCCCGCCACGATGGCATTGCGCACGCCGCGGCCCAGCGTGTTGCGCAGCGTGACCACGTTCGGGGGGCGCCGGTCCGCGGGAATCTGCGCCAGGGCGGTCAGGGTGTCGTCTTCCTCGAAGTCGTAGACGATCAGCAGCTCGCCGCCTTCGGGCAGCTCGTCCACGAAACGTGCGCAGAACGCGGCGATGTTCGCCCCCTCGTTGTAGACCGGAACGACGACCGAATATCGCATCAGGTCAGTCGGCGCGCCGCGCGGCCGTGAGGACGAACGAGCCCAGCCAGCGGCCGATGCCGGTCCGGTCCATCAGCCAGTCGGCGGCGTTATAGAGCGGCAGCAGGCGATCGAGCGCGCCGACCGCGACCTGACGGTACGGAATGTTCGCCTGCGCCCGCTGGCGGATGTCCGTCAGCCCCGCTTCGCGGAACGATCGGGCGAGCTGCGACGCCAGCAGCGGCCGCTCGTCCGGGCTGACCCCTTCCGGCCGGTACAGCGGACTGGCAGGATGGCGAAAGAGCGCCATGGCCGGATGCAGCAGGTTCGGATCGAACGCGAAGACTCTCCCTCCCGGGCGCAGCACGCGAAGCGCTTCGCGCAGCGCGACCGTCCGATCGGGGAGGTGATGCAGCACGCTGCTGAACGCGACCACGTCGAAGCTGCGCTCGGCGAAGGGGAGCTGCAGCGCATCGCCGCCGAGCCACAGCTCCGTGGCGTGGACGCTCCGCGCGTAACGCACCGCGGCAAAGGAGTGATCGAGGCCGGCGTAGCGGCCCGCGCGTGCGTAGATCGTGCGCGAGCTGCCGGTTCCGCATCCGATGTCGAGGAGACGCGCGCCGGCCGGCGCCGCGACCATCGTTTCGAACGCCTTGGCCAGCGTGCGCCACCCGGCCTCGGTGAAGGGATCGAACGCGCCGCCGTCGTGCACCAGCGCGTCGAACCATTCCGCGTCGCGATTCACAGGCCGCCTCTCTCGATCTCCGCGCGCACCCACGGAATCACTTCGTCGAGCATGGCGTCGAGGGTCGTCTCCGCCGAAAAACCGAGGATCTCCGTGGCCTTGCGCGTGTCGGGCAGCCGGAACGCGACGTCGTACTGGTACGGCGGATCGCTGACGTAGCGGAACGGCCGGCCGTCCGTGTGCACCTTCTCCCAGATCCGGCGCGCCAGCTCGAGCACCGGCGTGGCCTGTGGAGTGGAGAGATTGAAGTCGTCGTTCGTTGCCGCGGGATGGAACGTCGCCAGCGCGATCCCGCGTGCGAGGTCGCCTCCGTACGTGTAGCAGCGCACCTGCGAACCGTCGCCGAGGATGTGCAGCGGATCCTGTCCCTTGACGGTCTTCTGCACCAGATCGGGCACCGCGTGGCTCATCGCCAGCTGGATGTTGCCGCTCGGCACGTCGCGGTCGCCGAGCGCGCGCCGCTCTCCGATTCCGACGCAATTGAACGGCCGGCAGATGGTGTACGGCAGCCCGTACTGATCCCATGCCGCGCGGGCGAAATATTCGCTGGCCAGCTTCTGAAAGCCGTAGGCGCTCGACGGCGGCGGACATTCGCGCTGGTGCCCCTCCGGCGTGGGATAGAGGGTCGCGTTCTCGAAGACCATGCTGCTGCTGATCACGACGATCTTCTTCAGCCGCCCGTTCGCGTGGGCGCGGATCGCCGCGTCGAAGCTCGCCGCGAGAATGCGCTCGTTCTCGGCCAGCAGGTCGTAGGCATACGCGTGAAAGTAGCTGATGCCGCCGATCTTCGCCGCTCCGGCGATGAAGTAATCGCAGTCACCGGCCAGCCGTTCGAGGAGCCCGGCGTCCTTGGCATCGCCGCGCACGAACTCGTACCGCGGGTGATGCTGATAGCTCTTCTCGACCTCGCCGTACTTCGAGTAGTTGTCGATCCCGACGACCTCGTGGCCCTGATCGAGGAATTCCTGTACCAGATACCCCGCAATGAACCCGGCCGCGCCGGTGACGAGGATCTTCATGGCCGCCGGCTCTCGACACAGTTCCAGACGTCGATCACGACCTTCTCCTCGGCGATTCGCAGCCCGCGATACTGCTCGTGCGGCGTGGCGACGAAGAGGACGTTCGACTCCTCGATCACCCGCTCGAGGCTCACCAGGCTCGGATCGGCGACGAACGGATCGGTGCACAGCACCTCGCGCGCGTCCATCTGCAGCAGCTTGCGCAGCTTGTAGCTCAGCGAATCGCGCCCGTCGTCGCTCTCCGCCTTGAAGGCCATTCCGAGGATGCCGGCCGTCTTGTCGCGCAGGTCGACGGAACGTTTGGCGAGGTCGATCAGGTGCGCCGGCAGCCCCTCGTTGATCAGCATCGCCGAATGGCCGAGGACGAAGCTGTTCTGGCTGTAGGCCGCGAGCTGCATCGTGTCCTTGACCAGGCACGGCCCGGCGCTCAGCCCCGGCCCCGGCATCCCGGCCATGCGCGGATAGTTGTGCCGGCAGCCGTGCAGGATGCGCTCGAAGTCGAGACCCTTCAGCGTGGCGATCATGTAGAACTGGTTCACCGTGGCGAACTGAATGTACCGCCACGCGTTCGTCATCAGCTTGCAGAGCTCCGCCTCGGTCGGCTGCATCCGCACGAACTCACTGGTGAACGGCGCGAAGAGCGTCTCCACCCGGCCGCGCGTCTCGTCGTCGAAGCCGCTCACGATCTGCGGAATCCGCCGGAACTCGTCCAGGCTGTGCCCCTGCGCCACCCGCTCCGGACAGAACGAGACCCCGACGCGCAGCTGGTCCCGGTCGAACGACCGCTGGACCTGCTCGCTCGTTCCCGGATAGACCGTGCTGCGCAGCACCAGCACCTGGCCGTCGCGGAGAAACGACCGCAGATCGCCCAGAGCCTTCCGGATCGCGGCAAAGCTCGGATTCAGGTGCTCGTCGACCGGCGTGCCGATCGTCATCACCCAGAACTCGCAATCGCGCAGCGGGGCCGGCTCGGCAGTGATCTCCAGAAAACCACCCCGGAGCACCCGCTCGAGCATCTCCTGGCCGCCCGCTTCCGCATGCGGCATCTCCCCGCGCGCGATCCGCTCGAGCGCGCGGACGTTCGTGTCGTAAATGACCGTCCGAACGCCATGGTCCGCAAACATCAGGGCCAGCGGAAGCCCCACATGGCCCGCCCCACCGATCACACCCACATCACGGCTGAACACGCTGGAAGTATATGCGGGACGCGGACTCGACAGCCTCGGTCACGTCCCCCGAAGCCGAGCCGTCGCCTTCAGTCTGTTGCCTCAAGGCAGGCGTGAAGTCAGGTCGCGCCTTTTCGGAGAGGAGGAGGCTTTCAACTTGGAGGCTTTGCCCTTCAGCTTTAAGGGCGAACGCTTAAAGTTTAAGAACGATCGCTTCAACTTTAAGAACGATCGCTTCAACTTTAAGGACGATCGCTTCAAGTTTAAGGACGATCGCTTCAAGTTTAAGGACGATCGCTTCAACTTTAAGAACGATCGCTTCAACTTTAAGGACGATCGCTTAAAGTTTAAGAACGATCGCTTCAACTTTAAGGACGATTCTCCCGGACTGGAGTGCCGTTGAGGGTGTGGGGTCAGACCTTCGATCTTTCGCGCGCCGCCGGAAACACCTCGGAATGGAAAGTCTCGCTACACCGGGTAGAGCTTGCGCATGGGAAGAGAAGAACGAAGGTGTGACCCCCGCTTCTCATGAGGCCGCACGGTAGCAGGTGCGGCTTGCGGCGGGAACCGGCGGGAGATGAAAAACGCCGCTCGAAGAGCGGCGTCCGGGTGTGCCTGGGCGACGGCCGACTCTAACAGTTCGGCCCCGGGGGTCCGGAGAACGCGGTCCAGCTGGAGCCATTCCAGTAATACCACTGCGACATGTAGCCGTCGCCGTCGCAGTAGTACCACTCGCGGAAGAGGTACGCACCCGACTGCGCGCCGCTCGTGTAGACATATCCGCCGCACGTGCGGTTGCGCGTACCGACCACGTTCAGCGAGCAGTCGTAGTACGTGAAATAGTTGTCGGTCGGATACTGCGCGCTGACGCTGGCACCGAGAGAGACGACGAGGAGTATCAGTACAACCCACCCATACTTGCGCATCTTTCCTCCTGCCTGCCGTGGTGACGGCGGGACGGAAGAAATTCTAGAACAGCTTCGGCCGCGGCTCCAGCGCGCTGCCCGCTCTCCCTTTACGTGCCGCCTGAAGCGCGTCTGGGCGCCTCGCGGTGATGCGAAGCGCCCAGACAATCGTTGCGTACGACTATGGCTGCTGATGATCGGTCACGGCTTTGAGTGCGTCGACCATGCCCTTGCCGAAGAAGTTGTTGTAACCGGCGTCGCCCTGGCAGCGCTGGTTGAACGGCTCGAGCGGCGTGCCGGCCGGGAGTCCGGTGAGCGGCACCGCGGTCACGTAGGTGACTTCGCGCGGCTCGGGGCACGGCTGATTGTTGGCGGTCCGCTGCAGGATCGCCTCGACGGCCTGCGGCGGCATGTGCAGCTTGCGCGAGTTGTCGGGAGTGAAGTCGCCGTATTGCGAAATGATCAGCGCGACGACGCCGGCCGCGTTCGGGCAGGCCATGGACGTGCCGCTGGCGAACGCGTAGCCGCTGGCGAACCTTTCGCGTGCCCACGCACCGACGACGCTGCCGAGGCCCGGCAGGGAAGGAGTGGTCTGCACGGCAAAGTCGCCGCCCGGCGCGCTGATGTCGGTCTTGCCGACGCCGTAGTTGCTGTACGACGCCTTCCAGTTGAAGTAGCCGGTCGCGGAGACGCCGATCACGCCGTCGATCTCCGCCGGCACGACGATGAAGTCGCGCATGAACTCACCGTCGCTGATGTCGAAGCCCTCGTTGCTCAGCGCGGCGATCGGGGTGACGCCGTTCATGCGCGCGAAGTTGACGGCGCGCTGCACGACTTTGATCAGCTCCTGGGTGGCCGGATTGGAGCGGCGAAGGTAGCCGCCGAGGCTCATCGACGCCACGTCGAAGCGATTCACGCCGGCGTAGACCAGCGCCTGCGCCAGCGCGCCGTAACTGCCGCTGCCGTTGTCGCCGAGGACTTTCAGCGCGACGAGGGTGACGTTCGGCGCCACGCCCGACATGCCACGCCCGTTGATCGGCGCGCCGACGGCGCTGAGGCACCACGAGCCGTGACCGTTCTTGTCGTCCCAGGCGGCGGGATTCGGATCGCCGTCCGGACTCGGCTGCGCCGGGAAGAACGAGCGGCTGCGCGCGAAGTCGAGGTTCGGCGCGATGTCCCCATGCTGGACCGGCAGGATGTCGGCGCCGGTGTCGAGCACCGCCACGACGACGTCACGCCGCCCCTGCTGCACGGCGTACGAGCCTTGGTTGGAGGCGCGCATCCGCTTCTTGTCCCACTGGAACGGGTTGTAGAAAGGCTCCGTGCCGGTCTGCGTGTCGTCGCCCGGGGGCTCGACAGGACCGGCGCTCTGATCGCTCTCCAGGCCGGAGTCGGCGACGCGGAGCTGCTCGGCAGTCGGGATCATCGGCACGACCACGTCTTCGGCGACGCCCGAGACGTGCGTCTTGGCAGCCATCGCTGCCGCAAAGCCGGGATCGGACGATTCCGCCAGCGCCACCCCGATCTGGTCGAGCCGCGCCACGACCGACCCACCTGCCGACGCGATCGCCGCTTCGGCGCCATTCGGAATGCTGTTGTGCTGGTTGTAGATGATCAACCAGCGCTTCATTTCACTCGCCCCGGCGGACGAGACGAACGACAACGCACACAGGACCGCTGCTGCCAAAGGTACAAACCTTCTGACCATGCATTCCCCCTCGATAGATGTGTGGAACTCCTGCGAAAGAGTTGAGAGGGAAAAAATACTCCGAGCGGGCGGCGGAGGCGAGCGCGGGCGTTTTTTGTTTACAGCTATTGCGGTGGCGTCATCTTTCGGGACCCGCATCAAGCGTCCCCCGCCGGACGATCCGGTCGCCTTCGCGGAGCACTTCCACAGCGCCTCCTGCGAGCTAAGCAGAATGCTCTCAGTTCACCAACAGATCAGGGAACGACGGGAGGCCTCCGGCGGCCGGGCCATCAGCCCCGGACCCCGCTGGTTGGCCTAGCCTCCGCGACACTCTGTCGCGAGATACGAGGCTGTCCCGCGGAGGCTAGGCCAACCAGCGGGTCCGGGCCCGCGGCCCGGCCGCCGGAGGCCTCCCGTCGTTCCC
>DASWOB010000040.1:0-10308 GCA_036398925.1 Thermoanaerobaculia bacterium
TACCGAGCTTGCCGACCTGGAAGGCCGCGTGGCGCTCCTCACCGGCGGGCGTGTGAAGATCGGCTATCAGGCAGGCCTCAAGCTCCTGCGCTCCGGCGCGACGCTGATCGTCACGACACGTTTCCCGCGTGACTCCGCAGCGCGTTACGCGCGGGAGCACGACTACGCCGACTGGTCCGACCGGCTGCAGATCTTCGGGCTGGACCTCCGTCACGCGCCGAGCGTGGAAGCGTTCTGCGAGCTGCTGGCGGCGACTCATCACCGACTCGACTTCATCATCAACAACGCCTGCCAGACCGTGCGCCGGCCGCCCGCGTTCTACGAGCACATGATGGAAGGGGAGACCGCCGCGCTGCACGCGATGTCCGAGCCGCAGCGCAAGCTCCTCGGCGAGTTCACCGGTCTGCGCGGCTACAACATGCTCTCCGACGGGATGGCCCCCGCCGTCGCGCTGTCGGCCGAGCTGTCGCAGGTGCCGCTGCTGCCGGAGGACCACCACGCGGACGGCGAGCTTTTCCCGCGCGGCCGGCTCGATCAGGACCTGCAGCAGGTCGACCTGCGCGGACGCAACTCCTGGCGGCTGCTGCTCGACGAGGTGTCGTCGGTTGAGCTGCTGGAAGTGCAGCTCGTCAACGCGGTCGCACCGTTCCTCATCAACGCCCGCCTCAAGCCGCTGATGCTGCGCACCGCGAACCGCGACAAGCACATCGTCAACGTCTCGGCCGTGGAAGGGCAGTTCTACCGGAACCAGAAGACCACCCGCCACCCGCACACGAACATGGCCAAGGCCGCGCTGAACATGATGACCCGCACCGCGGCCGCCGACTACGTGACCGACGGCATCCACATGAACAGCGTCGACACCGGCTGGGTGACCGACGAAGATCCGGCCGCAATCGCCGCCCGCAAGGTGATCGAACAGCGCTTCCACCCGCCGCTGGACATCGTCGACGGCGCCGCCCGCATCGTCGACCCGATCATCTCCGGCATCAACACGGGACAACACGTCTGGGGGCAGTTCCTGAAGGATTACCAGCCGACGGACTGGTAGAGCCAGCTGTTAGCTGTTGGCTCTTAGCTCTTGGGAGAACCGGCGCGACCGCCACGTGCCGCGCACAAGGCGTACACAGCGTTCTCCTAAGAGCTAAGAGCTAAGAGCTAACAGCCAGGAGCTAACAGCCAGGAGCTAACAGCTAACAGCTGCTTTGCCTATCTCACGCTCAGCAGCTCGACCGCGAACACCAGCGTCGCGTTCGGCGGAATCACCCCGCCGGCGCCGCGCGCGCCATAGCCGAGGTCCGGAGGGATGACCAGCGTGCGCCTCTCGCCGACCTTCATCGCCAGCAGCCCCTCGTCCCAGCCGCGGATCACGCGCCCGGTGCCGACCGCGAACTCGAGCGGCTGATTGCGATCGCGCGAGCTGTCGAACTTGGTGCCGTTCGTCAGCCAGCCGGTGTAGTGCACGCTGACGGTCTGCCCCGCGGTCGGCTGCGCGCCGGTGCCGGGACGGTCGACGGAGTACTGCAGGCCGGAGGCGGTGGTCTCGAGGTGCGCGGGCATGGCGAAGGTGTCCATGGGCGGGATTGTATGGTGAGCGGACTCTCAGTGAGCTGTTCGCGCGTCACCTCCGCCGCCGAGACCGCGTGTAGCCGCGGCGTTGACAAGCTGAAGACGGCTCCCGATCATCTCGCGGTGAATCGTTCGTTCATCCTGCTCCTCGTCCTTGTTGCTCTCGTTGTCGTCCCACTGCCTGTCGCCGCGCAATGCGGTAACGGGACCGCGTCAGTGACCCTGCAGGTCAATCCGCCTGACAACGACGGATATGTGACCGGAACGGTTGGCTACGCATTTTCGACGGTGCCCGGCGGCTCTCAGTCGCTGTACCTCGAAAAGAACGGCAACCTGATGACCACCTGGACCGTCGGCAGCCAGGCGAGCGGCAGTTTCACGTTCGGAACCAGTGTGGCGTGCCATACAGCGCCCATCACCTTTCGCGCCGCCTTGTGGGAGGGGCCGTGCGGAGACGTAGAACAGCAGACCGTCACCGTCGACTCGCGGCTCACGGCCTCCCTCTCGACGACCCTTGCTTCCGACGGGCTGGTCACGATCAAAATGCCTTACACGTACCATCAGATGCCCGGCGGTGGAACGGCGAGACTCGGTCTGATCAAGCCGAACGGCAATGACGAGTGTTGTCTGCCCTTGAACCTCGCCAGGGCGGGGGCGATCGAGGCAACCAAATCGCTGAGCTGCTTCCCTCCCGGTGAGTACACCTTCTACGTCGACATCCCGGGATGCGAGTGGGAGCACCATGAGAGCCCCGTCGTGTTGAACAATCGCCCGTCGATCTCCGCCTCGGTGGTCCCGGGCACGACCAGGAGCCACACGCTGCACATCGACCATACCTTCCCGTACATGGCGGCCTCGGATGGCAGCGCCAGGGTGAAGATCTATGACGCGGAGAACGCTTTGCGGCTCGAACAAACGCTGAGTCACTTGAGCGCGAGCGGACGTGCGTCGCTCGATTTCGACGCCGTCTGCTGGCCGAATGGCGCGGGCCGGGTCGAAGTAGAGGCGTGGTGCGGCAGTAGTGAGGTCGCGCAGGGCGGGACCTCGTTCACGACCAACGACCGCCCCAGGGTCGACGTCGAGCTCGACCTCCGCACGGAGCCGAAAGCCATCGTGAACTGGGAGTTCCAGGGCACGCCGGGGAACGTTCGGGTGGTGATGCAACAGTCGCCCTCGAACGTCGAAACCGAGCTCGGAAGCTTTACGCCATCGACGCTCGGCGGATCCATTACCTACACTCTGCCGCCGGTCGCTGCCGGCACCAACAGAATCGTCGTCCGGGCGATTGCGACCGCCGCCGGCGGATGCGCGTCCGACTACGACGCGGCCGCGGCAACGTGCGGCTGCGGCCGCATGGTGGCCGACCCGGTCGATCTCGCGACCGGCAACATGCGCTACTCCGACTCCGATCCGCTGCCGATGAACGAAGGTGGTGGGCTGTCGCGCGTGTACGACAGCCGCGAGCAGGTGGTGGGCCGCTTCGGCCGCGGCTGGACGTCGCTGTTCGAGTCGGCGATCGCCGTGAACACGACGGTGAACGGTCCGACCATTGTCTCGATCCTCCTGCCGGACAACGACGCGTACGTGTTCGAGCAGCGCGCCGATGCGACGACCTTCGGCCAGCGCTGGCCGCGCGAAGCCGCGCAGGGATCGCTTCAGTACGACGCCGCTGCCGGCACCTACGCCTTCCGTGCGGCGAACACCGATCGCGAGTTTGTCTACAGCGCCAGCACCTCGCGCCTCGTTGCCATCCGCGACCTGGTCAGCGAACGTGCGATGAACCTCACGTACGACAGCTCCGGCCGTCCCACCGCCGTTGCGGACAGCTGGGGTGCCTGGAGCTGGGCCGTCACCACCGATGCCACCAGCGGTCTGATTACGTCGATCATCGTCAACAACGATCCGACCTGGACCTGGACGTACGAGTACACCGGTTCCGACCTGACCCGCGTCCTGGCGCCCGGCAACGCACTCCGGCGGACGTACGAATTCACCGGCGGGAAGATGACCGCGGCACGCGATGCCCTCGGCAACCTGATCGAGAGCCACGACTACGACGCGAGCGGCCGCGCCATCTCCTCGTACGGACCGTCGGGCGACGTCACTCTCATCGAGTACAACCTGCCGGGAAGCGGCGGCGAGACCGTCACCCGCGTGACCGCGGCTTCGGGCGCGATCAGCGAGTACCGTCTGCAGAACCGTGGCGGGACGACACGTGTCGATCAGATCACCGGCGGCTGCACGACCTGTGGCATCGGCGAGAAAACCGTCGTGCACGACGCGTACGGCCTGCCGACGCGCGAGCAGGACGCGAGCGGTTCCATCACCGAGATGACGTACGACCCCGCCACCCGCATCCGTGCAACGGTGCGCGGTCCATTGAAGCCTTCCACCTGCGAGCCGGCCAGTGATCCGAATCAGTGCCGGATGAGCGCGGCCGCTCTCGAGGCGGCCACTCTGGTGGCGACCGAGGCGACGATCGAGACGAACTACACCTATGGCGACTCGCGGTGGCGCGACCGGCCGACGCTGATCCGGACCACCAGCCTCGTGAGCGGAACGCGCGACGAATCGATCACTTACGACGCGTCGGGTATCGTCCTGAGCCGGAGCGTCTCCGGCTGGACGGGAGCGACGCCGGTGCGTGAGACGCGCACGACGGTGACCGCGCTCTACGACGGTGCGGCGGTGGCGGCGTTCACGCCGGGCGGCTCGTTCATCACGGACTGGACCACGCTGCCGCAGCCGAAAGGAGAGCGGCGCTCGATCGACGGACCGCTGGCCGGCAGTGACGTCACGCAGTTCGTCTACTACCCGAATCACGCGACGGTGCCGGCGGCATTGCGCGGCCGGCTGGCCGCGGTGAAGAACGCCGAGGGACATGTCACGCGCATCGAGCAGTACGATGTGTTCGGCAACGCCACGCGTACCGTCGACGCGAACGGTGTGGCGACGGAACGGGTCTTCGATCGCCTCGGCCGGCTGGAGAGCAGCACGACCAAGGCGATTACCGGATGTGACACGGCGGCCGATCCGCTCTGCGACACCGACCTGACGTCGACGCTCAGCTACGACGGCGCGGGACCAGTCAAGAGCGAGCAGCGTCCGGCCGGAGGCGTCACCGCGTACGGCTACGACGCCCGCGGCCGGATGAAGACGACGTCGCGCGGTCCGTCGGCCACCGATCTCCGGGAGCGGATCGAGTACGAGTACGACCCCGCCTCCGGAAAGAAGAGCGTCGAGAAGTTCTTCGCACGCGAAGGCACGACCTGGGTCGAGAAACGGCGCGAGAGCTACTCGTACACGATGGAAGGGAGCCTGCAGCGCGTCACGCACGCCGACAATGCGTTCGCCGAGTACACCTACGATGCCGCCGATCGGGTGGCCAGCGTCAGGGATGAGAACCACCTCGCGCCGAACACCACCTACGCCTACGACGCTGCGGGACGACTGATTACGGTCACCCAGGCGCTGAGCACCGCCCCCAATGGAAAAGCGATCACCCGCTACTCGTACGACCTGCACGGGAATCTCACCTCGGTCATCGATCCGAATGGCAACGGGACGTCGTACGTTTACGACGACTTCGGTCAGATGTTCCGGCAGACCAGTCCCGTCACCGGCGTCACGACGTACGAGTACGACGCGGCGGGGCAACTCGTCACGACGACCGATGCGAACGGCGCGACAACTTCCCGTACGTACGATCTCCTCGGCCGCGTTCTGACGGTGACGTCGCAGCGGACCGGGACCACCACTGAAACGGTGACGTGGACCTACGACGCCACCACGGCCGGCGCCTTCGCGATCGGCCGCCCCTCCACGATGACTGATCCGGCCGGGAGCACGTCCTACAGCTACGAGCGTCGCGGCCTGCTGCGCGCCGAGACGCGAAGCTTCCCGGAGACCTCCTCGACCTACACGACCACCTACCGCTACGACAGCGACGGCAACCGGTCGGCAGTCAGTTACCCCTCCGGATTGCGCACCATCACGTACACTCATGACTACGCCGGCCGGCCGCTCACCGCGAGCGGCATCATCACCGCGGCCGAATACAAGCCGTTCGGGCCGCTGACGCGGCTCAGCTTCGCCAACGGGACGACGCAGACGATGACCTACGACACGCGCTATCGCATCGAGTCCAACGCGCTGGTCATCGACTCCACGAATGCCGCCATCGCGTCGTATCTGTACGGCCATGACCCGGCCGGCAACATCACCAGCATCGACGACGTCCTCACGCCGACCTACAACCGCGCCTTCACCTACGACGATCTGAATCGCCTGGTGACGGCCGATACCGGCGCGGCCTTGTGGAAAAAGGGTCTCTTCTCGTGGGACCCGATGGGTAACATCCAGACGATGAAGCTCGACGAGGTCGACCCGGGAGAGGGCGACGGTTTGTCTTCAGCCGATCCGAAGAAGAACCGTCCGCCCGATCAACCGCGCAGCGATCGCCATCGCGATCGTCTCACCACCCTGCTGAATCGCGCGCTCGGCCGGACGATGTCGTTCGCGTACAGCGGCACGACGCCCGTCCTCTCGTCCGTCACGCTTAATGACGGCCTGCGCACCGTTGGGCATGACGCGGCCGGCAACCAGACCTCCTACGCCATGACGCGTACGTACTCCGCGCGCAACTACCTCCACGAAGTGCGCGACGAGAGCGAGCCGGGCGACCTCCTGCAACACGTTGTCGCGTACGGCTACGACGGCCGAGGCATCCGCGTCACCCGCACCGAGAGTCCGTCGAACGGCGCCAGCACCTCGGCGCGCCGCCACTACTTCTACAGTCCGGAGCTCCGCCTCCTCGCCCGCACCCGCGACGACGCCGCCAACGTCTGGGACCCCGCCCCGCCGCCCTCCGGTCTCGTGGACAAGAACATCCAGTACGAGATCGTCTGGTTCGGCGACCGACCGGTCGCACAGATCGCCCCCGGTGGCCAACCGCTCTACACCTTCGCCGACCACCTCGGCACCCCGATCCTGCAGACCAACTCCTCCCGCGCTGTGACCTGGCGCGTCGAGTACGAACCCTTCGGCAACGTCTACGAAGTCCGCGCCGGCACCCGCACCGACCAACCACTGCGCTTCCCGGGGCAGGAAGTCGAATCGACCTTCGAAGGGCCGGAGGAGCGATACAACGTGTATCGGTGGTACGCAAGTGGGTGGGGGAGGTATACACAAATCGACCCTGTCGCTCCCGTACGTGATCACTTCGTGTATGTGCGCGGAAATCCCCTCAAATATACCGATCCGAGCGGCGCCGTGGTCTATAGAACACCTGGGGTCGTCTACCGAGAAGACAAGGATCCGGGTCGTCATGCGGTATACAACAACTGCCCGGGCGCCTCGTCGACGACGTTGGGATGCACAGCCATTTCTGGACGCATCGAGTGCAACTGCGTGAACGCGGGCGGGTGTTGGCAGCCGCGAGTCAGCATGTGGATGAACCTGAGTGTATGGTATGGAGCAGGGCATTCGTTCCGATACGGCCGCCGCATGACGTCTTTGGAAGTTCGCGCGCATGAAACGCTTCACGTTGTCGAACTTCTCCGGAGGTATGACGCTCTGTATGAGCGGGCGGCCGCATTTGAGAAGAACAGGTATTCATTCAAAACTACTTGTGATGCCGCCTGTTGGCAGTTTGAGCGGAGCAGCGTCCAGTATATAGACGCGGCCGAGGAGTACGTGCATGATCAACTCGGCTGGTAGATTCGTACTGCTCGCCAGCGTACTGGTCGTTGCGATCGTATCCTGCTACGAAACGCGCTTCAACGCTCTTAAGCCAGGCGACGACGAGAACAAAGTCCGGGAGGTGCTTGGTCAGCCGTGGCGTGTCGCAAATCGCGAGGAAACTGACTGGCGCGTTTTCGAGCAATGTGGCCACTCCGTCGCGATTCGACGCGTTCTCGTATATCGGCACCGACAGCATGCCTACTATGTCGGCCTCGATCGCGGAGGCCGTGTCGTCTGCACGGCTAAGACGTACTCGCTGGTCCACGAGTAGGGGGCGTCGTAGGGGTCAGACCTTCGCTCTTCGTTCCTCCGCCTGCCCGAGCCGGTAGTCGCAACGGGATTCTTCGCGGACGCGCCGGATCGCCGTGCGGACAATGTCGAGTCGAGGAAATCGGACGGAGGCCTTCGGGCTCGCGGTGCGGCTCCCACGGCGTAGAGCCGCACGGCCTAGCGGGGTGACATCGGAAGCTCTGCCCCATATGCTGATCCGAGGGGTAACAGCAGACGATGAGGCTCGACGAAGTCGACTCGGGAGAGGGCGACGGTTTGTCTTCACCCGATCCGAAGAAGAACCGGCCGCCGGATCAACCGCGCAGCGATCGCCGGCGCGATCTCACTACGCTCCTCAATCGCGACCTCAACGTCTGGGACCCCGCGCCGCCACCGTCCGATCTGGCGGACAAGGACATCCAGCACGAGATCGTCTGGTTCGACCGCGCCCTGGCCCAGATCGCCCCCGGGCGGACAGCCCCTCTACACCTTCGCCGACCACCTCGGCACCCCATCCTCCAGACCAACTCCTCCCGCGCCGTGACCTGGCGCGTCGAATACGAGCCCTTCGGCAGCGTCTACGAAGTCCGCGCCGGCACCCGCACCGAGCAAGCCACTGCGCTTCCCGGGGCAGGAGGCCGAATCGACCTTTAAAGGGCCGGAGGAGCGGTATGACGTGTATCGCTGGTACGCGAGCGGGTGGGGGAGGTATACGCAGGTCGACCCGCTAAGCGTTGCCGTCTATGTGACGCGGCCCGGTCGCACCGGTGCGAAAGACGTGAACACCTACCTTTACGCGTCGTCGTCTCCAGCGATGAATGTCGACCCGTTCGGTGCCGTGAACTGGACGAAAGGAGCTCCTGTATATTACGGGCCACGAAGCCAAGACAGAATCAGGGAGCAGTGTGGAGCCCGAACTTCGGGCTGCACGCAGTATCTTGGGTCAAAAGATCCCGTAGGTAAGTGTCGATGCACACACGGCGGGTACAGGTTGGAGATCAGTATGTCGCTCTCTATTCAGGTTTACGTGCGGAACGATCATCCTTCGCGATCGGTTGCTCTGATTTTCTCGGAGGAGGAAAAGCATGTGCAGGCTGCGAACCGTGTGTTCGACGAATTCGTGAAGATTGGCCAAGGGTAACGAAGGCGACTATCCGACTAGCGATGCGTGTTGGGCCGCCATCGAACAATATTTGGACAACTTCTTTTCTTCGTGGGATAAAGCGCGCAGGGCCGTCGGCCGCAGTCACTCGCAGGGCCGGATTTAGTGGGAGAGGGTATTGAGACGCTGGTTGGTTCCTGCCATTCTCTGTGTCGTCAACTGGATTTCTTTTTTGATTTTTCTCTTTGCCCGACCGCCCATTGTAGTCGGGGAGATGGAGCGTGACTTGCGTCGCTCAGGTACGTCGGTGGTGTTTCGTCAGGTCGACGATGTCGCGTTTCACATCGCAGGTCGTCCTGTGTACGCATGGAATTCCTGGCATGGTGGCGAGAAGATGTGGATCAGGACGGTTGAGCTTCTGAACGCACCGGCGCTCGCACTCGCGCGCCTGCTTTCGCCGACTGCGACCAGAACGTTATTCGCGCGAAGTGGGTCGTACTGGATGGAAAGTTGGGTCCTTGCTTGGTTGTTCTTGGTGGCCGCGTCGGTGCAGTGGATTGTGGTCGGCAGGCTTTTGGCGCATGGGTTCTCGCGGTCAACGCGAAGAATAACAGGTAATAGCTATTCTCATCTTTTCGAGGGCATGCCATTGAGCGCTTCGAATCACGGCGAGGAGGTCGTACGTACGGGAGGTCGCCGGGCCGTTCGCATGGGTCGTCGCGAGTCGGACATCATCTTTGAGGAGGAAAAGCGCGTCGAAGTGTGGCAGGGAGCGATACAGGCGATCGAAGAACGTGCGGCGCGGCTAGCACAGAAGACGTTTGACTCGAACATCGAATGTGAGCGCGGCTGCTTTTGGTTTAAAGCCGGAGCGAACGGTGTTCTGGCAGATGCCAACTCGCATAACGACTGGATCGACCGCCTCCGCCTTGCTCCAGTTTTCGGACATTCGCGTTACAGGCCGTGCAGGTGACGTGATGTCGATCCGCCGTAGGGTACGCATCGCCGCGGTTGTGGCTTTCCTCGGCTGCATAGTGTTGTCAGGGGCGGTCTGGCAGCGCCGCACCGTGTACGTGCAGGCGGAGGCGCGGCTCACCGCCGGCCTGTTGTCTTTGAGATCCGGCGACGATGTAACCCGAGCGCTCGCGCTTCTCGGCCGGCCTACGCACATTCTAGAAGTAATCGAGCGGCCGTTCGCGCCAGCCGATGACGCCTGCCAACGAAGCTCGAAAACTGTGATGGTCTATCAGCCTCCAGTAACTCGGCTACTGTATGTTTCACGCCCGACGGTCATGGTGTTTGTGAGCGCCGGCGGCCGCGTCACCTGCGTAGAGCGGACGAACGTGATTCGCCTTCGGAACGTCAACCATGTACAACGTGTATCGCTGGTATGCGAGCGGGTGGGGAAGGTATACGCAGGCGGAGCCTAACCGACGGAGAGTTCGCTTACTCGGGGGGGGGGGGGGCGAATCCCGTCGGCTACTCTAATTCTGCTTTGTCACATTTCCGGCGGGTCCTCGGGAAAGACTTCTCCTCGCCGTTTGAAACGTCTTCGGAGAAGATCGATTAGATCCTCTGGCTTGCGGTCACGTCGCGGAAGATAGTGCACGAGCATCATCTGCACG
>DASWOB010000041.1:0-37317 GCA_036398925.1 Thermoanaerobaculia bacterium
CTCGCCTTTCAGGAACGATTCTCGAAACTGGCCACGCCGTTCAAGTGGAAGTTCACGCGCGACGACTTGCGCCGCTATCTCGACAAGCTCAACCTCCTGCCGCAAGCAGCGTGACCGAATTTAGCGAATGAAGTACTAAGCAGAACGCACGCACTTCACCCACGGATGAGGAGACGACGAGGGGCCTCCGGCGGCCGGGCCACGGGAGGCCCCCGGTCGTTCCCTGATCTGTGGGTGAAGTAAGAGCATCCTGCTTAGCGTTCGCCGTTGGCTTTCCGCAGCGCCAGCTGCACGTCGCGGCGATAGAGCTCCAGCGACTCATCGCCGAGCAGCGTGCCGAGGGCGGGGATGCAGTAGAGGCCGCAGTTGCCGAGCGCCGCGATGACGTCGTGGCGGATGTAGACCGTGTCGTCGTCACGGAACATCCGCCGGACGGCGGAGATGACGCGATGGTGATCGTTCGAGCGGATGACGTCGGCCAGCTCGTTCTGCACCGACAGCACGAATTCGACTTTCTGCCGGAGACCGCGCTCGTCGAGGCCGGTGAAGATGCGCATCAGCGGACCCGGAACGGTCGGCTGCTCCAACGCGAAGACGTTGCCGTTCTCGACCCAGGCCATGGAGATCTTCATCCAGGTGGCGGCCGGTTTCCACGTATCGCCGGCGCGTACGAGGAAGAGCACCATGCGCGCGTTGGTGACGCGCTCCGGCTCGATCGTTTCCGTCTCGATCGGCTGGTGGCTCTGATACCAGGCCTTTTCGATCACGCGCGCTTCGGGCGGCGCAAATTCGGCCAGCGCGTCGATGGTCAGCTCGTCGCCGCGGCGCAGGTCGCCCTTCCACGTTTCGAGCACCGTCACGTGGCCGTCGATGGCCTCGCCTTCCGTGACCACGACGATGTCGGTGGCGGTCCACGCGCTCGGATCCGCATGAAAGGCCGGGAGGGGCTCAGCCAGCGCGACCGGCGCCAGCAGCAGGAGGAGAGAGAACCGCAACATCCACATGTCGCGTTAGACGCTGGTGCGGCGGAAACGATACTTCCGCCGCACGGGGGAGAAGGGCTACGGTTCGCGCGGACCGGCGCCGCGGCGCAGCTCGAGGATCTCCTGATAGACAGCCAGCTTCGCTTTCTGATCGGAGGTCAGCAGCGCCTCGAAGCCGGCCCGGAAGGTCTCGTGCGCGGCATGGATCTGCTGCGCGAGGCCGTAGTTGGCGAGGAGGAGCTGCCCCGCTTTGGCGGCGTCGCCCGCGGCAAGCGCGCTCTCGATCTGCTCGTGATTCGTCCGCTGCTGGTCGCGCAGCGGCTCGACCGCGCTCTGCAACGTGCTGCGCAGTGTTTCGAGCGACGACTTTTGCGCCTCGGTCAGGTCGAGAAGCTCGGCCAGCGCGCGCGGCGGCAGCAGCTCGCCCGGACCGCCATGCTGCGGAGCGGGACCGCCCGGACCGGCCGGGGCAGGACCGCGCCCTGGTGGCGGCGCGGCAATCGCGGCGACCGCGAGGATGGTGATGAGGGCGATGACGGAAATGCGTTTCATACTCAGTTGCCTCCTGCGCCGTTCGACGCGTGATGACGCGTCTTTGTTTACACGTGCCTTGTTTCCACGTGCCCATCCCGGCGGTGGCCTGCGGTCGTTCTATGATCCGTCGCGTGATCGATAAGCTCGCATGGATTTGTCTCGATGATCGGCGCGTGCTCTGCGCGCGCTCGCATGGTCAAGAGGTTTACTACCTGCCGGGCGGCAAGCGTGAGGCCGGCGAGTCCGACGAGCAGGCGCTCCTGCGTGAGGTCTCGGAGGAGTTGAGCGTCGCGCTCGATCCGCGGACGATCCGCCCCCTCGGCGTCTTCGAAGCGCCGGCGCATGGGAAGCCGGGCGTCCTCGTGCGCATGACCTGCTACACCGCCGAAATGATCGGCGAGCCGAAGGCGTCGGCGGAGATCGCGGAACTGGCGTGGCTGACGTACGCCGATCGTCAGCGGCTGTCGCTGGTCGGGCAGATCATTTTCGACGCGCTGCACGGGAAGGGGATGCTCTGATGCAGCAGATCGTCGACTTCATCCTCGAGCTGGACAAGCTCAAAGGCGTGACCCGCAGGACGCGGCCGATCGGCCTGGAGCGCTACGAGAATTCGGCCGAGCACAGCTGGCAGATCGCTCTCCTGGCGGCGTCGCTCGCCCCGTATGCAAACGAGCCGGTGAACGTCGATCGGGTCGTACAGATGCTGCTGGTGCACGACATCGGGGAGATCGACACGGGCGACACGATTTTTTACGCCGAGGACGGACTGCAGGAGCGGAAGACGGCGGAGGGAGAGGCGGTGGCGCGGATCTTCGGCCTGCTGCCCGACCCGCAGAAGACGCGGATGATGGAGCTGTGGCAGGAGTTCGAGACGAACGAAACGCCGGAAGCGCGCTTTGCGCACGCGGCGGACCGGGCCATGCCGGTGCTGCTGAACCTGGCGAATGACGGACAGAGCTGGCGGGAGAACCGGATCCCTCACGAGCGCGTCGTGGCTCGGGTCGGACCGCCGATCCGCAGAGGCTGCCCGGCGCTTTGGGACTATCTGGAAGCGCGGCTCGAAGAAGCGCGTCAGAATGGCTGGTTTAGCTGTAAATAACTCAATTGTGGCCGCTATCTCGCATTAGTTATTCGGCGAGAGGGGCTGCGAATGGACGCGCCGAAGATCATCGTCATCGAGGACGATTCGAACCTGCAGTTGATGCTGCGCCGCAATCTGGAAAAGGCTGGATACGCCGTCAGTACGGCCTCTTCCGTGGCCGAGGGACGCGAGCTCATGAACCGGCAGTCGTGGGAGATCGCCATGCTCGATCGCGGCCTTCCCGATGGCGACGGCCTCGGCCTTTGTCACGAGCTGCGCTCCACTCATCCCCACGCTTACATCGTCATGCTCACCGGCGCGATCAGCAAGGCCGAGACGCTGGAGGGGTTTGCGAATGGTGCGGACGACTACATCGCCAAGCCGGCTCAGATGGACGAGCTGCTGGCCCGCATCCGTGCCGGCGCGCGCATCGTTAAGCTGCAGCGGGCGCTGATGGAAAGCAACCGGCGTCTGGAGGAGCTTTCGCTCACCGATCCGCTGACGTCGCTGCGCAACCGCCGTGCGTTCGAGGACGTGCTGAAAGCGTCGTTCGAGCACGCGCGCCGTTACGAGCGGCCGCTGTCGCTGGCGATCATCGATCTCGACCACTTCAAGCCGATCAACGACAGCTTCGGCCATCCGGCCGGCGATGCCGTCCTGCGCGCCGTCGCGCAGCTTCTGGACGGCACGACGCGCCGGAGCGATCTGGTGGCGCGCATCGGCGGCGAGGAGTTCGCCGTGCTGCTCCCCGAGACTCCGCTCTTCGACGCGCTGCAGTTCGGGGAGAAAGTCCGCTCCACCATCGCTTCGGCCACCATCCGCACCGGCGAGATCGAGCATCACGTGACCGTCAGCATCGGCGTGGCCTGCACCGCCCACTCGCACGTCGCCGAGCCGCAGGAGTTGTTCGCCGCCGCCGACCAGGCGCTCTATCGCGCCAAACAGAACGGCCGGAACCGCGTGGAGGTCGAACGGCGGCGGGTGCGGCGAACGGAAGAGCAGCCGATCGCTTCGTCGCGGTTCGTGCATTGAGCTTTGGCTGTTTAGCTATTGAGCTGTTGAGCTGTCAAGCGAGAGCAGTGTTTGTAAGACCTGAATACATCTCTCGCTTAAGAGCTCAACAGCTAATAGCTCACATCGCCTTCGTAGCCCGCTTCTTCGCGAAGCCTCGCGCTGCCAGCAGTAGATCGTCCGTCGCCATCTTCGCCAGACTGCGCGCGCTCTCTTCGTCGAACCCCTCGCCGATCGCACAGTCGTACGGTGCGTGGACGAAACGCGAGCGCATTCCTTCGTCGACATACAACCGCGCCAGAAACGCGTCGACGCCTGGCCGGGCCACGCTCGGCGGGACGGTGGCGTCGGCGCGCCGGGGCGTGCGCACGACGGCTCGGGCGCGATCGAGCTCGGCGAGCAGTTCTTCGATCGGAGGATAGTTGCCGTCGCGTTCGAGGATCACCGTGGCCGCTTCGTTCTCGACGAACGCCAGCAGGTCGTACACCGGGTCGGGGACTTCGTGCAGGTGGTCGTCGAGGATGCGGTCGCGCTCGATGCGGCGGCCTCCGGCGAGGTGTACGGCGCGGACGCGTTCGTGCGGGATGCGCGACATCATCTCGATCGCGTCGAAGCCGAAGTTGACGGCGTTCGCGTACAGGTTGTGCAGGTCGAGCAGGAGATCGGAGTCGATGGCGTGGAGCCACTCCGCTTCGTCGTAGTCGGAGAGCGGCGGTTCGATCAACGTGGCCACGTTTTCGAGCAGCGGCGCGCTGCCGGCCACCTGTCGCGCCACCGCCACGTTGCGGCGCAGTCCTTCGAGCGTGGCGGCGTTGCGCGGCGGTGCGGCGAGATGTCCGATCTCGAGGCCGGAGGCGCGGACGAAGGCGAGGTGCTCGCTCCAGAACTCCGGCTCGAGCCATCCCACCACGCGCGCGACGTCGTCCAGCTTCTTCCGGTCCACCGGCTCCGAGGACGCCAGGCCGAGCGACGTCGCGTGCACGACCACCGGAAGCTGCGCGGCGAGGAACTGCAGCGCTCGGCGGGTCTTTTCATCCGCGTGCGCGAAATCCTCCGCCATCACTTCGACCACGTCGATGCGATCGCGATTCGCGAGGATGCCGGCGCCGAGTGCCGGGCGCCAGCCCAGACCAAATCTCACGAGCCGCAGCCCCCGCAACCACCGCCGCAACCTCCTCCGCAGGAAGAGCCGCACGACGAGCCGCACGACGACCCGCAGCCGCCCGTGGTGCTGCTGGCGTCGGCCGCCTTCGGGAACATCTTCTGCGTCCAGTCGAAGCCGTGGCCCGACAGCGCGCCCACACCGAAGACGGCGGTGAGCAGCGTCAGCTCGGCCGTCGAGCCGCCCGGCTGGATCTGCGCGGAGCGGAGCTTGAGTGAGTCGAAGAGGTTGCGCGTCTCGGAGAGGAACCACTGGCCGAGCTCCGTCAGCCGCGGGTGAAGGAGCTTGTAGACGATGAATGTGGCGACGGCGGCCATGATCACCAGGAAGCTGACCGGACGATCGCGCCAGATTCCGATCGCGACCTTGATCCCCGCTACGCCCAGGAGCAGCAGGAGCGCGATGAGAAAGAGGTTGGCGCGCATCGAGCGGATGCCGCCGTCGGGCAACAGGCGCCGCCGCGCGAGCTCGTGCTCGTAGTCATTCAGCTCGGGGAACGGCGCCCGGAAGACCTGCTGCGCCGCCTGCTGCGTGGCGAAGATCTGGACGATCTTCCGCTCGAACGGCTTGCGCAGGAGCGCATGCCGCTGATCCGTCGCCTGGACCTGATCGCCGGTGACGCGCAGGTAGCCGCGATCGACGAGGGAGACGATCGCCACGCGCAGCACCTCTTCCTTCCCGCCGCGCAGGTAGGCGATGAGATACGGATCGGTGATCGGCTCGCGCAGCAGGGCGTGGCGGTCGGGGACGGACTCGCGCTCGCGCTTGCGGCGGAAGTTCCGGACGCCACCGGCGACGATGATGGCGAAGATGAGATAGAAGAGCAGGAACTGGGGACCGGTCAAGTTGAAGGGAGGAGGAATCATAGATTGCGAGCGCGCTCGTACATGGCGCGCGATAGCTCCACGGCCGCGAAAAGAAGCTCCGCCGCGCGGCCGGCCGGCAGCGTGCGCTGCTCGCGGGCTTCGGAAATGTGCGGCAGGAGATGGGCGAACCCGAGCTCGCCGCCGAGAATCTCCAGCGCTTCCTTTGGTGGATGAACGCCACGTTCCTGCAGCTCGAGAATGGCCGCCGCGGAGGTGCGCAGCGGCGCGGCCGCCTCGGCCAGCGTGACCGCGCATTGCTCTTCGCGCAGGCTGCGCTCGACGTACATCTCCCGCATCCGCAGCGAGAGATTCAGCAGCACCTGCCGCAGCCGCCGGGCGAGCGCCTCCCGCGAGATGGTGAGCTCCGCGAACGGATCGCTGCCGTACAACACCACATGCCTGCGGGCGATGTCGGCGAACTTCTGTGCGAACTCCTCCGAGGCCGCGTCGATCTCATCGCCGCGCAGGAACATCGCCCGGACGTTGTGAGCGGCCTGCGCGAAGCGGTAGCTCTCGCGGAAGGCGTTCGCCTTCGCCTCGTCGAAGCGGGCCAGGACGAACAGCACGTTGATGTCGGAGGTGGCGCGCAGCCGGTTCTCGGCGGCGGAACCGTAAAGGATGATGCTCAGGAGGTCATCGCCGAATGCGCTCTTTGCGGCGTCGGCGACGGTGGTGAGAGTGTCTGGTACAGGCAGTGAGCTCATGCTCACCGTCAATGTAGGGCGCAAAGCCGCCGCGCGGTAGAGGCCGCACGACGGCTTTGCACCGGCTTTACGCCGAATTCGCTTTTTATTCGCCCTCGTTCGGATCGACCAGCGCCGCCGCGGTCAGCTCGTCCGAAGCGGCCGCGTACTCCGGCAGGTCGGCGGGACGCAGCGGGATGTACTGCTCGACCAGGTCGCGGGTGTTGTAGACGGCGAGCTTCTCCATCAGGAACTCGAACTTGCGCTCAATGGCTTCGACGATCTGCGCTTTCGCGCTCGCGTCCATCTCCCACATCCGCTGCTTGAACGGCCCGAGGGCCTTCTTGCGGGTGGTGTAGACGAACTGCTCGTCGGTCTGCCCCGACTTGCGCTCGTCGGCGCAGTTGTCGAAGCAGAACTGGCGGATGCCGTCCTTCATCTCCGCCGGCATCGACGGCGCGTCGAGGATCATGTTCTGGAAGCCGGTGGCGAGGTGGATCTCGACGGCGTCGTTCTCCGGGAAGCGGTTGAACACTTCCTCGGGCAGCGTCGACGCGCCGTGCTGCACGGAGCCGGCGATACCGTATTCGTTGCGGCAGATGGACGTCGTCTCGCGGAGGACGTCGAAGTCGATCTTCGCCTCGGCGATCGTGCCGTCGGCCATCGGAACGCCGCCGTGGGAGGTACCGGTCTGCACCGAGATCTTGGCCATGCCGGGATCGCCACCAAGCTCGCGCTTCACGCCGTCGACGTACGCGCGCACTTCGTCCGGCTGGGTGTTGTACTTGCCGACTTCACCGATCTCGCCGCCGATGGAGATCTCGATTCCTTTCGGCTGCCGCGCACGGATGTACTTCGTGAAGTGGGCGGTGTAGAGGTAGTTCTCGCGCTGCTGTTCGTCGCGCGTCTCGAAGGAGAGGTCGACCAGCGTGGAGGTGTCGATGTCGATGTTGTAGAACTCGGCCGCAATGGCCTCGTCGATCAGCGACTCGAGCGCCTTGATCTCCGACTGTTTGCCGTCCGGGGTGACCCACTTTTTGTGGCTGGCCTGGAAGTGGTCGCCCTGGATGAAGACCGGTCCTTTGTACCCTTCGGCGATTGCCGCGCCGAGGACGCACGCGGCGTACTCGCCCGGCCGCTGCTCGGTGTAGCCGATCTCGGAACGGGCGATCTCGAAGATGAACGGTCCGACGTTGTGCTTCATCGCGGCGCGAAAGAGCGCCCGCGCGACGTCGTAGGTCAGCGCGCGGATGTTGAACGCCGGCACGGTGAACTTGCGCGCCACTTCGCCGCGCCCGATGGCCCGATAGAGAGGGTAAATCGAGGACGAGATCGCACCCGCTTCGCGAGCTTTGAGGTGGATCTGACGGCGCGCTTCCGCCTTCGCCGCCGCGTCGCCCGAGAAGACCGCCGTGTAGACGAGGTCATCGATCGAGCGGACGTTTTTCAGTGAGTCGACAGACTGGTGAATCATCAGGAAGGCCTCCGGCGGCGCACTCTAGCAAAGTCGCCTCACCCTGAGCGAGCGCAGCGAGCCGAAGGGTCGACCAAGGCGCGGCGCGTCTGTTGAGGACCTGCCACATCGCCGCGCCTTGACTGACCCTTCGACTCGCTGCGCTCGCTCACGGTTGGCGAAGAATCTCAGTTGATATGCGCGCGGATGGTCTGGATCAGGGCGCTCACGTCGAACGGCTTGAGCACCGCGCCGTTGGCGCCGAGGCTGCGGAGCTCGTCGGGCTCGAGCGGCTCGCCGCTGAGGATGAGCACCGGCACGTCGCCGAGCTGCGGCTCGGCGCGCAGCTCGCGCATCACTTCCTCGCCCGTCATGCCGGGCATGTTCTTGTCGAGGAGGATCAGGTCGGGGGTCCGGCGGCGGGCTTCGGCGAGCGCGGCGCGGCCGCTCCCGGCGGCGACCGGTTCGAAGCCGAACTCGTTGAGCAGGTTCCGCATCAGCAGAAGGATCGGCTGGTCGTCATCGACGACGAGGATGACAGGCTTTTGGGCCATTGGACGGTGCGCGAGTGTAGCAGGTGAATTTGCGCCGGGCGAAACAGAATAGACTGGGCGCCTGATGGCCACGCGGCACGATCGCAAAGTCTCGATCCTCGACGTCATGGGTCCGGTGATGGTCGGACCGTCCAGCTCGCATACCGCGGGTACGGCCCGGCTCGGCCGCGTCGCGCGCGAGATCCTCGACGAGGATCCGCTGGAAGTGCACTTCTACCTTCACCCGCCGCTGGCCGCCACCTATCGCGGACACGGCTCCGACTTTGCGCTGGTCGGCGGCTCGATCGGCCTCAACGTCGACGACCCGCGCATCCCGGAGGCCATCCGGATCGCGGAGCAGCTCGGCACTACGGTCGAATTCGCGGAGGAAGACCTCGGCGAGGTGCATCCCAACAGCGTGCGCATCGAAGCGAAAGGGCGCGCGCGGGAAGTGGAGATCATCGGTTCGTCGATCGGCGGGGGAGTGATCGAGGTCTTCCGCATCAACGGCTTCCAGACCCGCTTCAAGGGCGACTCGCCGGTGCTGCTGCTGTTCTACCGCGATCGGCCGGGCATGATCAGCGAAGTGACGAAGATCCTGGCCGACGAGAGCATCAACATCGCCTCGCTCTACTGCTCGCGCAAACAGCGCGGCAAGGACGCCTTCATGGAGATCGACGTCGACTCCCCGATCTCCAGCGCGGCGCTGAAACGCATCTGTTCGTTGCAGGACGTGGCGGACGCGCGGTATCTCGATCGGATTCCGTAGACTTATCGCCACCCTGAGCGAAGCCCTGAGCGAAGTCGAAGGGGTCCACCAAGGCGCTCGGGGCGCTGTTGGCATACGCATCGCTGCGCCTTGGTTGACCCCTTCGACTTCGCTCAGGGCTGCGCTCACGGTTAGAAAAGAAAAATGATCGAATCCTTCAAGCACCTCAATGAGCTCGCGCAGGATCGCGACCTCGCCGAAGTCTTTCTCGAAGCGGACGAGCAGGAGCATGCCGTCCCCGGGGATCTGATCCTCGAGGCGCTGCGCAAGCGGCGCGGGGTGATGCTCGACTGCATCGAGCGCGGCAAGAACAGCAGTGGCGAGTCGATGGGGAAGCTGGTCGGCAGCGAGGCGCGGCTGCTCGCGCAGGCGTTCAATGAAGGACGCACATTTCTCGATCCGCTGACCGTGAAGGCCGAGCTTTACGCGCTGGCGGTGATGGGGGAGAACTCGCGGATGGGCGTCATCGTCGCGGCACCGACCGCTGGCGCCGGCGGCGTCGTCCCGGGGATGCTGCTCGCGCTCGAGGAAGAGCGGCACGTCCCGCCCGAGAAGACCGTGCGCGGCCTGGTCGTGGCGGGCGGCATCGGCTCGATCATCGCCCTCTCCGCGAACATCTCCGGCGCCGCGGGCGGTTGCCAGAACGAGGTCGGCGTCGCGTCGTCGATGGGCGCCGCGGGCGTGGCCTACATGATGGGCGGCACCAACCGGCAGATCGTCCACGCCGCCGCGCTGGCCCTCAAGAACACCCTCGGCCTGGTCTGCGATCCGGTCGGCGGTCTGGTCGAAGTCCCCTGCGTCAAACGCAACGCCCTCTTCGCCGTGCACGGCCTGACCGCGGCGCAGCTGGCGCTGGCGGGCGTCGAGTCGGTGATTCCGATGGACGAGATCGTCGAAGCGATGGTGCGCATCGGCCGCTCCCTCCCGCGTGGCCTCAAAGAGACCGCCGAGGGTGGTCTCGCCACCACCGAAACCGGCACCGCCATCGCCCTGCGCCTCAAAGAGGAAGCGAACCGCCGGCGCGCCGAACGTGCCGCCGAGCGGGAACGGCTGGCGGAAGAGCGCAAGGCAGGCGTGGAGTAGCTGCTCAGCGATTCAGCTGCTCAGCCACTCAGGGGGGATACGCCCCGCTCGCCGCCTGAACAGCTGAGTGGCTGTACCTCACGGATAATATCCACGAATGGTCTTCGCGCGGCCGGACTCCACCTTCACCGTCAACTCGCGCCACGCCCCGCCGGCCTTGACCTCGGCCGCCGGATAGAAGCCGAGCACGTACTGCGAGCGCAGCTCGTTGCGGATGTCGTCGTAGATCTTGCCGAGGTCGGCCGCGTTCTCGATGTAGTAGACGTTGCCGCCGGTCTCGGAGGCGATGCGGTTCAGCTTCGAACGGGCATCCAGCTCCGTGGCGCGGATCGCCAGACCGACCACGTAGACCGGGACGGCGGCGCGGCGGGCGTATTCGACAGCCTGATCGTAAGTAAACTTCGAGACCGTGTCCTTGCCGTCGGTCAGCAGTACCAGCGCCTTCTGGCCGCGGACGCCGATGAAGTTGTAGAGCGAGTAGACGATGGCGTCGTACAGCGCGGTCGATTCCTCGGGACGCAATTTCGCGAGCGCCCCCTGCATGTCGGTGAGGTTCGGCGACCACTTCTGCACGACGTGCGGCTGGGAGTCGAACGCGACCAGGAAGGCCTTGTCGCCCTTCTCCATCACGTTCTTGAAGAACGCCGCGCCGGCTTTCTGCGCCTCCGGCATTCGCGACTCCATCGAGCCGGAGGTATCGACGGCCATGCCGATGGAGAGGGGGAGGTTCTTCACCTGCTCGAACTTTTCGATCTTGACCGGCTTCCCCTGGTCGAACACCTGGAAGGCGTCGGCAGTGAGGTCGTTGCGCGGTTTGCCGGCCGCATCGAGCACTGTGGTCGGCAGCTCGACGAGGTGGACGTTCACCTCTTCCATGAACTGCGGCGTGTTGACGAAGACCATGTCCTCGACGGGCGTGGTCTCGTCGTCCTTGAGCGCGGCCACGGCGCGCAGATAGCCGACGCCCTCGCTCTTCGGGATGTTCACCGTGTGGATGAACGGCGGGTCGAAGAGTGTGGCCACGCGCTGCTCGTTCCAGAAGAGATCGACCGAGGCGAGCTCTTTGCCCTGCGGTACGCGCACGTCGATCTCCACGCGCGTCGGGCCGCTCAGCTTCGGGGCGACGCGTGGTGAGGCGATGCGGACGCGGAACGGATCGGTGCCGGTGTTGACGACGATCTCGTCGCCGGTCAGCGCTTCGCCGGCCGCGTTGAGCGCCACGGCGCGGATCTTGTGCAGCCGCGGGACGTTGCCGAAATCGAGGTCGAGCGTGTAGGGCGGCTGCCGCCGCGTCGCCACTTTCTTGCCGTCGAGCCAGAACTCGACGCCCTTGATGGCCGGGCCGGTGACCAGCGTCTCGATGGTCTGCAGTCCGCTGAGCGCATCCTCCGCCAGCGGCACGATGCGCAGCCGCGTTTCGCGCGCGTCCAGCACCCGGCGGATGTCTTCGATGGCCGCGGTGGCCTCGGTCCTCGCGACCGTGACCTCCTTCGGGATCTCGACGGCCGGCACGATCAGCTCTTTCTCGATGATCGTCTCAGCGGTGGTGACGACGTCGACGACCTTGAAGCGGGCGCCGTAGGTGCCGGGACGAAGAAGCCGATCGAGGATGATCGGCAGCTTTTCGTCGCTATTGGCAGCCGGCATGTCCGCCGGAAAGTCGAACCGATAGCGGAACTTCTCGTACAGCTGCTCGTTCCGCAGCACCTCGCCGATGACGTCGAGGCTGTAGACCGGCACGCCGGTCACGTCGTTCGCTTTGACCGCGCTGCGCGGGACGAGGATCGTCACCTGCGCGTCGGTGCGGTTGCCGTCGCCGGCCGGGTATTGCACGGACAATTCGGCCGGCAGTACCGGCGCGCCTTCGGTCTTGATGACCAGCGAGCGCGTCATTGCCTTGACGTCCTCGGTCATCAGCTTCGGCGCTTCGAAGACGCGGGTCAGCTTCTCTTTGATCTCGGTCATCCGGCCGATGGCGGCCGCGATGTACTCGCCGTCCTTGCAGTCGAGGACCGGGTTGCCGGTGAGCGAACGGCCCGACGTCATCTGATCCTGATTGCGCAGGTCCCTCATCGCGTCGTGGCCGAGCGGCACCCACAGCCGGAACTCGCGATGGCCGTGCGGCTGATAGAACAGCAGATAGATGTCGTGCTGGCGGAAGGCCTCGAGGTAGCGGTAGTACCAGATGTCGAGCGGCTGGAACAGCGCGCACTTGTCGACCACCCACCGCGCGGTCGGTTCGCCGTGCAGCAGATAGAGCTTGCTGCGGTCGGACGACAACTGCCCGAACTCGCTGCGCGCGAAGTCGAGGCGCAGCTCGTAATCCCGCTTGAAGGCGTGGTTGGTGGTGCCCTGGGCGATGTCGCGGCGGCGCCAGAAGTCCTCGATGAAGAGGTCGCGCTGCGCGTCCGTATCCATCCGAAGGAAGGTCTCGGTCTCGTCCGGCAGGATGATCGGCTCGACGGCCGCGAGGAACTCGCGATGCTTGTCCGGCAGTTTGGCAATCCGCTCCTTGCGCTCGTTGCGGGTCAGCTTCTTCTTCTCGGCCGCCGGTTTCGGTTGCGGTTTCTCTTCCGCGGCAAAGGAGGCGAGGGGAAGCGCGAGTACGGCAACCAGGGCGAGCGCGATCTTTCTCATAGGTCCTTTACGGGAAATACCCGCGGATGGTCTTTACCTTCCCCTCGGTCGACTGCACCGTCACTTCGCGCCACTTTCCGCTCTTCACGTCGGCCGGCGGATAGAAGCCGATCACGTACTGCGAACGGAGCTCGGCCTGGATGTCGCCGTAGATCTTCTCGAGGTCCTTCGCCTGCTCGATGTAGTAGGTCGAGCCGCCGGTCTCGCTGGCCAGCTTGCTCAGCTTGAAGCGGACGTCCATCTCGTTCCCTTTGATCCCGATACCGATCGCGTAGATCGGCACCGCGGCGCGGCGCGCGTACTCGAGCGCCTGATCGAAGGTGAAGTTCGAGGCGGTGTCCTTGCCGTCGCTGATCAGGATCAGCGCCTTCTGCCCTTTCACGCCGAGGAAGTTGTAGAGGGAGTAGACGACGGCGTCGTAGAGGGCGGTCGATTCCTCGGCGCGCAACTTCGCCAGGCCGGCGTGGATGTCGCCGATCTTCGTCGACCAGCGCTGCACCACCTGCGGCTGCGAGTCGAACGCCACGAGAAAGGCGCGGTCGCCCTTCTTCATCACGTTCTGGAAGAACTGCGCCCCCGCCTTCTGCGCCTCGTCCATCCGGCGATGCATCGAGCCGGAGGAGTCCATGGCCATGCCGATGTTGAGGGGGAGGTTCTTCACATGCTCGAACTTCGAGATCGCCACCGGCTTTCCGTCGTCCAGCACCTTGAACGACTTCTCGGTGAGCTTGTCGCTCGGCTTTCCGCCGATCAGCACCGTGGTCGGCAGTTCGACCAGATGAACGTTCAGCTCTTCCATGTACGCCGGGGTGTTGATCAGCACCACGTCTTCGACCTGCGCCTGGTCGTCGTCCTTCAATCTCGCGACGGCCCGCAGGTAGCCGACGCCTTCGGAAGCGGGGATGTCGACCGTGTGGACGAACGGTGCGTCGTGCATCGTCGCGACGCGGCGCTCGTTCCAGTAGAGCTCGAGCGACTCGAGCTCGCGGCCGTCCGGCACCGAGAGATCGATCTCCACCTTGGCCGGCCCGACCAGCTTCGGCGCGATGCGCGGTGAAGTGATGCGGACGCGGAACGGATCGGTCCCGGCATTCACGACGATGTCGTCGCCGGTCAGCAGCTCGTCCTTCGCGCCGAGGCCGATGGCGCGGATGCGGCGCATCTGCGGCACGTTGCCGAAATCGAGGTCGAGCGAGAACGGCGGCGAGCGGCGCACCGCGATCTTCTTGCCGTCGAGCCAGAACTCGACCGCCTTGATCGCATCGCCGCTGATCAGCGTCTGGACGGTCTGCATCCCGTTCACCACCTCGTCGGTCGGCGGGACGATGCGCAGTTTCGGCTCGACGACGATCGCCTCGTTCTTCAGCTGGGCAACGGTGGTCCCCGCTTCTGCCTTGGCCTCGGGGACGGTGGTGGCGGCCGCGAGCTGTACTTTCTCCGGCTCGTAAATCTCCGGCACGATCAGCTCGTTCTCGACCAGCGCTTCCGCGCCGGTGTTCGCGTCGACGATCTTGATGCGCGAGACGTACTCGTTCGGCCGGAGGAGGCGATCGATGACGATCGGCAGCTTCTCGCCCTTCGTGTCGCCCGGAAAATCGAAACGGTAGCGATAGCGCTCCCAGAGCCGGTCGTCCCGCAGCACCTCGCCGACCACGTCGACGGTGTAGACCTCCCCCTCGCCGACCACGGAGGCCACCAACTCGTCGCGGGGGATGAGCAGCGTCATCTGCGCGTCGGTGCGGCTGCCGCGTTTCTCGGGATAGCGGACCGAGAACTCGGCGCTCAGCTTCTTCGCCTGCGGATTGGAGATGACCATGGTCCGCAGCACCTTGTTCATGTCCTCGGTGTTGACCGGCGGCGGCTCGAAAACGCGCAGCAGGTCGACGCGGTACTGGATCATCTGCGTGATCGCCTTGACCACCGCGTCACCGTCTTTGCAGCCGAGCTGGATCTGGCTGACGTAGCTGTACGGGCTGTTCGATTCGAAGGCGCGCCGGGCGGCCTGCTCGTCGGTCGGGGTCATGGCCACGCTGCCGCCGGAGGAGAGCTCCGCGAGGGCCATCGAGCCGCCGATCGGGTTCCAGATCTTGTAGTCGTTGTGATTGCGCGGCTGGTAGAAGAGCATCCGCACGTCCTGCCCCAGCCCTTTGATGGCCTCGTACCGCCAGACCTCGATCGGCTGCAGGAGGCGATCGCAGTTCACCCGGGTCACTTCCGCGGGCGGACCCTGGAGGAGGAAGATTTTCGAGCGGTCGGAGGAGACCTTGCGGAAGCGCTCCTTCGCGATCTCGAGGCGCGCGTAGTAGGCGTCGCGGAACGAGCTGGTGCCGTGCACCTCGTCGCGGCGGCGCCAGAAGTCGACCATGAAGGCCTCGCGCTGCGCGTCGTTCTCCATGAGCAGGAACGAGTCGAGCTCCGGCTGCATCATGATCGGCTCGACGTCGGAGACGAAGTCGCGCAGCCGCTCGTCGAGCTTGGCGAGCTTCTCTTTGCGCTCCCGTTTGGAGAGCTTGCGGAGCGGCCCGTCCTCCTGTTTGTTCGCGTCCTGTTTGTTCGCGGGCGCGGGAGTGCTCGTCTGTGCGAAAGTGGTTACAGCGAGCGCGATCGCAAGGAAGATCGCGGACAGGCGATGCGCATTTACCTCGACAACAATGCCACCACGGCGATTCATCGGGAGGTTCTCCGGGTTCTCGAGACTACGTTGCGCGATGTGTTTGGCAATGCCTCGTCCATTCATAAAGAAGGCCAGACAGCCCGTCAGGTGATCGAAAACGCCCGCGACGCCGTGGCTCGCCTCGTCGGCGCGGCGCCCAGGGACATCGTCTTTACCAGCGGCGGCACCGAGTCTAACAACGCTGCCATTTTTGGCGCATTGTCCGGGGGGGAGCGTTCCCACATCGTAACAACCGCCATCGAGCACCCTTCGGTGCTCGAAGCGGCGCGCCGCTTCGACGCGACCTTCGTTCCGCCGAACCGCGACGGCATGGTGCCGGCCGCCGATGTCATCGGCGCCATCCGGCCGGAGACGCGCCTCGTCACGGTGATGCTGGCCAACAACGAGACCGGCGTCATTCAGCCGGTGGAGGCGATCGGCGAGGCCGCTCGCGCACGCGGGATCCACTTTCACGTCGACGCCGTGCAGGCCGCGGGGAAGATCGCGATCGACGTCGAGGCGCTGCATTGCGACACGCTGTCGCTCTCCGCGCACAAGATGCACGCCCCGAAAGGGATCGGAGCGCTCTACGTCCGCCGCGGCGTGAGCATGCTCTCGCACCTGGTGGGCGGCGCACAGGAGCGCCGCCGCCGCGCCGGCACCGAGAACGTCCCCCTCGCCGCCGCCTTCGGCGAAGCGGCGAGACTGGCCATGACCCCGATGCCCCCCACGCTCCGCGACCTCTTCGAGTCGCGCCTGGGCAACGACGTCACGGTCAACGGCGCGAACGTCCCCCGCCTCCCCAATACGAGCAACGTCACCTTCCACGGCGCCGACGGCGAAGGCATCGTGATCGCCCTCGACCTCTCCGGCGTAGCGGTCTCCACAGGATCAGCCTGCTCCTCCGGACGAGTCGAACCGAGCCCCGTCCTCCTGGCCATGGGCCTCTCCGCCGACGACGCCAAGTCAACGGTGCGCTTCTCCCTCAGCCGCTTCACGACGGAAGAAGAGGTAGACCAGGTCACCCACTTGCTGAAACAGCTGCTCCCGCGCTGCCGCCGTCCTCCTAAGAGCTAAGAGCCAACAGCCAAGAGCCATCCAGAAACAATCCTTGCTCCACAGCGGTTAAGCTGGCACAGTTGTGACTGGTCCGATGCCCGAGAAGCCGATCCTCGAAGGCGATCTCTCCAAGATCCAGCTGCCGGATCTCCTCAGCTTTCTCGCCATGATCCGCGGGAGCGGCAAGCTGGCGGTCCGGCAGAGCCATTTCGAGCGCACGATCCTCTGGAAAGAGGGGGAAATCGTCTTTGCCGCGAGTAACTCACCCGAGCACTCGCTCGGCCAGTTTCTGCTCCGCAACGGCAAGATCACCCAGGAGCAGTACGACGAATCGAAGCGCCGCGTCACCGCCCAGCTCCGGCACGGCAAGATCCTCGTGCAGATGGGCGCCATCTCCCCGAAAGACCTCTGGTGGGGCGTCAAGAACCAGGTCCTCGAGATCATCTACTCGCTCTTCACCTGGAAAGACGGCTTCTTCTCCTTCTACGAGTCGGCCGAAGAGCTGGCGCAGGAGCGGATCGTCCTGCAGATCCACAGCTCCAGCGTGATCATGGAGGGGATCCGCCGCCTCGACGAGTCGGCCCGCATCCGCGAAAAGATCCCCACTCTCGATCTCGTGTTCATGAAGATCCCCGGCGTCGAGCCCGACTTCGGTGAGCTCGACATGAGCGGGAACGAGATCCAGATCTACAACGACATCGACGGCCGGCTTTCCGTGAGAGAGCTGACCGGCCGCAGCGACCTGACCGAGTTCGAGGTCACGCGCATCCTCTTCCAGCTGCTGCTGGGGCGCCTCATCGAGCCGGCGCCGGAAGAGAAGTCGTTCCGCCCGGTCTTCCTCGACGTCGAAGACTCGCCGGAACTGCTCAAGATCATCTCCACCTACAACGACATGTTCGGCCGCCTCTTCGAAGCGCTGCAGAACGCGGTGGGGGAGGATCAGGCCCGCGACATCTTCATGACCGTCCTGCAGAACGCCGAGACCGACGAGCTGTGGGCCGGCGTCTTCTTCGACCAGTACGGCCGCTTCGACGAGAACATGCTCATCGCCAACATCTCCGAGCTGCCGTTCGAGCGCCGCAAGTCGGTGCTCGACGAAGGGCTGAACACCCTCCTCTCCGTGCAGCTCTTCGAGGTCTCCCAGCACCTCGACCAGGCCGGCAAGGTCGACGTCTTCCGCTTCATCTCGGACCAGAAGGCCTCGCTGGAAAAACTGGCGGTGTAGAGCTGTTCAGCGATCAGCCGCTCAGCTGTTCAGGCGGCGAGCGTCGCCAGCCGCGCCTGAATAGCTGAGTAGCTGAGCAGCTTCCCCGGTGCGATATCCTCGCGCCGCATGTTCCCCACGATTCTCAAGATCGGTAACTTCGAGATCACCTCCTTCGGCGTGATGATGTTCCTCGCCTTCGTCGTGGCCGGCTGGGTGCTGGCCCGGCAGTTCAAGCGCTACGGCCTCGACGAAGAGCTGGCGTCGTCGATCGTCGTCGCCGCCGCCCTCGGCGGCATCGTGGGGGCGAAGATCTACTACGCCATCCTCTTCCGCGACTGGCGCCTCCTCTTCGACCGCGCCGGCCTGGTCTGGTACGGAGGACTGATCGGCGGCTTCCTAGCCTGCTCGTGGCTGCTCTGGCGCCGCAAAGTCGACTACCTCACCGCCGCCGACGCCGCCGCGCCGGCCCTCTCCATCGGCTACGCCCTCGGCCGCGTCGGCTGTTTCCTCGTCGGCGACGACTACGGCGCCCCCACCGACGCCTGGTACGGCGTCCCCTTCCCCGAAGGCGCTCCCCCCACCACCGCCCAGTCGCTGCGCGAGTTCGGCGTCCCGGTCGATCCCTCCATCCCCTCCGGCCAGGTGCTGAGCGTGCACCCCACCCAGCTGTACGAGACCTTCGCCTCGCTGATCATGTACGGCGTACTGATGTGGCTCAACCGCCGCCCCCATCGGCGTGGGCTCGGTTGGGGCCTCTTTCTGATCATGCTCGGCATCGAGCGCTTTCTCGTGGAGATCGTGCGCGCCAAGGATGACCGCTTCTTCGGGACGTTCACCGTCGCGCAGATCATCAGCGTGTTGCTGGTTCTGGCCGGGCTGGGGCTCATTACCTGGCTCAGTTTATCCCGACCAAAGGGAGGGATCTCCGGTGCCACCGCGAGATCCTAGCCACTGTGCCTGGGTCTACATCATCAGCAACAAGTCCCACATGCTGTACGTCGGGATCACCGCGGATCTCGCGCAGCGCTTCCGCCAGCATCGCGACGGAACGTACGAGAATGCGTTCACCGCGCGCTATCACTTTGATCGTCTCGTCTACTACGAACCGCATGACTCGCTGAACGACGCGGCGCGGCGCGAGCAGGAGATCAAAGGCTGGCGGCGCTCCAAAAAAGTCGCCCTGATTCAGAGCGTCAATCCCGATTGGGACGATCTCTCGCCGCGGCTCGACTGGATGGCGCTACTCCGGTAGCGTCTCCAGTTTATCCCGACCGCAGGGAGGGATCTTCGGTGACATCGCGCTGCAGTGTCGCGGTGGCACCAAAGATCCCTCCCTGCGGTCGGGATAAACTGAAACCGAAAACATGCACTTCACCACCGCCGGCGAATCCCACGGCCCGCAGCTCACCATCATCATCCGCGGTGTGCCGGCCGGTCTCCGTCTCGATCGAGATCGTCTCAACCGCGATCTGGCCCGCCGTCAGCACGGCTACGGCCGCGGCGGCCGGATGAAGATCGAGTCGGACGAGGTCCAGATCACCGCCGGTGTTCGCGGCGGGGAGACCCTCGGCTCGCCGATCGCCATGACCATCCTCAACCGCGATTTCGCCAACTGGCAGGGGGCGATGGATCCGTGGACGCTCGACGAGCACGAGACGCACAAGCGCCGCGTGCACGCTCCGCGGCCGGGGCACGTCGACCTGCCGGGCGGAATGAAGTACGACCGCCGCGATCTGCGCGATGTCCTCGAGCGCGCCTCCGCCCGTGAGACCGCCGCGCGCGTCGCCGCCGGCGCGATCGCCAAAGAGCTGCTCCGCGCCTTCGCGATCGAGATCCGCTCCGGCGTCGTCTCGGTCGGCGATGCCGGCGATCCCGAAGCTGCCGTGTCGTGGAACGACCTGCAGCAGGTGGATGAAACCTCGCCGCTGCGCGCCGTCCACCAGCAGCACGAGCCGGCCATGATCGCCGCCGTCGACCGCGCCAAAGAGCTCGGCGAGACCCTCGGCGGCACCATCGTCGTGGCGGCCCGCGGCGTCCCGATCGGCCTCGGCTCGTACGTGCAGTGGGACGAAAAACTCGACGGCCGCATCGCGCAGGCCATCCTCTCCATTCATGCCGTCAAAGCGGTGGCCATCGGAGACGGCGTCGCCGCCGCCCGCCGCACCGGCTCCGACGTCCACGACCCGATCCACTTCGACGACGAACGCCGCTACCACCGCACCACCAATCGCGCCGGCGGCCTGGAAGGGGGTGTGACGAACGGCGAAGACGTGGTGGTGCGTGCCTTCATGAAGCCGATCTCCACGCTCCGCCGTGGACTCCCTTCGGTCGATACCGAAACGCACGAAGCGCATCGCTCGCAGTGGGAGCGCAGCGACGTCACCGCCGTCCCCGCCTGCGGGGTCGTCTGCGAGGCAATGCTGGCGCTCGTCCTCGCCGCCGCGATGCGCGAGAAATTCGGCGGCGACTCCCTGGGGGAGATGCGCCGCAATTACGACGGCTACCTCGCCCAATTGCACCGCTGGTGATTCAAGAGGGGGCGGGCGTTCCCACCCCCCCTCCGCCGCGCATCCTGCCCGGCGGCCCCTCGAAGAGTGCCGGGCAGGATCCCTTCACCGAGACCGGCGGGTGTCACTGCACCACCGAGGGTGCGCACGTACACACCGGTGGTGTGTCACTGCCACACCGAGGGTGCGCACGTACACACCGGGGGTGTGTCACTGCCACACCGAGGGTGCGCACGTACACACCGGTGGTGTGTCACTGCCACACCGCGGGTGCGCACGTACACACCGGGGGTGTGTCACTGCACCACCGAGGGTGCGCACGTGCACACACCGGGGGTGTGTCACTGCGCCGCCGAGGGTGGAGGCGGCATCCGACGAGTGTAGCTTTGTGAGGACAGCGTGATCCAGCGGGCATCCTGCCGGCGAGACGCCCGCCCCCCCTTTACACGCTCGAAGTCCCCCAAACGATTTACCGTATGGTCGTGTCGCGCGAACTTTTCCCGGTCACCCGCCACCTGACCTACTTCAACCACGCCGCCGTCGGCCCGCTCTCCACCCGCGCCTACGAGGCGATGGAGCGTCACGCGCGCGATCAGCGCGATTACGGCGCGCTGCACTGGCGGGAGTGGTACACGGAGTTCGATGCCTTCCGCCAGTCGGCCGCGCGGCTGATCCACGCGCGCCCCGACGAGATCGCGATCCTGAAGAACACCTCGGAGGGGCTGTCGTTTGTGGCGGAGGGGCTGCGCTGGAGCGAGGGGGAGAACGTCGTCACCACCGCCCTCGAGTTCCCATCGAACTGGACGCCGTGGAAGCGGCTCGCGCGGCGCGGCGTGGAGACGCGCGTCGCCGCCACGCCTGTCGTCGCCGAGATCGAACGGCTCATCGATGACCGCACCCGCCTCGTGACCGTCTCCTCGGTCGCCTTCCACAACGGCTTCACCGCCGACCTGAACGCCATCGGCGAGCTTTGCGCGCGGCACAATGTGCTGTTCTGCGTCGACGCCATCCAGTCGCTCGGCGTGCTGCCGATGGATGTCAAGGCGGCCAGGATCTCCTTCCTCGCCGCGGACGGCCACAAGTGGCTCTGCGGTCCGGAAGGGGCCGCCATCTTCTTCGTCGCGTCGGAGCATCGCGACACGCTGGAGCCGATCGAGAGCGGCTGGACGAACGTCGACCGGAAGGGGAGGTTCCTCGACTGCGGGCTCGAGCTGCTTCCCGACGCGCGCCGGTTCGAAGCCGGCTCGCTGAACACGAACGGCGTCTACGGCCTGCGCGCGGCGATCGATCTGGTGCACGAGATCGGGATCGATACGATCCGCGAGCGGGCGCTGCGGATCGCAAGCACACTTGCCGACGGTCTGGCCAGCATCGGCTTCCGTGTAGAGTCGCCGCTGCCGCTCCGCTCAGCGATCGTCGGGGCGACTCCACCAGATGTAGAAAAGGCCTCCCTCCTGTGGTGGCACCGGAAGCTGGAGGAAGAGCGCATCGTGACCGCGCCCCGCGAAGGTTTGCTCCGCTTTTCGCCCCATCATTACAACGACGAAAGCGAGGTCGCGCGGGTCGTCGACGTCCTGAAGCGGCTATCATGACCGCATGTCGATCATGTCCGTTGTCCTTTGCGTGATCGCGCTCGCAGTCGGCGCGATCGTGGGGTGGGTGGTTGGGAGCGCGAGAGCGACGGCCGCAGGCCAGAAAGCGCTCATGGAGCGCGAGGCAGCCGCGCAGCGGATGCTGATGGACCGCGATGCGCACGCGCACCGCGCCATTACGGAGCGCGATCTCGCGCGTGAGGAGCGTCAGCGCTCCGAGGCAGCGCGGCTCGATGCGCAACGGCGGCTGGAAGAGGCGCAGCAGGCGCGCGCCGTCGCCGAGACGCGCGTCCTCGAGACGGAGAGAGTGCTCGCCGATCAGAAGCGGCTCGAGGACAGCTTCGCCGCGCTCGCCCAGAAGGCGTTCAAGGACGTCAGCGAAGGGCTGGTCAGCTCCAACAAGAGCGAGGTCACGGGCGCGCTCGAAACGAAAAAGGTGGAGATCGCGGCGCTGCTGACGCCGATGCGCGAGATGCTCGAAACGTACCGCGCCGAGATCCTCAAGAGCGAGCATCAGCGCAACGAAAGCTACGGCGGCCTGCAGGAGCAGATCCGGACGCTGCTCACCGCGCAGGAAGCGACCAGCCGCGAGGCCTCCCGGCTCGCAAACGCCCTTCAGTCACCGACCGTGCAGGGCTCGTGGGGCGAGATGTCGCTGCAGCGCTGCATCGAGCTGGCCGGCATGAGCGAGTACTGCCGCGACTTCGAGACGCAGCAGACCTTCACCAGCGAAGAAGGGCGCCGCCTCCGCCCCGACGTGATCATCAACCTGCCGAACCAGCGCGTCATCGCCATCGACGCGAAGGCGCCGCTCTCCGACTACATCGCCGCCTGCAACGAGCCGGACGAAGCACGCAAGCGGACGCTCCTCGAAAGCCATGCGAAGAACATCCGCCGCCACATCGATGCTCTCGCCAAGCGCGAGTACCAGTCGAACATCGGCGAGACGCTCGACTTTGCGGTGATGTTCATTCCGGGCGAGCACTTCCTCTCCGCCGCCCTCGCCACCGACCTCGGCCTCCTCGAATACGCCGCCGAGCGCCGCATCTTCCTCGCTTCGCCGACCGTCCTGCTGCCGCTGCTGCGCGCCGTGGCCGCGAGCTGGAAAGCGGAAAAGACCGAAGAAAACGCCAAGAAGATGCACGACGCCGCGGTCGAGCTCTTCAACCGCTTCGTCAAAGCGATGGACCTCTTCGCCGAGATCGGCGTGCGTCTCGCGAAGACGGTGGAGAAATACAACGAGACCATCCGCTCGATCGACACCCGCCTCTGGCCGAAAGGCGAAGAACTGCAGCGGATGGCCGGCAGCGGCAAAAAGCTCGCGGAGCTCGACCAGCTCGAAGCGATTCCCCTCGAATCCTCGAAGCTGCGCCTCACCATGCAGAACGAAGAGCCAGGCGTGGTCGTGCCGATTCAGGGCTCGTCCTCTTCGTAGCCTGGTCCTCAGTCGCGTTTAGCTGTTGAGCTGTTGAGCTGTTGAGCGAGAAGTGTGTTGATGAGTCCTGATTGACAAATACATCTCTCGCTCAACAGCTCAATAGCTCAACAGCCCCAAGCCTGAACCGCTGAGTAGCTGAACAACTGAACACCTGAACAGCTGAACAACTGAGCAGCTGAACAACTGAGCAGCTGACACAGCCTACTGTTTCGCCAGCGCCTCCACGATCCGATCCGCAATCGCGTTCGCCGCCGCTTCGTAGTTCGCCTGCACGACCACGGTCCAGTCGCCGATCATCCATGCCGCGTTGTCGATGCCTGAGTTGCCGCCGCCGCCGGTGTGGCCGATGACCGTGGCCTCGCCCACCTTTTTCACCGTGAAGCCGAAGCCGTAATTGCGGCGCGGCGGCTGATGCGTGATGAATTCCGCGACGCGCTCCGCCGAGGCGAGCTTGTTCGCCCGCAGTGCGCGCAGGAAGCGGAAGAGATCGAGCGCGTGGCCGTACTGTCCGCCCGCCGCATTGCCGCGCAGGCCGACGAACGTCCAGTTCGGGCGGCGTGGCTGGTAGCCGAACGGATCGCTGTCCCGCAGGCGATAGCCGACCGCGCGCTTCCACACCACCTCATCGAGCGACCACGACTTCAGCTCCTGCATGCCGGCCGGCGCGAACACGTTCCGCTGCATGTATTCGTCCCACGTCAGGCCGCTCAGCTTCTCGATGATCGCGCCGAGGACGATGTAGCCCTCGTTACTGTACGAGCTGCGCGCGCCCGGCTCGAAGAGCAGCGGCTCGCCGGCGAAGATCGGGAAATGATCGGAGTGATGCTCGTAGTCATGCAGCCGGTCGTACTTGGGGCGATCGAAGAGCGACCCGAGACCGGCGCTGTGATTGAGCAGGTGGCGCACGCGGATCTTCGCCGCGACCTCGCGGTTCGGGTAGTCGGGGAGGACCTCCAGCAGCGTCGTGTCGAGCGTCAGCTTGCCGGCGTCGATGAGCTGCATGATCGCGGTGGCGGTGAACATCTTTCCGCACGACGCGATCTGAAACTTCGTCAACGGCTCGACCGGCACGTTGTGATCGCGATCGGCGACGCCGAAGCCCTCGTGGATCACGATCCGATCGCCGCGCGCGACCAGCACCACGCCGGAGAAATCCTCCGCCGCGCGTGCCTTCGCCGCGAGCTGGCGCACCGCGTTCGCGATCTGCTTGTCGCTCGCCCTGCCGTTGCCAGCGTTCGGCAGCTGCAACGCCGGCTGCTGCGTGGCCATGCCGAAGATCTCGTACGTCCGTTCATTCGGATTTACGAAGAGCACCGCAATGCGGCCGTTTTTCTTCGAGCGCACGATCAGCCCGCGGTCGGGTGCATTCGGGTCGATCGAGACCACCTCGACGTCGAGCTGCGCGGCGAACTCGCGGGCCAGCACGATGCCGGGCGGCTCTTCGGCGAAGAGGTTCAGGGTGAGCAGGAGAAGGAGGCACATCCGTTTCATGCCGCCGATAGACGCCGCCGCGGAATCGGCGTTAGTGACGGGCGTGTTACCATCGCGTCATGATCCTCCTCGCACAGGACAACGAGCCGCCGCGGCGCATCGCCGGCTCGTGGCTTTGGCTCCGCTGAGCCATCCCTCCTCCCGCTGATCGCCCCTTCGATCACGGCCTCCCCGAATTCGCGATGGTGTCGATGGCGCTGCTCCGCCCGCTGAACGCCGTCCGATTCCGAGGGAACCCATGATCACCGTCATCGACAACTACGACTCCTTTACGTACAACCTCGTCCAGCAGATCGAGCGTCTGGCCGGCGAGCGCCTCGAGGTCGTGCGCAACGACGCCTTCGAGCCCGAGGCGCTGCTGGCCAGCAGACCGAAAGCGCTCGTGATCTCGCCCGGCCCCGGCACGCCGTCGCGCGCCGGCCGCTGCATCGATCTCATTCGCGCCAACGAGGACATCCCGCTCCTCGGCGTCTGCCTCGGCCATCAGGCCATCGGCGAAGCGTTCGGCGCGCACGTCGAGCGCGGCGACGTGCCGGTCCACGGCAAGATCAGCGACGTGCATCACCGAGGCGAGCGCCTCTTCGCCGGCTGCCCCGATCCGATGCAGACCGCCCGCTATCACTCGCTGGTCGTCGACCGCGCCACGCTGCCGGAGTTTCTGGCCGTCGACGCCGAGACGGACGACGGCGCGATCATGGCCCTCTCCCACCGCGAGCGGCCGATCTTCGGCATCCAGTTCCACCCGGAGTCGTTCGGCACGACCGGCGGCGACCGGCTGATCCTCAACTTTCTGGGAGGTCTCCGATGATCGCCAACGCCATCAAGCGTGCCGTCGAGGGTCAACACCTCGACCGCCAGCAAATGTACGAAGTCTTCGGTCAGGTGATGGACGGTAACGCCACCGACGTGCAGAAGAGCGCGCTCCTCATCGCGCTGCGGATGAAAGGGGAGACCGCCGAAGAGATCACCGGCGCAGCGCAGGCCATGCGCGAGCGCGTGACGCCGCTGGACGTCGATCGCACCACCCTCGTCGACACCTGCGGCACCGGCGGCGACGGCCGCGGGACGTTCAACATCTCGACGCTCGCCGCGCTCGTCGCCGCTGGCGCAGGAGCGAACGTCGCCAAACACGGCAACCGCGCGGTCTCGTCGAGCTGCGGCAGCGCCGACCTCCTGGCCGCCCTCGGCGTGAACATCGATCTCGACGCGGCCCGCATGTCGGAGGTGCTGCGGCGCACCGGCATCTCGTTCCTCTTCGCACCGAAACTCCATCCGGCCATGAGCGCCGTCGCCGCCGTGCGCCGCGAGCTCGGCGTGCGCACCATCTTCAATGTCCTCGGACCGCTCACCAATCCCGCCTTCGCGCGCCGGCAGGTCCTCGGCGTCTACTCCGATCGTCTGGTGGAGATCGTGGCGAACGTCCTGGCCGCCCTCGGTGCCGAGCACGCCCTGGTCGTCCACAGCCGCGACGGGCTCGACGAAATCTCCGTCTCCGCGGCCACGCGCGTCTGTGAAGTGAAAGACGGCGAGGTCCGCGCGTACGAGCTCACGCCGGAAGAGATCGGCGTCGAGCGCCATTCGCTCGAACAGCTGGCCGGAGGCGATGCGCGCGAGAATGCCGGTATCGCCCGGCAGATCCTCGCCGGAGGCGACGGTGCACGCCGCGACGTCGTTGCCGCCAATGCCGGCGCCGCGCTCTACGTGGCCGGTCTCGCGCCGTCGATTCGTGACGGTGTGCTGCTGGCGAAAGAGTCGATCGCGAGCGGCCGCGCCGCCGCGAAACTGCAGGAGCTCATCGCCGCGACGAACGAGCTCGGAGGTGCGCAATGAGCACGACCACCGTCCTCGACGACATCGTCGCCCGCACGCGCGAGCGGCTGTCGTCCGAGCCGAAAGCCGACAAAGCCGCCGCCGAAGCGCTGGCCGCCTCGCGTGAGCCCCACGCGTTCGCCAGCGCCATCAGCCGCGACGCGATCAACATCATCGCGGAGATCAAAGCGGCCTCGCCGTCGGCCGGCCCGATCGCACCGAACCCCGACGTCGAGTCGATTGCCCGCGCCTACGCTAGCGGCGGCGCGGCGGCGCTCTCGGTCGTCACCGAGCCCGATTTCTTCCACGGCTCGCGCGAGTGGCTGGCCCGCGCGCGGGGCGCCGCGGGGCTGCCGGTGATCATGAAAGACTTCGTCGTCGAGCCGTCGCAGCTCATCCGCGGCATCGCCGCGGGCGCCGACGCGATCCTGCTCATCGCCGCCATCCTCGACGCGAACAAGCTCCGCGACTTCATTGCCCTCCTCGACGCCTACGGCTGCGATGCGCTGGTCGAAGTGCACGATGAGGACGAGCTCGAGCGCGCCCTCGCCGCCGGAGCGCGCCTGGTGGGCGTGAACAATCGCGACCTGCGCGACTTCCGCGTCGACCTCGGCACGTCGGAGCGCCTCGCCGTGCGCATGCCGCCGGAGATCATTCGCGTCGCCGAAAGCGGCATCAAAGTCCGTCCGGACGTCGACCGCCTTCGCGCGGCCGGCTTTCACGCCTTTCTGGTGGGGGAGTCGCTGTTGCGGCAGAATGACCGCGCCGGCGCCGTTCGCGCGCTGACCCAATCGACATGACCCGAATCAAGATCTGCGGGATCACCCGCACCGAAGACGCACTGCTCGCGACCGACCTGCGCGCCGATTTCCTCGGCTTCATCTTCGTCCCGTCGACGCCTCGCTTCGTCGAGCCCGAACGGGCCGCCGAGATCATCCACGCCATCCGCCGGAAGGAGCATGCGCCGCGCGCCATTGGCGTTTTCCGCGACGCCTCCATCGATTACATCAGCGAGATCGCCGCGCTGACCGGCATCGACCTCGTGCAACTGCACGGCACTGAGACCGACGAAGACATCGCGGAGCTCGGCATTCCGGCCATCAAGAGCTTCCGCGTGGGCGATGCGCTGCCCGACACGACCTCGGTGCCGAGCGCGGAGTGGCTGCTCTTCGATACGTACGACGAGCGCCGCGTGGGCGGCACCGGCCGCCGCTTCGACTGGTCGCTGCTGGCCATGTATCCCCGCACCAAACCCTTCTTTCTCGCCGGAGGACTCACGCCCGACAACATCGCCGGCGCGATCAGCCTCGTGCGACCCGATGCCGTCGATGTGTCGAGCGGCGTCGAGGCGGAGCCGGGCATCAAAGATCCGGAGAAGCTCCGCGGCCTCTTCGACCGAGTGAGACGAGCATGACCAATCTTCCCGACCGCCACGGCTACTTCGGCACGTTCGGCGGCAAATTCGTTCCCGAAACTCTCATGGCCGCCCTCGATGAATTCGAGAGCGCATACAAAAAACTGAAGCGCGACAAAGCGTTTCGCGCCGAGCTCTCCGACGTTCTGACCGAATTCGTCGGCCGCCCGACGCCGCTGACCGAGGCGAAGCGATTCCCCGAATTGTGCGGCGGCAATTTCCGGCTGTTTCTCAAGCGCGAAGACCTCAATCACACCGGCGCGCACAAGATCAACAACGCCGTCGGCCAGGCGCTCATCGCAAAACGGATGGGCAAGCAGCGCGTGATCGCCGAAACAGGTGCCGGACAGCACGGCGTCGCCACCGCCACCGCCTGCGCGCTCCTCGGCCTGCAGTGCGTCGTCTATATGGGCGAAGTGGACATGGCGCGGCAGGAGCTCAATGTCTTCCGGATGCGTCTCCTCGGAGCCGAAGTGGTCCCAGTCACCAGCGGCAGCCGCACACTCAAAGACGCCATCAATGAAGCCATCCGCGACTGGGTCACCAACGTCCGCACCACGCACTACATCATCGGCTCCGTTCTCGGCCCGCATCCCTATCCGATGGTCGTGCGCGATTTCCAATCGATCATCGGCCGCGAAGCGCTGGCCCAGATCCAGAAGAAAACCGGCGCATTGCCCGACGTCGCCATTGCGTGCGTCGGCGGCGGCTCGAATGCCATCGGCCTGTTCTACGAAATGCTCAAGCACCCCGGCATCCACATGATCGGCGTGGAGGCGGGTGGGCGAGGGACGAACCTCGGCGAGCACGCCGCCCGTTTCTCCGGCGGTGCATTGGGCGTGCTGCACGGCACCCGTTCCATGGTCCTGCAGGACGACTTTGGCCAGATCGCCGAAACGCATTCCATCTCCGCAGGTCTCGATTACCCATCGATCGGACCGGAGCACGCCTATCTCCAGGAAATCGGCCGCGTCGAATACCACGACTGCAGCGATGCGCTCGCGCTGGAGGCATTTCACAAACTGAGCGAGACCGAAGGGATCATTCCTGCCCTCGAATCGTCCCACGCACTCGGATGGCTCCTGCGCAACGGCCACACCATCGCGCGCGAAAAGAACGTCATCGTCAACCTCAGTGGCCGCGGCGACAAAGACGTCCCGCAGATTGCGGCGCTGACGCGGGCCATGGAACAACGATGAACCGCGTCGAATCGCTGTTCAAACGACTGCGTAAAGAGGGTCGCTGCGGCCTGATCGCCTACGTCACCTGCGGCGACGGCGACACCGTCGCCATCGTGCAGGAGCTCGTCCGGGCCGGTGCCGACGCCATCGAGCTCGGCATCCCCTTCTCCGACCCGATCGCCGACGGCCCCACCATCCAGGCCGCCGCACAGAGGGCGCTCGCCAACGGCACCACCACAAAGCACGTCTTCGCCATCGCCCAAAAACTGCGCGAAAAAAACGTGCAAGTGCCTCTGATCGCCTTCTCCTACCTCAATCCCATCCTGCGCTACACCCCCGACGCCTTCGCCCGCGACGCCCACAATGCCGGCATCGACTCCCTGCTATTGACCGACCTCCCGCCCGAAGCCGCTGTCGACTTTCGCAAGTCCCTCCACGCCCACAGCCTCAGCACCATCTTCCTCCTCGCCCCCACCTCCAGCGCCACCCGCATCAAAGCCATCGACCGAGCCTCCGACGGCTTCGTCTACTACGTCTCCACCACCGGCGTCACCGGCACCCGCAGCGACCTAGACCCCGCGTTATTGACGCGCCTGGACGAGATCCGTGCCCAATTGCGCAAACCACTCGCCGTCGGCTTCGGCATCTCCAAACACGAGCACTACCTCCTGCTGAAAGACCGCTGCGACGCGATCGTCGTCGGCAGCGCGATTGTGCGGGCGATTGCGGAGGGCGAATCCGAGTCAGCTCCCCAACGCGCCGGGCAGATCGTCCGTAACATCCTCAGTTACTGAAATTCTGGTCTCTTCTCATGGACTGAGCCGGCCGAACTGGACGCTGTGGGAGCCGATCCGCGCATTCCAAGATTGACTGATTGCTGATTGTCGTTCAAGATACTGAATAATTCGTCTGGAGAGGTCCGCTCAAACAATGAAAGTCTCGCTCGCCATTTTCCTGGCCGTCGTGTGTCTACCCGTCTGTTCGCTGGCGCAAGTCCCTGCGGAGCCACCGCATTCGGCTGTAGTGCCGGTCGAACAGCCACAAATCACAACTCGTGAAACGACGGCTGAACGGCGTGCGGTTGCCACTCAGGCCGAGCGTCCGTCCGCAGTTGCGACGGACGAGCTCGGAACCGCCGGCGACGTACTGCTCTCGGGTGCCGCTCCCTTCACCACTTCCGGCGTTCAGATCCTGCCCAAGTCAGGCTGGCCGGACATCGCCGTAAAGATCAACGGGAACAGCTCGTCCCAGCACTTCTCCGTCTACGATTCGTCGAACAGCAACATCTTCACTGTCCGTGGTAATGGCCGTGTGGGCATCGGCAACACCGTCCCAGGCTCCAGACTCTCCATCGGGTCGACCACGAACGGTCTCGTGCCGCTACATGTCGAGGAGACCCTCACCTTCGATAGCACGACCTCGGGTCAATACGACATCGTCGGCCGCTTCATGGCCACACAAACCGTACCGACCGGTTCGGTGAACAACGGCTGGACGATGGGAGCACGCATCCACAGTTCCCTGCAGGGCGCCGGTTCCGGAACGCTCTCCGCAATGTACGGTGTTTACTCCCAGGTCGGTGTGCTGGCGGCCGGGCAGACGAATACGATCACGAACGCGTACGGCGGTCTGTTCAGCGTGCAGGCACTGAGTGGAACGGTCACGAACGGATACGGCGTTTTCATCCCCGATGTCGTTGCCACCAACCAGTACGCGATTTATGCAGTAGGCGCTGACGATAAGAGCTTCCTCGCCGGCCGGCTGGGCATTGGCGTTGGGTCACCCACGGAGGCGCTGGACGTGAACGGGAACATGAAGGCCTCCGGCTCCGTAACGGCTGGAAGCTTCTCCACCGCCGGCGGGGTGAGCGGCGGTTCCGTAACGACAGCTGGTGTGGTCACCGCCGGATCGGCGAGCGTTGCCGGCGCTGTGAACGCCGGCTCCGTGACGACGACCGGTATGGTCACTGGCGGAACTCTCAAGGCAACCGGTGCGCTCACCGCGGGTTCGATCTCCACCACCGGGAATCTGTCGGTCAACAGCATCAATGCTACCGGCGACATCACCGGCGCGAGAGTCTTCGGCGCCGTCTATCAGGACCTCGCCGAATGGGTCCCCGCCTCCGAAGACATGACCCCCGGAACGGTCGTCGTGATCGACCCGACCACCAACAATCAGGTCATGCCCTCCCACCGCTCCTATGACACCACTGTCGCTGGCGTGGTCAGCGCACAGCCCGGCGTCATCCTCGGCGTCGGCTCCCCCTCGAAAGAACAGATCGCAACCACCGGCCGCGTCAAAGTCAAAGTCGACGCAACCCGCGGTCCTGTTGCCATCGGCGACATCCTCGTCACCAGCGACCGCTCGGGTATGGCCATGAAATCCCAGCCGCTCGACCTCGCCGGCATCGCCATCCACCGCCCCGGCACTGTGATCGGCAAGGCCCTCGAGCCGCTTGCCGGCGGTGAAGGGGAGATTCTCGTGCTGCTGTCGTTGCAGTAGGCGGACGTAGCCGAAACCGAGGGATCTCATGATGCTTTTATTGCGGCCAATTGCAGCATTTCTGGCGCTAGCCATCTCCATCGGAGTGCACGCGGCTGGAGCCGAACGAGGCGCACTGCGCGTCGAGTTTCGCGACAGAGCCATTGAAATCAGCGACGTCACACGCGACGGCCGGATTGTCGTCTTCGGCGTCGCGCGCGAAATGACCAATACGACTCCACCGATCGAGCGCGTTGTCCGCCACGTGCAGATCGTCGAGGATGCGGATGGCGATGGAGTCGTTCGATACGAGCTCGATCGTGCCGTTCCGGCGAGGGGCATGTGGGCCTTTGTCGACCTTGCCAGCGGTGCGTCGGCCGCATTGCCGTCCCCTGGCTACGAGCCGGTCCGGCTCGATCTCGCCGGCGGCGCGGTCAAACATGACAATGCAGGGCAGTTGCGAAAGCTGGAGTGGCCGCTGTCAGAGCTCGCGCTCCTGCTCGTCCGACCCGGAGACGGTGTCTGGCTGCTGAATACCGCCCGTCACGCTCGGCTCGACGAAAACGGCAGCGGTGACGGACCGCTGCGGATCGACGTCGCGGCCATGAAGCCGCTCGGCAATTCCTCCGCGGCGCCGCACAACTTCAAACCGGGAGACATTGTCGTGGTCATGCATCCCCGCTGGATGGAGTTCGGCCTCGAAGAGGTGGGGAAGTGAAGCGGCTGCTGGCGGTCCTCGCGCTTCTCGCGGTTGCACTACCGGTATTTGCTCAGCAGCAGTTCCAGACGCTGCAGAAGGGCTTCCAGCCGGAAAAGCTGTACCACTACGACAGCATCGACAGCGTCAACGTGTTCAACGGTAACCTCGTGGTCGTGTTGCCGATCGGAGCGGGGTATTCGCTCAATGGCGGTTTATCCTATCAGCTCACGCTCAGCTTCAACAGCAAGGCGTGGGACCTGCTTGCCGAGGAAGGCGGAAAGGTTCATGCGATGCCGGCGCGGCGCTCGAATGCCGGCATCGGATGGATTCTGGGGATGGGCCGGTATGTTGCGGCCGGTGAACCAAGCAACGAGACCGGCTCCGACGTCTATGAAGCTCCCGATGGCGGAGATCACCTGTTCAACGCCATCATCCACGGCCGTTGCGCGGACGGATCCTGCCCGAGCACCAGTGATGGTTCAAACCTGCGCAGACGAACGGTCGTCGCCGGTTCGGTCATCGAGATCGATTTTCCGGATGGCAGCGTGCGGAGGTTCGAGAAGTCGGGATCCGAATGGAAGCTCACCAGGATCTCGGGGCCTCTCAGCACCGACGCCGTCACGATCACGTACGGCACTGTGGCCACCACTGCCTGCCCGGAAGCGAATTCGACCTGGACCATTTCCGACTCGCGAGGTCGCACGCATTCAGTCTGTTTTAAAGACCGCAAAGTTGACGGCGTCGCGCGACCGATGGTCGACCGTGTGGTCCTGCTGTCGCCTGCCGCGAGCGAGGCGGTCTATCAGTTTCATTACGTGCAGGCCACCAACCTTCAGGCGCCCCCCGAAGACAACGATCACGACCTGGAAGGTTGGTCGCGAATTCACTCTGGACCGCAACTGGTGAAGATCGACCTTCCCTCGACCGGCACCGACGACGCGCCGACCTTCCAGTTCGGTTACGGCCATTCGGGCGTGGAGATCACCAGCCTGACGCTGCCCACCCTCGGCAGGATCTCCTATCAGTACGAGACCTTCCACATTCCCCCTCTGAACTACTGCGGCGGCATCTCGAACGATGTCAGCTACATCTTCGGTGGCCAGACCACGGGCGTATTCCGCCGGACGTTCACTCCGGCCGTGCCCGCCGGGCAGACGGCGACCGCGTCGCAATGGGAGTATCAAACCAGTCTGGTGCGGCGCGGCACCGGCAGTCAGGGGTACACCTCCGAAGACTGTGCTGCAGGCACCGGAGGTTCGCCGGTCTGGGCGCAGTTGTACGACGAATTCCTGGTGACGATCGTCGACCCGGCAGGCAACAAGACGGTGAATCACTTCAGTGTCTGGCCCGGGAACCTTCGTGATGGCCAGTCTCACGCGGATCCGTCGCCCGGAGGAGCGCTACACCTCCACTACGGTCTCCCGTACGGAGAGAAAAAGGGCGACCTGTATCTCTCGCAGGAATCGTTCGAGAAGGGTACGGGCGGCGCATTGACGCTGAAACGGACGAACTGGGTCCGCCACGACGTCGATGACATCGGTGTGACCCCGCCAACGGAGCCGCAGGCGCCCCATCGGCTTGCCGCGCAGAAGACCGAGTACACCGATGACACCGGCTGTGGCGGCGTCTGCTGGACCTCCTCCGAGTCGACCGACTGGGACGGCTACGGCCATTACCGTGTCGTCACGACCAAGGGAAACTTCAACGGCTCGACGTTGGCGCCGGAGTGGCGCAAATCCACGACTTCGTGGAACAAGGAGAACGGCGTCGCCCGCACCATCCTGCCCGGCCACAAGTGGATCCTCAATACGTTCGAGGACGTGACGACCACAGACGGATCGAAGACCATCGTGCAGCAGTCGTGTTTCGACCTCAATACAGGGTTCCTGAAAGCCTACCGGCAACTCGCCGGCCAGACTCCATGGAGCTCCGATCTCGTGGCCATTTACGACAAGGACACGAGCGGGCACTTCGTCTCTGAGAAACATTACGGTGGCGACCGGATGTACCTGCCGAACGCCGCGAATACGCAGTACCTCTGCTCCGCGTTGTCCGCACTCGCCACTGCCACCGCGCGATTCTCGCTGACGCACACCTGGCAGCACGGCCGTCCCGCCAAATCCAAACACGCGAATACCACGTTCTTTGACGCCGACACGACCGTCGATCTCTACGGCGTCGTGACGTCCGCACGAGATTCGGCCGAGGTCGAGACGAGCTACACCTACGACGTCAACGGCCGTGTCAAAACCATCACCCCTGCCGGCGGTGCTTCGGTCTCGTATGCATACAAGTCGGCAACCGCGGACACGAACGGCGCGCTCCTGACGCCGGCCAGGGTCATCGAAACCACCACGTCGCTGGCGGCAGGCACGATCCAGCGCGAGTACCAGTTCGATTCGTTCGGCCGTTTCTGGCGTGAGAAGAAGCAGGTGCCCTCGATCGATGGCTCCGCGTTGATCTGGAATCTGCGCGAGACGAAGTTCGATGGACTCGGCCGTGCGGCCTCTACCTCTGAAACCGTGGAACTGCCCTCGGCCGCGAATGAGCTGACCTTCTCGCCGGCCGCGCTCACGTCCCTCACGTACGACGCCTTCGGCCGCAAGACGTCGGTGACGGCACCGGATGGAAGCATTGGGACATGGTCGTACCAAGGGGTTCGGAAGAACACCCGTACCACGAGCGGAGGCGGTCACCGGACCACGCCGCTGCAGATTCAGGTCACCGAGACCTACGACTCCTTCGGTCGGATGGCAGCGGTGAGCGAGCAGTCGGGCGCCAGCGGTGCCGCAGTGAAGACGACCTACACCTATGGCCTGGGCGGGCAATTGAGCGGCGTGCACATGGCCGGAAGTGCATCGGAGGGCGTGCAGAACCGCCTGTTCGACTACGACGGCCGCGGTCTGCTGGTTTGGGAAAGCCACCCGGAATCGGGCCTCACCGCATATGAGTACGACGCCCGCGGCCTCGTCTACACACGCGACCGAGGGGCGGCGCAGACAGAATTCGACCAGAAGTTCGATTATGACGACGCGGAACGGCTCATTACCGTCTACAGCCGCGACCCAGCCAATCCCGCGGGTTACCGGCTGCTGAAGGAATTCGACTACGCCATCCAGAACGAGGCCGCGGCGAACGGCGAGCCGATCGATTACGTAAACGGCAAGCTGCGCTCCGCGAAACGGTACAACTACCCGCTCTTCGAACCATTGCTGTACCCGGAACTGAAAGAGCAGGAGATCCGCGTCACGGAAATCTACGCGTATCGCGACGCCGGAGGACGCCCCTCCGCTCGGTGGACGAAGATCGAGAATGTCGCCGATGGCGCGCCGCAGACGTACAAGCTCACTTACCATAAGGTTGCATACAACGATCTCGGCTTACCGGCCAGCGTCACGTACCCCTCGTGCACCCAGTGCGGGACTCCGCCGGGCTTCTGGCGGACCATCTCCACGGTCTACGACAAGGGAGTCCTGAAGGGACTGAACGACTTCGTTCCGAAAATTACGTACTGGCCGAACGGCATGCGCTATCAGCTCGAGCACAAGAACGGCATCGTGGATACGCAGACCGTCGATCCGAGTGGCATGGCTCGGCCAGCGTCGCTCTCTGCAGGTCTCTACAACTCCTGCACGGCCCCGAAAATCGTTCAGGCCACAACCGGCGGCACCGTCAGCGGCAGCGCCGTGACGTTGTCCGTGACGGTGACCGGAACCGCGCCGCTCTCGTACCAATGGTACATCGCCGATACCGGCGCTCCGATCCCCAGCGCGACCGGCAGCACGTATGATGCGATGCCGCCGCAGACGACGGAGTATTACGTCGAAGTCGCGAATGCATGCAACACCGTCGTATCGCGGACCATGCGCGTCGCTGTCGGCAACTGCGTCGAGCCATGGATCACGTCGGCTACCGCCTCACGGAACACCAACGGCAGCTACACGCTGACCGCAGCGGCGCACGGTACGGCCACTCTGACCTACACGTGGCGACGGCTGCCCGATAACGCGCTCGTCGGAACCGGCGTAACGGTGCAGACCCCGGTGCTGACCGCGCCGACCGAATACGTTCTGACAGTGACGAACTCGTGCGGTGGCACCGGTGACTCCGAGCAGGTCTACGCCGGTGAAAAACCGCCGCTGGCTGCTCCCGCCTTTATTGAGGCGAAGATGACGCCACCCGTCGGCAACAATCCGCTGACGGTCTCGGTCAGCTGGGGTTCCTCGGACGGCGCGTCGTCGTACAAGCTGGAACGGCTCGATGCGAGCTCGGATGCCGAATGGGTGCAGGTTGCCGAGCAGATCGGCACGTCCTACACGGACAACAACGTTACGCCGAACGCGGCGTATGCTTATCGGGTGCGAGCGTCGCGAGGGAATCCCGACTACTCCCCCTACAGCCTCGCCGACCTCGCCACGACCGTCGCCTTCAGCCCGGTCATCGTGGGCGTCACCCGGCCTTCGATCTCGCACTTCGCGGAGCTGCTGACGGCCGTCAATGCAATCCGCGCCACGGCGGGATGGGCCGCGGTGAGCTGGAGCAACATCCTTTCACCCGCTGATCCGCTGCCGGCGCCGGCGACGAGCATTTTGGCCAAACATATCGTCGCTCTGCGGGCCAGGATGAACGAGGCCATTCATGCGGTGGGCGTTCCGGTCAGCGGCTACAGCGACTCCGATCCTCACCTGAAGTCGATCAAGGCCAGCCAGCTGCTCGAGCTGCAGACGCGGGCGAATTGAGCGAGGCACGCATGAAGCGGACGACATTCAACTACATCTTTTTGCTTGCGTTGCTGGTCGCCCGGCCATCGCTTGCCGCCGAGCCCGATCCGATCCAGCCTCCGCACGGCATGGGCCGGTACGTCATGGTCCTGCGCCAGCCGGGAGAAGCGGCCGTCGGAGAAGCGAAGCCGGAAAAGGGAAAGACGTTCGAGGAGCCGGACGTCACGAAGCTCGGTGGCCGCGTGCTGCGTTCGAGCGGCAACGATCGC
>DASWOB010000042.1:0-209774 GCA_036398925.1 Thermoanaerobaculia bacterium
GGATCTCGCGACAGAGAGTCGCGGAGGCTAGGCCAACCAATGGGGGTCCGGGGCCCCTGGCCCCGGCCGCCGGAGGCCCCCCGTCGTTCCCTCATCTGTTGGTGAAGTGAGAGCATTCTGCTTAGGCCCTCGGCCCTGCCTCCCCGGCCCTCGGCCCTGTCCTCGTACAATCCGCGCGTGCACGAACAGTTCATGCGTCGCGCCCTCGAGTTAGCGGAGCAGGGCCGCTACTCGACCAGTCCCAATCCGATGGTCGGCTGCGTCATCGTTCGCGACGGCGCGATCGTCGCGGAGGGCTTCCACGCCCGGGCCGGTGAGCCGCACGCGGAGATCGAAGCGCTGCGCCGCTGCGAGAATCCGCGCGGCGCGACGATGTACGTGACGCTCGAGCCGTGCTGTCATCACGGACGCACCGGCCCCTGCGCCGAGGCCATCGTCGACGCCGGCATCGCGCACGTGGTGGTGGCGATGCTCGACCCGCACGAGGTGGTCGACGGCGGCGGGATCGCGCGGCTCGCCGCGGGCGGCGTCGAAGTGACCACCGGCGTGCTCGAATCGGAAGCGCGGCGCCTCAACGAAATCTTCGTCTGGAGCGTGACCCAGAAGCTCCCGTATGTCCTGCTGAAGGCGGGGATGACCCTCGACGGCAAGATGGCCACGGTCACGCGCGAGTCGCAATGGATCACCAGTGAAGGGGCGCGCGAGCGGAGCCTGAAGCTGCGTGAAGAATTCGACGCGATCCTCGTCGGCAGCGGCACCGTCAGAGCCGACAATCCGCGCCTGACCCGGCGCATGGGGCTGGCGAGCGGCATCACCCCGTGGACGCGGATCGTGCTGGACGGCGACGGCGACCTGCCGGAGCACGCGCAGCTCCTCATCGACGGACGAACCATTCTCTTCACCAGCACGCCCGATCGCTACGACCGCCGTCCCGACCTGGAGATCGTCCGCACCGACGGGCGGGCCGACCTCGAACAGGTGCTGGGAGAACTGCACGCGCGCGGGATCCGCTCGGTGATCGCGGAAGGGGGGAGCGTCGTGCACGCGGAGCTGATCCGCCGCGCCCTCTGGCAGAAGATGCTCCTCTTCATCGCCCCGATGATCATCGGCGGCGCCGAGGCCCCTTCGATCTTCAGCGGCGAAGCGGTTTCGCGGTTGACAGATGCGTACCGGTTTCGGTTTGATCGCGCCGAGTTCGTGGGAACGGACCTGATGGTGACTGCCTACCCCGTTTAGAGCTGTTCAGCGACTCAGCTGTTCAGCTGTTCAGGCGCTGCACCCCGCGCTCGCCGCCTGAACAGCTGAGTAGCTGAGTAGCTGAACAGCTGCGCGAGCGAAGCGAGCCCCGAAATGTTCACCGGAATCATCCTGCACCGCGGCACCATCGAGACGTACGAGCGGCTCGCGAACGGCGCGCGCCTCCGCATCCGCACGACCGATCCGGAGCCGTTCGTGCGCGGCGAGAGCCTGGCCGTCAACGGCGTCTGCCTGACCGTGCTGCCGGAAGATGACGGCTCGCTGATCGCCGATCTCTCCGACGAGACACTGACCCGGACCACGCTTGGCGATCTCCTGGCCGGTGCCGAAGTGAACGTGGAGCGCGCTCTCGCCGTGGGAGACCGCCTCGGCGGGCACATGGTGCAGGGTCACGTCGACACGGTGGGGACGCTCGCGTCCATTACCACCGAGGGCGACTTCGCACTCTATCGCTGGTCGTATCCACGCGAGTTCGCCGACCTCGTGGTGAGCAAAGGCTCGATCGCGGTCGACGGGGTCTCCCTGACGATTGTCGAGCCGGACGGCGAGACCTTCGGCGCGGCGCTCATCCCGGAGACGTTGCGCCGCACCTCCCTCGGCACATCGCGGGTTGGCGATGCGGTGAATCTCGAATTCGACATGGTCGCCAAGTACGTGCGCAATCTGGTGGCGCCGTATCTGGCGCGGCTGTGATCCTCTACCGCAAAGCGGCCCCGCTGCGCCTCCGCCGCTTCGTGGCGCCGGCCACGCCGTTCTGGTGCGCAACGACGGTCGCCCCCTACGGCGCGAAACGGGCCGTGCCGCTGTCCATCGACTACCTGGCCTTGCGCGCCAGCGGCGCGGAGAAGCTCGAAGTGACCGTGAGCGAGAACGTCCGCGCGGAGCTCGAACGGGCAAAGTCGATCGATGGCCCGGTGCTGATCGACGCGGTCGAAGCGGCGGAGCTGGTCTTTCGCCGCGGCGAGGAAGTGCTCGCCTTCTGCGAGTCGCAGGAGCTGCCGGCGCTCTATCTCGCCTCCACGGAAGGCGTGCTGCCGGAGGCGCGGCGCGACCTGGTGGTGGCCATTGCCGCCTGGCCGCTCGACCTTCCGCGCCTGACGTCGCTCTTCGCCCGCGCTCAAGCGCGCGACCTGCAGTGGGGCGTCACGCTGCCGCTGCTGCATCCGGTGACTACCGATCTCGCGGCGCTCACCGCCCTGGCCGATCTCTCCCAGAAATACGGCGCGAAGTTTCTCGCGCCGCTCGTCCTCGACATCGACGCCACGGCCAAGCAGGCGTTAGCGGCCAACGCCGACGAAGAGATGTTCTCCACGCTCTTCCACGAGGATCTCGAGCCGCTGCTCGTCGCCACCGAGCGTCATCTCTGCGCGCTCGCGGCCGAACGCGGCATGGACGACTTCATCCTCCCGCCGCGCTGGAGCGAGCGCTCCAACTGGAACGCCGCCGTCCTCCTGACCCGCACCGCCGCCCGGATGATGGCCATGGAGCTCGACCACGACCTCGCCAGCACCCTTTCCCGCAGCGCCGGCGCCATCGCCACCCTCGGCAAACCGCTCACCCGCATCGCCGAAGCCGCGAGCCTCTCCATCATCGGCACCATCGACGAAACCAGCGTCGCGGTTCTGACGCAGTGGCTGCAGAGCGGGCGGGCGGAGTTCGTCGATGCCGTCGACGCCAAGTGGCGGGTGCGGCGGGACTATGGGGCGGGCGGAGGAACGATGAACGAGGAAGGATGAACGCGGAACGGGGCGCCGACTCGACCGGGGGCTAGCTGTTGAGCTATTGAGCTGTTGAGCGAGGAAGTGTTTTGAAGCTCAACATACTTCCTCGCTCAATAGCTCAACAGCTGGACCTCCCCCCGCTGTCATCCTGAACGAAGTGAAGGGCCCCCTGGCGCAAGCGCGATTGCGAAAGTACCGGGGGTGCCGAAAAGTGGAGCGGCGTGGCTACGACGCGGAACGGAACGATGAACGCAAACCCCGCCCGACGCGCGAGCGGTTCATCGTTCATCCTTCATCGCTCATCGTTCCTTCCCATGCCTCACCTTCACCTTCGTCGAGATCCCCCCGCGCACGTAAAAGTCGCCTTCCACTTCCAGAAAGCGGGGGTCGATCGCCTCGATGATGTCGTTGGCGATGCGGTTGGTGACGGCTTCGTGGAAGGCGCCTTCGTCGCGGTAGGACCAGAGGTAGAGCTTGAGCGACTTGAGCTCGACGCATTTCTGGTCGGGGGTGTAGCGGATGCGGATGGTGGCAAAGTCGGGCTGCCCGGTCATCGGGCAGAGGCAGGTGAATTCGGGGGCCTCGAAGGCGATCTCGTAGTCGCGCTCCGGGTTCGGATTCGGGAAGGTCTCGAGTTGTTTCGTCGGCGTGGTGGCCATCAGCGTTTCGGTGCGGGGCTCGCGGCCATCAGCTTCTGATTCAGCTCGCGGATGCGCTCCTGCAGTTGCGTGATTTTGGCCTGCGCGTCTGCGCGGAGGCGTTCGTTGTCGGCACGGAGGCGGTTGACCTCCTCCTCTTTGGCGCGGTCGCCGCCCTGATTCTGAGAGACCTGCTGGCGGAGGAACTCGACGTCGTGGCGAAGGCTTTCGAGCTCTTCGTCGCGGTCGGCCATGCGTGTCCGCCACTGCACTTCCTGTTCTTCGTAGAGCCGCTTGATGTCCATCAGCTCGGTGATCTGGGAAAAGTCGGAGTAGCTCGGGGCCATGTTTCCTCCCTGGCGGACGCGCTCTTCGATCTGCGGGAAGAGCTTGCGCAACTTCAGCGAGAGGTCGTCGGGGTCGCTCGACAGCGCCATCGCGTCCTCGTAGGTGATCTTCTGGTGCACCAGCAGCGCGATGAGCGACTGATTCATCGTCTGCATGCGATAGAGACCGACGGACGACTCGATCTCCTCGTGAATGTCCTTGGTCGCGCCCTCTTCGATCAGTTTGGCGATGCGCGGCGAGTTCTTGAGGACCTCCACCGCCGCGGTCATCTTCCCCTCTTTGGTTTTGACCAGCTTGAGCGAGATGATCCCGCGCAGCACCAGCGAGAGCTGCGCGCGGATCTGCTTGTGCTGATCGGGGGGGAAGGCGTCGATGATCCGGTCGAGGGTCTGCGCGGCGTTGTTCGTGTGCAGCGTGGAGAAGACCAGGTGCCCGGTCTCCGCCGCCGTGAGCACGGTCTGGATCGTGTCGAGGTCGCGCATCTCGCCGACCATGATCACGTCGGGATCCTGGCGCATGGCGTTGCGCAGCGCTTCGCGGAAGCTCGGCGTGTCGGTGCCGACCTCGCGCTGCGAGATGGCCGCGATCTTGTCCTGGAAGAGGAACTCGATCGGATCCTCGATGGTCACGACGTGCAGCGGCTCGTGGTCGGCGATCTCCATGATCATCGCCGCCAGGGTGGTCGACTTGCCCGAGCCGGTCGGACCGGTCACCAGCACGAGGCCATCCGGCAACTGGGTCATGTCGCGCACGGCCGACGGCAGCTCCAGTGCATCGATCGACAACACCTGGATGGGGATGCGCCGGAAGACCGCGCCGACCGTCCCGCGCTGCATGTAGAGGTTGGCGCGGAAGCGGGCCACGCCCGGCACGCCGTAGCCGAAGTCGACCGACTGCGTGGCGTCGTAGCGCTCGCGCTGGGTGAGATTGAGCAGCGGCAGCAGCATCCGCTCGAGATCCGCCGGCTTGAGCGGATCGGTCTTCACCGGGATGAGCTTCCCCTGCACCCGCACCAGCGGCGGACGCATCGGCTTCAGATGAAGATCCGACGCCTGCTGCTTGGCCATGTAGATGAGCAGGTCGTTGAGGGTAAAGCTGGGAGCGGCTTGTTCGGGCTGTGGCGCTACGGTCACGGGGCGGGATTATACGAGCGATGAACGATGAACGATGAGCGATGAGCGGGCCGACGCGCGAGCGGTTCATCGCTCATCGATCATCTCTCATCGCTCGTCAGCGCCTCATCACGCTGTCCAGAATCATCAAAAACGCTTCCTGCTGCTTCGGATCGGTCTTGTTGATGACGGCGATGGTCTCGCCGATGCGGAAGCGCTGGTGGAGCTCGTCGGCGGAGTGGGAGGAGGTGACGATGATCCGGCGCGCGGGGAGGCCTTTGGCGCGCGCGTAGTCGACGAACTTTTTCCCGTCCATGCCCGGCATCTCCAGGTCGACGATCAGGAGATCGATCGAGGCGTCGATCTTCGGCAGCGCGTCGTACGGGTGGCTGTAGGTCTCGACCTGGGCGCGCTCGGGATAGCGCTCGAGCATGAAGTTCGACCAGAGATCGCCGTAGGCGGGGGAGTCGTCGACGATGACGACGCGCTTGCGGGTCTCTTCGGTGCTGCTCATCGCCTCTTCGTCACTTTCTTCTCTTCGTCACTTTCCGGGTGGCCACTGCCGTGGTCACAACGCGAGCATCGTGCCGGATCGCGCCGCCGACGATCGTCGTCACCACGCGGCCCTTCAGCGTCCGCCCGAGGAAGGGCGAGTTGGCGGCCTTGGAATGGAACGCACCGACCTCGGTCGTGCCGTCGACGTCGACCACCGTCACGTCGCCGAGCGACCCGGCCCGCAGCGTGCCGCCCGGCAGGTTGAAGATCCGCGCCGGGCCGGTGGAGAGCAGTTCGACGAGCCGCGGGAGCTCGATCACGTTGCCCGCCACGAGCAGGTCGTAGCAGACCGCGAAGGCCGTCTCCAGCCCCACGACGCCGAACGGCGCCAGGTCGAACTCGACGTTCTTTTCGTCGAAGTGATGCGGCGCGTGGTCGGTGGCGATCGCGTCGACCGTCCCGTCGGCGATGCCTTCGAGGAGGGCCTGGCGGTGGGCCGCCGAGCGGAGGGGCGGATTCATCTTGAGGTTGGTCGAGAACGACTGCACGTCGGCGTCTTCGAGCACCAGATGGTGCGGCGTCACCTCGCAGGTCACCCGGATCCCCTCGGCGCGCGCGCGGCGGACCGCATCGACCGCGCCGGCCGTCGAGAGATGGGCGATGTGCACGTGCGCGCCCGTCAGCCGGGCCAGGATCACGTCGCGCGCCACGAGCGTCTCCTCCGACGCTGCCGGGATGCCGCGCATGCCGAGGAGGGTCGAGTAGTAGCCCTCGTGCATGACGCCCCCTTCATTGAGGTGCGCGTCTTCCTCGTGGGCCACGATCGGCATCCCCAGCATCAGGCAGTACTCGAGCGCGCGGCGCATCAGCTGCGCGTTCCAGACCGGCTTGCCGTCGTCGCTGACCGCCACACAGCCGGCCGCGCGGAGGTCGGCCAGCTCGGCCATCTCCTCCCCCTTGAGACCTTTCGACACCGCGCCGATCGGATAGACGCGGCAGCGGCCGTTGCGGGCCGCTTCGGCCAGGACCATCTCTGTCACGGCGCGCTCGTCGTTGGGCGGGACGGTGTTGGCCATCGCGCAGACGGCGGTGTAGCCGCCCGCCACCGCGGAGCGCGTTCCGGTGGCGATCGTCTCCTTGTGCTCCTGGCCCGGCTCGCGGAGGTGCGTGTGCAGGTCGATGAAGCCGGGGGTGACCACCAGGCCCGCGGCATCGAAGACCTCGATACCGGCCGGCGCTTTGATCTTTTTGTCGACGCGGGAGACGGTGCCCTCTTCGATGAGCACGTCGAGCGTCGCGTCGAGCTTCTGGGACGGATCGACGACCCGGCCGTTGGTGATGAGGATATTCATAATCTCGCTACTCGGCGGCGTGCGCTCCGGATTTACTCATGGGTGTGGGCTCCGCCCAGCAGATACAGCACCGCCATGCGCACCGCCACGCCATTGGTGACCTGCCCCAGGATGACCGAGAGGTTCGGATCGTCGGCGACGTCGGAGGCGATCTCCACGCCGCGGTTCATCGGGCCCGGGTGCATCACGATGACACCCTCTTTGGCGCGCGCCAGCCGGTCGCGGGTCAGGCCGAAGGTGTTGTAGTACTCGCGCAGCGACGGGAAACTCAGCTTCCCCTGCCGCTCGAGCTGGATGCGCAGCATCATGATGACGTCCGCCCCCTCGATCGCTTCGTCGAGCGAGTGCACGACCCGCACGCCCATCTTCTCGATCTCGACCGGCATGAGCGGCGGCGGTCCGGCAATGGTGACCTTGGCCCCCATCTTGGTCAGCAGGTGAATGTTCGAGCGGACCACGCGCGAGTACTTGATGTCGCCGATGATCGAAACGTTCACGCCGGAGAGCCGGCCGAGCCGCTCGCGGATGGTGAAGGCGTCGAGCAGCGCCTGGGTCGGATGCTCGTGTGCGCCGTCGCCGGCGTTGATGACCGAGATGTTCGGGAAGCGCTCGGCCAGCATCTTCGCCGAGCCGGGATGCTTGTGGCGGATGACGATCATGTTCGGGTGCATCGCCACGAGGTTCTCCGCGGTGTCGATGAGGGTCTCCCCTTTCTCGACCGCGGAGCCGGAGGCGGAGAAGTTGAGCGTGTCGGCCGACAGCCGCTTCTCCGCGATCTCGAACGACACGCGGGTGCGGGTCGACGCCTCCATGAAGAGGTTGATCACCAGCTGCCCGCGCAGCGCCGGCACCTTCTTGACCGGCCGCTCGCTGACTTCCTTGAAACCCTCGGCGGTATCGAGAATGAGCTCGATCTCCTCCGGCGTCAGCGGCTCGATCCCGAGGAGATCTTTGGAGCGGAGCGAGCTCGATACGGTCCGCAAGCGGCTATCGCTCCATGATCAGCACTTCGTCCTCGCCGTCGGTCTCCGTCAGCTTGACCTTGATCACCTCTTCGGCATCGGTCGGGACGGTCTTGCCGATGACGTCGGCGTGGATCGGCAGCTCGCGATGCCCGCGGTCGATCAACACCGCCAGCGTCACCCTGCGCGGCCGGCCGAAGTCGACCAGGGCGTCGAGCGCGGCGCGCACCGTCCGGCCGGTGTAGAGCACGTCGTCGACCAGCACGATGTTCTTTTCGTTGATCGGCTCCGGCAGCTTGGTCGGCTTGACCACCGGCTGCGGCGCGACCAGGGTCAGGTCGTCGCGGTAGAGGGTGATGTCGAGGATGCCGAACGGCACCGGCTGCCCCTCCATCGCCTCGATCTCGCGTGCGATCCGCTCGCCGATCGGCACTCCCCGGCTGCGGATGCCGACGATCATCAGGTCGGCCAGCCCGCGGTTTTTCTCGACAATTTCAATGGCCATGCGCCGGATGGCGCGGTTCATCCGGGCCCCGTCCAACAACCGTTTTTTGACGTTCATAGACGGGCCGGGAGGATAGCACGGGGCGAGCCGGAGCGATGAGAGATGAGCGATGAGCGATGCACAGGCATGCCGCGGCAGGCGCCGGAACGCTCATCGCTCATCGCTCATCGTTCATCGTTCGTTCCCCTGCCGCTCGGTCGGCGCGCTTCCTGCACTTTTCTCCCCTCCGATGGCCAGGCCAAAGATCCTGCTGGTGGAGGACAACGCCGATGTGCGGCGGTTGTACGCGATCGGGCTCAACCAGCGTGGGTTCGAGGTCAAGCTTGCGGCCAACGGCGCGGAGGCGGTCGAGCGCGTCGTGGCGGAGCGGCCCGACTACATCCTGCTCGACTGGCTGATGCCGCTCATGGACGGCTCGGAGGTAGTCGAGCGGATCGGCAATTCGGACGACGTGGCCGCCATTCCGATCATCGTCATCAGCGGCCAGCCGGCCCCGACCGCGCTGCCGCCGCGGGTGCGCGGGTGGCTGACCAAGCCGCTCACGATCGACGAGCTGGTGACGGAGCTGAGGCATCATCCGATCGCAGGCCACGGCGACCTGTCGCTGGCTGCCGACGGCGACCGCCCGGGCGATCAGCGCCGCGCCGCATCGGGCGAATAGGCTAGAATCCGCGCCGAATGGCCAAGATCTTCTTCGTCGGGCTCGACGGGACGGAGAAAAGCTATCGGCTCCAGACGCATCGTCCGTTCACGGTCGGGCGCGATCCGGGGAACGACATCATCCTGCGCGACCCGAAGGTCTCCCGGCACCACTCGGAGATCGTGTTCGAGCGCGGCTTTTTCGTCCTGCACGACCTGTCGAGCGCGAACGGCACCTATGTCAACGGCAAGCGTGTCCGCGTGGCGCCGCTGACGCATGGGGCCCGTCTGCGGATGGGGAACACCTACGGCCGCTTCTCCGAGGAGCTGCCGACCGAGGCCGACGCACCGGCCACGGGAGCCGCGGAGCCGTTCGAGCAGCCGATGCCGACCGAGGACCTCTCGATGGAGATCGGCGCCACCTCGCAGCACGACCGGGTCGACCTCCACACGCTGCCGCACGAGAAGCTCGCGCAAGCGGAGTTAAAAAAAAAGTAGGTACTCCGACCATCGAGGGGCCGCTGCCGGATGAGCTGCTGATGCCGCACGAGCCACAGACGGAGCCGATCAGCGTGCGTGAGCCGCGCGCGGCCGTCGTTGCACCGGTCTCTTCGATTCCTGCACCGCCGGCGGCTCCTCCCCCCGCGCCTCCGTCCGGGGAGCTCCCCCGCGTCACCCGCAGCGGCTTCTCGCGCATGCGCTACCGCTTCACCACCGGCCTGCGGGCCGGAGAGCTGGCGCGGGTGCGCGACGACGACGGGCAGGTGCTCTTCTCGTATCGCAGCTTCGCCAGCGTGGCCGGCGTCGTGGCGGCGCTCGTCTCCGCGATCGTGATCTGCGCGGGGTTGGCGGCGACCGCGCTCCTCTTCGCCGAAGAGGCTCCGCTGCGGGCGCTCCTGGCGCTGGCGCTGACGGTCCTCTTCACGTTTCTGATCGGCATGCTCGTGCCGCGGGCGAAGGTGACGCTCTTCGAGGAAGACACCCCTGCCCTGACCATCACCCAGCGCACCGTCTTCCCCTCCGAGAGCTACCTCGTCTCCACCCCCAACGGCGCGGAGCTGGCCACGCTGCGGCGTGGTCTCTTCGCCCGCCTGGGACGCAATCGCTGGACGATCGTCAGTGAAGGGCGGTCCATCGGCCACGCCATCGAGGAGTCGTTCTCCCGCGCCATCGTCCGCAAGCTCCTCGGCAAATTCGACCGCCGCTTCGACACGAACGTCAAGGTCGAGTACTCCGGCCTCGACGCCGGCACCATCTACCGCCGCGGCGCCGACAGCGACGTCCTCGAGCTGCACACCGACATCGCCGACCGCCGCGTCTGCGTCGCCCTGGCAACGGTGATTCTGGGGCGGGAGCCGTAGGTAGTGAACTTTATCCCGACCGCAGGGAGGGATCTTTGGTGCCATCGCGCTGCTGTTCGCCCGTGGCACGGCCGGGCGCGGTGGCACCGAAGATCCCTCCCTGCGGTCGGGATAAACTATTTAGCCGACGGCACGACCTCGACGTTCGTGTAGTAGTGCTTCAGGATCCGGTCGAAGGTCCAGCCGCGGAAGGCCATGCCGTAGGCGCCGACCTGGCACATCCCGGTGCCGTGGCCCCACCCTTTGCCGAAGAAGGTGTAGCGGTCGACCCCGTCGGGGTCTTTGGTCTTGGTGAAGACGAAGAGGTTGTCGGGGACGTTGAGCGACCAGCGCACCGGGAGGCCCTTGAGGACGAACGTGCGGCCCCCCTCCGCCGTCACCTTCATGTCGCGGATGCGCTCGGAGGCATCGATGGTGATCGGCTCGAGGTCGACCAGTTGCTGGATCGGGTTGCGGCGGTTGATGACCGGCACCAGCTCGTCGGCGCGCCACGAACGGGTCCAGTTCGCAAAACTGGAGGTGCGGTCGAACGAGGTGCCGTCGTAGTTCGCCACGACGATCATCGCCACCGGCTGCTTTTTCGGATTGGTGATGATCGTGGCGCGGTCGCCGATCATGACCGGCACCGAGCGGTACTCCTGCAGGCGATCGCCCAGACGCCGATAGATCGGGATGCCGTCGGGCAGCGTGTAGTTCGTGACCTTGCCTTCCGCTTTCAACGTCACCCGCCGCCCGTTGACCGCGTGGATCTTGCCGTTCCCTTCCTGCAGCAGCGTGTGCTCGCGGATCCACGAGCCGAGGAGCGCATACAGCTCCTCGCGCGGCATCGGCTGGTTGAGATCGATGCGGTCGAGGAACTGCGCCGGCAGCATGCCGAACTTGATGAAGAAGGCGGCCGCGAGATAGGCCGCCTCGTCGTCCGGATTGCGCGCCTGCGTGAAAAAGTAGCGGCGGTCTTCCGGCAGGGTGGTGACTTTCGCCTTCGCTTCGAGGCCGAGCATCGTGGCGAGATAGCGCAGCACGTCGCCGCGCCGGCTGGAGGCGGGAGCGGGCTGGGGCATCTCGGTGTATCCCACCACCCGCATGGCCGAGGTCACGGCCTGCCCGACCTCGCGCGCGCTCCACGACGTGCCGCTCTCCGGCAGTCCGGTGATGGCCGCAAAGGTCCGCGCGTTCGCCTGCTGTTCGGTCAGAAGCCCGCTGTCGGCGCGTCCCGCGAGTGTCACCAGATCGAGCTCCACGCAGCGCACCGCTTTGAGGTACGGCTCGTTGCGGCCCGGAAACATGGTGTCGACGTCGCTCGTCTCGCCGCCGCAGGTGGCGGAGTAGAGGGCGTCGATCATCTTCCCCTGATGCGTGAGCACGAGACCGCGGGTCTCTTTCACCGCGCGCGTCGACAGCTCGTGCTCGCCGCCGAATCCTTTGTACGCCTGACACGCGGGGCCGGGGCAGATGTCGTACCCCTCGGCGCGGAACTGTCCCATGTTCCGCACCGCGTACGTCCGCGCCGCGACCGCCTGCGCCTTCAGGGCTTCGACCTCGTCGTAGATGGTCGGCCCCATCTCGGCCGGGACCACGCCGAGGAGATAGTCCTCGAGGTGCAGCTCATTGACGACGTTGTAGAGACCGCGGGCATTGATGAAGAGCCGCGCCGACGTGCGGTACGGCTGCTTGTCGATGGTCACGGTCTCGCCGGTGATCGGAAAAATCTGCAGCGTCTCCCCTTCGACGGTGTAGCGATCGCCCTCGTCGTCGACCAGCAGGTGGCGCTTCTCGAATTTCTCGTCCGAGGGACGGCGGACCACCAGCATGTCCTTGCCGTATCCACGCTCGGTGAGCTGCGCGCGCACCGGCGTCGCCGCGTCGCTCGTCGCAAAATCGCCCGCCAGGACGCGATAGGCGCCGCCGGCCGGATCGAAGACGGTGTCGACACGCAGCTGGGTCTCGGTGCGGATCTTTTCCGCGAGCGCGTTGGCGCTGGTGAGGTCGGAGACGGAGCTGACCTGGATGGCGTGGCGCACCGTCGCATCGGAGAGCGGCGCGGTGGCGGTGAAGCCGCGGCGGAGCGTCGACGGCCCGCGATCCGTGACCACGTAATAGCCGCCGGCGATGCGGGGGAAGGTGACGCTCGGCTGATCGCTGAGCAGCCCCACCCGGATGCTCGGCTGGACGATGGTCTTGTCGATCGAAGCGACCGGCGTCAGCGCGTTCGCGGAACGCTGCGGCGCGGCGGTGCCGGCGGACGGCGCCGGCTGCGGAGGAGTCGAGCCTGGGGAGGGCGGCGCGGTCGCCGGCTGCGACGCGCATGCGGAGAAGACGAGAATCGAGAGAACGAGAGCAGGACAGCGCATACGGCAACTCCTAGCAAAACAAAAGCCCCCGCGGGCAGAGGTTCCCGCGGGGGCTTCTTCACTGCGTTGGTCGAGGTTTACGGAAGAATCAGACGGATGACCACGCGGCGATTGCGCAGACGGCCCTCGGCGGTGGTGTTGTCGCCGACCGGCTCGCGGCCGTTGCGGCCTTCGACGGTGATCCGGCTGGCGTCGATGCCATGGCGGCTCACCAGGTAGTCGCGGACAGCCTCGGCGCGGCGGCGGTCGAGATCCTGGTTCGCACCGGTGTTCTCACGATCGTCCGTGTAGCCGATGACCAGAGCGGTCGCCGACGGCTCCTGCTTCATGCGCAGGGCCACTTCGTCGAGGATCGCCTTGGCGATGTTGGTCAGGCGGGCCGAGCCCGGCTCGAAGTGAATCTCGTCGGTCCGGATCTCCTGCGGCTGGCGCGGCGGAGCAACCGGCGGCGGCTCCGGCGGAGCAACAGGGGCCGGGGGCGGCGCTTCGACCGGCGGCGGGACCGGCGTCGGAGCCGGAGGCGGCGCCAGCGGCGCGGCCAGACGGAACGGCGCGAAGGTCAGGCCGACCAGGCCGGAAAGGCCGCAGTCGTCGAGCTCGGTGAAACGGCACTCGTCATGCTGGTCGAAGAACTTGGCGGCGTTCCAGCGCGCCGCGGCCGAAAGGGCCCAGCCGCTCTCGCCGAACCAGTGGCGCAGACCGGAGACGAGGAAGATCGGCGAATCGGGCGTGCGGTCGCCGCCCATGTAGAAGACCGTGTTGATCTCGCTGATCCAGTTCGTCGTGCCGAACAGGCCGATCGGAACGTTGAGACCGGCGTCGAGACGGAGCTCGTTGGCCACCTCGGCGTCATTCTCGTGGATGTCGTCCGCTTCGCGATCGCCGCGGATGACGTACTGACCGCTGAGGCTGGTGATGCCGCGCGTCCAGTGCGCGCCGAGACCGAAGTCGCTGCCGCCCGTGGTGATGCCGCCCTCGTCATCCCCCGTTGGGAGATCGAGGAAGGCCGACAGGGCGATGCGGCTCGGGCTATCGACCGGGGAGAGACCGAACTTCGTGCCGAGGCGAATGTTGCCCAGGCCGCTGTCGGTGAACTCGCCGCGATAGAGATGGCCGTTGATGAAACCGGCCCGGTCGCCTCCGTTGGAGACGATGCGATCCCACGGCAGCATGGCCGTGATTTCCCAGCGATCGGTGATTCCGACGCCCACCGACGCGCTCAGGCGATAGAGGTCATAGCTCATGTCCTCGTACTCGCGAGCAGAAGGGGGAGCGAATTCACGCGCTTCGCCGGCGGTGAGATCGTAGTCGTTGAAATAGACACCGAACGACCACCGACCGCGGTCGAGCGTATCGGCCGAAACGGTCTCGAACAGGCCCTGCGAGCCGCTCACCGTGGGAGCAAAGAATCGGATCTGGTCGTCGCGGGTAAAGCTCTGTGCCTGCAACGAGAGTCCGAGCACCAGAAGAAAACACAACAGGGAAATTCTCAGTCGATGAGAGTGATGCAGCAAAATGACACCTCCTAAACCGCTTCGCACGGACATTGGTTCGCAGCTACAATGCCGAGCGCTCTACAAAACGTATGCCAGAGCCGTCGCGAGTCTTTCTCGTAAAGACCTCAACTACTTGAGCTTACCATACGTTGAGCCGGGCCAGCGACGCCCGGGGCGATACGAAAGAGGACCCTGACGCGATGCGAACCGTTCGCTGGATTGCCTTACTGGCGGTAATTCTTACCCCTGCCCTTGTCGCACAGACGCCGGAGCCGGCGCCGCAGACCCCTCCCCCCTCCGGAGAGCCGGGCGTCCTCTCCGACGCCGCCAGCGCCGCCTATGAGCGGCGCGACAACCTTCCCACGGTCAATATCTACCTCCCCGAGGGGGAGGCGTCGATCCGCCTGCGCAAACTGATCCGCAATGTGCTCTTCGAGAGCCAGATCGATTACGAGTTCGTCAACGGCGACATCTCCACCTTCCTCCGCTACAAGTACTACGCCCGCAACTACACCTACCGCATCGGCGTCTTCGACTCGATCGAGTTTCCCGACATCGGCCAGTCGAGCGACGACGGCTTCGACCGCGTCCGCGGCGCGCTCGCGCTGATCGGCATTCCGAAGGATTACAACAACCGCTACTTCGTCCTCATGCAGGACGACGCGCTCACCTTCGGCGATGCCGACGATCCCGACAACCGGAAGAACAACCTCTATCTCAAGCTCGGCTACCAATACGGGACGCAGTTCGACGAGCGGATGAACGCCATCGTCGGCGAGACCCGCGGCCGGCAGACCCCCGTGCTGACCGCCTTCCGCGACATCGGCCCGCAGAAGACCGGCGTGGCCGCTGCCATCACCCAGGCCGGCCGCACCCTCGGCGCCGACTACCAGTACACGAAGTTCGAGGCAGAGGCACTGCGCCGCTTCGACCTCACCCATACGTCGTTCATCTTCAGCCGCCTCCACGTCGGCTCGTTCGTGCAGAAAGAGGACGTCACCCCCACCATCCGCGACCGCGACGGCGACGGGAAGCTCGATGAGCCGGAGGCCTACGAGTTCTACGGCATCCCGCGCTATGAGCTCTTCCGCCTCGGCGGACGGCAGGCCTTGAAGGCGGTGGACGGCGACGACGCCATGGGCAGCCACGAGATCCACCTCACCAACGAGGTCTTCACCCCGATCTTCCGCAACAAGAACTACCGCACCGGCGCCGTCTACTGGAACACCATGTACGGGATCGGCTACGTCGGGATGGGGACGGTCGGCTTCGAATACGAAGACGTTACCGACAGCGACCGCTTCGTCGTCGACGCCGGCCTCGGCACCGAGATCGCCCTCGCCTACCGCGACTACGACGTCTACCTGTCGGTCATCGCCGCCAACACCATCAAGGCGCCGGCCAGCCTGGAAGGATTCGAAGTGCGCTTCTCGATCCGGACGGTGCGCTGAGACGGCGCAACCGCGATTCGCCCGGACACAAAAAGGGCCGAGCTACGCGCCCGGACACAAAAGAAAAAGGGCCGAGCTACGCGCTCGGCCCGTCCCTGCGAAGTTGTAGGAGATTCTCAGAAACGCTCTAAGTTGACGCGGACTTCACGCACGCCGTCGAGGGACCGCAGGATCTGCCTCGCGACGTCTTTCTGCAGCTCGTGACGCACCGAGCCGGCAAGGTTCACCACGCCGTTGTTCGACTCGACGCTGAAGCGGCAGCCGTCGAGCGAGCGCGCCACCGTCAGCTCGCGTTCCGCGGCGCGTTCGATGGCCTGGTCGTCCTGAGGCTCGACGATCTGGATGAGATTGGCAACGCGGGCATAACGCTCGCGGGCATACAGCCCGAGCTGTTCGGCCCGTGCTTTGTCGGTAGTCCGGCCGCGCAGGATGACGATCCCGGCCAGCTCGTACACCTGAAGACGATCGATGCCGGCAGCGGCACCAACAAATTGATTCGTGAGGTCGCTGGTCTGCGGGGTCGCCGCGGCCAGGGGGGAAGCCGAAAGCAGAATCGCTGAGAGAACAACGGCTGCTGTGACGGTGCGCATCATGTTATTTGCGTCTCCTGGCTTCCTCTAGAGCATCAGGCGTGCCAGCTTTCGACTGTCCGGGGCATCAATGATTTAGCGGATGTGAGGCGTAAATTTTACGGCCCCTGCCGGCAAAGTGTCCAGATGCACCACCGCCGGCTCGTCCGAATAGCGCTCGGCCGCCTCATGATGCTGGTAGACACGCCAGAGCAGCGTCGCGGCAAGAATGATCACCACGAACATGGTCAGAAGAGCAGCAGCACGGCGCACCATGCCGAGCGGAGCGAGCAATGGGGATGCCGGGTGCGAGCTGCTCAGCTGCTCCAGCGGCTCAGCTGTTCAGCTACTCAGCTGTTCAGCTACTCAGCTGTTCAGCTGTTCAGGGCTGTTGAGCTATTGAGCTATTGAGCTATTGAGCTGTTAAGCGAGAGAAGTGTTTTTGAAATCAAATACATCTCTCGCTCAACAGCTCAACAGCTCCACGTCCCCCTGAACAGCTGAACAGCTGAGTAGCTGAACAGCTGAACAGCTGAGCAGCTGAGTAGCTGAACAGCCGAGCAGCTGAATAGCTCCCCCGCGAACCGCGCCACGGCTTAAAATGCCTCCATGCCGCGCATCCAGGTCCTCCCCTCCGATCTCGTCAACCAGATCGCGGCGGGGGAGGTGGTCGAGCGTCCCGCTTCGGTGGTCAAGGAGCTGGTGGAGAACGCGATCGACGCCGGGGCGCACACCATCGACGTCGTGCTCGAGAACGGCGGTCGCAAAGCGATCGAGATCCGCGACGACGGCTGCGGGATGAGCGAAGAAGACGCCCTGCTGGCCATCGAGCGGCACGCCACCTCCAAGATCCGCGACTTTGACGACCTGACCCGCGTGCGCACGCTCGGCTTCCGCGGGGAGGCGCTCCCCTCGATCGCCTCCGTCTCCCGCTTCACCCTCACCAGCTCCGCCGACGCGAGCGGCGCGGCCACCGAGATCTCCTTCGATCCGCTGACCGCCACCCGCAGCGTCCGTCCCGCCGCCCGCGACCGCGGCACGACCATCTCCGTCCGCGAGCTCTTCGAGAACGTCCCCGCCCGCCGCAAGTTCCTCCGCAGCGCCGACGCCGAGTTCCGGGCGGTGGTCACGATCGTCACCTCCTACGCCCTTCCGCTCCCCGGCCGCAGCTTCCGCCTCGAGCACAACGGCCGGGTGGTCCTCGACCTCCCCCGCGCCGCGACCGATCGCGAGCGCGTCCTGCAGATCCTCGGCGCCGAGACCCAGGACCACCTCCAGCCGCTGGAGGGGGAGCTCGGCGCCGTGCGGGCCACCGGCTTCGTCACCCGAGGCCTCCGCTTCGGCAGCCGCCGCAACCAGTTCTTCTTCGTCAACGGGCGGCTGGTCAAGGACCGCGTGCTGATGCACGCCGCCTCGCGCGCCGCCGAGCAGTTCGATTTCGACGGCCACCCCGCCATCGTCCTCTTCCTCGACGTCCCGCCGGAGCTGGTCGACGTCAACGTCCACCCCGCCAAGACCGAGGTGCGCTTCCGCGACTCCTCGCAGATCCACGTGGTGGTCGAGCAGGCCATCAAACGCGCCCTGGGAGGCGCCGAGGAGGGACGCGCTCTCCTCCCGCAGCCGTCGCCGTTCGCCCCGAGCACGATCGCCGAGCCGTCCGCCTCCTCCTCCTCGCCGCGCTTCTTTCCCCCGCAGCGCTACGAGGGCGGCCCCCGCTGGACGCCGGAGTTCACGCCGCTCTTTCAGAAACAGGCGCTCGTCCAACCCCCGGTTGGACAGTCATCGATAGCTCAACCACCGGTTGGACAATCATCAGACGTTCAGCCGGTCACCTCGGCCGGCGTGGCCGTCGAAGACGAGCCGCTCCCGATGGGCGAGCAGCTCGGCGACCTCAAAGGGCGGATCATCGGCCAGTACCGCCTCAGCTACATCCTGCTCGACACCCCCGGCGGTCTCCGCCTCGTCGACCAGCACGCCGCGCACGAGCGCGTGCTCTACGACCGGTATCTCCAGCGGGTCGAAGCGCGCCGGCCGGTCTGGCAGCGTCTCCTCACGCCGATCCTCTATGAAGCAGGAGCCGCGGAGAGCGCCATCCTCGAGTCGCACCTCGAGGAGCTGCAGGCGGTCGGCTTCGACATCGAGCGCTTCTCCGGCAACGCCTTCGCCATCGCTGCCGTCCCGCCGGAGCTGGTCCGCCACGACTGCGAGGCCTTCCTCCGGAAGCTGATCGACGCCTCTCTCGAAGAGAAAACGTCGCACGTCGGGCGGGTTCGCGAACGGATCTCCGCCTCCCTCGCCTGCCAGGCCGCCATCAAAGTGCACCGCCCCCTGTCGGGCGAAGAGATGGCCCGCCTCGTGGCCGAGCTGCTCGAGTCGTCCAACCCCTTCGCCTGCCCCCACGGCCGCCCGATCCTGGTCGACATCAAGCACCTCGACATCGAGCGCCACTTCCACCGCAAGTAGAACTTCCCTCCCTCGGACAAACCGCTGTCGTAGCCTCGGTCGGTGCGCATCGGATCGAAACGACTCGGATTCCTCGGCGAGCTGCTGGCGGCCCTCCTTTACCTCATGCGCGGCTACCGCCTCGTGGCCCGCAACCTCCGCCTCCCCGCCGGCGAGATCGACCTCGTCGCCCGCCGCGGCGGCATCACCGCCATCGTCGAAGTCAAGACCCGCCAGTCGCTCACCGCCGGCGAAGGCCACGACGCCGTCGACCGCAGAAAGCGCGAGCGCCTCGTCCGCCTCGGCGACCAATACCTCGCCCGCGCCCCCAACGCCCGCCTCCGCTACGACATCGTCTCCCTCTACTGGACCGGCTGCTGGTTTCAGGTGACGTGGCTCCCCGATGCCTTTCGCCCGGAGAGCGAATACGGACGTCCCTGGCGGTGGCGGGTGTGACGAGGGATTCGGCGATTGAGGGGACGGAGCTGTTGAGGAGGACGGAGCTGTTAAGCCGGAAGAAGTGTTTCGGTTTACAACAACAAAACACTTCCTCCGGCTCAATAGCTCCGTCCTCCTCAACAGCCAAACAGCGAAAAACCGGAAAAGCGCGTAACGTTTCCTCACCCCGTCCATCTATCCAGTACGAAGAAGGAGCAGCGCATGCCACTGAAAAGCTATGGCGTCCTGGTGGGCCGGCCGGTCGATCGCCGGGTCGGTTCGGGCAAGAATCCGCACTATCAGATCCACGTCGTCGACGAGACCACCGACTACCGGATCGCCGTCAACGTGAAATCGCAGGAGAGTCCGTCCGAGGTCGAGTACCTGATCGACGACCGCTTCGCGCACCCGCTGCTGACGCCTCTCGCGGAGCTCGACTTCGGATGGCACGTCCTGCCGGCCAGGCCGGGTGGCGTGGCGATCGATCTGATCCGCGCGAACGTCGCCGACCGCGACGACTTCGTCCCGCTGCCGTTCAACGTGGCCGGACCCGACAACGACCTCAATGAAAAGGTCGACGCCCAGATCCAGCGGGCCATGGGCGACGAGGACGCGGTGCTCTACGCCTTCGGAGAGCGCTGGGGCCCGGAGAAAGTGAAAGACAAGATCTTCGGCTTCCTCCCCGGCAACGGCGTCCACGACATCCACATGAACCAGGGCAACGTCGCCAGGTTCGCCAAGGACGACGGCGTCTGGCAGGACGGCGCTCTCCTCATTCACTACCCCACCCAGAACCAGTGGGTGGCGATCTTCCTCAAGTTCCAGTCGCAGACGTGGCACACCGACGACCGAACCGGTCACCGTCTCGGCGAAGAGATCGAGCCGCAGGGCGAGCTCCCGTCGGCCGAAAACCCCGACGGCATCGTGCGCATCGTGGCCGCCCTCGTGAACTCGAAAAAGACGCCGGAAGTCGAAAGCGTCACCCTCGTCAACGCCTCCCCCACCGACGTCTCCCTCGCCGGCTGGTCGCTGGCCGACAAAGACAAGAAGCGGTTCAGCCTCAAAGGAACGATCGCCGCCGGCGCCTCCCTGCAGGTGAAGATCGCCAAACCGATGGAGCTGTCGAACAACGGAGGGATCATCAGCCTCCTCAACGACGACGGCCTGAAGGTGGACGGGGTGAGCTACACCAAACAGCAGGCCGCGAATCCGGGGTGGACGATCGTGTTCTGACCTGAACCGACGCGTAACTTCCTGAAAACACGTGGCGAGTGGGACGTTTTCGCAGTAACTCCGCCCGTCAGCCGTGCCGGAATTTACGGGGGTCGCGTCGAGTCATCGATGACTCGCGCGACCTCATCGATGACTCGCACGACCTCATCGATCACTCGCGCGACCTCATCGATCACCCGAATGACCTCATCGATGCAGTCGTCCACCTCGACGTTGACTCAGATTTCTTCATCGATGCAGTCGATCCACCTCGACGATGACTCGGATTTCTTCATCGATGCAGTCGATCGACCTCAACGTTGACTCGGATTTCTTCATCGATGCAGTCGATCCACCTCAACGTTGACTCGGACTTCTTCATCGATGCAGTCGATCCACCTCAACGATGACTCAGATTTCTTCATCGATGCAGTCGATCGACCTCAACGATGACTCGGATTTCTTCATCGATGCAGTCAATCCACCTCAACGATGACTCGGATTTCTTCATCGATGCAGTCGATCCACCTCAACGTTGACTCGGATTTCTTCATCGATGCAGTCGATCGACCTCAACGTTGACTCAGACTTCTTCATCGATGCAGTCCATCACCTCAACGTCGTCCAGGTGCGGTGATCGATCCAGTCCGTCCACCTCAACGTCGATCGCTCAGCTGTTCAGCTGCTCAGCTCTTCAGGAGCTGTTGAGCTATTGAGCTGTTCAGAAGGTAATGTGGGTTTGATTTCGTTCTGACAAACACTCCTCGCTCAACAGCTCGTCCTCCCTCGCTTCTCCTGCGTCTTTTCGGCCGGCTGGTAGAGCTGTTGAGTTGTTGAGCGATTGAGCCGAAGGAAGTGTGTTGTTGATCCTGGTGAGCCCAACACTTCTCCCGGCAAGGTAAGGTTGAGAGGCCGCCCTACCGCAGCCGCAGTTCCGCGTCCAGCCGGTGCCGTCCTTCGGGCCAGGCCTTCACGAAGGCCCTCCACATCGTGGCGGTGTTCATCGTCGTGGCCAGCTCGAACTCCACCGCCTCCTGGCGGCAACGCCGCGCTTCGAGGAGACGCGGTGAGGACGGGTAGCGCGCGAGGTATTCGTCCCACGCCGCGCTGTTGCCGCTTTCCCACGCCGCCTCGAAGTCGCGCGGCTCGGCCTCGATCAGGCCGATCTCCCGCTGCGCGTCGTGCAGCAGCACGCCGTCGGGATGGTGATGGACGAACTCCCGCAGCCCCTCCAGGCCGGCCAGCTTCGCGGCGGCGAAGGCCAGCGCCTCCAGCCGGTTCGCCTCCGCCCGCGCGCTCCGCTTTCCATCCGGGAACTCGTCGAGATAGGCCTGCCACGCCTCGGCGCTCTTCGCCTCCATGCCCGCCGTGAACGCCGTCTCCTCCCGGGTGCGCGCTGCCTCCAGCCGCTCCACCGCGCGTGGCGCATGGGCGTCGTCGCCGTAGCGGTCGAGGTACTCGGTCCACGCCTCCTCGGTGTCGATCGCCGCGGCCTGGTCGAAGGCCATCCGTTCGGCGATCCGCTCCTCCGCCTCGTGGACATGCAGCGCCGGAAAGGCGGTGCGGAACGCGCGGAAGGCCGCGTACGAGTCGGCCGCCAGCGCGCTCTCCCACGCCCGCGCCCCCTCCCGCTCCTCCAATTCGGCGAGCCGCAACTCCACCGCGAAGCGATGCACCCCTTCCGGCCACCTGGCCACGAATGCGCGCAGGCCGGGCAGCGTCTCGGTCAGCCCCTCGAACTCGCGCGCCTCCTGCAACCGCTCCCGCGCCACCGGCACGAGCGGCGAAGTGGGATAGCGGAGCAGGAAGCTCTCGAAGGCCGAGGCCGCGCCGTTCTCCGAGGCGGTGGCGAACGCCTCTTCGTCGCTGATCTTTCGCGGCGCCGGCGTCAGCACCACCGTCGCCTCCCCGGTCATCAGGTCGATCGCTTCGTTCTGCGTGAACCGCTCGGTGAAGCGCGGCCGGTACGGCCTCAGCGCCGACGCGAACTCCTTCGCCGAGCCCCAGCGGTGGTTGCGATTCTTCGCCAGCGCGCGCAGCACCGCCGCTTCCAGCGGCGCCGGCAGCGACGGGTTGTCGCTCCCGCCGCGCAGCGGCGCCGGCTGCTCGGTGAGGTGCTGCATGATGTAGCCGGAGGGCGTCCGCGAGACGAACGGCGGCACGCCGCGCAGCATCTCGTACAGCACCACCCCGAACGAATAGAGATCGCAGCGGCCGTCGAGCTGTTCTCCCTCGGCCAGCTGGCCGAGTTGCTCGGGCGACATGTACTTCGGATTGCCGATCAGCATCCCCACCTGGGTGGTGTCGCTCACCGCGCCGATGTCCTTGGCCACGCCGAGGTCGATGATCTTCACGATCAGCCGGTCGTCCTCGTCCCACGCCAGCATGATGTTGTCGGCGGAGATGTCGCGATGGAGCAGGCCGCGCCGGTGGATGGCATCCAATCCATCCAGCACCTGCAGGGCGACGTCGGCCGCGAGAGGCACCGGAAAGCGGCCGTGCGAAGCGCTCCACTGCCGCACCGTCGTCCCGGCGATGAACTCGGTGACCATGTAGGCCGTTCCGTCGCCGGCCACCGAGAAGTCGTGCACCACCGCCACGTTCGAGTGGTGGATCTGCGTGGCCAGCCGCGCCTCCCGCAGGAAGCGCGAGCGGTTCGAATCGTCGGCCATGATCGCCGCCTTCATGACCTTGATGCAGCGGAAGGCGCCGAGGTGGAGGTGACGCGCCTTGTAGACCTCCCCCATTCCGCCAGCCCCGAGGAGGCTGAGGATCTCGTACTTGCCGTCGAGGAGCACCCCCGGCCCGAGGGCTCCGCCCGGCCCGGTCGGAGGGAGGACGTCGTTCATGATCGCGTGCGGACAACTTATGGCCGTTGGGCGTGGATAGGCAACTGGGGGAGGGGCGGTTCCTCGGTTCCTCGGTTCCTCGGGTTCCTCGGCACGTGGCATCCTCCCCCCGAGGAACCGAGGAACCCCGAGGAACTCCGAGGAACCGCCTTCCCCCCAACAGGCGTATAGTTCCACCCTTACCCATCCCCAATTCCTGACCCCGGAGGTGCCGTAATGGGCCGACCGCTACACCTGTGCGAAATCCTCGAAGAGGAGCACACCACTCTTTATCCCGAGGATCAGTGGGAGAAAACGTGGACGGTCGCGGCGCGGCACGTCCGTGATGCGAAAGCGCTCGCCGCCTCCCTCCGCGAGGCCTTCCCGGACGAGCGCTTCACCCCGGAGACGATCGTCGACGACGCGAACCGGCTCATCCTCGCCGACCGCCTCCGCCGTCCCCCCCATCGCCTCTCCGAGCAGTTGGAGGAGACGATCGCCAACGTCGACGAGCCCACCGGCGCCGAGCTGCAGCACCTCAACCGCCTGGTGGTCGACGACCTGGCCGGCCGCTCGCTGGTGACGGCGGAGGAGGCGCGGCTCCAGGAGTACTTTGCGAAAGTCCACGCCAAGGGAAACACCAGCGCCTTCTGCATCTCCGGCGGCGGCATCCGCAGCGCGACCTTCGCCCTCGGGGTGCTGCAGGGGCTGGCGCGGCGGAACGTCCTCGACAAGTTCGACTTCGTCTCCACCGTTTCGGGCGGCGGCTACATCGGCGGCTGGCTCTCCTCCTGGATCCGCCGCCATCGCGACGGCGCGCGCGGCGTGTCGGAGGATCTGGCCAGGGTGCCGACCGATGCCATCGATCCGGAGCCGGAGCCGGTCCGCCACCTCCGCGAGTACAGCAACTTCCTGACGCCGAAGCTCGGCCTCACCTCCGGCGACACCTGGGCGCTCGCCGCCACCTACCTCCGCAACGTCATCCTGAACTGGTTCATCCTCATCCCGCTGCTCTTCGCCTGCCTCGCGGCGCCGCGCCTCATCGCCGCGCTCTACTTTTCGCAGTTCTTCGACGACCTCCGCGAGTACACGCCGCGGATGCTGCACGGCGCGCTCGACTATCTGTCGGCGAACGCGGGGTGGGTCTGGTTCGGGATGGGGCTGGCCTGCTTCTTCGGGGCGCTGGTCTATCTCGGCGTCCGCCGGCCGCGGATCAACCGCTACAAACGGAGCGGCAAGGGGGGCGACGACAGCGAGTTCCGGCGCTGGTGCCTGATCCCGCTGGTGGCCGGCGCGACGTTCTTCGCCGCCGCGTGGGCCTGGTACAAGACCGTCGTGCCGGACGGGCAGTATCCCGACCGCTGGGCGGCCCTGGTGATGATCGGCGGCCCGGTGCTGGTGTGGATCGTCGACATGATCGTCTACTACCGCACCGATCCGGCTCATCGCCGCGAGAACGTCGCCGCACAGGTCCGCGGCAAACGCCCCTTCCGCAAAAAGTTCGCGCTGGAGCTGCTGGGCGCGGTCCTGGCCGGGACGCTCTCGCACTTCCTGCTGAAGTTCTTCGCCGCGATCTTCCCCGATCCGGCGCAGCCGTTCACCCTCGACACCTTCCCCTCGCCGATCCTGGCCACGCCGGAACTGCTGCCGGCCTCGCCGCTCTATCTCTGCCTGGCCGTGCCGATGATCCTGGCGGCGCTCTTCGCCTCCGCGGCGGTCTTCGTCGGCGTGGCCGGCAACGTGAACGAGGACTACGACCGCGAGTGGTGGGCGCGCTCGAGCGGCTGGGTGCTCACCGCCATCCTCGGCTGGCCGCTCATCTGCGGCACGGTGATCTTCGGTCCGGTGCTGATCTGGTACGCGCCGAAACTGATCGCCGCCGCCGGCGGCATCGGCACCGTCGCCACCGTGCTGATGGGACGGAGCGCGAAGAGCAGCGCCAAAGAGGGGGAGAAGACGCCGCTGGCCGACCTGGCCGCGCGCCTGGCCGCCCCGCTGGTGATCCTCTTCCTCCTGGCCGCGATGTCGCTGGCCACGACCGAGATCGTGGCCGGCATCGAGGGATCGAAGCCGCCCGCCGCCACCCGCATCGAGATCGACAACCCGAACGGTGAGGACGAGGTGAAGTGGCTGGCCGGCGAGAGCACCTACTCCGCGTGGGACGCCGCCAGCGCCAAGGCTTGGCATCACCTGCAGGTGGTCGATCACTCGCGCGCGCCGCTGCTGCTGATCCTCATCGCCGGGGCGCTGCTGCTGTCGTTCCTCGCGGCGCTGGCCATCAACGTCAACAAGTTCTCGATGCACGCGATGTATCGCAACCGCCTCATCCGCGCCTACCTCGGCGCCTCGCGCGGCACGCGCGACCCGAACCCCTTCACCGGCTTCGACCCGCAGGACAACCTGCCGTACCACAGCATGCGTCCGGAGCTGCTCTGGCTGACGAGCTTCCGCGACATCGACCGCTTCGTGGCCCGCCTGCGCGACGCGCAGCCACGCTCGTTCGAGGAGCATCTCCGCGGGGCGCTGGTCGAGCGGAAAGCGAATCTCTTCGAGGAGAGCGATCCGGAGACGTTCCGCGAGTCGCTCTTCCAGGTGCTGAACTGCGTCCTCGAAGAGGTCGACCTGGCCACGTTCGCCGGACAGAAACGCCGCCGGGCCACGCTCATCCAGCGGATCACCGGCGCGCACGCCATGACGTACCTGACCTCGCGCGATCCGCGCCGCCTCGGTGCGAACCGCCGCATCCTCGACGCGCACTTCAAGACCGAGCTCTATCCGTTCGAAGCGCCGCTCCTCCACCGCGGCGACGTGGTCGACCCGAAGGCCTTCGCGCACGCCTTCCAGTACGGCCTGGGAGCGCAACTGGCGCAGCACTTCCGCGACCGGAGCATCCTGGCGATGCTGCACATCACCAGTGCCGAGATGTATCCGACCGCCCTGGCCCGGGCGCTCGGCGAGGTCAATCGCCTCATGGCCACGATCCGTTTCGACGACCTCCTGACCCACCAGGAGCCGCGTCCGCTCGACGCGAGCCACGGCATGCTCGAGAACCGCCATCTCCTCGAGCAGCACCTCGGCGCTCCCGATGAGGGGAAGGCGCTGGTCAAGCCCGACGGCGCGGAAGTGCCGATCCGCCGCGCCGTGCACCGCCTGCGCAGCCCGCGGCCGATGCACGTGGTCAACGCCGCGCTGAACCTGGTGGGGGGGCAGAACCTCGCCTGGCAGGAGCGCAAAGCGGAGTCGTTCACCTTCACGCCGCTCCACTCCGGCAGCTATCGCCTCGGCTACCGTTCCTCCGCGGAGTACGGCGGCCCGACCGGCATCACCCTCGGCACGGCCGTGACCATCTCCGGCGCCGCGGCCAGCCCGAACATGGGCTACAACTCCTCCACCCCTCTCGCTCTGCTGATGACCTTCTTCAACGTCCGGCTGGGATGGTGGCTCGGCAATCCCGGCCCGCACGGCGACCGCACCTTCCGCGCCGCCAGCCCCACCAACGCCCTCAGGCCGCTGGTCGCCGAGGCGCTCGGCAACACCAGCGACACCTTCCCCTACGTCTATCTCTCGGACGGCGGGCACTTCGAGAATCTGGCGCTCTACGAGATGGTCCTGCGCCGCCGGCGCTTCATCGTCGTCAGCGACGCCGGCTGCGACGACCAGTTCGCGTTCGACGATCTCGGCAACGCCATCCGCAAGATCCGCACGGACTTTGGTATCCCCATCGAGATGGAAGAGCCGATGTCGCTCTATCCCCGCGGCGACAAGAAGGCGGGCCGCTACTGCGCCATCGGCCGGATCCGCTACTCCGCCATGGACGGCGGCGTGCCGGACGGCGTGCTGCTCTACCTCAAGCCGGCCGTCTACCTGGCGGGTGAGCCGAAGGACGTCTACAACTACGCCAAGTCGTGCGAGGCCTTCCCGCACGAATCGACCGCCGACCAGTTCTTCAGTGAGTCGCAGTTCGAGAGCTACCGCGCCCTCGGCAGCTTCGCCATCGACCAGCTCTGCACGGCGCTCGACGAGAGCGACACCGCCCGCGCGAACTGGATGGCCGGCTCGGTGGCCGAGCTGCTCGCCCTGGCCAGGCAATACATCAGGGAAGAGAACGCGGAACAGCGCGCCGAACGGACGGCGGCGGCCTTCCCCACGGTCCCGCCGAGGAGCCCCGAAGCGTCGATGTAACAACACGGAACGTCAGGGTAGGGAAAGACTCTTTTCCGTCACTCCTCCAGTACTCTGATGGCCAAGGTGTAGTCATCGATCGTCGGATCGAGAGAACCATCGAATTTCTCCGCGACACGTGGAAGGAGCCGGGGCCGCTCGAGGAGATCGCTGCGCGCGTCGGCCTCTCCCCCTCCCGGCTCACGCACCTCTTCAAGGAGGGGGCGAGGATCTCCATCCGCGACTTCATCCAGGCCTCCCGCCTCGTGCACGCGGCGGAGCTGATCGCCTCGACCGACGAGCGGATCGCGCAGATCGGCTACGCGGTCGGCTTCCGCGATCCATCGAACTTCAATCACGCCTTCAAGAAGAGTTTCGGGGTCTCGCCGAAGCAGTACCGCAGCGGCGCGCGCGCGGCCGTGCAACCGCCCCGTGATGCGGCTCACATTCCGGCCGAATCGACCAACGAATAGCCGAAAACACCAACGAATCCGGGTAGCACCACGGCCCTCTCCGCCCGAGAATTTCCTCTCCCGAATCCAACCCCATCGAGCGCGGAGGAAGCCATGACGGCGATCAAATTCAGCTTCGACATCCAGGTCGCGGGCGGTCCGCAGATGAAGTTCAACGACAAGCTGGAGGTCGATGCGTACGACAGCATCGAGGTGAGCCTCAACGGCGGCGAGACCAAGACCATCAGCGTGCAGCCGGCCAACGCCGACAAGGTCAAGCTGCTCTTCATCCGCTCGAGCGTCCCCTCGGACAAAGTCAGCTTCGAGAACAAGGACGCGCAGGACCAGGTCACGCTCGTCAACCCGCTGCTGCTCATGGGCGACGCCGTGGCCCTCCTGGTCAACGCGCCGAAAGACCTCAAGTTCAAGAACGGCCTCGCCGATCCGGTCACCATCCAGATCCTGGCCGGCCGCACCGCCGTCTGACGCGAAGGAGAGAGCCATGCCCACGCCCCTCACCTACCCCGGCGTCTACATCGAAGAAGTCCCGAGCGGCGTCCGCACCATTACCGGCGTCGCCACCTCCATCACCGCCTTCGTCGGCCGCGCCCTGCGCGGCAAAGTGCTCGAGCCGGTGCGCATCCAGAGCTTCGCCGATTACGAGCGCGCCTTCGGCGGCCTCTGGGAAGAGAGCACGATGAGCTACGCCGTGCAGCAGTACTTTCTCAACGACGGCGTCGACGCACTGATCGTGCGGGTGCAGAACGGTGCGACGAAGGCCACCATTCAGCTAGTCATCCAGCCGGGGATCTTTCTCAACCTCGTCTCGGCGAACGCCGGCGCGTGGGGCGCACGCCTCAGCGCCACGGTCGATTCCGACACCAAAGAGCCGAAAGTCGCCGACGAATTCAACCTGACCATCGAGGAGGCCGATCCGCTCTCCGGCGAAGTGCGCTTCGTCGAGAAGTTCCGCAATCTCTCCGCGAACGCGAGCTCCCCCCGCTTCGTCACCAGCGTTCTCGCCCAGCAGTCGCAGCTCGTGCGCGTCGACGGCCCGGTCAACGGCCGGCCCATCGACGTCGTCGACAAAGCGCCGGAAGCGCCGGCCGCGGAGAACGGCGCCACCATCACCGACAACAACCTCATCACCGGCATCAACGCCCTCGATCAGGCCGATCTCTTCAACCTGCTCTGCATCCCGCCGCGCGACCGGGAGACCGACATCGACCCGAGCGTCCGCAGCGCCGCCTCGTCGTATTGCGCCAAGCGGCGCGCGCTCTTCATCGCCGATCCGCCCGCTGCCTGGAACAGCATCGACGCCGCGGAAGCAGGGGTCAACAGCACGCTCACCTTCATGAACCGCTCGAAGAACGCCGCCGCGTACTTTCCACGCGTGCGCCTCTCCGATCCGCTGCGCGAGAACCGCCTCGAGGAGTTCGTCCCGTGCGGGATCATCGCCGGCATCTACGCCCGCACCGACAACACCCGCGGGGTCTGGAAAGCGCCGGCCGGCACCGACGCGGTCATGCGCGGCGTCCGCGAGCTGGCGGTAAAGATGACCGACCTCGAAAACGGCCGGCTCAACCCGCTCGGCCTCAACGCGCTGCGCTCCTTCCCGGTGCACGGCACGGTGGTCTGGGGGGCGCGCACGCTCGACGGCGCCGACGTCCAGGCCTCGGAGTGGAAGTACATCCCGGTCCGCCGCCTGGCGCTCTTCCTCGAAGAGAGCCTCTACCGCGGCACGCAGTGGGTGGTCTTCGAGCCGAACGACGAGCCGCTCTGGTCGCAGATCCGCCTCAACATCGGCGCCTTCCTCCACAACCTCTTCCGCCAGGGCGCGTTCCAGGGCAGCTCGCCGAAAGAGGCCTACTTCGTCAAGTGCGACAAAGACACGACCACGCAGAACGACATCAACCTCGGCATCGTGAACATCGTGGTCGGCTTCGCGCCGCTCAAGCCCGCCGAGTTCGTCGTCATCCGCATCCAGCAGATGGCCGGCCAGGTGGCGGTGTAAGGAGAGCTCATGGCCCAGTTCAGCGTGAATGCACAGCGCTTCGATCCGTACAAGAACTTCAAGTTCCGCGTGAAATGGGATGGCCGTTACGTGGCCGGCATCAGCAAAGTCGGCGCGCTCAAACGGACCACCGAGGTGGTCGAGCACCGCGAAGGGGGCGACCCCTCCAGCGGCCGCAAATCGCCCGGCCGCACGAAGTACGAGCCGATCACCCTCGAGCGCGGCGTCACGCACGACCTCGATTTCGAGCAGTGGGCGAACAAGGTCTGGAACTTCGGCTCGAACGCCGAGGTCTCGCTCAAGGACTTCCGGAAGGACCTGATCATCGACATGTTCAACGAGGCGGGGCAGAAGGTGATCTCGTACAAGGTCTACCGCTGCTGGGTCTCGGAGTACCAGGCCCTCCCCGATCTCGACGCGAACGCGAATGCGGTGGCCATCCAGACCCTCAAGCTGGAAAACGAAGGGTGGGAGCGCGACACCGACGTGACCGAGCCGTCGGAGCCGAGCTTCACGGAGCCGTCGTAGCGCGAGCGGAGACGGCATGACCCGATCCATTCCGATCACGCTGCCGGGCGGCCGCTGGAGGAATGGGGCCCCCCAGCGCGATGCGCTGCTCCGCCCTCTCCGCGGCGACGACGAACTGTTCCTCGTCGAAGAGGCGGAGGGCCTCACGCCGGCCCGCCGCACCACGCTGACGCTGGCGCGCTGCCTCGAACGCCTCGGCGATGAGTCGCCGGTGTCGCTCGAGTCGGCGCGCACGCTGACGGCCGGCGACCGCGAAGCGATCCTCCTCCATCTGCGGCGGGCCACGTTCGGCGAGATGCTGACGTCGGTGCTCCGCTGCCCGCGCGCCGGTTGCGGCGAGCGGATGGATCTCGAGCTGCGCGTCTCCGATCTCCTGGTGGCCTCGTCCGATGCCGAGGAAGTGAACACGCTCACGGTGAACGGGGAGGAGGTCCGCTTCCGCCTCCCGAACGGGGCCGATCTCGAAGAGGCGGCCGACCTCGCGCAGACCGACGTCGCGGCAGCCGCGCGGCTGCTGGTCTCGCGCTGCGTCGTCTCCGGCTCTCCCGATCCGCGCGTGCTCTCGAAACGGCTGGCCGAGCTCGACCCGCAGGCGGAGCTGATCCTCGAGCTGACCTGCACGAAATGCGAGCGCCCGTTCACCGCGCTCTTCGACACCGCGTCGTTCCTCTTCAGCGAGCTCGCCGCGCATCGGAATGCCCTTTATCGCGAGGTGCACCAGCTCGCGCTGCACTACCACTGGAGCGAAGCCGACATCCTCGCCCTCACCCCCACCCGCCGCCGCCGCTATCTGGAAATGCTCGCGGAAGGGAAGCGATGAGCGACTTTCTGGAGAGCCTCGTCCTGCGCGCGGCGGGATTGCCGCTGACGGCCACTGCGGCGCCGCGGGTGGATAGCGCGCCGCCTGACGAGACGGAGCCGCTGGAGCTGGCGCAGGAAGAGGAGGGTGTGGCGACGGCTTCCAGCCCACGCCTGGTCTCTTCTGATCCTCTCCCCACCCAGGGTGGGCTGGAAGCCCACACCACACCAGAGATGGTGCAACGCCATGAGGTCCTCCACGAAGTGACTCGTGATGACGCGCGCGAGGTGGTCCGCGAAGATCGCGAGCCGCTGCAGGCGCAGCCGCCGCTCTCTGTCATACCGCGATCAACGACCGCGGCGCCGCCGGAGATCATTGAACGCGAAACGATCGTCGAGCACGCACCCCCGCCCGAATCGCCCGCGATTCCCGCGGCACAGCTCATCCCGCAACCGGCGCCTCCACCCATCGAGCTGCCGCGCGAGACGATCATCGAGCGCGAGCACGAGACCACCATCCGCAACATCGCCGAAGAAACGCCCGCCGCACCGCCGGTGATCCTCCAGCCGATCGTCGTCGATCAAACCCGCACGATCATCGAACCGACCCGCGAAGAGCACACCACCGTCGAAACACGCACGGAGCGCATCCGCGACGAGCAGACGATCGAAACGGCGCGCGAGACCACGCCGCCGCAGAGCATCATCGAACCGCGCGTCGTCGAACAGCATCACCACCACGACGCCGCCCGGGAAGAAAACAACGAACGGCTCGACACCTTGCCGCCGGCCACGCAGCCGCAAGCCGAGCTCGAAAACCAAACCCCTCACACGCTCGTCCTCCCCACGCCTCCTCCACCCTCCCCACCCGAACCGGACACTCCCGAACAACCGCAGCGCGAAATCGCCATCCACATCGGCACGATCGAGATCCGCGCCGCCGCCCCTCCCCCGCCCCCCGCTCCCGCACCGCCGCCGGTGGTCGCTCCGCGCGCAGCCGAGCCGCCGTCGAACTTTGACGACTACACCGCGGTGCGCAACTACATCTTCCCGGACGTGTGGCGATGAGCGACTATCGCGCGCTCGCCGCGGTCAGCAACTCGCTCCGCAACCTGCTCGACGCGGAGATGGAGCTGCAGGCCGGCATCTCCGTGGCGCGCCCCGACGTCGAGGTGGAGTCGATCAGCGGCAACCGCATCAACCTCTTTTTGTACAAGGTCGACGAAAGCCCCTCGCTCAAGAACATGGACCTGCCCGGCCGCGGCCACCCCGGCGCCTTCGGCCGCCCGCCGCTGTCGCTCGACCTGCACTACCTCCTCACCGTCTTCGGCGGCGACGCGCAGGAGGAGCTGGAGGTGCAGGAGCTGCTCGGTGACGCGATGCGCGTCCTGCACTCGCACGCGATCATCCTCGGCAACAACCTCGACGCCGCCATCCGCAACGAGGTCGAGCACATCAAGCTCTACCTCGAGCCGCTCTCGCTCGAAGAGCTGAGCAAGATCTGGAGCGCGACCACCAAGCCGATGCGTCTCTCCGTGTCGTACCTCGTCACGGTCGTGCAGATCGAGAACCTTCAGCCGCGCAAGTTCCCGCGCGCGGTCGGCGAGCCGCCGGTCGGCGGGCCGCGCATCAAGGCCGTCACCTTCCGCGCGCCACGCATCGACGAAGTGCGTGTGATCCGCAAAGACGATCCGCAGAACCGTGAGCGCCGCGTGGCCTATGCGCGCATCGGCGACCGGCTGGTCCTTCGCGGCCGCGATTTCACCTCCGACGGCCTGCGCGTCCTCCTCGGCGACGAGGTCCTCGCGCCCGCCACCAGCATCGCCCCCGATCGCATCGAGTTGACCGTCCCCGACGACGCCGCCTTGCAACCGGGCGCCACGCGCGTGGTCGTGCAGAACGACCTCCTCCTCGGCGAACCGGAGGCGCCGCACCGCGGCTTCACCTCGAACGTGGCCGCGTTCGTGATCGTCCCGGAAGTCAACACGCTGGCGCAGAACGCCAACGTGCTGACCATTACCGGCACGCGTCTCTGGAGCGAATCGCTCGACAGCCTGACCATCGTCGGCAACGCGGTGGTGAAGGACTACAGCACCGAGACCGCGATTGAGATCGCCTTCGACCTCCCGCCGCTCCCCGCCGGCAATTACCTCGTGCGCGTCCGGGTCAACGGCGCCGAATCGCTCGAGGAGAAAGTGCTGGTGATCGCGTGACCGTGGCGGCGACGTCGACGGCGTACGAGCTCGAGCTGCGCCGCGTGCGCCTCCTCCTGCGGCGCCGCGTCGATGTGCTGCGCAAGAGCTGGCAGGGCGACGACTTTGGCGGCAACGTCATCAGCGACATGCAGGTCGACCGCATCCTCGGCGAAGCGCCGGAGGAGGCGCCGCTCGATCCCGCCCTGCTGTTCGAGCTGGAAGAGGTCGAGCGCGCGCTCGCCGAACAGCACTCGCCACTCGATGAGCTGGCGGAGGCCTTCAGACTGACGCGGCTCGAGCGCGAGATCGTGACGATGCTCTTCGCCGCCGAGCTCGATCCGCGGCTGGAGCTGCTGTTCGGCTACTTGCACGATGACGTGTCGCGCAAGTACGTCTCGGCGTGGCTGGTATGGACCGCGGTGGCAACGCCACCGCTCTTACCACCGCCGCTCCGCGGCGTATCTGAGAGCGGTGGCGTTGCCACCGCGGTCCATAACCTTTCCGAACATGCGCTGGTGCATGTCGAGCCTCCTCCCCAGCCGGCCATGCCGATCGCGTTGCGCCCGCTGCGGCTCGACGCGCGCATCATCGATCACCTTCAGGGCATCGTCCGCTTCGACGCCCTCGTCGACGAGGTGCTCCGCCCGCTGGAGCGCGGCCCGCTCTCGCGCGAGCACGCGCAGATCGCCGACGCGCTTGCGCACGAGACGCACGTCAACCTGATCGGCTCCTCGCAGACCGGGAAAGAGACGCTCGCCCATTCGATCGCGCAGCGCGCCGGGCGCAGCGTGCACCGGCTCGATCCGCGCCGTCTTCCGCCCCTTGGACCGGAGCGCACCGCCACCATGCGCGCGCTCGCTCGCGACGCGAAGCTGTTGCGGCTCGCCTACTACGTACAGCCGCCGGAGCGCGACGACGTCAACAGCGAGGTGGCGATGCTCGACATCGTCGAGATGCTCGACGCGCCGCTCTTCGTCGACACGCGCGATGCATGGGGCGGCGCGCGGCGCCTGGCCATCGTGCGCGTGGAGCGGCCCGACCGGAACGCGCAGCGCATTCTCTGGCGCGAGGTGCTCGACATCGATGCTGCTGATTTAGTGCAGCAGTTCGACTTCTCGCCGGAGATGATCGCCCGCGCCGCACGTGCGGCCGGCGGCGCGACCGACGCGCGCACGCTGTGGGAGGTTTGCCAGCAGCAGGTCTCGTGGCGGATCGACGACCTCGCGCAGCGGATCACCACGCGCCAGCAGTGGGACGACCTCGTGCTCGACGCCGATCCGACCGCGCAGCTCCGCGAGATCGCCTCGCAGGTCGCGCAGCGCGCCCGCGTTTACGAGCGCTGGGGATTCGCCGCGCGGCTGACGCGCGGTCGCGGCATCACCGCCCTCTTCGCCGGGCCGAGCGGCACCGGCAAGACCATGGCCGCTGAAATCCTGGCCGGCGAGCTCGGACTCGAGCTGTATCGCATCGACCTGGCCGGCGTGGTCAGCAAGTACATCGGCGAGAGCGAGAAGAACCTCCGCCGCGTCTTCGATGCCGCGGAGCAGAGCGGCGCCATCCTCTTCTTCGACGAGGCCGACGCCCTCTTCGGCAAACGCACCGAGGTCAAAGACAGCCACGACCTGTACGCCAACATCCAGGTGAACTACCTCCTGCAGCGGATGGAGGATTACGCCGGGCTGGCTATCCTGGCCACGAATCGCAAAGGCTCGCTCGATCGCGCCTTTCTCCGCCGCCTCCGCTTCGTGGTCGACTTTCCGTTCCCCGAGGCCGACGCGCGCGCCCGCATCTGGCGCAATGCCTTTCCGCCCGACGCGCCTCTCGGCAGGATCGACTTTGAGTTCCTCGGCCGCCTGGAGATCGCCGGCGGCAACATCCGCAACATCGCCCTCGGCGCGGCGTTCCTCGCGGCGGCCGACGGCGGCACGATCGACGAGCGCCACGTCATGCACGCCGTGCGGCGCGAGTACGCGAAGATCCAGAAGCTCGTCACCGAGGACGAGTTCGGACGGCACTACCGGGGGCGCGCGTGAAGCTGACCATCGACCGAGTCGTGCTGACGAACGTCTCCCTGCGCGAGGAGGACGCGGAAGCGTTTCGCGGCGCCGTCACGACCGAGCTGGCCCGCCTCGTCGAATCCAATGGGGTGCCATCCATCAATTCGGTGGCCTCGCTGAACGTCCCGCTGCGCGACGGCAACGATCTCGCGGCCGACGTCGCAGCCGCGCTCTACGGCGCCCTCGGAGAGGGAGGCTGACGCGTGGCCCGGCACGCTCCGATGCAGCAGCGCGAGACCGCGTCGACCACGACGACACGGGAGACCCGTCCGCGCCGTCCGCGCGAAGAGCGTCAGCAGCAGCGCGCCACCGTCGGCAGCAACCAGCGCAACCTGCGCAAGCAGCAGCGCGCCGAGAAAACGCCCGATCCCGATTCGCAGGCCAGCGAGATCGCCACGCTGCTGCGCGACGACGCCGACGACCAGTCGGGGCAGGCGCGCGCGCGGCTCGAATCGCTGCCGGAGAACGAACGCGCCGAGGTGACGGCCAGGCTGCAGAGCGAGATGTCGGAGAGCGACATGCAGCGCGCCGCGCCGGCGCTCGCCCAACCGGCGCCAAACGTCATCCAGCCGCAGCCAGGCCAGCCGGCCCAGAAGAAGGAAGACGCGCGGGCCAAAGAGGCAGAGCCGGCGGTCGAAGACGAGCCGTTGGTCGAAGAGCAGGTCGCCGAGGAGGCGGAGGAGGCGCAGGAGAACGAGGAGGCGCAGGAAGAGAAAAAGGAGGCCTCGAAGAAGACCAGGAAGCGCGTCGAGCCCGCGGCGTTGCGGCCGGTGCCGGTCGCGGAAAAAGAAGCGCCCGAGCCGGCGCCGGAGGGAGAAGCGCCGGCTCCCGAAGACCAAGTCAGCGAGGAGACGAAGGCTCCCGCGGAAACCGGAGCTCCCGCGGAGGCCGCGGCAGTTCCTGCTGCTGCTCCCGCCGAGGGTGCAAAAGCTCCTGCCACCGAAGCAAAACCGGCTGCTGCAGCACCGGCAGCGGCCAGTCCTGTGGCAGCGGGTGGTCCCGCTCCGGCCACCGCCGCGGCTCCGGCTGCACTTGCGGGAGGGGGAGGAGGCGGGGGCGGCGGCGGGGAAGCGGCGACGCTCGATGAAGCGCCTCCGGAGTCCGCCGAGGCCGAAGAGACGGAAGAGAAGATGGCCGAGGCGGAGCCGGAGACCGACGACACGGAATCTGCCGAGCCGGAGCCGCGCGACGAGGATCTCTCCGCCGACAAGGCGATGGAGGATGCGGAGAAAGAGCCTCCTTCGCAAGTGGAGGAACAGGCCAAAGCCGCCGAGGAAGAGGAAGCGGCGGCGCGCACCGGCGGTGGCGAAGAGGCAGCGCCCGAAGAGGCGGACGAGGAAGACGCGCCCCCCGCTGGCGCCGTCGAGTTGCCGGCCGAAGAGCGCGAGGCGGCGCTCGGATCGATCAGTGAAGATGTCGGCGGCGGCGGTGGTGAACCTGGCGGTGGCGGTGGCGGTGGTGGCGGTGCGGCCGAGGAAGCGACCGCCGAAGAGCCTCCCGATGTGTCGTCGGCGCCACCGGCCGAGGCGATGGCCACGGTCAGCTCGCTGAAAGTGGGGCAGATCGCCGGGGCCATCTCCAGCGTCAGCGCCTCCGTGAGCAACAAGGTCACGGAAGAGAAGAGCGATCTCGCCGCGAACGCGCCTTCGATGGAGCGGCCCTCCGGCGCGCCGCAAACGAAGGACGGGCACACGGAGGCTGAAGGGGGCGAGGGAGGAGCGGCAGCGGAGGGGGTCGAAGAGGTTGCGGCGGAAGGAGAGACTCCATCGGCGGAAGATCAGCTCGAGCCGCTCGCGGAGCCGGGTCCCGATCCGACCGCGCAGGTCGCGGCGCCGCGTGTGTCGGGCGGCGGCGAGGGCGGCACGATGTCGGCGGCCGACGTGGAGAACCTCGAATCGGCCATCGAGGATCTGCCGACCACCGACCCGGCCCTCGAAGAGACCGCCGGGCCGCCGCCAACAGTTGAGCTGGTGGGCGAAGCCGACCCGACGCTGGCCGCCGAGCAGCGAACGCAGCTCGAAGAGACGACCGCCGGCCTCGAAGCGGAAGGGGCCGAAGAAGCGGCGAAGCCGATGGGAGAGGACGAGCTCTACCCGGTCGTGCCGGAGGAGACGCTCACCGCGAAGATCGAGGGGGGCGAGGGGGGCGCCGACGGCGCGTCGGTCGAGGTCGACGACGACACGGCGGCCATCGTCGCCGAGGAGGAAGAGGGCGACAGCGTCCGTGCCGAGGCAACGGCGGCGCAGGCGGAGATGACCGCGGCGGAGGGGGATCACGAGAGCGAGGTCGCCACGAAGAACGCCGAGCACGAGACGGCCGTCGAGGCAGCGGTCGCGGCGAACGAAGAGCAGCAGACCGCGCGGCGCAACAGCGCCAAGTCCGACGTCGAAGCGAAGCGCGGCGAATGGACCAGCGAACAGCGGGCGATGGTCGACAAGTCGCGCGGCGACGCCGACGCCGCCATGGAAGAGTCGGACGCCACGGTCGAGCGCGAGCAGACCAGTGCCGACGAGCGCGCCGAGCTGGAGATCGAGAAGGGGAACGAGGAGGCGGCCGCCGCGCGCAAAGACGCCGAGCGCGATGCGAAGAAGGAAAAAGACAGCGCCGACTCCGAAGGCGGCTTCTTCGACTGGGTCGCCTCCGCGGCGACGTCGTTCTTCAACGGCCTCAAAGCGGCCATCGGCGCGATCTTCGACGCCGCCCGGGCGCTGGTCAAAGGGGCGATCGAGCTGGCGCAGAAAGCGGCCGCGGCGATCATCGACGCCGCGCGCGATGCCATCATCGCGGGGATTCGCCTGGCCGGCGACGCCTGCATGTTCGCCGCGGACTTTCTCCTGGCCGGATTCCCTGAGCTGCGCGATCGGGTGAAGGGGGCCATTCAGGACACCGTCTCCGCGGCTGAGGATGCGGTCAACGAGCTCGCGGACAATCTGAAGCGTGGCGTGCAGGAGCTGCTCGACGCACTCGGCAAAGCGCTCGACGCCGCACTGTCGCTGCTCGAGAAGGGGCTCATGGCAGCGGTCGACGCGGTGGCGGCGGCGGTGGAGGGGGCGATCAAAGCAGCGAAGGCGGCCATCGCCGCGCTGGCGCTCTTCGCCACGCTCATCAAGGACATCGCCGCCGATCCCGGCGGCTGGATCTCGAACCTCGGCGCGGCCATCCTCGACGGCATCCAGAACCATCTCTGGAAAGAGCTCAAGGCGGCGGTGAAAGCGTGGTTCAACGCCAAGCTCGACTCGATGCTCGGCATCGGCACCGCCATCTGGGACGTCCTCACGAAGGGGAAGATCACCGCCGCTCAGATCGGCAAGATGGCCTTCGAAGCGCTGAAGACGGTCATCCCGATGATGCTGATCCAGCTGATCGTCGAGAAGGTGGCGTCGATGATCGTGCCGGCCTTCGGCGCGGTGATGGTCATCGTCGAAAGCCTGCAGGCAGCCTGGGGCGCGATCAGCGCAATCATCACCGCCATCGGCAAATTCATCGATTTTCTGAAGGCGGTGCGCGGCGGCGGCGCCGGCCCGCAGTTCGCGCAGGCCCTCGCCGCCGGCGCCGTGGCGGTCATCGAGTTCGTCTCCAGCTTTCTCCTGGTGAAGCTGATCGGCCCCGCCAAGAAGGTGGGCGGCAAAGTCAAAGCGATGGCCGGCCGGATCATGGCCAAGCTCAAGAAGATTGGCCAGAAGATCGCCCGCGCGGCGAAGAAGGTGGTTGGGAAGATCAAGAAGGTCCTGAAGAAGGTCGGGAAGAAGCTGGGCTTCGGGAAGAAGAAGAAGAAATCGCGGACGAAGAAGGACAAGGAGAAGGCGACGGACCGGTTGGACAAAGCCGTTCGCGAGCTGCGTCCGAAGATCACGTCGCTGGCAAGCAAGCAGGTGTCGGGCGTTCGTCTGCGCGCCATGCTGCTGATGTGGCGGGTCAAGTACCGGCTGACCCGTCTCGCGGCACAGCGGAGCGGTGGCAGCCTCTCGATCGAAGCGACGGCCAATCCCTCGCGGCCGGTCATCGAGAACCTGGTCAACAAGCACGGCCAGATGCTGATGCGCATGATCCGGAACGCCGGCTTCGCTCTGTTCAAAGAGCCTGACGTGATCGCGGCGATGCAGGAGATTCACGCGAACCGGCAGGCCGGCTATGGCGAAACGCCCGACGATCCGCTGGCGATGCCGCCCGACCTCGCGGCGCAGGCGCTGGACATCCGCACCAACGTTCCGGGGCAGTGGGTCTCGCACTATCAGGTGGGCACCTCGATGCGTCCCTCGCAGCATGGCGAGTTCCGGCTGCCGGTGGCATCGGCGGGCGCATTGCACACGATGAACGTCACGCCGCAGGGTGGCTCCTACGATGCGATCTCGGCCGCGGCCTCTCCGCTCGGGTCGGGACCGTTCGCGCAGGCGCTGCGCAGCATGTCCACCACTGGCCGCCTCTCCGGTGTTCCGGCCACGTCCGCGAACCGGCAGCTCATCGGCGGCACCTCGCGCATCCTGGCCGCCGAGTTCGCGCGCGATCCTGGGCACATCGGCCGCACCGCGATCGGGCTCGACTCGCTCGATATGGGCCTCTCGGTCGACGAGTTCCTCAAAGGAAAGAATCCGATGTCGCTCAAGACGAACCGCACCGAGACGGGCGGCGCACGCACTGCGTACGAGATCAACAGCGCCAACGCTCCACGCGTACAACCGCAGGTCTACGGCTCGCAGCTGACAGGGGCAAAAGCGGCGAACCTGCCGGGCCGCATGAATCAGTTCATGGCCATGGAGCGCGACCTCCTCATCGACTGGATGGAGCGCCGGATGCTGACGGGCGACCCGATTTTCGATTCCGAGGAGCGGCTGGAACGCTACATCCTCAAAGAGATGCGGGCACATCTCAAGGAGATGATTCGCACTCTGAGGAGCAACGCATGAAAGCTTTCGAACGACTGATTCCCGCCGGCGACGTGACGCTCGACGACGTCGCCGCTTTCGCGGCCCGTAACGAATGGCAGTACCTGGGCGACCGCCCCGGCTCGATGGTTCCGGGACACGAGTGGGTCTGGGCCACGGCCGACCGTCAGACCGCCATCAGCTATGTGGACGATCAGGCCATCGACCTTCGCTACCTGGCCATTCAGGGACGTGACCGCACCCGGCTCGCCGACGCCCTACGCGCCGAGCTGCCGATCGTCGACAAGAGCACGGCGCTGGGCATTCTTTCGACTGCACCGACGCCCGACGACATCGCAGGGTCGCTCTATCTGGTCGGTGCATTCGCCAACGATTACGACGCGGATGTCTTTGCGGCGATCGAGCAGGCGCTGAGCCACGAATCGCCGCGCGTGCGGCAGGCCGCGATCTTCGCGGCGTTGATGGCCGAGTGGAGCGAGCTCGAACCGGCGCTGGCACGGCTCGAAACGAGCGAGCCTGAGGCCGACGTGCGGGAAACGGCGCGGACGGCTCTCGAACACCTGCGGCGGTACTGGAAGGAGAACGCCTGATGCCATCCGACTTTCCCAACCGCCCCCGCTTCCTCAAAGGCGCCCTCGTGGTTTACGAGTCACAGGACGCCGGCGGGCCGCCGCCGAAGGTGGTCGGCTTTCAGTTCAATCCCGATACGGTCAAGCGGACGCTGGAGCGGCGCGCGGTCGAGGCGAAGGGCGGTGGGGGCGGAACGCCGAACAAAGAAGATCTGATGCGGGCGCAGGGGCCGCCGACGGAGTCGATCGTGATGACGGTGACGATCAACGCGTCGGAGCAGCTCGAGCGGCCAGACGAGAACCGCACCGCGGTCGAGAGCGGGATTTATCCGGTGCTGTCGATGCTGGAGATGCTGCTCTATCCCTCTTCGGCGAAGATCGAGGAGGTGAAGAACCTCGCCTCCGCGGGCGAGGTGCAGATCAGCCCCGCCGATCTGCCGTTCGTCCTGCTGGTGTGGGGGGAGTCGCGCGTCGTGCCGGTGCTGATCACCGGGTTCACGATCAACGAGACCGGCTTCGACGTGAAGCTCAATCCGCTCGCCGCGACGGTCGAATTGAACATGAAGGTGCTGACGTACCTGGAGCTCAAGAGCGGCAGCGTGGGGCGCGACGCGTACCTCGCCTACCAGCAGCACAAAGAGCGGCATGCGCAGGCGCTGCAGCCGGCGCGCAACGAACAGACCATCCGCGACCTGGTCGCGGGCGCTCGTCCGAGGTGAATGCGATGTTCTTCAAAGGAAGCAGATATGCGGGGGTGGAGGAAGGGACGCTCGCGGGCGACGACGGACGGGAGATTCGTTACGTCCGGACGCGCTTCATTCCGCGGACGGCGGCGCGGTTCGGCCACGTGGTCGCCGAGAGCGAGCGGCTCGACCAGCTGGCGTGGCGTTACTACCGCGACGCGGAGCGCTTCTGGCGCATCTGCGACGCGAACGCGACGCTCTGGCCCGACGATCTGGTCGAGGAAGCGGGGCGCACGATCGTGATCCCGCCGTCGGAGTAAACGCGCATGGCCCAGTCGAACGCGATCTCGTATCAGCTCACCGTCGGCGGCGCGCCGATCGGGGAGGAGCTCGCGTCGGCGATCCAGCAGGTGGAAGTGGAGGATCACGCCGAGATGGCCGGCATCCTCCGCCTGAAAGTCGGCGTCAGCGTGCGGCCCGACGGCAGCGGCTGGACGATCCTCGACGACGCCACCTTCACGCGACTCACGCCGGTGAAGCTCTCCGCGATTGCCGGCAGCTCCGGCGCGCAGACGCTCATCGACGGCTTCGTGATCGAGACCGCGGTGCAGTTCGGCGCGCAGCCGGGCGAGTCGATGCTGACGGTCGTGGCGATGGACGGCTCTGTGCTGATGAACCTCGAGGAAAAGGTGCGCAGCTGGCCGTCGACCGCCGACGGCGACATCGCCGCAACGATCTTCGGCGACTACGGCTTCGCCTCCGACGTGACCGCTACCGCGCAGGCGCATTCGGAGGATCAGCAGACCACCATGCAGCGCGGTACCGACATGCAGTTCCTGCAGTACCTGGCGCGCCGCAACGGCTACGAGTGCTACGTCGAGGCCGATCCGTCCACCGGCAGGAACACCGGCCACTTTCACCCTCCCTCGACGAAGCAGCAGCCGCTCGGCACGATCTCGGTCAACCTCGGCGAGGCCACCAACATCGACGCCTTTCAACTGCGCTACGACATGCTCCGTCCGGTCCACGCGAAGGTGAACGGCCTGGAGATCGAGAGCGCTTCCGAGCAGGCCATTGCCGCCGATTCAGCCTCGCTGCCGCTCCTCGGAAAAGACGCCACCGTCCCGGGCGACAGACCGCGCACGGTGCTCCTCAGCCAGAGCGGCCTCGGATACGGGGGCGACTGGCAGACGCTCGCGCAGGCGGTAGTCGATCGCTCGTCGTGGGCCGTGACCGCCGAGGGGGAACTGAACACCGCCACGTTCGGGGCCATCCTTCGCGCCAAGAAGATGGTCAGCGTGCGCGGCATCGGACGGCTCTTCTCCGGCGCCTACTACATCCAGCGCGTGATGCACACCTTCTCCGCGGACGGGCACAAGCAGCGCTTCACGCTCCGCCGCAATGCCACCGGGCTGACCGGCAACGAGTCGTTCACGGAGGCCTCATGACCACGCCGTTCGATCAGCTCCTGCCGCGCGTACACGAGATCACCCGCTTTTTCGGCAAGCACCGCGGGCTCGTCACGGAGGTCGATGACCCGCTGGCGATCGGCCGGATCCGCGCCACCGTGCCGGAGCTGTTCGGCACCGAAAGCACCGGCTGGGCGCTGCCCGCCCTTCCCTACTGCGGTGAGAACCAGGGCTTCCACACCATTCCGCCGATCGGCGCGGGGGTGTGGATCGAGTTCGAAGCGGGCGACGTGGCGCGGCCGATCTGGAGCGGCTGCTGGTGGAGCGAAGGGACGCTGCCGCAGGACGAGAAAGGGAAAGAGGCGAAGCCGCCGCTCAAGATCCTGCGCAGCAGCGAGGGGATGCTCATCGCGCTCGACGACGACGCGAAGACCATCACCCTCAGCGACTCGTCGGGGAAGAACCTCCTCTCCATCAAGACCACCAGCGGGCAGATCGTGCTGAAGGCGGCCACGAAGATCGTCATCGAGTCGCCGCAGATCGACATGGTGCAGGGGGCCTCGCATCCGATGGTCTTCGGCGATGACCTGCTCAAGTACCTCAACGAGATGGTCATCAACTTCAACACGCACATGCATCCGGGGCAGACCGCGGGGCCGCTGCCGGTCACGCCGATGATTCCGACGCCGCCGATGACGCCGCCGCTGCCGACGCTGCTCTCGATGAAAGTGAAGGCCGGCTGATGCGCGAATACTTCGATCATCCGTTCGCCATCGACGGGCGCGGGCGCGTGGCGGTGACGCCGCCGGACGATCACATCCGTGACCTGATCTGGCAGGTGCTCTTCACCATTCCGGGCGAGCGGGTGAACCGCCCCGACTTTGGTTGCGGCCTGCAGACGCTGGTGTTCGCGCCGAACAGCAGCGCGCTCGCGGCGGCGACGCAGTTCACCGTCGAAGGGGCGCTGCAGCGCTGGCTGGCCGACCGGATCGTCGTCGAGCGGGTCCGCATCCAGAACGATCACGAGACGCTGACCGTGGAAGTGTCGTACGTCCGGCGCGACAGCGGGCAGCGGCAGGCCGACGTCTTCTCGCACGGGGTGACGCCGTGAGCGTACGGCACGAAGACCTCCTCTGCGGCGTCGACACGGCCCGCGATGACGTGGCGCAGCACGAGACGCTCCAGGGCATCGACTTTCTGGAGATCGTCACCGAGCCGCTGATCGACAACCAGCGCGTGCTGATCGTCCAGTTCCTGCCGAAATCGGGCAACGGTCAGACGAACCTCGCGGCGATGCTCGATGACCTGAATGACGACATCGAGAACGTGAAGATCGCCGGCGGCGTTCGTGTGCGGGCGATCGAGATCGTGGAGGTGAAGCGCGACGGCAACCGGCTGCGCATCCGCGTCGATCAGCCGGGCGATTTTTCCGACTACACGCTCACGGTCAACCACCCGGCGCTGCATCCGCTGTACGCCGCGGTGCGCTTCAACTTCAAGGCCGCCTGCCCGAGTCACTTCGACTGCCGCGCGCAGGGCGACTGTCCGGAACCGGAAGAGCTCACCCGCACGATCGATTACCTGGCGCGCGATTACGGCTCGTTCCGGCAGGCGCTCTTCGATCTCATCCCCACCATCCATCCCGACTGGATCGAGCGGAGCCCGGCCGACATCGGGACGGCGCTCGTCGAGCTGATGGCCTACGCCGCCGACCACCTCAGCTACTACCAGGATGCGGTGGCGAACGAGGCATGGCTGGAGACGGCGCGGCAGCGGATCTCCGTGCGCCGCCACACGCGCCTCATCAACTATGCGATGCACGACGGGGCGAGCGCGCGCGTCTTCGTGCACCTGACCGCGAGCGACGCCGCCACCATTCCGGACGGCACGCAGATCCTCACGCGCCTCACCTCGATGGTGGCCGGACGCGACACACACGCACCGGTGATCGTCGGCTACGGCGCCGCCGCCGCACGCGCGGCGCAGGCGGCCTTCGAGGTTTACGGCGGCGGCGCGAAGATTCACCCCGACCTCAACGCGATGCCGGTCTACGCGTGGGGCCGCGCAAAGTGCTGCCTGCCCCTCGGCACGACCCGCTGCGACGTCGATCGCGACGTGACCGCGCTGCTGAAGAAGGGCGACTTTGTGCTCCTCGAAGAGCTCGATGAAGACACGCTGCTGCCGGACGACACACAACCGGCGCATCGGCAGGTGGTGCGCCTCCTCGACGTGCAGAGCGTCTCCGACCCGCTGCAGCCGGCAAAGAAGCTGACGCGCCTGATCTGGCACGAGGACGACGCGCTCACCTTCCCGCTCTGCATCGCTGTTGCGAACGAAACCGGCGGCACGACCCAGACCGGCATCGCCCGCGGCAACATCGTCCTCGCCGATCACGGGCGGACCGTCGACGCGGAGTGGTTCCCGGAGCGGCCCGGCCCCGAGGCGGAAGGGATCGCGCTGCGCAGCGGCCGCGCCTTCCGCTACTTTTTGCGCGAAGGGCCGCTCAGTTTTCGCATCGCCGCGGACGCGGATGCATCAGCGGCGTCGCTGCGCGCAACCGATCCGCATCAGGCGCTGGCAGAAGTCAAAGAGCTGGTGCCGGCTACCACGGCCGGCATACCGCTGGCCACCGGCGAGTGGAGAGCGCAGACGACGCTGCTGTCGAGCAACGCCACCGCCACGCATTTCGTCATCGAGACGAACAACGACGGGCGGGCCATGATCCGCTTCGGCGACGGCGTGGCCGGGATGCTGCCGCCCGACGGCTCGCTGCTGCGCGCGACCTATCGGGTCGGCGCCGGGACGAGCGGCAACGTCGCGCCGGGAGCGCTGGCGCACGTGGTCGCGAACGCGCCGCTGCCGATCGACGCGGTGCGCAATCCGCTCGCGTCGTGGGGCGGCACCGCGCCGGAGGATCTCGACGAGGTCAAGCTCACGGCGCCGGCGGCCATGCGTGCGCACAGCGAGCGTGCCGTGACCGAGGACGACTACGCGCGCGCGGCGATGCTCCACCCCAATGTGGCGAAGGCGGTGGCCACCTTCCGCTGGACCGGCACGTGGCACACCGTCTTTCTCACGATCGACCCGAAAGGGAGCGGCGAGCTCTCCGACGCGCTGCAGGAGAGCGTGCGCGAGTGGGTGACGCGCTTCGTGCAGACCGGCTACGACCTCGAGATCGATCCGCCCCGCTACGTGCCGGTGGAGCTCGGGGTCGAAGTCTGCGTGGCGCCGGGCCACTTCCGCACCGATGTCGAGAACGCGATCGCGGCGGCGCTCAGCCGGACCCGGGGCGGCTTCTTCGATCCCGACCGTTTCTCGTTCGGGGAGTCGCTTTATCTCAGTCAGGTCTACGCCGCGATCACCGCCGTGGAAGGGGTGTCGTCGGCCGAAGTCACCCAGTTCCATCGCTACGGCGATCCACCCGCGGGCGAGCTGAGTCGCGGCGCGATCTCGGTCGGGCGCACGGAAGTGATCCGGCTCGACAACGATCCGAACTTTCCCGACCACGGGCTCCTCAAGCTGACCCTCCGGAGCGGCAAATGAACGAGTACGACGCGAAGGGTTGCGGCTGCTGCAAGGGGGGCGTGCACGAAGGGCCGCGCGTGATCGCGAACCGCCCCGCCCTCTCGCGCATCGACTACCGCATCGGCACGTACGGCTCGTTCCGCCGCGCCATGCTCGAGCGGATCGCCCAGCAGCCGGCCCTCGCGAAGTGGACCGCCCGCGACGAGACCGACTACGGCGTGGCCCTCATCGACATGTGGGCCTACCTCGGCGACATCCTCACCTTCTATCAGGAGCGGATCGCGAACGAGGCCTTCCTCCGCACGGCCGTGCATCGCGAATCGGTGATGCGCCTCGCGGCGCTGCTCGACTATCGCCCTTCTCCCGGTGCGGCGGCCACGACCTACGTGGCGTTCTTTCTCGACAAGGGAAAGACGCTGCAGATCCCGATCGGCCTGCGCGTACAGAGCGTGCCGGGGCAGAACGAGAAGCCGCAGAAATTCGAGACCGTCGAAGCGATCGCCGCCGACGCCGCACTCAATGCGCTGCGTGCGTTCGGCGTGCCGGCGCCATACAACCCGTTCGCGAAGGGCTCGAAGGGCGGTCCGCTGCTGACGCCGATCGACGTCGCGGCCGGCGCGGCGCTGGCGATCTTCGACCGGCGCGGCATCGAGCGCAAAAGCGCTGTCGCCGTCGATGCGGAAGAGATCGAGTGGTCGCCCGGCGTGCAACGCGACGGGCTCACGTTGATGGATGCGCGCGCGGTGGAAACGGGGCGGCAGTTCGCGCTCTTCGGCAGCGCCACGCCGCCGAAGACGCTCGTGCACACGGTCTCGAACGACAAGACCCTGGACGTGAACGTCACCACGTCGACGCTCAACACCAGCTTCAGCATCGTCAACAATCCGCTGCCGCTCGACCGCATCGTGGCCGACATCCAGGCGGGCTCGCGGATGCTGATCGTCCGCGCGGCCACCGGCACCAAACCGTCGGCGGTGCGCATGGCCACGGTCAGGAGCGCGGAGGCCAAACCGGCGGAGATCAAGGCCGGCAGCACGGTGCTGAGCGCCTACTCCGCAATGGTGACGGAGGTCGCGTTCGATCTGCGCATCGCCTCGAGGCCGGCCGCGGCCGCGGGCAACGATCAGATCGCGGTGGTGGCGATCGCCGACGACGGTGCGGTCTGGTCCACCGTCGAGGCAGACGGCTGGACGGAGTGGCAGTCGCTCGGCGGCGACTTCGTCGAAGTGGTCATGGCCGCGGGGAAAGGGGGGAAACGGGAGATCATCGCCCGCGACGCGGCGAACCAGCTCTGGCTCTTCGAGAACGGGGAGTGGAGCAGCTTCGGGGAGGGCGACCTGCCGGTGGCCGGCACCACCGCGAATGCACTGGCCTTCGTCGTGGCGCGCGGCAGCGACTCCCGCGCCAGGTACCGGCGGCAGCTCCCGAACGGCACGTGGGGCACGTGGCAATCGCTGGAAGGCGAGAAATGCGACCGCATCGCCGTGACCACGCGCAGCGACGGGGCGATCGAGGTCTTCATCCGGCGTACCGGCTCGCACGACGTCTTCGCGCGGCGCGAGAAAACCGCGGGAGGAGACTGGACCGTCTGGGAAAGTCTCGGCGGCGTCGTGCAGGAGCTCGCGGCCGGCGTGCACGCCGACGACGAGACGGTGGAGGTGTTCGGCATCGGCGGCAGCAACGCCCTCTTTCACAAGGCGCGCAGCGCCGACAACTGGGCACTGTCCTGGACGTCCCTCGGCGGATGGATCGATCGCCTGGCCGTTGGCCGCTCGAAGACCGGCTATCTGTGGGCGTTCGCGCGTGGCAAGAACGGCCGCGTTTGGGAGAAGCGGCAGACCTCGCCGAACAGCAGCAGCTGGACAGACTGGAATGCGTCGAAGTTCGAGCTGACAGTCGAGTCGCTGACGATGGCCCACACCAAGACCGGCGGGCTGCGGGCGTTCGCGCAAGGGACCGAAGAACTGCTGCGGTGGGACGGTAAGAACGACTGGGAGAGTGGCGGCGCGCCGATGTTCAACATCTCCGACCGCCGCCGCGTCACGCTGCTCGAAGTGCTCGGCGATCCGATCCCGCTCGCCGCGGAGAAGCATCCCGCGCTGATCGGCGGCAGCGTCGTCCTCGCGCGGATCGCCTCCATCGAGAACGGACGGACCATCATCCTCGACGACGCGAAGAAGCAGCCGCACACGGCCACGGTCGTCTCGTCGACGACCAGCGGCGGCTTCCTGCAGATCAGCTTCACCCCCGCTCTCACGCGCGAGCTCGACGCGAAGACAGCCACGCTGCACGGTAACGTCGCCAAGGTCACACACGGCGAGACGGTGAAGAGCGAAGCGGTCGGCAGCGGCGATGCGTCGGCCCGCTTCCAGACCTTCGGCCTCTCGAAGTCACCCGTGACCTTCGTGCCGCAGGCCGGCGCGCGCAACGGCGTCGGGAACACGCTGGAGGTGCGCGTGGACGGCGTGAAGTGGACGGAGGTCGAGACGCTCCTCGGCCGTGCAAAGGACGAGCGGGTGTACGTCACGCGGGTCGACGAGGACCAGAAGATGACCATCCAGTTCGGCGGCGAGCCGGGCTCGCGTCTGACCACCGGTCGCGGCAACGTCACCGCGCAATATCGCACGGGCCTCGGCAGCGACGGCAACGTCCGCGCGAGGGCACTCTCGAATCTGCTCGATCGTCCGCCCGGTTTGAAATCGGCGCAGAACCTCGCGCCGGCCGAAGGGGGCGCCGCGGGCGAATCGCGCGAGCTCATTCGCATGAACGCGCCGAACACGGTGCGCACGTTCGGACGCATCGTCTCGCTGCGCGATTTCGAAGACGCGGCGCGCGAGCACGCCACGGTCGCGAAAGCACGCGCCACCTGGACGGTCGACGACTTTGAGCGCGTCGTGCAGCTGACCGTTGCGGCGGAGGGAGGGGCGGTGCTGAGCGAGAATGCGCTCGCGATCATCGCCGCCGATCTCGACGCGAAGCGCGACGTCAACCGGCCGATGCGCATCCGCTCCCACCAGAACGTCCCATTCGCGGTCGAGGCGACGCTGCAGGTCGATCCCGATCACCTCCTGGAGAACGTCCGGAAGGCGGCCGAAGAGGCGCTGGCCGCCTACTTTGCGTTCGACGCGCGCGAGCTTGGACAGCCGGTGCATCTCTCCGACGTCTACGCCGTGCTGCAACGCGTGACCGGCGTCGTCGCGGCGCGAATCACGAAGCTGAAGAAGACATCCGGCGGCGCGACGGTCGGCGATCACATCCTGCTCAAGGGGCACCAGATCGCTACGCTGGCCGCGGCAAACCGGATCATCACGGCGCAGTTCGCGGGGTTATGAGATGACCAACAGCGCGCTCGATTTTTACTCGCTGCTCCCCTCGCTCTATCGCATGCGCGACGAGGAGCGCAGCGGCGCGTTGCGCGCCCTCCTGGGCATCCTCCAGGAGCAGGCCGACCACATCCGCCACAACGTCGACGATCTCTACGATGACTTTTTCATCGAGACCTGCGCGGAGTGGGTCGTGCCGTACATCGGCGATCTCGTGGCCAACAACCCGCTCTACGAGGTCACGTCCACCCGCCGGGCCGACGTCGCCCGCACGCTGCAGTACCGGCACGGCAAGGGGACGCAGCGCGTCCTCGAACAGCTGGCGCGCGACGTGACCGGCTGGTCGGCGCACGTGGTGCCGTTCTTCGAGCTGCTCGAATGGACGCAGAACCTCAATCACCTGCGACTCAAAGTGGGCAGCGTCGACGTCCGGACGTTCGAGGTGCTCGATCGTTTCGACGGGCCGTTCGACACGATCGCGCACACGGTCGACGTGCGGCCGCCCGCGCAGTCGAGCGGCTGGCACAACGTGCACAACGCCGGCTTCTTCCTGTGGCGGCTCTTCGCGCATCGCCTGCCGCTGGTCGAGGCGCGTCCGCTGACGAATGCCGTCGGCGAGCATCGCTTTCATCTTTCGCCGGCCGGCAATCCGATCGCCCTCTTTCATGCGCCGAGCGAAGTGCGCGAGCAGACGCTGACGCGCGAAGCGGACGTCGAAGCGCCCATCCGCCCGGCGGCGTTCTTCACCAACATCGACGCGTACTACGGCGCGGGCGCGAGCCTCTTCCTCACGAAGGACGGCAGCGCCATTCCGGCCAGTGCGATCTGCACGATGGATCTCTCGAACTGGACGCGCCCCCAGGCCGGCATGGTCGCGGTCGACGTGCAACGCGGGCGGATCACCTTTGCCACCGACGAAGAGCCGGACGATGGCGTCGTCGCCACCTACACGTATGGGTTCAGCGGCAATCTCGGCGGTGGCCCGTACGATCGCCTGGCCACGATCGTCGATGAGACGGTGCACATCCACGTGCCGGGCGATGCCGCGACCATCACTGATGCGATTGCCGATGCCCTCGCCGGCGATCCGCTGCGCGCGGTCGTCACCATTGACGACAGCCGGACGTACGACGAATCGCTCACGATTCCGATCGGCCACACCGCGCTGACCATCCAATCGAAATCGACGCAGCGGCCGACGATTCACGGCGACATCAACGTCACCGGCGGCAACGGGCGCAATCGGCTGACGCTGAGCGGGCTGCTGATCGCGGGCGGCCTGCGCTGCGAGGGCATCCTGAGCGAGCTGCGCATCGTGCACACCACGCTCATCCCCGGCCGCCGCCTCGACGAGAACGGCGCACCGATCGAGTCGCATCTCCCGTCGATCTTCATCGCCCCGTCGAATACGGAGTTGGCGGTGACGATCGAGCGGAGCATCACCGGCGCGATCGAAGCGCCGAGCGAGATGCTCGGCATCACCGCGAAAGACAGCATCATCGACAGCGCCGCGCGCGACGGCGAAGCGCTGTTCGCACCGGCCCTCGTCTCCGGCGTCCACAACGCGATGCCGCTGCTCTCGTCACCGCAACGGAAGCTGGTCGTCACCATTGCCGACCTCCCGCCGCGCACCATCGCCCTCACCAACGCGCCGGCCTCCCTCGGCGAAGTGGCCACGCTGATGCAGAGCGCCATTCGCGCGCTGAACGACGACGCGGACGAACAGAAGGAGACGATCGTCCTCGCCACCGCCACGACGCTGGTGCTCCTCGGCGGTGAGCGTACACAGATCCGGGTGACCGACTTTCCGGGCGATCCGACGGCCACGGAGCTCAAACTCACCACCGAGGCGCGCGAGACGCTCGCGCTCTTCGGCGGACGGCGCGAAACGATCGCCATCAGCGACGCCACGCCGCGGATCGCCTTCCGTCACGACAACGAGCCGCTCGCGCAGGCGGTCCTCGGCTCGACGCCAACCAACCTCACCGAGGCGCGCGATGCGCTCGCCTCCGCGATCACCGGCGCGAGTGTGCTCATCGCCGACTCGCGTCTGATCGTCATCTCCGACGCCGCGCGCGTCGTGCTCCATCCGACCAGCGACGACCTGACCACCGTCCGCGAGCTCGGTCTCGCCTCGGTGCTTCCTGCGATCACCGGACCGCCGCTCACGCTCGACGAGGTGACGCTCCTCGGTGCGGTCGACGTCCGGCAGCTCGAGGCGTCGAACTGCATCTTCGAGGAGCGCATCCGCGTGCAGCGCAGGCAAACGGGCTGCGTCCGTTTCTCCGCCGTCGCGCCGCACTCCGCGGCACCGCGCCGCTTCCGTTGCGTCGACAGCGAGCCCGCCTTCACCTCGCGGCGCTACGGCGATGCCGCGTACGCGCAGCTCGCGATCGCCTGCCCCGCCGACATCCGCAGCGGCGCGGACGACGGCAGCGAGATGGGCGCCTTCCACTTTCTCATGCAGCCGCAGCGCGAGACGAACCTGCGCGTGCGCTTATCCGAGTACCTCCCGTTCGGCCTCGACGCCGCGCTGATCTTCGTGACGTAGCGAAAGGACATTCATGAAAGGCGACTTCACACGGCTCTCCCACGACCCCGCGAAGCGGTACTCGAAAGTGCTTCGCCAGCAGGGGCGCGCCGACCTCGACGCCGACACCAACGAGCTGGTGCAGATCCTCGGCACGCGCGACGAAACGAAGCTGCGCGACATCATCGGCACCACCGGCTTTCCGAAGGGCAGCGGCATGGAGGTGAGCGCGCTCGCCGACGGCACGATCCGGATCAATCCCGGCCGCGCCTACGTCGACGGCATCCTGGCCGAGCTGCCCGGCAACGCGCCGATCGACTACGCGACGCAGCCCGACCTCCCCTCGCCGCCGCCGCTCGTGCCGCAGAACGGCCGGCGCGACCTGGTCTACCTCGACGTCTGGGAGCGCTTCATCACCGCGCATCAGGACCCCGACATCAAAGAGGTGGCCCTCGGCGGCGCCGACACCGCCACGCGCGTGCAGGTGGTCTGTCAGGTGCGCATCCTCGAGAACGTCGCCGACGCACTGACGTGCGACTCGCCGCTCGAAGATTGGGCGCCGGCGCCGAGCAGCGGCCTTCTGTCGACGGAGCTCGACACGCCCGCCATTCCGCCCGATCCCTGCTCGCCTCTTCCGAGCAGCGGGTTCCGCGGCCTGGAGAACCGGCTCTATCGCGTCGAGATCCACTCCGGCGGTAACGTCGGTGCGGCGACGTGGAAGTGGTCGCGCGACAACGGTGCGGTGACGTTCGGCATCCGCGAGTTCCGCCCGAACGAGCCGAAACGCGTCGAGCTGGTGCGCATGGGGCGCGACGCCCTCCTCTCCATCAAGAAAGACGACTGGGCAGAGATCCTCGGCGACACGACCGAGCTCCACGGCAACGGCGGCACGCTGACGCAGGTCGGCATCGCGGACAGCGCCACGCGCATCCTCACCTTCCAGGGTGACGTCGACGTGCACGAGCCGGAAGCGCATCCGATCGTCCGCCGCTGGGATGGTTCGCCGCAACTGACCAGCCCCGACGCGATCGAGCTCGAGGACGGCATCCACGTCCGCTTCTCCGGCTCGGCGTTCCGGCCGGGCGACTACTGGACCTTCACCGCGCGCACGGCCGAAGAAGGGGGGCTGGAGATCCTGCAGAACGCCGCGCCGCAGGGCATCCGCCACCACTACGCCAAGCTGGCCTTCGTCGAGTGGACGCAGGTGAACAACGCCTTCAATCCGAACGTCATCGACTGCCGCAATCTCTTTCCGCCGCTCAGCGATCTCGACGCCTCCGACATCAGCTTCAAGTCTGACATCTGTGATTTTGGTCCGAACATCGACACGGTGCAGGAGGCGATCGAGGCACTCTGCCGCGAGGATCACGAATGCTGCACGCTGGTCGCGAAGCCGGGCCCCGGATGGGAGGCGGTCTTCGCGGAGATCCCGAACGGCGGCGACGCCGCGATCTGCTTCAAGGCCGGCGAGTACCCGATCGCCAGCGGTACGTTCGTCGTCGAGAACAAGGGACATCTCAAGCTGACCGGGGTCGGCGCGGGAACGCGTCTGGTGGCGAAGAGCGGCGAGTGCGTGCTCCGCTTCGAGAGCTGCAAGAGCGTCACCGTGCGCGACCTGCACGCCTCCGCCACGACCACCGGCACGAGCGGGAACGCGGAGCACCTCAACGGCGCGCTCACCTTCCGCAACTGCAACAAGGTCTCGCTGCACTCGCTCGACCTGCAGTGCGCCAACTCCACCAGCCGCCGCGCGTCGTGCCTGACCATCCACAACACGACCCCGCTCACCAGCGACAAGGGGCTGGTCGACGTCGAGAACTGCGAGATGCGCATCGGCGACGAGCAGGTCGGCCTGCTGGTGGTCAACACGCACCGCGCCAGCATCCGCAACAACCGGCTGCGCGTCCTCGCGCCGTCGCAGCGCGGCTTCAACGGAAAGATCACCGACAAGAAATCGCGCTCCGGACTGATCGACGGCCTGATCGGCAACATCACCTTCACCCCGGCGAAGAGAGAGCAGCCGCCGGCGGAGGCGAAACCGGCCCTCACGCGCGGCAAGAAGGGCGTGCGCCTGCCGAACCGCGAGGCGAACTTCGTGACCACCATCGGCGATCGCGAGCTCCGCTTCGCCACCGAACGCAAGCTCGTCCAGCCGCTGCAGGACCTCCTCAAACGGCGGCCGCCCGAGAAGACGGACGAGAGGAGCGTGGCGCAGCACCTCCGCAAGATCGGCGAGGATCTGGTGATGGGGCGCGAGAGACCGGCCGGCGCGCTGAGCGACTTTCTCAAAGAGCTGCAGGAGGAGGAGGTGTCGTCCGCCTCACAGGGGATCGTCGTCGGCGGCACGGTCGGCGACGAGGTCTCGATCGCCGGCAACACCATCCTCGGCGCATCGCAGGGCATCCACGTCGGCCTCAGTCACGCCGATCCGGCACGCACCAACCCCGACCGCGGCGGACGGGTCTCGATCACCCGCAACCACGTGCACGTCCACGCGGTGCTCGGGGCGACCCGCTCACGGCACGGCCTTTTCGTCGGCAACGCCGACAGCATCGTCATCCGCGACAACTACATGCTGCTCAGCCGCTTCACCGGCCTCAAAGAAGCGCCGATCGACGGCATCCGCCTCTTCGGTCACTTCGGCCGCTACATCAACGTGCGCGAGAACCACGTCGACCAGTTCGGCGTCGGGGTGACGGTGGTCCTGCGCGGAGCCGCCCCCGACAAGAAGCCGATGTGGCAGGTCTACGAGAACTTCCTGGCCAACGCCAACCTGCCGCTCTTCAAGAACCACGAGTGGATCGACGCGAAGGGGAATCTCGCTTGACCGCGCCAACGGCCGGACTTACATTACTCCTGCATTGCACATTACTACCGGTGTAGACGGTTCTAGATGATAAACGTGGGAGTGATTCTGCGCTAAGTCAACGAAGTGAAGGGTTCGAGTCCCGTGTGATGCTGAGCCGAGGCCGCAAGGCCTCGTTTCATTTTCAGGGGTCTTTCAGGAGCTCGGTTTCAGCGCCCGCGCCACGAGGCCGATCCCGCCGGCCAGCAGGACGAACATCCCCAGCGTGTGGAACAGCGACGTCGAGCGGTAGTACATCGACAGGTTGCCGATGATCCCGGCGAAGACGATCACCACGCCGACGAAGGTCAGCAGCCACCCGATGACCGAGCGGCCGCTGAAGAAGAGCAGTCCGATGCCGAGGATGAGCGGGAGCAGCGCCAGTCCGAAGGCGTTGTAGCCGTAGACGCTCCAGCCGCCGTGCGTGACCGTGACCTGGTTGAGCAGGAGGTAGGCGCCGGCGATGGCCATCGCGGCGCCGATGAAGAACATCCCGATCCCCCCCTCGGTGCCGCCGGCGCCGCGAAAATCGCTCATCGCGCGAATCTTACGCGATTGCCTCCGCCGTCGTGCCGTACCCCGGCTTCCTGCGCAGGATGCCGGCCGCCACGAACGCGAGGATCACCCCGACCGGCAGGACCTCGAGGAACGTGAAGCCGATGTTCACCAGCGGCTTCTTGTACTCCCGGACGAAGTCGTCCATCTCCTTCTGCATCGCGGCCAGCTCCTGCGGCGACTTGTTCGCGGCGCGCGCCTTCTGCATCGTCACGGCGGAGTATTTTTCGGCAAAGTCGGGCATGTAGTTGTAGTACGTGAACTGCCACCCCGCCACGTAGAAGGCGCTGCCGATCAGCGCCACCAGGAGGCCGATGCCGAGGGCGCGCCCGAAGGTGATGCCGCCCCTCTCCTCACGGTCGGCACGGATGGCGAGAAAGATGGTCACGAAGGCGAGGATCATGGCCGAGTAGCCGATGACCATCCCCACGGCCATGTCCGACTCCATGTCGTGGGTGAGCGGAAACACCACACCCGTCCAGACGGCGAGAAGCACCCCTGCGATCAACCCATACTTGAGAACGACTTTCTTCATGCACTGCCTCCGATGTTTTTCCGGCAAGGTAGCGGCGCGGCGGACGGGTTGTCGTCCTGCTTTCGGGTGATTTTGCGGGTGTACGACTTAAGTTTACGGCACCAGACCGAGCTCTTTCGCCTTCTGGACGGCCTGCACCCGGCGATTCACCTCGAGCTTGGCGAAGAGGCGGGAGGAGTGGGTCTTGACCGTGTTCTCGGAGACGAAGAGCTTCTCGCCGATCTCCCGGTTGCTGAGCCCCTGGGCGATGAGGGCGAGGATCTCGTGCTCGCGGGCGGTGATGCCGAGCTCGCGGAGCTTCCCGGCGTCGAGGACGAACGGCCCGTCGTCGCGGACGCGCACCTCCTTCACCACCACCACTTCCACCTTGCGGGTGTACCTGAGGCCGAACCAGATGCCGACGGAGGTGAAGATGAGCGCCAGCAGCCCACCGTAGACCTCGGCCGGGTAGGCGGCCACAAAGTACTGATACTCGATCAGCTTCAGCAGAATGAGCAGCGCGCCGCCGCCGATGCCGTAGAGGAGGATCCGTTTCATTTCGCGGCGGAAAACAGGAAGGGCCGCGAGGTGATCGCGGCCCTTCGACTTGAGATCAGTTGGAGCGGGAAACCGGACTCGAACCGGCGACATCAACCTTGGCAAGGTTGCACTCTACCAACTGAGTTATTCCCGCTTGCTACTGCTGGCGACGGCGAACTTTAGTGAGGCTCTGGTTCGCTGTCAAGCACCGGCAGCTAACGGCATGAGGGTGGACTCTATTCCACGCTGATTTTCCGGCTCCACGCGCTCCTCCACTCCTGACGCGCGACCGTTTCGGCTGTGACGCGCGAGTGCCGAAGGGGTCGCAGGCCTGCATGAAAGCAGGAAATGCAACAACCCGGCTCTGGCGTGTCAGAGCCGGACTCCTCCGCGAGACGGTTTCGATCAGGCGGTGTCTGATTCGAATCGTCGAATGGACCCCTTCGGCTCTGACGCGCCAGAGCCGGGTTCCTCGCACGAGCCCTCGATTTCTGCAATTGCAGCCCTCGGCTCTGCTGAGTCAGAGCCGCGACCAACGCTCGCATCCGATTTTCGCTTCGGAGGACGCACGCGGCGTCACCGCGGACGACTTCATCGCTCCACGCGAATCCCGTATGCGTGCAGCTTTCGGTAGAGATTGCTCCGCTCCACGTCGAGCGCCTCGGCGGTCCGGCTGACGTTGTTGCCGTACTCGCGGAGCCGGGCCAGGATGTACTGCTTCTCGAACTCGTCGCGGGCGTCCTTGAGCGACAGGTTGTTCGCGATCGGTGCCGGTGCCGCCTCGACCCGCGTGCCGAGCTGCACGTCCTCCGCCTCGATGACCTCCCCCTGATGAAGGATGGCCAGCCGCTCGATGACGTTGCGCAGCTCGCGCACGTTGCCGGGCCAGTGATAGGCGCGAAGCTTGGTCGTCGCGCCGGGCGAGAGCCGTTTCTTCGCGACCGCCGCTTCCGCCGCGAAACGGCGGAGGAAGTGCTCGGCCAGGAGGACGATGTCGTTGCCGCGCGCCCGCAGCGGCGGCACCTCGATCGGGATGACGTTCAGCCGGTAATAGAGATCGCTGCGGAAGTTGCCGTTCCCGATCTCCGCCTCCAGCTCCTTGTTCGTGGCGGCGAGAACGCGCACGTCGACCTTGATGGTCTGCTGTCCGCCGACGCGCTGAAAAGTCTGCTCCTGCAGCACGCGCAGCACCTTCGCCTGCGTCTTGAGGCTCATGTCGCCCACTTCGTCGAGAAAGAGCGTCCCGCCGTCGGCGAGCTCGAACTTCCCCTTCCGGTCGTCGATCGCGCCGGTGAACGCTCCCTTCCGATGGCCGAACAGCTCCGACTCGATCAGCTCCTCCGGAATCGCCGCGCAGTTGACGTCGATGAACGGCTGCTCGGAGCGCGGCGAGAGGCGGTGCAGCGTCCGCGCGACGATCTCCTTCCCGCTGCCGTTCTCCCCCGTGATCAGGACGCGCGTGTGCGACGCGGCGGCGCTGCGGATCTGCTGCTCGAGCCGCGCCATGACCTCGCTCTCCCCGATCAGGATCTCCTCGAGCGTCAGATGCCGCCGCAGATCGCGCACCTGCTCGCGCAGCTTGCGATCGCTGAGCGCATGGTTGACCGTCAGCAGCACCCGCTCGAGCGACAGCGGCTTCTCCAGAAAGTCGTACGCGCCGAGCCGGGTGGCCTTGACCGCCGCCTCCACGCTGCCGTGACCGGAGATCATGATCACCGGAGGGGCACCGGCCGCGCGCAGACGCTCCAGAATGGTGAGCCCGTCCATCCCCGGCAGCCAGAGATCGAGCAGCACCAGATCGAACTCATCGCGCGCGAACTGCGCGATCCCCTCCTCCCCGCTCTCCGCAAGCGTAGCGCGATGCCCCTCATCCTCAAGGATCGAGGCGAGGGTGGTCCGGATGCCGGGTTCGTCGTCGATGATTAAGACTTTGGCCATAGTGTGTGGATCGATGAGTGATGAGAGAGGAGCGATGAACCGCTCGCGCGTCCGCGGCGTTCATCGCTCATCGCTCATCGTTCATCGATCGGTCGCCTTTACGCCGGCAGCTCGATCTCAAACCGCGTCCCCCTCGGCTGGTTGTCGTGCACGTGGATCTGTCCGTCGTGATCGCGCACGATGCGATGCACGATGGCCAGGCCCAGGCCGGTGCCGCGGCCTTTGGTCGAAAAGTACGGCAGGAAGAGTTTGTCTTTGTCGGAGTCAGGGACGCCGCGGCCGGGATCGGCGACCTCGATGACCACGCGATGCGGTGCGCGGCGGGCGGAGACGCGGATCTCCCCCGATTCGGTGGCCTCGACCGCGTTCTTGAGCAGGTTGCCGACCGCGCGGCGGATCTGCTCCGGATCCATCAGCAGCTCGATGTCGTCCGCCACGTCGACGGCGATGCGCACCCCCGGCTTCACGTCCTGGTAGAGGTTCGCCGCCTGCTGGAGGATCTCGGCCAGCTGGGCGTGCCGCAAGTGAACGGCCGGCATGCGCGCGAAGCGGGCGAACTCGTCGACCATCCGCTTGAGCTGGTTCACTTCCTCGACAATGGTGCGGGTCCCCTCTTCGATCGCCTTCGGCGCGTCTTCATCGCCGCGGCGGAACTTTTTGGCGATCCGCTCGGCGGAGAGCTGGATCGGGGTGAGCGGATTCTTGATCTCGTGCGCGATGCGGCGCGCCGCTTCGTTCCACGCCGCCAGCTTCTGCGCCTGCACGAGCTGCGTCGAGTCTTCGATGGCCAGCACCCAGCCGGAGTCGCCTTCGCCGGAGAGGCGGGCCGCGGAGAGCTCGAGATACCGCAGCTCGCCGCCGAGAATCAGCGCCACCTCGCGTGCGCGCACGCGGCCGGAGGTCAGTTCCTCGAGCGCACCGGCCAGCGGCTCGAGATCGCCGCGGAGCGACTCGCAGAACGAAGCACCCGGTGCGATCTCGCCGAGGTGAAGCATGCCGAGGGCGGCGCGATTGATGGAGAGGAGCTGCAGGTCGTCGTTCACCGCCACGATGCCGGTGGCCACGCTCTCGAGCACCGTGACCATGAACGCACGCTCGTCGTCGAGACGGCGATTGGTCTCGGTGAGCTGCTCGCGTTGCGCGGCGAGCTGCCCCGACATGTCGTTGAAGGAGGAGATCAGGCGCCCCACCTCGTCCGTGCCGACGATCTCCACCCGCGTTCCATAGCCCCCTTCGGCGAGCTTCTCGGTCGCCTCGGCCAGCGCTTTGATCGGGATGGTGATCCGGCGCGAGGCGTAGATCGACGTCCAGAGCGTGCCGAAGAGGATGGCCAGCGTGACCGCCAGAAAGAGCGAAGTCTGCGACGCCTTGAACGACTGGCGCTGCGAGCTGAGTTGCTGAAAGTTCTTGTGGGCGATGATCGACTCGTCGATCATCCGGCTCATCGTCGAGGGGACGTAGACCCCCGCCACCGCCACGTTCGGACCACCCTCCATGAGTGCCGCGGAGCGGATCCACTTGCCGCTGGCCACGACGTCGATCTTCACCGCGCTCCCCTTCTTCGTCACCTCCTCGAAGAAGCGGAGCGACGGATCGGCCACCTCGTGCAGCGGCGCGCGCGGGTTCGACTGCGCCTTGACCAGGATGCCGTCGCGATAGACGCCGGCCAGGTCGACCCGGTGGAACTCGCGGATGTGCGCCAGCACGTTGTCGACCGTGCCGGGATCGCGCGCGCCGGGTGATGCGGCGATCTCGCTCGCCGCGCCCGCGGCCATCGACGCCGCCTGATCCTGCGCCATCTGCGCGATGGCTTCGCCGTTCTCCAGGATCGTTCGCACGGGGGTGGCGAACCAGCGGTCGACCGAGACACGGAGCAGATCGGTAGCCACGAGAAAGAGCAGCACCACCGGCAGGAGGGAGGTCGCGACGTAGGTCAGGACCAGCCTCGTGCGGAAACGGGAGCCGATGATCCCGCGCTGTCGCTCGAGCAGCAGCTTCACCACGCCGCGCAGCAGCACGAAGAGGATGCCGAGGATCAGCAGAAGGTTGATGTTCCAGAGGACGAACAGCAACACCTGGCTGCTCAGCGCCTCGGGCGTCAGCTCTTTCGCCTGCTGGATGACGTAGTAGACGAGGCTGGTCGAAGCGAGGATGACCAGCGGGACCGCGGTGATGAAGCGCGGGTCCTTGCGGTAGCGCAGCAGCAGCTCGCGGAGCTTCATCGCTGGCCGTTCGCGGGAGTCTTCACCCGCGCCTCCCGCCAGTTGGTCGAGACCGACCAGGGGATGACGTACATCAGCGTGCTGCGCATGAGGTCGGCCTTCACGCGGACTTTCAGCTTGTACGGCTTGCGGCGGCCGATGTCGAAGAGCTCCCGCTCCTCGATGACCGTCATCCGCTGCATGAGCGCGGCGAGGTCGGTGAAAGTCTCGGAGCGGACCAGCTTGCGGTCGCGGCGGTAGTTGAGGAGGTACTCGCGCGTGACCGAGTTGTAGGAGGTGATGACCTCGACCCGCGCGGAGGCGACGCCGTCATCGAACCAGTTTGGACGGTCGCGGAAGATCTCGATGAGGTAGGTGAAGCTGGTCGGCAGGCCGCTCTGCAGGGCTTCCACCATCTCGCCGTTCCGGAAAACGTCCTCGAGCGTGAAGCGGACAGTGACTTTGGTGGACGCGGCGGTGGCGGTGAGGTTGCGGATCTGCGGCTTCGGCGCCGCCGCGAGGTCTCCCGCGGCGGCGAAAAGGAAGAGCGAAATGAGGAGCTTGCGCACCGTGTGGCTTTTTTACCACACCGGCGTGCCGGCGGGTTACGCGAACTGCTCGTACTGGCCGAGGGCGCCGACGGAGGTCGTGGACTCCTCCTCGCGGGCGGCGAGTTGCAGGATCTGCTCGACGAAGCGCGAGTGGAGCGCGTGGCCGGCGCGGTTGGCGGTGATCTCGCCCGCGATCGGACGGCCGACCAGGGCCAGATCGCCGACCAGGTCGAGGATCTTGTGGCGGACGAACTCGTCACGGAAGCGGAGCGGCCCGTTCACCGGACCGCGGTCGTCGAGGACGATCGCATTCTCGACCGAGCCGCCGCGCGCGAGGCCGGCCTGGCGCATCTTCTCGACGTCACGCATGAAGCCGAAGGTGCGGGCCGGGGCGATCTTGCGCAGGAAGTTGTCGTGGCCGAAGTCGAAGTGGAAGCTCTGGCGGCCGATGGCCGGGTGATGGAAATCGATCTTGTACTTGATGACCAGCCGGTTCGCCGGCGTCATCCGGATCCATTTGTCGCCGTCGACGATCTCGATCGGCTCGTGGATGCGGAGGACCGCGATCTCCGCGTCGAGCGGGCGGACGCCGGCGGCGTCGATGAGGTGCATGAACGGCAGCGCGCTGCCGTCGATGATCGGCACTTCGGGTCCGTCGATGTCGATGTCGACGTCGGTGATGCCGCAGGCCATGATCGCCGAGAGCAGATGCTCGACAGTCCCAACCTGGACATCATCTTTGCCGACCGTGGTGGCGTAGTCGAGAGCGGTGGTGGAGGCCTGCAACGCCGGGATGCGGAGGCCGTGGAGGTCGGAGCGGACGAAGGTGATGCCGCTGCCGGGTGCTGCCGGGTGAAGCTCGACTTTGGTGTAAATCCCGGAGTGCAGCCCGATTCCGGTGATGCTGACGTTCGCGTTGATGGTTTTCCGTTGGGCGATCATGCTGGATCGTCCTAAGAGCGAGGCAGGTGCCACGGGAGCGCGGACGGCCTCTTCCGCAGTTAAGTTGCTGTTGCGAAGGAGCTTACCGCCGCCGGTCCGATCTGCTAGAAGCGCTACCTCTGTCGCCTCCCAGAGTCACGAGTGTGGCTCTCCAGCCACACTGTCGCTAACGGCGACGCTCTTTCATCGCCGCGGCGGCCTCGCGATCGGCCTCGCGCGCCTTCTCGGTATCGCGCTTGTCGTACTGCCGCTTGCCGCGGACGATGGCGATCTCCGCCTTGACCTTCGCCCCTTTGAAGTAGAGCCGCAACGGGACCACCGTGAGCCCCTTCTCCACCGTCTGCGTGCGCAGCTTCTCGATCTCCCGGCGGTGCAGGAGCAGCTTCCGCGTCCGCTCCGGCTCATGGTTCTCGCGGTTCCCGTGCGCGTACGGCGAGATGTGCGCTCCGAACAGGAACGCCTCGTCATCCTTGAAGATCACGTACGCGTCCTTGAGCTGTGCCCGCCCCTCCCGGAGTGACTTCACCTCGGTCCCCTGCAGCACGAGCCCCGCCTCGAACTTCTGCTCGATGAAGTAGTCGTGCAGCGCTTTCTTGTTCGAAGCGATGAGACGCTCGCCGGTCTGGGGCTTGGTGGCCATGGGCGGGCGATTCTATGCGATGTGTTCGATGCGGGCGGCGTGACCGGAGGAGCGGGCGAGGCGGGCATCGCGGGTGACCAGGGGGAGGTTCAACTTTTCCGCAAGAGCGATGTACGCGGCGTCGTAGGCGGTCACGTTGTGGCGGAGCTGCCAGATGCGATGGAGCAGATCAGCATGCGGGTGGCGGGTGATCCGGATCGCTCCGAACACCGCGAGAGCGTCAACCGCGCCCTCCTCACTGAGCCGCCGTCCGATCACAGAACGCCGTAAGGCCTGCATGACTTCGAGGTCAACGAACGATACGGCGTGAAGACCACCCGTGCGGATGACGTCGTCGAGACGCGGGATGCCGGCGGTCTCGATGAGGAAATCGACTATTGCGGACGAGTCAATGACGAACATCGATCGAACTTCGCGTCGTGCTCCTCGCGACCTTCCCGCACCAGGTCGGCGCCTGTCATCCCACCGAGGTCGACCGGCGGCCGCGATCGAATATGCTCGATCACTTCGTCGATCGGAGGCAACCCGAAGTGCCGCTCGATGTAGTCGGTGAGCGACACGCCTTCGGCGGCGGCGCCGTCGAGGATCTCCTCCGGCGGCACGTCCCACATCGTCTTCGCAGCCGTTTTCACCATACGTAAACAATAGAACCGCGCGCGCGGCGTGTCCATTCGTCTTACGCGATGTACTCGATCCGCGCTGAGTGCCCGGAGGAGCGCGCAAGGCGTCCATCGCGCGTGATCAGCGGCACGTTCAACCTCTCGGCGAGTGCCACGTACGCCGCATCGTAGGCCGTAATGTTGTGGCGGAGCTCCCACATACGCACGACCAGCGGCTGGACCGGATGCCGCGTCACCGGCGCCGCCTGCACAGCCAGGACGGCGAACCGTGCCACCTCCGCGTCGATCAACTCCGCAAGGACGTGGCGCCGTAACCCATGCAACACCTCAGCGTCAACGGTGACCGGTGCATGCACAACCTCGCTGGAAAGACGCGCACGCAGAACGCCGGCAGTCGGCGCGTCGATCAGAATGTCGATCAGCACGGAGGCGTCAGCGATGATCGCCATCTTCGTCCGGCAATGGCCCACGCAGCTCGCGGATGACGCTCGCCGAATCGACGTTCACGACCGGCAATGCCGCGGCCAGGGCGAAGATCTCGTCGGTGGTCCAGACGCGGCCCGGCGTCTGGATCTCACGGGTGAGATAGGTGGCCACCGAGATCCCCTCCGCCGCCGCCCGCGCGCGGATCTCCCGCACGAGCTCCGTCTCTTTCGGCAGGTCCGCGCTCTTTGCCATGCGACAAAGGTAACGCATCTCCTTCTGCTATAGAATCCGCCCCCGAATTTCCGGGAAAGAGGAGCTTTTCCAGCACATGGCCAAGAAAACGATCGTGCATGTCGTCGGCACGGGAACGATCGGGGAGCCTTTGATCGGGCTGTTCACCGATTACAAGGACAAGTGGGGCATCGACGAGGTCACGTTCCACAAGCGGACCCCCAAGGCCGAGGACCGGGCCATCGTCGAGCATCTGGTGAACCGCGGGGCGCGCCTCGTGACCGACAAGTCGGCGCGCGACGACTTTGCGCGGCTCGGTCACCTGGTGTCGTTCACGACCGACGAGGCACTCGAGCGCGCCACGGTGGTCGTCGATTGCACGCCGGCCGGCATCGACAACAAGGCCAAGTACTACGAGCGCTGCAGCGGGCCGAAGGGCTTCCTGGCGCAGGGCTCCGAGTTCGGCTTCGGCAAACCGTATGCGCGCGGGATCAATGACGAGGTGCAGTCGGTCGACGACCGCTTCGTGCAGGTGGTCTCGTGCAACACGCACAACATCTCCGTGCTCCTGAAAACCATCGCCTTCCGTGAAGGGAAGATGAGCCTCAACGGTGGCCGTTTCGTCTGCATGCGCCGGGCGAACGACGTCTCCGACACGAAGTCGTACATCGCCGCGCCGGAAGCCGGCAAGCACGACGATCCGGAATTCGGCACGCATCACGCCCGCGATGCCTACCACGTCTTTCAGACCCTCGGCGAGAAGCTGAACCTCTTCTCGTCGGCCATCAAACTGCCGACGCAGTACATGCACACGCTCTGGTTCGACCTCGACCTGGCCCACGACACGACCCTCGAGGAAGTGAAGGTCCTGCTGCGCAGCAATCCGCGCGTGGCCTGCACCTCGAAGCGGGCCGTGAACCAGATCTTCTCGTTCGGCCGCGACCACGGTTACTTCGGCCGCATCCTCTCGCAGACCGTCATCCCGATGTCCACTCTCTCCGTGCCGAACCCACGCAAGGTGGTCGGCTTCTGCTACACGCCGCAGGACGGCAATTCGCTGCTGTCGTCGATCGCCGCGACGCTGCGTTACCTCGACGAATCGAAGCTCGAGGAGCGCCTCGACGTGCTCCGCCCCTACATCTTCCGTGAGATCTGAGCGCCGCGACCGGCTGCAGGGAGTCGCGCTCACCGCCGGCTCCCTGCTCCTCCTCGGCATGCTCGTCAGCCGCTACCACGAACGGCGTCCTCCCTTCCTCCAGCGCCCAGCCACGATCATCGATCACGTCGCACCGCACGAGCACGAGTTGCGGCATGCCCTGCTCCTCCTCGAAAAGGTCCGTCCCCACATCCCCAAAGAGGCACACACCACCTGCTTCACACCGAAGAACGGCAAGCAGTGGGATGACGCGCTGACCTACCTCACCGCGGTGGGGATGCTGCCCGAGCAGGTCGTCCTGCCACCGTTCACGGCCGACGACGCGTCGCCGATCCCGGTCGAGTACGTCGTGGCGGTGCGCGAGCCGTTCGTTCACGCCAGGTACATCCAGGTCGCGATCTTTCCCGAGGGGGCGCTCTACCGCGCACCGCGATGAACGACGCCATCTGGATCGCCGGCGTTCTGGCGCTGACGCTCGCCGGCGCGTGGGCGACGCGCATCGAATTCGTGCGCCGGCTCGAGTTTCCCGCGCGCCTCGCCATCGCGTTCACCTGCGGCCTCGCGACCACCGGCCTGCTGCTGGCAGTCCGGCTGCCGTGGACCCGCGCGACGCTTCTCATCGCGATGGCCGTCGGCGCGGCTCTGTGGCGTCGCGGCGAGCGAATGACGACGGAGCCGCGCACCTGGATCCTCTTCGCCGCAATCGCGATCCTCACCTGTTACGGCTCGCTCGCCGCACGGCAGACCACGGGAGATCTGCTCTTCTTCTGGGGGCCGAAGGCGGTGCACTTTTACGAGGCCGGGCGGATCGATTTCGAGTTCCTCGCCACGCCGCACTACTTTCTGATGCACAGCGACTATCCGCCGCTGCTGCCGCTGGTGTATGCCGCCGGCAACATCGCCGCGCATGAGATGTCGTGGTGGGGAGCGATCCTCTTCTCCTCGATCTGCATCATCGCCGCGGCCCTCGCCTTTCGCGGCATCGCCCGAACGCGACTCGGCGAGCGCCGCGCGTCCGCCTTCGCCACGCTCCTGCTGGCGACGCTCGCGTACGGAATCGCCACCAGCAATGCGGCCGGCGGCGCCGATGCGCTGCTCTATCTCTTCGCAGTGGTGGCCATCGCCGCGCTCACGTTCGAAGACCACCGCCTTCTCGCGGCCATCACGCTGACCGCGCTGGTGCTGGTGAAGGTGGAGGGGCTGCCGTTCGCGATGGTGATCCTCGGCGGCTGGCTGATCACCCGGCGGAAGGTGGTCGATACGCTGACGATCGCCATCGCGCCGCTGATCGCGATCGGTGTCTGGATCGTCGTCGTCTATCGCTTCAACATCCAGGACGCCTACACCGTCGGCCGCAAACCGTTCCGCCCCGATCATCTGGACGACGTGATCCGCTGGGTCTCCGTACACGCGAGCTACCGCGCCGCCTGGCTGCCGTGGATTGCCGCGCTCGTGCCGTTCGCCTTCGCACAAAACCTCCGCCGCGCGGCGTTTCCGCTCGTGGTCGCCGGCGGCACGCTCGCCGTGACCCTCCTCTTTTATCTGCAGGGAAACGACTCGCCGGAGTGGTGGATCGCAGCCTCGGCCGAGCGCGTTCTGCTCACGCCGCTGGCCTCCCTGATCGTCGCCGCGGCCGCGTCGTCAGCCGACGAGACGTTGTGCTAGAGTCGCGGGCCATGGCGTGGTTTCGCAAAGAGAAGAAGCCGAAGGAAGCGGTCGAGAAGCAGGTCGCGATCCCGGAAGGCCTCTGGGTCAAATGCGACGAATGCAAGGAGATCGTCTACCGGAAGGAAGTCGAGGCAAACCTCAACGTCTGTCCGAAGTGCGGCTACCACTTCCGCCTCTCCGCGCGCGAGCGCTTCGAGATCCTCTTCGACGACAACAAGTACAAGGAATTCGCCACCGACATCCGCTCCGGCGATCCCCTCGGCTTCCGCGATACGAAACGCTACGCCGATCGCCTGCGGGTCTATCAACAGCGCGTCGGCTCGGGTGACGCCGTGCTCTGCGCCGAAGGGAAGCTGGAAGGGATGCCGGTCGTCATCTGCGCCATGGAGTACTCCTTCATGGGCGGCTCGATGGGCTCGGTCGTCGGCGAGAAACTGACCATCGCCATCGAGCGCGCGGTGGAAAAGAAAGAGCCGATCCTGATCGTCTCCTGCTCCGGCGGCGCCCGCATGCAGGAGGGCATCCTCTCGCTCATGCAGATGGCGAAGATCTCCGCCGCGCTCTCGCGGCTGGCGGCGGCCGGACTGCCGTACATCTCGATCCTCACCGATCCGACCACCGGCGGTGTTACGGCCTCGTACGCGATGCTGGGCGACCTGAATGTCGCCGAGCCGAAAGCGCTGATCGGTTTCGCCGGTCCGCGCGTCATCGAGCAGACCATTCGCCAGACGCTGCCAGAAGGCTTCCAGCGCTCCGAGTTCCTCGTCGAGCACGGCATGGTCGACCTGATCACGCCGCGCCCGGAGATGAAGGCGACCATCGCGCGCTTCCTGCGCATCTTCCGCGGGCAGTGAGCTCGCTCGACTGGCTCGACTCCCTGCAGGGCAGCGGCATCCGCCCCGGCCTCGGACGTATCCGGGCCCTTCTTCGCAAGCTCGGCCGCCCGCACCGGAAGTACCCGTCGGTCATCGTCGCAGGCACAAATGGCAAAGGCTCGACCTCGGCCACGCTCGCGTCGATCCTTCACGCCGCCGGCTACCGCACCGGTCTCTACACGTCACCGCATCTCGTCGACATCCGCGAGCGCTGGCGCATCAGCGAAGAGCCGATCGATCCCGATCTGCTCCGCGAATCGATCGAGGCGCTGCGCGCGGCGGGCGAGGCGATCGGCATCACGCCGACGTATTTTGAAGCACTGACGATCCTCGCCTTCGTTGCATTCGATCGAGCGAACATCGACGTCGCGGTACTGGAAGTGGGGATGGGCGGCCGCCTCGATGCGACGAACGTGGTCCGCCCCGTCGCCGCTCTGATCACCCCGATCGGCTTCGATCACATGGAGTATCTCGGCAACACGATCCGCATGATCGCGCGCGAGAAAGCGGGCGTCATTCATCGCGGAACGATCGTGCTGACGTCGAACCGCGATCCGGTGGTGCTCGAGGTGCTGCGCCGCCGCGCCGCAAAGTTCGGGAATGACTTTCACGTCGTCGAGCCGCATCACGGTCCGATCGATACGCCGCTGGCGGGCGCGTTCCAGCGCGAGAACGTGACGCTGGCCATGTGCGCCGCGGAGGAGCTCCGCGAGCGTTTTCCGCGCATCACGCCCGAGGCCATCCGCAAAGGCGTCGCAACGACGAAGTGGCGCGGGAGGCTCGAGCGCATCGACTACCGCGACAAACGCATCTGGATCGACGGCTGCCACAACGCGCACGCCGTGCTCGCGGTTCGGCCGTTCATCGAAGAGAGCATCGACCGGCCTCGCCTGCTCGTCTTCGGAATCATGAGCGACAAGGACGTCGATGAGGTGGTCGCGTCTTTCTTTCCGCTGTTCGACCGGATCATCGTCTGCGAGCCGTATCCGCCGCGTTCCGCCGACGCGCAGTCGCTGGCCGCGAAAGCGGCGGCCATGGGCATTCACGCGGTGGCGGAAAAAGATCCGCGTGCGGCGCTGCAACGCGCACTCGAGTCAGGCGAGCGATCGATCTTCGTCGGCGGCTCACTCTATCTCGCCGGCGCCGCGATCGAGTTCTTCGACGCGCTGCGAAAAGAGCGCAACGCCGGGTAGCAGGAGCGACGCGAGCCACCGCCACCGCGCAGACGCTTCACGGCCGCGATTCATGAAGCGCGGCGTATCGCGTTCGCGATCACCTGCCGCACCGCGGCCTCGTAATCAGCGGCGCTCCACCGATCGGAGCGCGAGGCTGGAGAGAAACCGGGATTGGCGTTCGCCTCGATGAAGTACGGCTCGCCGTTCGGTGTGACGCGGAAATCGATCCGCGCGTAGTCGCGCAGTTGCAGGACGGGCCAGAGCCGCCGGACGCTCTGCCGCAGCTCGCGCAACGTTTTCGCACTCAGTTTCGCGGGACGCGAGCGGATCCGCCAGCGCGACCGGTAGGCCTGATCGTGCTTCACGTGATAGGTGGCCATCGAGCGGGCCGCGTCGCCGTTCGCGTCGATGATCAGCTCGTGCGGCGCCCGGATCTGAAGCGTGCGCCCCTCCAGCGCGAAGACGTAGGTGTCGGTACCGTCGATGAAGGATTCGATGATGGCCGAGTCGCGCTGGCTGCGGTGCACGATACGGATGCGTTGCGCGAGAGCGCCACGGGTGCGCACCAGCGAGCGCAGCGTGATGCCTTCCGATGAATCGTTCGAGACCGGCTTCACCACCACCGGAAACGGCGGCACATCGATCGGATCGAGCTCCCCGATCGGTGCGAGGGCAAACTCCGGCACGCGCACTCCCACCTTGGCCGCGAGCGCTTTGCTGGCAGCCTTGTCGCGCGACAGCAGCAGCGCGGCGGGCGTGGCGCCGGTGTACGGAAGCCGGAGCAGTTCGAGCAGCGACGCGATCTGCAGGTCGGCCGTGCGCCGGCGGTACATGTGCTCGGTCGCATTGAAGACCACGTCAGGGCGATGATTGGTCAGTTCGGCGACGAGTTGCTGGCCGGAGAGCGCCGCGATCGGCGTGACCTGATGACCGAGGCGGCGCAGCGTACGCTCGACGTGATACTCCATCGTCCCGCGGGCAAGCGCCTGCTGCTCACGATCGAGGAGAAGTACGACGTGGGACGACACGGGGGCAGCTTACGACAGCTGCTCAGCCGCCCGCTCCGTCCTCCGTTCCGCCGGAACGGCGGAACCGCTGTGCAGCCGAGGAGCGGAGGCAATAGAATCGCGCCCGCAGGAGATCACCATGACCATCATCAACGAAGAGCACGTCGCGACCGGACACGGCTTCCTTCACCGCTCGCTGGGCGACGTCGACCGCGAGATCGCCGACGCCATCGCGCTCGAGACGAAGCGGCAGAACGACACGCTGGAGCTCATCGCCTCCGAGAACCACGTTTCCACGGCCGTGCTGACGGCCATGGGCTCGGTCTTCACCAACAAGTATGCGGAAGGCTATCCGGGGAAGCGCTACTACGGCGGCTGCGGACCGACCGACGTCGTGGAGAGCATCGCCATCGCCCGCGCCAAAGAGCTGTTCGGCGCCGAGCACGCCAACGTGCAGCCGCACTCCGGCTCGCAGGCGAACATGGGCGTCTACTTCGCGATGCTCAAGCCGGGCGACACGATCATGGGGATGGACCTCTCGCACGGCGGCCATCTCACCCACGGGCATCCGCTCTCCTACTCCGGCCGCGATTTCAAAGTGGTCGCGTACGGCGTGCGCAGGGACGATGAGCTGCTCGATTACGACGAGATGGCCCGCATTGCCAGAGAGAGCAAGCCGCGGATGATCGTCTGCGGCGCGTCGGCCTACTCGCGCATCCTCGACTTTGCCCGCATCCGCGAGATCGCCGACGAGGTCGGCGCGCTGATGATGGCCGACATCGCCCACATCGCCGGCCTGGTCGTGACCGGCCACCATCCGTCGCCGGTGCCGTACGCCGACTTCGTCACCACCACCACCCACAAAACCCTGCGCGGACCGCGCTCCGGCCTCATTCTCTGCAAGGAAAAGTACGCGAAGGAGATCGATCGCTCGGTCTTCCCCGGCATCCAGGGAGGGCCGCTCGTGCACATCGTGGCCGCGAAAGCGGTGGCCTTCCGCGAGGCGCTCTCCCCCGACTTCAAGGAGTACCAGGGGCAGGTGGTAAAGAACGCAAAGGCGCTCTGCGAGGGGGTCGCCGCGGCCGGCTTCCGGATCGTCTCCGGCGGCACCGACAACCACCTCTTCATGGCCGACGTCTTCTCGAAAGGCGTGACCGGCAAGGACGGCCAGAACATCCTCGAAGCGGCGAACATCACGGTCAACAAGAACACCATCCCGTTCGACACGCAGAAGCCGATGGTCGGCTCCGGCATCCGCATCGGCAGCCCCGCCGTCACGACGCGCGGCCTGCGCGAGCCGGAGATGAAGCGCGTCGCGGAGCTGATCGGGCAGGCGCTCGACTCCCGCGGCGACGAGGCCGCCCTCGCCGAAGTGCGCAAGGGCGTCAAAGAGCTGACCGACCGCTTCCCGATCTATTGATGTGAGCCAGTCCTACTACCCCGTCTTCCTCGATCTCGAGGGTCGCGTCGCCGTCGTCATCGGCGGCGGCGCGGTGGCGGCGCGGAAAGCGGAGTCGCTGCAGAGATCCGGCGCGCGCGTGATCGCGGTCGCGCCGCGCTTCACCGAAGCATTCCAGACGCTGCCGGTCGAGCTGCGCCACCGTGGCTATGAGCCGCACGATCTCGACGGCGCCACGCTGGTTATCGCCGCCACGGACGACGTGGAGATCAACAAGCGCGTTGCCGCCGAATGCCGCGGCCGGCGCATCCTGGTCAACGTCGTCGACGACACGGAGCTCTGCGACTTTATCGTCCCGGCGGTGATCGAGCGCGGCTCGATCCAGCTCGCCATCTCCACCGGCGGCCAATCGCCCGCCCTCGCCCGGCGCCTCAAAGCCGACCTGCAGCAAGTCCTCGGCAGCGAGTACGCCGAGATCAACGACATCCTGGGCGAGTTGCGGGAGCGCGCGAAACAGTCGCCCAAGCTCCCCCACGACCACGACCGCAAGCAGTTCTTCGACGAGGTCCTCGGATCGGGCGCGCTCGAGTTGCTCCGCGAGGGGCGCCGCGCCGAAGCCTACGCGCGCATCGCGGAGGTCTGCCGCAACGCCGGCGTCGAGGAGCCGCGCGCGTGAAGCAGCGGCGCGCTGCTGATGATCGTCGTGGCACGTGCTCTGCCCCCTCGGGATGGCGGTTCTGAGGCCTGTGTTATGCTCCCGCGCCGCTCATGCCCCTGCACGAGAAAAAAGTCATCGCCGTCCTCCCCGCCTACAACGCCGAACGGACGTTGCAGGCGACGTACGACGACATCCCGAAGGATTGGGTCGACGAGATCCTGCTCGTCGATGACGTCTCGCGCGACCGCACCGTCGAGCTCTCGAGGCAACTCGGGCTGAAGACGATCGTCCATCAGAAGAACCGCGGTTACGGCGGCAACCAGAAGACCTGCTACCGCACGGCCATGGAAGAGATGGACGGCGAGATCATGGTCATGGTCCACCCCGACCATCAGTACGACCCGAAGATCATCCCGGAGCTCGTCAAGCCGCTGCTCCGCAACGAGTGCGAAGCGGTGTTCGGCTCGCGCATGCTCGGCGGGCGTCCCATCGAGGGCGGCATGCCGAAGTGGAAGTACTTCGCGAACCTTTTCCTGACGATGGTCGAGAACGCGACCTTCTACGTCTACCTCTCCGAGTATCACTCCGGCTTCCGCGCCTACTCGAAGCGTTACCTGCAGACGGTCGACTTCGAGGCGAACTCGGATGACTTCGTCTTCGACACGGAGATCATCGCCCAGGGTGTGGCCAAGGGGATGCGCATCAAAGAAGTGCCGATCCAGACCCGTTACTTCGACGAGGCCTCGCAGGTCGGTTTCTGGAAGGGCGTGCGCTACGGCCTCGCCATCCTCAAAACGATGGTGCTGTACAAGCTGCACAAGAAGGGCATCTACACGCACCGCATCTTCCGCGATCCGGCGCCGCGCCCGACGCCGTTGCCCGCGCGCTGATGCACGACGACACCGCAGTTCGCGCTGAGTCGCTCGAGCACGTCCCGCGGCGCCATGACGTCCTCGCGCTGCTGCTTCTCGCCGCACTCGCTTCTCTTTTCTTCATCGATGTGCTGGTCGGGTCGCACAACTTCTACATGCGCGATCTCACGCGCTATTACTACCCGACCAAGCAGGTCCTGCGCGAGGTCGTGGAAGGGGGCGAGTTCCCCTACTGGAACCGCCACTTCGGCGCCGGCCAGCCGATCGCGGCGAACCCGGAGCACGAGGTCTTCTATCCCTTCACCTGGCTGATCCTCCTGCCGAGCTACGACCTCGGCTATCGCCTGCTGATCCTCATCCACATCTACATCGGTCTGTTCGGCATGTACGCGCTGCTGCGGTCGATGCGCCTCCGCCCTCCCTCCGCCTTCTTCGGCGCGCTGGCGTTCGGGCTGGGCGGCATTTACCTCTCGTACATCAACCTGCTGCCGATCCTCTTCTGCGCGGCGTGGCTGCCACTCACCTGTCTGTACGTCCGCAAGTTTCTGCTGAAGCCGTCGCTGCGCGATTTCGCGCTGGCGGCGCTCTTTCTCGGATTGCAGTTCCTCGTCGGCGAGCCGACCACGGTCATTCAGACCGGCTTCATCATCGGCATGTACGCGATGTATCGCGGCTGGTATGCGGCCGAGGAGCATGGGGGACGGTTCTGGGGCTCGAAGGTGCCGGAGATGCTGGCGCGGGTCGCCTTCATCGCGCTGATCTCCATCGCCGCCATTCTGATAGGGGCCGCGCAGATGATTCCGGCGATCGATCACGTCGGCGACTCGGCGCGCTCGCGGATCTTCGACTACTCCCTCGTCAGCGCGTGGAGCCTTCCCTGGGCCAAGATCGCGGAAGTGGTCTATCCGAACATCCTCGGCCACATCAGCATCGACAACGTGATGTGGTACTGGGGCGGCGGCCTCTATCCCGGCATGGGATCGCCGTTCCTCTTCAGCATTTACGGCGGCCTGCTGCTGATCGCGCTCGCGGTCGCGGGAGCCTTCATCCGGCCACGCGGCGGGCGGTTCGTGCTGATCCTGGTGGTCTTCTCGATGCTGATCGCGCTCGGCGGCAACACGCCGCTGATGAAGCTCCTCTACAAGGCCGGCATCGCCACGTCGATCCGCTACCCGGAGAAGTTCATCCTCATCGCCATGTTCGCGCTGATCATCTTCGCGGCGAAGATGCTGCAGCGCCTGCTGGACGGCGACGAGGCGCTGCGCGATGCGCTGCTCGGCTTCGTGCTGGCCACGACGGTCGTCGCGGCGGTGCTCGCGATCATCGGTTTCACCCCGCTGTACGGCAAGACCTTCTCGATGATCTGGGGCCTCACCAAAGGCGCCGGCGCGAACAAGATGATCGCGCTGTCGCATCAGGGGTGGATGATTGCCGTCGCGCGCGGGGCCATTCTCTTCGCGCTGGTCTGGAGCATCCGCTACGTCAAGCGGCCGATCTGGCTCTCCGCGATGTTCATCTTCGTGCTGGCGGACCTCGGCCCGGCGATGCATCAGCTCAACCCGCGCATGCCGTCGCGGTTTTTCACCGAGGATCCGAAAGTGCTGCGGCACTTCCCGAAGGATCGCAGCCGTTTTCGTATCTTCCACGAGGCCGACTGGTACGGCCAGGAACCGCAGGCGAAGAGTTACTTTTCGACCGGCGATGCCGTGTACTGGATGGTGCGCAACGGCCTCTTTCCTGAAACGCCCGCGGGACATGGCCTGCAGATGGTGATCGACCGCGATTACGACAAGACCGCGCTCATCCCGACCATCGACTTCGTCGACTCGGTGTGGGACGTCAAACGCTCCGGCCAGACCGACTGGTGGGAGCCGTTCGTGGCGATGGGGAACGTCGGGTACCGCGGCATCTACAAGGAATTCAAGGACGAGAAGAAGCGCGTTCGCGGCCGCTTGAAAGAGATGGAAGCGGTGCAGTTCGTCAAGGTCGAGGAGAACCCGCGCTACTACCTCGCGGATCAGATGGTGCCGATCATCAACCGCCATGACTTCGTGAAGAAGCTCGTCGCCGGCAGCTACAGCAAACGGGTCGCGTTCGTCGAGAACGGTGCGTTCGTGCCGGCCGGCGGCGTCGTCCACGCGTGGCGTGAGACCGCGAACACCGCCACCATCGACGTCGAGACCCGCGGCCGCGGCTATCTGGTCATGAGCGTGACGCCGCACAAGTACTGGAACGTCACCATCGACGGCAAACCGGCGCCGGCGCGTGTCACGAACATCGGCTTCCAGGGGGTGGAAGTGCCGGCCGGGCGTCACCGCGTCGAGATGCGCTACCAGAACACGCTGGTAGACCTCGGCGCGAAGATCTCGGCGATTACGGCGGTTCTCCTCCTCGCGCTCGCTATCATCGCGCGGAGACGATGAAGCCACCGATCGACGAAGCCACCCGTCGCCGCCGCCACCGCAACGAACGGATCGCGGCGGCCATCTTCGTCCTCCTGGCCGGCGCAGGCGTATGGCTGTTCATCCGCTGGGACGCGCGGGAACAGGCCGAGTTCGAGCGCAACCGGCTCTACATCCCGAAAGCAGAGAAGATCACGCCGGAGATCCTCCTCCTCCAGGAGTACGTCCGCATCCCGACCATCACCGGCAACGAGCGGCCCGGCGCCGAGTGGCTGGTCGCGCAGTTCGCGAAGAACGGCGTTCGCGCGGAGCTGGTCGAGTCGGTGCCGGGCCGTTTCAACGTCTACGCGCGCATTCGCGGCAAGCAGCAGGGCGAAGGCCTCCTGCTCCTCAATCACATCGACGTCGTCCCGGCCAGTGAGCAGGGATGGGATCACCCGCCGTTCAGCGGAGCGATTCAGCAGAACATGCTCTACGGCCGCGGTGTCCTGGACATGAAGGGACTGGCGGTGACGCAGCTCCTCGCGTTCGTCGCGGTCGCGCGCAGCGGCCGGGTGCCGGAGCACGATCTCGTCTTCCTCGCTGTCTGCGACGAAGAAGAGGGGGGCGAAGAAGGGATCGTCGCGCTGCTCGAGAAGCGCCCCGACATCTTCGCCGGCATCCGTTACTCCCTCAACGAAGGGGGACTGAGCGAGGTCATCGCCGAGCGGATGACGTATTTCGGGATCGAGATCGGCGGGAAGCAGGCCTCCCGCGTGATCGTCTCCGCCGACAGTCTCGAGCCGCTGCGTCAGGCCAGGTTCGCGCTGCAACGGCAGACGACGCGTCGCGAGCCGCAGCGCATCCTGCCGGAGGTCCGGGCGCTGTTCCGGAAAGTCGCACCGACCCGCGCGCGGTATCGGAAGCAGCTCAGCGACATCGATGCATCGGTCCGCAACGGAACGTTCTGGGAGTTACCGCATTCGTATCGCGAGCTCACGCACGACGTGACGCTGATGCGCTGGCCGTACGAGAAGGATGGCCGCTACCAGGCGGTCGTCGACCTCTTCGACCTGCCGGGGACGAGCGCCGACGCGCGCATCCGGCAACTGGCGGCCGAGCTGGCGCCGTTCGGGGTGCGCATCGAACGGGTCGTGACGCGCGGAGCGACGGCACCGCTCAGCCGCACGGACACGCCACTCTTCCGGCGGATCATCACTCTCATCGAGACGACGTACGACACCACCGCCGGCACGTTGATTCTGGCCAGCGCGACGAACGATTCCCGCTATCTCCGCCAGCGGGGCATCACCAGCTACGGCATCCTGCCGTTCCCGGTGGACGCCTTTCAAAGCGCCTCGATCCACCGGGCCAACGAGCGGGTGCGGCTCGACTGGTTCGTGCTGGGCGTGGGCGTGATGCGGCAGCTCGTCACCGGCTACGTCTTCGACCAGCCAGTGACAGAAAGTGTCAGAACGCCCTAACAAAATATGACCGTTCGCCACCGCGCGAAAACGTCAACTGCCTGACAAGCCACGCCGCTTCAGGCACTTACGTTTGGGTGCGGGGTGGTATCCCGATTGCGATTAGGGCGTGACAAAGGAGAAGCTCTCACAATGACAAGGAAGCAAAAAGGTTTCACGCTCATCGAGCTGCTGATCGTCGTCGCGATCATCGGCATCCTGGCCGCCATCGCCATCCCGAACCTGCTCACCGCGATGCAGCGTTCGAAGCAGAAGCGCACCATGGCCGACATCCGTTCCATCGCCACCGCGTGGGAAGCGTATGCGACCGACACGAACACCTACAACGTTTCGGGTCAGGCCACCTACACGCTGCTCGCGACGAACGTCACTGACAAGCTCGAAGCGAAGGTCACCCCGACCTACATCAAGACCCTGCCGCGCATGGATGGCTGGAACAAGGCGTATACGTTCCGCACCGACCGCGCCGACGTCAGCGCCGCCGAGTACTCGATCCACTCGACCGGTAAGGACGGCCAGCTCGACGGCACCTACAAGATCGGTCCGACGAGCGATTTCGACAACGACATCATCTACTCGAACGGTTCGTTCGTCTCGTATCCGGAAGGCATCCAGACTCAGTAAACGTTTCACTGAAATCAATTCAGTGACTCTCGAAACGGGCGCCTTCACCGGCGCCCGTTTTTATGGAGCGATCAATGAGGCGTCGTGAGACCGGATTCACTCTGATCGAGCTCCTCATCGTCGTGGCAATCATCGGAGTTCTCGCGGCCATCGCGATCCCCAACTTGCTCACCGCGCTCGAACGCGCGCGCCAGAAGCGGAGCATGGCCTCGATCCGTCAGATTGCCATGGCCTGGGAAACCCGGGCCATCGATGAGGGCGGCTATGGGTCCGCCGGCCTCTCTCTCTGCTGCACCACCCCGTTCTCGACCGCCGAAGCCAAGGCCATTCTCGAACCGACCTTCATCAACCCGTTTCCGGAGACCGATGGCTGGGGCCGTCAGTTCCGGTTTCACATCAACGGCGGGGGTACCGCCTACCTGATCACCAGCTATGGCCGCGACGGACGGCAACAGGATTCTCCCGCCGGCGGCCCGACCACTGATCTCGACTGCGACATCCTCTACTCCGGTGGCGTCTTCCTTCAGTATCCCGAAGGCGTCCAGATGCAGTAAGCCCGGCCAGTTCACCACGCACGATAACGGCGCCTCGCGGCGCCGTTTTTGTTCTTACGCCTGCATGGCGCGCAGAACGTTGGTCATGCTCGAGTAGAAGCGCTCGTGGTACGCGGCCGTCTCGCGATAGATCTGCGGGAACTGCCCCAGATCCTTCGCCGCCACGACCAGATTCACGCCGTAGAGGAACGCCGCGTTGCCGTCGAGCGTCCGCAGGCCGTCCGCCACCAGGATGAAAAACGAGCGGCGGCGATCGACCGGCATCAGCGAGATGATCGGGCTCATCGCTTCCAGCGGCGGCGGCGTCAGTTGCTGCGGCACGATGAAGACCACCTGCGGCGTCTCCTGCATGTAAAAGTCGCGCGCCCGTGCCGGGTCGGCGTAGTAGACCGGCAGGAAGCCGACCAGCTTCGCGGCCTGACGCACGCCCGGATGGTCGACGCCGACGATGACCGCCTTCGCGCCGAACTCGTTCTCGTGATCCTCGTCATTGTCGGGCGCCGATGCTTCCTGCACCGGGGCGGCGACGGGAGCGGCCGGAGCGGCGCCGGCGAGGTTCCGTCGATCGACGGTCAGCCGCGTCTTGCAGACCGGGCAGGGAAAGGCCACTTCTTTATCGGCCGGCAGCTTCGTCTCATCGAGCGACAGCGGCTTCTGGCAGTTCGTGCACGTGATCTTGATCATCGCTTCCGCCTACTCCAGCATCGACAGCATCGAGCCTTCTTCGTCCGCCGTGCCGCCGGTCGGTTCGTCCGTCAGGCGCAGCGCGAGGTTGGTCGGGTTCGAGGCGTACGCCAGCGCCGTTTCCTTGCTGATCTGGCGGTCGTTCCACAGCTTCTCGATCTCGTCGTCGAAGGTCTGCATCCCGTCCACCTGGCCGTCGTGCATCGCGTCGACGAGCGAACGCCCCTCCGACTCCCCCTTCACGATGTAGTCGCGGGTGCGCATGGTCGACTTCAGGATCTCCAGCGCCGCCACGCGGCCGCCGCCGATCTTCGGCAGCAGGCGCTGCGAGATGATGTAGCGGAACGACTGCGAGAGCCGGGTCCGGATCTGCGGCTCCTGATCCTTCGGGAAGACGCCGATGATGCGGTCGACCGTCTTCGCCGCGTCGATGGTGTGCAGCGTCGAGAGCACGAGATGCCCCGTCTCCGCCGCCTCCATCGCGATCTCGATCGTCTCCACGTCGCGCATCTCGCCGATCAGGATCACCTTCGGCGCCTGACGCAGCGCCGCGCGCAACGCCAGCGAGAAGGTCTTCGTGTCCGAGCCGAGCTCGCGCTGGTTGACCGTCGACTTCACATGCCGGTGCATGTACTCGACCGGGTCCTCGATGGTGATGATGTGGTACGCATGCTCCTGGTTGATCTGATTGATGATCGCCGCCAGGGTCGTCGACTTGCCGGAGCCGGTCGGCCCCGTCACCAGCACCACCCCGTTCTTCAGCTTGGAGACGTTGTTGACCTCCGGCGGCATGTTCAGCGACTGCAGCGTCGGGATGCCCTCCGGAATGACGCGCAGGACGATCGCGTACGTGCCGCGCTGCGAGAAGACGTTCACGCGGAACCGGGTCTTCTGCGGGATCGAGTACGAGAGGTCGACGCTTCCGTTCTGCAGCAGCGTCCGGGTCAGTTCGCGATCGCCGCGCAGCATCTGCATGGCGATGGTCTCGGTCTGGAATGGCGTCAGCCGCGGCAGGCCGGGAAAGTTGACCGGCACGAGCTGGCCGTCGACTTCGACCTGCGGCGGGCGTCCGACCGAGAAGTTGAGGTCGGAGACGCGATCCGACATCTTGAGCATCGCCTCGAGGATGGCGTCGAGATTGAAGTTTTTCATTGGGTAAGCCTCGCCGGTTCGCGGCGCATCGCCGATTCGCGGCATTGTACTCATACAATCCGCGCGTGATCATCGGCATCGACCTCGGTGCGCGGCGGATCGGAATCGCGGTGAGCGACTCCGGCATCGTCGCCACGCCGCACTCGGTCCTCCGCAACGAAGGGGACATCGTCACGAAGCTCGACCGCCTCGGCCGCGAGCTCGAGGCCGAAGCGTTCGTGGTCGGCCTGCCGCGCCGCACCCACTCGCAATCGGGCGAGGAGAAGTACCGCCAGTTCGCCGAGGAACTGCGGCAGAAAAGCTGCAAAGAGGTCGTGCTCTGGGACGAGACCCTCTCGACCGTAGAAGCCGCCGAACGACTGCGCGCCGAGGGCCGCAGCCGGCGCGATGCCCAGAAAGACATCGACATGCACGCCGCCGCGGTCATCCTGCAGTCGTATCTCGATGACCGCCAGTCAGGGAGGACGCCATAGCACGCCGCACGCAACGCCGCGGCGGCTGCCGGAAGTACCTGCAGTCGCTCTTCACCATCGCCCTTTTCGCCATCCTCCTCGCCGCCGGCGCAGGGTGGTTCTTCTGGCGCGCTCTCCGCACGCCCTACAAAGGCTACGAGGGGGCCTCCACCCGCGTCGAAGTCCGCCGCGGCCAGCGCACCGCTACGATCCTGCAGCAGTTGCAGAAGGAAGGGGTGGTACGCGACCAGTGGGTCCCGCTCCTCTATATGAAGCTCTTCCGCTCGCGCGACTCTCTGAAAGCGGGCGTCTACGAGTTCAAGGGCGACAATGCCGCGGTCGACGTCATCGACAAGCTCGTGCGCGGCGACGTGATCCTCAAGACCATCACCGTGCGCGAGGGGCTCGACCGCTTCGCCATCGCCAAACTCTTCGCCTCCGAGGGACTCGGCACCGAGGAGGAGTGGCGAAAGGTGACGGACGATCCGGAGCTCGTGCGCGACCTCGCGCCGGAGGCCGACTCGCTCGAGGGCTATCTCTTCCCCGACACGTATAAATTCGATCCCGGCACGCCGGCAAAGACGATCGTCCGCGCCATGGTCACCAACTTCCGCAAGCACTGGGGGAGCGACCTCGCCTTCATCACCACCGGCCTCAATGCCCACCAGACCGTGACCCTCGCTTCGATCGTGGAGACCGAGGCGCAGCTGCCGCAGGAGCGTCCCATCGTCGCCTCGGTCTACTTCAACCGGATCCAGAAGCGGATGCTCCTCGGCGCCGATCCGACCGTCATCTACGCGATGAAGCTCGCCGGCCGCTGGAACGGCAACATCCGCAAAGCCGACCTGCAGATGGAGTCGCCGTACAACACCTACCGCACTCCCGGTCTGCCGCCGGGACCGATCGCCAATCCGGGCCTCGCCTCACTGCGTGCGGCGGCCGCTCCGGCCACCACGCCGTACCTCTATTTCGTGGCGCGCAACGACGGATCGCACGTCTTCGCCACCAGTAACGCCGAGCACAACCGCAACGTCGAGCAGTTCCAGCGGCAGTACTTCCGCGACAAGCGAAAAGCCGCCGCGAAAAAATAACGACTGTCACAAATTGGTGTATCCTTCCCCGTCCACTCAAATAACTACCGGGGGTTCTACACCATGGCTGCGCCCAAAAAGCCGTACGAGCAGTTCGGCCCGTTCATCCTTTTCAAGAAACTCGAAACGGATTCGCACGGTGAGCTCTGGCGAGCCGGCAGGATCGACGGCACGCGGCTCGGCCCCACGGTCGCGCTGCGCCGCTTCACCAGCGGCAGCAAAGTCGCCCTGCGCGACGCCATCGAAGCGGCCCAGCCGATCCTCGCGCAGCTGCACGGAACCTCCTTCGCGCGCGATCAGGTCTCCGGCGTCATCGATGGTGTCCCATACATCGCCTGGGACTACGCGGGAGGGCGCTCGCTGCGCCTGATCATCGACCGCGCCCGCGGCAACGAAACCACTCCGCCGAAGCCGCTCCCGCTCGATCAGGCCATCGTCATCGCCGAAAAGGTCGCGCTCTCGCTCGCCACCATGGCCGAGCTGCGCGACGGCGCGGGCAACCGCCTCCTGCACGGCGCGCTGACCCCGGAGTTCATCTGGATCAGCGACGACGGCGAGATCCGCGTGGCCGGCCAGCAGCTCGGCAGCGGATTCATCCCGTCGCTCATCGACGCGAAGATCGCCTACGACATCGGCCGCTACTTCGCGATGGAGTACCGCACCACCGGCAAACCGACCAAAGCTTCGGAGGTGTACGCGCTCGGTGCCGTGCTCTACCTGGTGGTGACCGGACAGGAGCCGCCCGACAACCTGACCCCGACCGTCTTCGCCTCGGCCATGAAGGCGGCCAGGACCATGACCGGCGAGCCGATCCCCGACGACATCCGCCTCCTCCTCGACAAGTCTCTGAACCTCGATCCCGCCGCGCGCTACGCCTCCGTGGCCGAGATGAAGTCGGCGCTGTCGGCGCTGGCCAACGGCGGCAAGTACTCCGCGACCACCTTCAATCTCGCCTTCTACCTCAGCAATCTCCTGAAGAAAGATGTCGAAGCCGAAGCGGCCGAACGGGAGAAAGAAGCACAGGTCAACGTCGCCGCGTACCTCGAGCAGCCGCGCCCCGCCGCACCGGCTCCGCTGCCGGCCGATCACGTCCCGTCGCCGGCACCCTTCGCGGCACATACTCCTCAGTCACAGCCGAAGCGCAGCAAGCTCCCGATCGCCATTGCCGCCGTCCTTCTCCTCGGCGTTCTCGGCGGCGGCGCGGCGATGATGATGCGGAAAGCGCCCGCCCCCGCGGCCGTTACACCCACTGTCACTCAGGCCGCCGCGGTCCCGGCGCCGGTGCAGCCGCGCGTGGTCTCCGAGCCGGTCGTCGTCGCGACCACCGCCACCATCGACCCGAAAGCGCAGGAAGCGGCGTTCGAGCTCGCCGTCCAGCAGAAACTCAAAGAAGAGCGCGACAAAATCAACGCCGACATGATGCGCCTCCAGGCGCAGTTCACCGAAGAGCTCAAGCGCTCGCAGTCGAAGAACGCCCCGATCGCCACGGCTCGTCCGGTGGCCGCGCCGGTCGTCGAAGAAGAGCGCGCCCCGAGCGCCGCCCAGCTCGACCAGCAGCGCCGTGAATCCGCTCCCGCGCCCGTCCAGCAGGTCGCCGCACCACCCGTAGCGCCGGTCCAGCAGCAACAGCAGCAGCCGGCCGTGACGCAGCCGCAGGCGCCCGCTCCGGCCGTCGTTCAGCCGCAGGCCGTCGCCGCCACCGTCCGCGAAGGCGACGTGGTCGACGTCAGCTCGCTCGACGTCCTCCCCCGCCCCACCCGCGCCATCCGCCCGCACTACCCGCCGCTCGCCGCGCGCCAGAAGATCTCCGCCACGGTCATCGTCAGCGCGCTCATTTCCGAGAGCGGCGAAGTGCTCGACGTCCGCGTCCTCCGCGGCTACCCCGGCTTCGGCATCAACGACGCCGCCGTCCGCGCCATGAAGTCGACGCCGTTCTCTTCCCCGATGAAAGACGGCAAGCGCGTACGGACCTGGTTCCCGCAGACGATGGAGTTCAAGCCTTAGAGAGTGAAATGCGGGCCGGCACCGACGGGAACGGTAGGGAAATGTCGTCGAGGATCACTCCTAGAGGCGAAGGGGCTGCTCTCGAGAGCAGATAACTCGAAATTATCTCAGACATGATCAACCGCGGCGCAAACGGGCTGCTGAGCGTCAACACGCCACAGGACCTCCGGATCTTATTCATGGCACCGTACGCTCCCGACGCGCCGGATTATCGGATTAATCCCTACACAGGGGACGGCACGTACCCGGACTATCACTTTCAGGTTTTTCAGCGACTGAACCGGCTCGGCTTCCGCGTCCAGTCCACGTCGAAGCCGTATACGATCGTGCACGCTGGCGGTGCAATCGACTACGTCTTCTCGCTCTACAACCGCATCGCGATCCGGAACTCCGAGGTGTTCGTCTCGGCTTATTGCGAGTACCTCGCCGTCGACTATCTCGGCGCACCTCCGAACGTTAGAGCGGCGGCGGAGGACAAGTACATCTCGAAAGTGATCGCCGCCTCGCTCGGGATCCCAGTTCCGCGGGGCGTGCCGTACCACCGCGGAGTCACTCCGCTCGAAACGCCGCCTTTCGCCGGACCCTACTTCATCAAGGATCGGTTCGGCGCCGCGTCGGAACGAATCACCATGGAGAGCGTGCAATCGGACTGGACGGGTGCACGCCAGGTGATCGAGGCGCTGTGGGCCGAGGGAATCGACGTTCTCGTGGAAAACTACGTGGAGGGAATCGATGTCACCGTGGCGGTCGTCGGCGACACTGAACCGCGTCTTCTCGGGATCTACGAACCTATTTCCGACAAGCCCGGCCGGATTCTGACGCACGAGCTCAAACTGACGGACCACCTCGGATATCGCGAACTGGACCTGCGCGCTGGCTGGGTGGCTGACGATGTCGTGCGTTTATGGGCCGCACTCGGCCCTATCGACTACTTCCGTCTCGATTATCGTTTCGACCCGTTGACAGGCGAACGGCGGTTCCTCGAGCTCAACATCTGTTGCTATATCGGCGAGCATGGTCCATTTGGCCTGGCGGCTGCACGCGAGGGCGCGACGACCGACTCGCTGCTCGGACATGTCGTCGCGTACTCACTGCTCCGGCAGCGCCGGAAGGGAGACGACCGACAACGGATTCTGTGACCAGTAGTGAAAATAGTCGTAGCTGAAAAAGGCGGTGAGGCTATCCGACGTGATCAACGCGCTGCTCGCCGCGGTAATGACACGCTCGAGGGAAGTGCCCGCCCAGAATCCCGCATTTGCCGCCGCGCGGACGTACAGATCGAACCGGTTACCGGCGACGCCGCTCATGGCTTCGACGGCGGCGGCGTTGACGTTCGCCCGATATGACGCTTCAGGAAGGTTCACCGTACTCACCCAGCTCGTCAGTTGCCGGAAGCGCTCACGAGCCACATCGACCTCTCCCGAGATTGCCTCAGCGAATGCGAGTGCCGACTCGATCAGTACCCGCGGAAAGTCGCGCGACGCGATCGCGCAGACCTTCGTCAGATGCGTTCTCGCCCGCCTGATTTCGCCGGACAACAGTAACGCCGTGCCGACGTTCGCGCTCACCTCTTCCAGGTGCTGTGTTCCGAATACCGACAACGCGTCGAACGCGCGCTGAAAATCGTTTAATGCGCTGATCGCACCCTCGACGCGCGTCGTTGAGCCCTTGAGTGCACCGTGATTGTTGACCGTGGTGAAGAGACCGAAGGAGTCGCGTTGCTCGCGGAAGGCGCCGAGGGCCTCGTCGAGCACTTCCGCTGCTCGCCGCATGTCGCGGTCACGGCCCCAGAAGTAGACCGCAGCGCAGTTCCGCAGGGCATAACTGCGGTTTTGGGCCGCGCGGATCCGCTCGTAGGCATCCTCGAAAGTCGTGCGCGCCGCATCAAGCGCACCTTCGTGAAGGAATCCTGCCACTTTGTAGGAGATGAGGAGCGCGAACTCCTCGTCCGTCGTGGCGCTCTCCGTGAGTAGTCCGTCGATTTCGGCGTCGGACACCGCGTGCGCGCGGACGCGGTTCAGGGCCACGGCGTGGATGATCCGCAGCACGCGGCTTCGCTCCCAATACTCGCGGCCCAGCTGATCGAGTGCAGCAAGTGCTTCGTGGTACTCCTGCACGGATACGTGGAAAGCCAATAGCGCATAGACGTCATAGACCGAGCGCGTGGAGGGAGAGCCCGTGGCATCCGTGACGTACCTTCGCGCTGCCTCAAGATCCGCCTGCGCGAGGCTGACGCGCACGAGATCGAAGGCACGGCGCGGAGCCGAAGAGGGATCGATGCGTTTCGCCAGCTTGTAAAGGAGTGCCCCGTAGGCGCTTTCGGAATGACGCGGACTGCGGACCTCGTCCACGGTCGTGAAATAGTGGTAAAGCTCCTGCACGGCCGGCATGTCTGCGAGCTCTGGGACCGCTGCCCGGACGGATCGGATCTGCCCGGGCGCGATCTCCAACTCGTCACCAAGCCAGTCCTTACGGATAGTGGCTAGGCGTTTCCGCTCGAGGGCCGCGATGGCTCGTCGCACGGCGCTGTCCGGACTCATCAGCCGCGGCGTACGACGAAGCAATGTAAGGACATCGTCGACGCGGAGCGGCTGTTCGGCCACGATCAGGAAGCGCAGCACCTCTTGCTCGATGTTCGAGAGGCCTTCATCCGTGGCACGGTCCGCACGAAAGAAGCCGATCACCCGGCTGATACTCCCTTCGCTCTGCCGGATCAGATCGCGTCGTTCGTCTGCCGGAAGTGGGACGTGGAGTGCCGCAGCAATCTCGGAGACAAATTGTTCGTCGGGTGGCTGAAACTGCAATGTGTCGACGCCCAGACCAAAGCCAACGAGCCGCTGCAGAAACGCGTCGTAGGTGTTCTGCGCTCCGTCCTCCACGACATACGACAGGACGAACCGGATGTGATCGTACCGATCGGAAAAGACGGTGTTCAGAATGTGGAGCGACTGCGGCTTAATTTGGTCAGCATTGTCGACGAGAAACAGTACCGGATTACGCCAGCGGCCGGAGGTGATGAGATTCCCGAATCGTTCCGACGCTGCCGATGCATAGGCGGTCGTCAGAATCTTCGGCACGGCTGCCGCCGTCAGCGATCCCGCCGCAGAGGCAACTGCTGCGGGCAGGAAAAACGGCGCGAGCACGCGCACGAACGTCTCGCCGAGCTCGCGGACGGCGTTCAGCGCCTTCCATCGGAGAAGCTTTCGCTCTTCCAGCTTTTCGAAAAACCTGCGGAAGATGATCTCCGGGTCGCTCGATGCGCAGTCGGCGTACACGGCGAACCACGGCCGATCCGCTGTCTGCTCCAGGTGGCGCAGAAAAAACGTCAGCCCGACGTCGCGTGAGGTGCGCAGTACGAGACAGCGCTTTCCCACGCCGGTGCGCCCTTCGCAGAAATCACCGACGGACCGCTTCTCCGCGAGGCGGTTGACGAAGTCGTGAATCGGATCGCGGAGAGCGTGGGCGCTCATAATTTCGAGTTATCGGTTCCTTACCCCCTCAGCTCACCTCACGATCCCCTTTCTCGGATGCCGTTCCGTGATCCGCACCTTCAGCGCCGCGTCGGCGACGTGGGTGTAGATCTCCGTCGTCGAGATGCTGCGGTGGCCGAGCAGGCGCTGGACGTAGCGGATGTCGACACCTTCTTCGAGGAGGTAGGTGGCGACGGAGTGCCGGAACATGTGCGGGGTGACGCGGTCGCGGACGTCGCTGCGCTCGCCGTGGATGCGGACCAGGCGGCGGATCATCTGCGGGCTGGCGGCGGCCCCTCGTGAGTTGACGAGGAAGGTGTCGGCGGAATTCGCGGCGTGGTCGCGCGCGGTGCGGTAGTCGGTCAGCAGCGACTTGAGCTCGTCGGGGACGAAGACGCGGCGCTGGCGGTTGCCTTTGCCGATGATGGTGATCGTTCCGTCCTCCACGTCGACCGCCGCGTCGAGCAGGCCGGCCAGCTCGCTGACGCGCATGCCGGTGGCGAAGAGGAGCTCGGTGGCGACGTACGCGGTGAGATCGGCGAAGGTGTGCGGCCGGTCGTGCTTGACGTCCTGGGCGAGCAGCCGGCGGAGGTCGGCGCGGGCGATGACGCGCGGCAGGCGTTTCGGCGTGCGGATGCGGATGCGCGCGCCGCGGAACGGATCTTCGATGCCGCGCTCCTCTTCTTCGAGCCAGCGGAAGAGCGAGCGGAGCGTAGCCAGGTGGCGTTTCACGCTCGCCTCTCTCAGCCCGCGCACGTCGAAGAGATGGCGGACGTAGTTGTGAATGACGCTCTTGTCACAGGCGGCGAGCTGACCGCGTTTGCCGAGGAATTGCGAGAAGCGATCGAGGTCGAGCTGGTAGGCGCGGATGGTGTGCGGCGAGAGTTTCCGGATCGACTGGCAGTGGCGGAGGAATGCGGTCGCCGCGTCTCGGAACGTCATTTGAGCCGCGGACGATAGCGGAGTGGCCGTGCCGGTGGCGACCGGAATTAAGGAGTTCCGTTCGATGAGTCAATCGGCGCCCACTCGAGGCGATCGAGCCGCAGAGCGCCGGCGCTCCGCTTCTCGATCACCAGCTCGTTGCGCGGCTCCGCCTCGGTGGTGATCGAGAATTCGCGCCCGCTGGTGAGCATCCGGCCGTTGAGGTGGATCGCGAAGGCGGCGTCGCCGGTGAGATGCATCCGCAGGCGGGCGCGCTTCGCCGCGGGCAGAAGGATCGTCGCGCGCGGTCCGGTGATGCTGCGGTACGGCGCGACGACGTTGCCTTCTTCTTCGCCGAAGCCTTGCGCGAAGGTGACGCGCTGCGCGCCGGCGATGCCGGCCACGAAGTAGCGGTCGCGGGCGAGGCTGGCCAGGCGCGTTCGCTCGCGTGTGAAGCTGACCTCGCCGGTTTCCTCGCGCACGTGCAGGACGCGCGCACGTGTGGCCCACAGCGCGGGCGGCGTCAGGAACGCGGCGCAGCGTTGGTATTCGGCGAGGAGGAGCGTCGCGTGCGGACCGAGGCGCTCGTCGAAGCAGACGATGGTCTGGCGCGGGTCGGCGGTTGCGCGGATGTGCTTCATCGCCGCGACCGGCGGCGAGGTGGTGGTGCGGACGGTGTGCAGCGCCGGGTAGGTCCAGGCGATCATCAGCGTCGTCAGCGCGGCGAGCACGATCGCGGAGGCGCGGCGCAAGAGCGCGATCCCTTCCGCGGCCAGCAACGCGAAGAGCGGCGCGTACGCGATCGAAAAGCGGCTGGCGCTGTGAAAGTCGAGGTAGAGCCAGGCGAAGAGGCAGAACGGGCCGAAGAGCGCCAGGGCCACGAGTGCGCCGCGGCGCCGCGCGATGAGTGCGAGCGCGGCCAGCAGCGTCACCGCGAGGTTGATCAGCGGCGCGCGATACGGCCGCACGAAAAAGTCGTCGGCCACGCGCAGGAGCGATGGGCGCGACGGCGCGAGGAAGGAGTCGGTGGCACGGATGTATTGCTCGTGCGTGGCCACGGTGGCGCGGTACGCGCTCCAGCCGCCGCTCTCTCGCGCGGCGAGGCCGTAGCTGACGGCCACAATGGCGAAGACGATCGACACCGCGACGACGAAGCGACGCCGGCGGCGGATCAGCAGCATCAGCAGCGGTGCGGCGGCGATGACGAGGTTCTGCGGGCGCACCGCCGCGGCGATGCCGAGCACGATGCCGCCGAGATGGGAAGCGCGCAGCAGCAGCGTGCAGGCGACGAGCGAGAGCAGCATCGACGGGACGTCCGACAGGGCGGTGCCGCCGTAGAACCAGACGTTCGGCGCAAAGGCGAGCAGCGTCGCAGACGCGAAGGCGACGAACGTCGAAGCGCGCAGCTCGCGGGCGAGGAAGAACATGGCCGGGAAGACGAACAGCGACGCGACGACGGTGATGCTCTGCAGCGCGCGGAACTCGTCACGCGTGACGAGCATCAGCAGCTTCGCCACGCCGATGAAGAGCGGGAAGCCGGGCGGCTGCGGGTGGTAGGCGGTGACGTCGTAGTCGCGAACCGCCAGCGCGAAGAGCGCCTCGTCCCAATCCCACAGTGATCGCGACACCGCGAGAAAGCGCGTCAGCGCCACGAGGAGCGACGCGACGAGCAGCGCGATCCGCTCGCGCCGCGACAGCGGAGCGGTCACCGCGTCCATGCCATCTCGTCGAACCGCAGGCCGAGCGGGCGCGTATCGCCGTGGCCCGGCTGCACGGTCTCGCTGGTGCGGATGCGCAGCTCGTTGCCGCCGGGGCGTGAGGCGAGCCGGTACTCTTTCTCGATGCGCGGCTCGTTGACGCGGAAGCGTTCCACCAGCGCGTCATTCCAGAACAGATCCACCTGTGGCCTGGTCCCCGCCGGCACCGAGAAGCCGATCGACAGCGTTCCGGCCGGTTCGAGGTGCGACAGCGTGACGGTGGCCTCGCCGCTCATCCAGCGAAACGACTTCTCCGGCTCGTTTTCGACGCCGTACCAGCCGTGGCCCCAGCGCAGCGGCGAGCGGACCGGCGTGACCGACGCTTCGAAGTTGCGCTGGCGGACGATGTCCCAGAGGCGGCCGCGCTGGCGCTCGAAGTTGACCGCACCGCGACGATAGTCGATCACCACCCCGTCGCCGCCGATGGTCGACACCGGCCGATGCGGTTGGAAGAAGTTGCGGCGCCGGTCGCCCAGCAGGAGCTCGGCGTGCGGGCCGAGGCCGTCGTTCACGTAGAGAATGGTCGACGGCGGCGTGCTGCGCAGCGCGTACTCGAATGCGGCCACCGGCGGCGCCGGATGCGCGCGCTGCTCGCGGATGGCCGGGAAGGTCCAGATCGCGCTCCAGAGGATGAGCATCGACGCGAGAAGCGGCTGGAAGCGGCGCGCCAGGACGCCCATCCCGTCGGCAGCGACGATGGCGTGCGCCGGCATGTAGGCGATGGCGTAGCGGGAGACGGAGGTAAAGTCGAGCGTCAGCCAGGCCATCACCGCGAGCGGACCGAAGAGGAGGAACAGCTGCAGCACCTCCACCCGCCGGCGGATCATCGCGGCGAGAACGGAGACCGCGCCGAGAATGGCGATGGTGCGATTCAGCCACCGGTTCGCGACCGGCTTGAACCAGAACAGCTCCGCCATCTCACGCAGCGGCGGGCGTTGGGGATTGCGCCACGAATCGACCTCGCGCACCCACGCGCTCTGCTCGCGCAGCGCCTCGAGGAACTGCGGAACGGTGGTGGAGGCGACTGCGGCGCCGAGGTAGCAGGCGGCCACGGTCAGCGCGCCGAGCAGCATCGCCAGCATCACCACGCCGTACTGACGGGCGCGAACGCGTGACCAGGTGGCGAGCAGCGCGGGAGTGGCGCCGAGGAGGAGGTTCGGCAGGCGGATGCCGGCGGCCAGACCGAGCACGATGGCACCGAGGACGAACGCACGCGGGTCGCGCCGTCCGCGCAGGAGCAGCGTGCAGGCGGCGAGGCCGGCCGCGACCGCGGGGACATCGCTGAAGGCGGTCCCGCCGTAAACCCAGACGTTGGGGAGGAAGGCGAAGAGCGTCGCCGCGCTGACCGACGTCGCGAACGAAAAGCCGAGCTCGCGGGCCAGGGCGAAGAGCAGCGGCAGCAGCGCGCAGGCGGCCAGGATGACCACCACCTGGAGCGCACGGAACTCATCGGCCACGAACAGATGGACGAGCTTCCCCGCGGCGATGAAGAGCGGATAGCCGGGAGGATGGGGATGGTGGCGCGTCACGTCGTAGTCGCGCACGGCCAGGGCGAAGAGCGCCTCGTCCCAGTCCCACAGCGAGGCCGCCGCGGCGAGGAGGCGGGTCGTCGCGGCCAGAAGGGTGAGGGCGAGCAGGATGCGTTTCTGGACGGGGTTCAAAGCCAGGGCACCATTCTCGCAGTTTCGCGCGGGGACATGCCCGTCAAAGGAGTCAGGCGCCGTTGGTACCTCGATTCGCAGGGCATCCGGCGCGAAGGCGACAAAAAGCGCGGCTTCACCTATCGCACCGCCGACGGCAAGACGGTGGAGGACGAGAAGACGCTGGCCCGCATCGCGAAGCTGCGCATCCCGCCGGCCTGGGTGGAGGTGCGCATCGCGCGCGGCGAGAACGCGCCGCTGCAGGCGGTCGGCGTCGACAAGAAGGGGCGCACCCAATATCTCTATCACGCCCGTTTCCGCCAGCAGCGGGAGGAAGCGAAGTTCCGCCGTGTGGTCGAGTTCGGCGAGGCATTACCGGAGCTGCGCCGCCGCGTCCGGACCGACCTGACCAAAAGCGAGAACGAGCTCGATCGGCAACGCGTGCTCGCGGCCATGGTCCGGCTCATCGACCAGGGCTTCTTCCGGATCGGCAACGACAAGAGCGCCGAGGCGGAATCGACCTTCGGCCTCTCGACCATCCGCGGCTCGCATGTGACGGTCGACGGCAAGAAGCTGCTCTTCGAGTACGTCGGCAAGTGGAAGAAAGAGCAGAAGCGCGCCGTGGCCGACGCCGACGTGGCGCTGGTGGTGGAGACGCTGAAGAAGGTCGAGGGAGAAGAGCTCTTCAAGTTCGAGCAGAACGGCCGGATCGTCGACGTGAAGGACCGCCACGTGAACGACTACATCCAGTCGATCATCGGCCGCGAGTTCACCGCCAAAGACTTCCGCACCTGGGCCGGCACGCTGCTCTGCTCCATCGCCCTGGCGATGCAGGGTCAGGGAACCAGCAAGACCGAGCGCAAACGCAAAGTGCGCAAAGCGGTCGTGGCCACGGCGGAGCAGCTCGGCAACACACCGGCGGTCTGCCGATCCTCGTACATCTGCCCGCGCATCCTCGACGAGTACATGGAGGGGAAGCCGTTCGAGGTGCTGCGCAAGACGCGCCGCGGCAGCCCGGTCGTGAAGATGGGGCTCTCCGTCGAGGAGAAGGCGCTGCTGAAGTTCCTCCGCGAGACGATTGCCGACCGGCGCAGAAGACCTCGGGCGGCGTGAGGCCCCGCGCGCGAAAATCGAAGGTGTGACCCCGAGAGCACGCGTGCGCGAGTGAGGTGAGCATCGAAGGTGTGACCCCGAGTGAGCGGAAAGCGGAAAGCGGCGGAAAGCGTGAACCGCCATCGCACGGTCGGTCAACATTTACGCAGCGTCGTGACCACCCGACGCACCGTTGCAATGCCCCTGTCCCACGCGTGGGCCGAGGCCGTCAGCTCGAATGTGATCGAACGGCATTTTCGAAGTGATGCGTCGTCATCTTCGACCTGATGCTTCATCACGCGCGATCTGACGTGAAGGGACGAAGGATGTGATCGATTCGCTCTCGCTCGCGTGACGATGCCATGCGGGTCGTGCCGCATCGTCACGACGATGGATCGAGTCGCCAGTGGGGACGTGGCGGGTCTTCACGTGCGGCGTGGAGGGTCATCACTTTCGAAGTGATGGGTCGTCATCTTTGAAATGGAGAGTCTTCACATCCGAGATGGAGAGTCTTCACATAACACGTGAAGAGGTGTCAGATGCGACGTGAAGAGCCGTCACATGCGACATGACGAGTCATCACATGCGACATCACGAGTCATCAGATGCGTAGTGAAGAGTCTTCAGGTGGAGGATGAAGAGACGGCAGTTTCGAGATGACGGCTCGTCATTGCCGGAATGATGATCCGGGAGGCGCACCTCGTGTGGTCTGGTGGCCTCGTGTGGTGTGGTCTTCCAGCCCACTCCCGTTCCTGTGTCGCGGCAACCGAATTTTCTTCGCGGCGAGCCGGCCGGCGCCGACCCGGACTGCGGATTTTCGCTCTCGATCCATCCACGGTAAAATCCGCTCAAAGGCAACCTATGAAGTCACTGTTTGATGCCACTGCTCGTGCGAGCGTGATCTCACGTGTCCGTCGGCTGACCTCCGATGCAGAGCGGCTATGGGGCACCATGACACCTGCTGCTGCAGTGACGCACCTCGCCGATCAGTTGCGCGTGGCATTTGGCGAGATCGTCCGGAGCTCGCCACCGCGCGTGTTGAGCTACTGGCCGCTCAACTACCTGGCCATCTATGTCATCCCGTGGGCTAAGGGCAAGGGCAAAGCCGCGCCGGAAACGTTGAGTACGAAGCCGCTGAACTGGGACGCTGATCAGGCGGCTCTGATAACGCTGATCGAGCGGTTCTCGAGCTCAGAGCCTGACAGCCAGTGGCCAGCGGACCCGGTGTTCGGATCGCTCAGCGGCCGAGCCTGGGGAGTGCTGTGTTACAAGCATGTTGATTATCATCTCCGACAGTTCGGGTGCTGAAACTGCTTATCCGCGACATCTGAAGAACGACATCTGAAGCTGTCAGGTCCTGGCTCTTAGCTCTTGGGGTATGCACGGCGAGCCGCGTCTGTGGTTGCCGAGCAGACTGTCTCAACGCCGCGCTTCACACGTCGCGGCGCGGTGTGCGGCTCCGGCGCGTATCGGAGAGCGGCGGCGTTACCGCCGCAGTCCATATCCCCCACGCGCTTCAGAGCGGGCGGAGACTGTATTCAAACAGGCGCACGCCGAATTCGCGGCGGTCGGTGGCGAGGGTGGCGATGCCGCTCACGCGCAGTTCGAGTACGTTGGTGCCGACCTTCGTGTCGACCTCTTTGCTCCAGGTGACGAGATCGCCCGGGGAGGGGAAGCGGTCGATGACGACGCCGTTCCAGCGGACTTCGACGATTTGTGTTGGTTTGATCTCGGACGGTGAGACGACTTTGAGGGTGAGGCGGGAGCGCTGTCCGTCGGCCGGGACGAAGGTGGTCGAGCGGGCGCGCATCCAGCGGGTGACCTGCTCCCCTTCGACCTCTTCGCCGTACCAGCCGTCGTCGAAGCGCCAGACGTTGGCCAGGGGGACGGCGTACGTTTCGAAGTAGCGCTGGCGGGCGATCTCCCAGGTGCGGTTGTGGGGCCGGCGGAACTCGACCGCGGCGCGCTCGCTCGAGAGGCCTTCGGAGATGTACCAGGCGTTGCGCGGTGAGGCGTCGTCGGGGATGTGCTCCATGCCGTGGATGAAGTGCATGGTCCGGCCGGGCAGCGCGTGCTGCAGCATCGGGCGCATGCCGCCGTGGACCCAGAGCACGGCATCGGGCGGCAGCGTCTTCGCCCAAGCGGCCATGGCGGCGGTGGGAGAGAGCGTGCTGCGCACCTCGTGAATGGCAGGCACGGTCCAGGAGGCGTAGCGTCCGGTAATGATCAGCATCAGTACGGCCTGCACGGCCGCGGGGGAGACGCGCAGCCGCCGCAGCGGCGCGGCCAGCGCTTCCACGCCGCGCACGGCGAGCAGCGCATGCAGCGCGACGTAGCCAACGCCGTAGCGGCCGTACGAGTTGATGTCGAGCATGAGCAGGGCGAAGGTCATGAACGGGACGAAGATGCCGAGCAGCAGCCAGACCGCGCGGTCGCGCTTGACGATGGAGACGACGATCGCGAACGCGGCCAGGCACGCCACCACCACGCCGAGCCGTCCTCCGCGCATGGGGCGCATGATGAATTCGTCGAGGAGCTGACCGAGCGGTGGACGACTGGGGGCGGTATAGGCGTCCACCGTCCGCACCCATTCGCGCACGTACTCGAGCTGCTCGACGTACTTGCCGAAGGAGTGCGAGGCCATGGCCGCGCCGAGGTAGATCAGGGCCATGGTCGCGGCACCGAGGGTGATGCCGAGGATCACCCGCTTCCGCGAGAGCTTCCACTGCGCGAAGGTGGCGACGAGAGCCGGCACGCAGCCGAAGAGCAGCGCCTGCGGACGGATGCCGGCGGCGAGTGCGAGCAGGAACGCGCCGAGGTAGAAGGCGGTTCCTCGGGTTCCTCGGGGTTCCTCGGGGTTCCTCGGCGAGTGCGCGGTCGTGCCGGAGGAACTCCGAGGAACCCGAGGAACCCCGAGGAACCCGAAGGACTCCGAGGAACCGGCGGCCTCATTCCTGGCGCGCAGCAGCATCCAGCAGGCGGCGAGAATCGCCGTCACGCCCGGGATGTCGGAGAAGCCGGTGCCGCCGTAGAACCAGACCGTGGGGATGAAGACGAACAGCAGCGCGCCGTGATACGCGGTGCGGAAGCGGAAGCCGGCTTCGCGCGCCAGCAGGAAGGCCAGGGGAAAGAGGAGGCAGGCGCAGAGCACGACCACGGTCTGCAGCGAGCGGAACTCGGAGGCGACGAAGAGGTGCACGATGCGCGCGGCGGCGACGAAGAGGGGGAAGCCGGGGGGATGCGGCTGGTGCATGGCCACGTCGTACTCGCGCAGCGCCAGCGCGAACTGCGCCTCGTCCCAGTCCCACGGGGAGCGGGCCGCGGCAAAAAAACGGGTCACCGCGACGACGACCGCGGTGACCCAGAAGATGATGCGTTGCCGTTGCGTCAGAACGTGTCGCCGATCCAGAAGCTCGTGCGGAAGTTGCCTTCCGTGTCCTTGCCGTTGAAGCGCTGGGCAAAGTCCCAATGCAGCTCCATGCCCATGAAGTTGAACGAGACGCCGTAGCCGACCGAGGCGCGGGCGTCGACGAGGAAGCCCTCGTCATTGCGGAACTCGAACGGCAGCCCCTCGATCTGCGCCGCGCCGATGTCGAAGAAGATGTTCCCGCGCACCTGCTGGAGCGCGAAGAGCGGGGTGGCGAGCAGGTCGACCAGCGGGAAGCGGACCTCGAAGTTGGCGAAGCCGGCCCGGTTGCCGATCAGCGTCCGGAAGTCGTAGCCGCGCAAGGTATTGAGCCCGCCGAAGTAGTAGAAGTTCGGCGCGTTCCCCTCGGAGTACGCGGCGAAGACGCGCGCGGCGAGCAGCGTCCGGGAGCTGAGCTGGAAGTACTGGCGGAAGTCCATGGTCACGTCGCCGCTCAGCATCCCCCCCTCGTCGGTGTCCATGGCGTAGGAGGTGGAGACCTGATAGCGGCGGCCGGAGATCGGACCGAAGCTCTTGTAGGCCGTGCTGTCGCCGGTGAACGAGGTGGTCACGAGCGGATAGCTGTCGCGGCGGCGCTCGTAGTTGAGGAACTGCTCCCCTTCGACCTCCCGCAGCGTCGGCAGGTAGGCGTCGCGGTTCATGAATCCGAGACCGCCGTCGACGCGGTGATAGCGGGTGAACGGATAACTGAGCAGGCCCATCGCACCGGTCTGGCGATAGATCAGCCGCGCGTCGCGATCGCCGGTGTCGATGTCGCGTGTGACGTAGAACGAGCGGTCATCGAACAGGCGCGCCCCCCAGCTCAGGCGGCGGTGCATGTCGAGGTAGATGAAGTCGAAGTTCGAGAACGACGACACCGAGTCGAGCGACGCGATGAAGCGGCGATTCCCGAGCATGTCGCTCATGAAGATGGTCGAGCGCGAGACGAAGAGCTGGTCGGAGCTGACGCCGGCGTTCACCGCGACGTCGTCGATGAAGAGGCGGAAGCCTCCCGTTCCTTCGATCTTCTCTTCGTCGATGAAGAACTCGGAGGTGGGACGGAAGACCGAGCGATCGACTTCGGCGATCGGCGCGGTCGGCAGCTCGACCTTCTCCGGCTTGCCGAGCGGCTTGTCGGTCAGGGTCGAGTAGAGACGCCACTGGCCTTTGTAGAACGACGAGAAGACCATCCGCTCTTTGTTGTTGGTGCCGGTGAAGACGACCGGCGTGAAGGTGCCGCCGATGACGTCGGTGTACTGCACGAGATCGCCGCTGGTCAGGTCGAGCGAGTAGATGTTGTAGGCGTTGAAGTTGGCCGGGTCGGGCCCTTTCAGCCCGTCGCGCTCTTCGGCGCTGGTGAGCTGCGCCGCGGCATCGGAGGCCGCCGAACGGCCGGTGCCTTTGTCGGACGCGAAGAAGATCCGCTTCCCGTCCGGCGCAAAGTAGACGTCGATGTCGTTCCAGTCGCCCTGGGTGATCTGGTAGCGCTCTTTCGGATTGGCGAGGCTGAGGCGGTAGATCTTGGCGTAGCGCTCGCCGACGGAGGAGTAGTAGAGCCACTTGCCGTCCGGCGAGAAGACCGGCGCGCCGTCGAAGAAGCGGTCGCTGGTGATGTTCTGGATTTCGCCCGACTCGAGGTCGTAGACGAAGATGTCGGACTGGTTGCCGAGGATGCCGGCGAAGGCGATGCGCTTGCCGTCGGTGGAGTAGGCCGGCGCGAGCTGCTGCTCGATGGCCATCGGGATGGAGCGGACGATGGCGCCGCTGAGCGGGTTGATGAGCAGCAGGTTGCGGCCGCGCTCTTTCTTGACGAAGAGGGCGATCTGATCGCCGTTCGGCGCCCAGGCCACGTCGCGTCCCATGCGCGCCGCGCTCGTGAACGACTGCACGACCGGGTATTCGTATTCGGCGGTGTAGCCGGAGGTGAGGTTCTTGAGGAGACGCCGCTCCGGGATGTTGAAGATGACGACGTCGACGTCTTCTTTGTAGGTGGTGAAGCCGGCCAGCAGGTCGCCCGACGGCGAGACGGTCGGCGAGATCTCGGCACTCGTGTTCAGGTCGGGATTGATCTTGAACGGCTCGCCGTACTCCTGCGGCTCGCCCTTGGTGATCAGGGCCGGCAGGTACTGGCGGCGCAGCCAGAGGCGGAAGCGGCTGTCGAACTCGTCGGGCGTGACGTCGAAGGCACGCTTGAGGGCGCGATCGACGCTGCTGCCGAGGGTGTTGCGGTATTCGTAGATGAAGTCGCGCAGCCCCTCGATGCCGTGCTGCTCGACGATGTACTTGAAGACGGCGTGGCCGAAGCGGTAGGCAAAGTAGCCGCGCGGGTTCTGGGTGATGCGCGGCAGGCGGTCGTTGACGACGGCGTCGCGCAGGACCATCCGGTCGCGCGCCTCTTCGTCCTGGGCCATGTACGAGGCCAGACCTTCCATCATCCAGAGGGGCGGATTGGCGGTGACGTTCTTGCCGAACTTGCCCTGGAAGAGGATCTCGTACTCGAAGATGTGCGTCAGCTCGTGCGCGATCAGCTGATAGAGCTGGTCGTCGGGCATGTCGATCGGCAGCACCATCCGGTTGCGCACGCTCTCGGCGAACGCGCCGACGCCCTCGGGGATGAACTCGAGCGAGACGTTGGTCTGCTCGAAGGCCGAGTGCGTGGCGTAGAAGATCAGCGGGATCTTCTTCGAGATCTGGTAGTTGAATTTCTGGGAGAGGTCGAGGTAGGCGCTCTCCGCGCTGTCGACGACGCGCTGCAACTGCGGACGCTCTTCTTCATAGAAGTACACGTCGAAGTGGGTGGAGTGGTAGACCTTCCAGTCGAACTTGTCGTAGACGATCTTGTTCTGCCCGAACGGATAGGCCGCCGGTGCAACGAACAACGACAGGACGACGAAGGCGAGGGAGACGGCTCGCTTCACGGGAGACCTCCTAATCGGTGAACACGTAACGGGCGGCGGACGTCTCCTGCGAGACGAAGATGCCGACGAGCTGGGTCTCGAGAGAGCGGAGGTTCTCGAAGAGGCCGAGGATCTCGTCGTAGTTGCGCTGGTCGAATTCCTTGAAGTCGCGGAAGTTCTCTTCCAGCACCTTCTCGCCGGTGTCGGCGTTGAAGACCAGCAGGTCGATGTCGAAGACGAAGCCGGTCGACTCGACGAGCACCTGGCGATAGAACGTCCGGCCGTCCGCCGGCGAGGTGTACTCCTCGGTGCGATAGCCCGACTTATCGTTGATGTCGAAGTCGACGATGCCGGAGACGATGAAGTCGGCGCCGGTGCGCGAGCCGATCTCTTTCCAGTAATCGCGCGCGTCTTCGAGCGAGCGCGCGTCGGTGCCGGGCAGCTGGGTGCGGCCGACGTCGAGGACGCGCAGCTTGGTCGACTTGGTGAGCTGCTTCTTGAGGTAGCGGAGGAACTCCGCCTGCACGTCGACCTTGGCGGCGCGGTCGTTCTTCTTCTCGCCTTTGGCCGCGATGATGAACGGTGCGACGGCGACCTTTTCATCGCCGGTGATCTTGAGCTTCGGCTTGACCGGCAGTTTCAGCTTCACTTCCGTTACGTCGGCGTACGCGACGATGGGGAGCAGCAGTGCGAACGCGAGGGCAACGCGTTTCATCAGAAGGCCTCCGGGGGATTGGTGGTGGTCGTGGCGGGAGGAGCAGCCGTCGTATCGGCAGGCGGCGCCCCGACAGCGGGCGGCTGGGTGGTGGTGGCTGGCGGTGCGGTGGTGGTCGTTGCGGGAGTGGTCGCGGTCGACGTCGCGGCAGCCGTCGTCGTGGCGTTCGTGGTCACGCGGCCGGGACGCTTCTTGTCGCGCGAGGTGAACTCGACGAAGCGGCTGTAGTTCTTGGCGATGTACTGGTTCGAGCGATCGAGCCGCAGCGCCTCGCGATAGGCCTTCAGCGCGTTGTCGAAGTCGCCGTTGGCCTCGTACGCGACGGCGAGGTTGTTGTAGGCCATCGCGTCGTTGGGGTTCATCTCTGCTGCACGGCGGAAGCGGAACATCGCTTCCCTCCATAGATTCATCTTCGCCATCTGCACGCCGAACCGCCTCTGCGTCTCGGCCTCGGCCGGATTGGTCGCGGAGCGACAACCGGCAAGGGCGAGCAGCGCGACGAGAACCACGAGCGACGACGTGAAAGCGCGTCTCATGACGAGATCTCCTTCCGATGCGCAGACGTTGGGTGGGGAAGCTTTGGGCCGGGTGAGTCGGGGGAACGCCGCTTGGCCTGACAAGGTGACGGTCAGTATACTGCGCCGGTTCCCACCGAGCGTCTCACACGACGCCACGCGCTGCTCCCACGCACCGCGCGCAATTCCAATGAGCACAAACCGAAATCGCGATCACCTGATCGCGCTGTCTCTGCTTCCTTTTTTGAATCCGAACCGAATCCGATTGCTGCTCGAGTCGTTCGACCCGCTGGCGTCGGCTTGCAACGCACCTTCCAATCTCCTGCAAGGACTCCTCAGGCTAAACCCGGAGCAGGCCGCCCTTGTAAAACATTCGTTGACAGATTTGCGGGTGCGGGAGCGGGTGGCCGCGCTGCGAGAGAGCACGGTCGTGCTCGGCGATGAGGCTTATCCGACCATGCTCGCCCACATCTACGACCCGCCCACCGTCCTGCACTTCCGGGGCGACGTCTCGCTGCTGAAGCGTCCGATGATCTCCATCGTCGGCTCGCGGCGCTGCTCGGCGTACGGGCGCAACGCGGCGCGGACGCTCGCCGATTCGTTGGCCAAACGCGGCGTGGCGGTCGTCTCCGGCCTCGCGCGTGGCATCGACGCGGCCGCGCATCAGGCGGCGCTCGAGGCCGGCGGCGCGACGATCGCGGTCCTCGGCTGCGGCATCGACATCGTCTACCCGCGCGGTCACGAAGCGCTCTTCGCGCGCATGGCGGCCGACGGCTTGATCCTGACCGAGCTCGGCCCGGGAGCGCCGCCGCTCAAAGCACACTTTCCGATCCGGAACCGCATCATCTCCGGCCTGGCGTACGGCACGGTGATCGTCGAAGCGACCGAGCGCAGCGGCTCGCTCATCACCGCACGCTCGGCCGCCGAGCAGGGACGCGACGTCTTCGCGGTGCCGCATCCGATCTTTGCCGCGGGGGGCGTCGGACCGCATCGCCTCGTACAGTACGGAGCGAAGCTGGTCCACGACGCGGAGGACATCGTCGAAGAGCTGCCGCGGGAGATCCGCGCGCAGCTCAGCCCCGTCACGCCGGAGGAAGCACCGCCGAGCGGCCTGCTGGATGCGTTCTCCCGAGAGGAGCCCACGCCGCTCGAAGAAGTCGCCGCGCGCTTGCAGAAGAAGCCGGAGTCGCTCGCGCAGGAGGTACTGCAGCTGGAGCTCGACGGCTGGCTGGAGTCGCTGCCGGGGGCGCGGTATGTGCGGGTGCGGTGAGAGGCGGTTCCTCGGGGTTCCTCGGGGTTCCTCGGAGGGCTGGGCTGCTATGCGGTTCCACCCCCGAGGAACCGAGGAATCCGAGGAACTGTCTCAGTACCCTAAATCATCGCCCTCGGACGACCGCGCGTTCTTGATCGTTGCGGCGAGAATGGCGATCGGCACGCCCCAGGTCACGAGGCGGCGGAAGATCTTCGGCATGCCGAAGCCGACCAGGAGCCCGACCACCGCGCCGGCGCCGATGATCTGCGGGGCGTATTCGCTGGCCTTCGACTTGACGTCGAGTTGCGCGCGAAGGGTGCGATCGAGCTCGTCGATGCGGTCGCCCACGCCGTCGCGGGCCCGCGAGATCGCCACCTCGATGTGCTGTTTCTGATCCTGGTCCATCAGTCTTTACTCCTCACGCGCGCGATGTCGGCTTTGATCGAGTCGATGTCACCTTTGATGTGATCGATCGACTGCTCGGGGACGAACTTCACGTCGGCCAGCTTTTTCTTACCCAGCAGCGCCAGTACCGCGGCGGCGCTGAAGAGCACCAGCGTGACGATCAGCGCCGACAGCCAGGCCGGCACGCCGAGGGCCACCAGGCCGAGCGTGATCGTGACGAAAAGGAAGGCCACGCCGAGTAAGGCGCAGGTCACCGCGCCGGCGAACATCGCCGAGCCGGTGCCGAGCTTCGTCACCGTGTCTTTGATCTCCAGCTTGAGCAGCGCGATTTCGCTGCGGAACAGGGTCGAGAGATCCGCGGTGAGGTCTTTGAAGATCTGCCCGAGCGTCCGCTCGGAATCGGTTGCGCTGTAATTGCTCATGACGCACTTCCGGTGAGCAAGAGATTGGCCAGATCGCGAGGCGGTTCCTCGGGGTTCCTCGGAGGAACTACCCAAAATAATGGCACCGCGACGTGCAGGTCTCTTCGATGGTCACGCGGTGGAGCAGCGGAACTTCCGCTTTCAGCCGCTTCCAGAGCCAGATCGCCAGGAGCTCCGAGGTGGGGTTCTCCAGCCCGGCGATGTCGTTGAGCAGGTAATGATCGAGCTCGTTCACGATCGGATCGACCGCGCGCTTGAGGTCCGCAAAGTCCATCACCCAGCCGAGGGACGGATCGATCGGACCGCGCACCGCAACTTCGCCTCGGAACGAATGCCCGTGGATGCGGCGGCACTTGTGCCCCTCCGGCACGTTCGGAAGAAAGTGCGCCGCCTCGAAGCGAAAGTCTTTGACGAGCTCGAGCTGGTCCATCTGCGCGGCGGAGTGTATTACTTACGTGGGGCGCAGGTGTCACTCTGCCGGGTGGTCCCGCAGCGGCACGAAGCGCACCGCGTCGAGCTGCGTCCGCACGATCCGGCCGTTGGTGCGCTCGATCAGCCAGAGGTACTGCATGTCGAACTCCCCTACCGGAATGATGCAGCGCCCTCCCTCGGCCAGTTGGTCGATGAGCATCTCCGGCAGGCGCGACGGCGCGGCGGCCGAGAGGATGCGGTCGAACGGAGCGTAGTCGCGGAAGAGCTCCACCCCATTGCCGACGCCGAGCACGACGTTGGAGAGGTCGAGGTCGCGGATGCGCTCGGCGGCGGTGCGGGCGAGGTCGGGCTCCACCTCCGCGCTATAGACGACGCGCGCGAGGCGGGACAGGATGGCGGTTTGGTAACCGGAGCCGGTACCGATCTCCAGGACCGACTCGTGACCTCGCAGACGGAGGAGCTCGGTCATCAGGGCGACGATGAACGGCTGGGAGATGGTCTGCCCCCGGTCGAGCGGCAGCGGCGTGTCGTCATACGCGCTGGCGCGATGGTTCCGCGGCACGAACAGCTCCCGCGGGACCGAGCGCATGGCGTCGAGCAAGCGCGGATCGACGACCCCGCGGGCGATGATCTGCTCACGGAGCATCCGCTCGTTTTCTTCGTTGAGGTTTCCGTTCACGGGAAAAGCGGCTGCAACAGGCATTCCGTGAGGCAGACGTTCCCCGGCACGTCGCTCCAGCTGCACCATGGCCGGTGTCCCCGCAAAGAAGTGTGATTATTTGCGTTGCGTTTCGTCAAAAGCCGTGTATTATTCGCATCTATCCGAGAGAGCGGCAGCAGTCGAGTTCAGCTTTACCACTCAGCTACTTACCGTCAATCGAGGAATTCTCGGCCAGCATTGATGTTGTGCCGAATAACAATTTAGCGGTCACACGATAAAGGCAAACCTCCGGCGACGGGGGGACGCAAAGCCAAACGGGTCTCTCTGAGACGGCCGGGTTGCCGAACGCGATCGATGATGCGAGCAGGGCCGCGAGGGCCCACGCAAAATCGAACTGGACGTCCGGGTCAGAAATATCGACCGCTACGGAGGCCCGGATGCGTTCGAAGATGACTGCGGTTGTTGTTGCCCTGATCGCCACGCTGGCGATCGCGTCGCAGGCGGAAGCCGCGACCCTCTACGTTTCCACCACCGGAAACGACAGCGGCAACGGAGCCCTCTCCTCCCCCTACCGCACCATCACCAAGGCCGCCCAGGTTGCGCAACCGGGCGACCAGGTCCACGTCCGCGGCGGCGTCTACTACGAGACCGTGACGATCATGTCCAACGGCACGGCCTCGGCCCGGATCGCCTTCCGCTCCTACCCCGGCGAGACCGCCGTCATCGACGGCTCCCAGGGTGTGGCCGACTCGAACGCCGTCACCTTCTATCAGGCGTCGTACGTCGACTTTTCCGGCTTCGAAGTGCGTAACGCGAAGCGCATCGGCATCTGCGGCTGGATCGCCAACAACATCCGCGTCCTCGGCAACACCGTCCACGGCTCGTTCCGCAACGGCATCTACTTCGGCTACGACACCGCCGGCTCGATCTACGACATCACCGTCGACGGCAACACCGTCCGCAACAACGTCCTCGAGAACCAGGGCCACACCTGGTCGGGCGGCTGGGCGAACGGGATCATGGTCTCGCAGGCCGACCGCGCCCGCATCACCAACAACAAGGTCTACCAGAACGACGGCGAAGGGATCATCTACCTGCTCGCCACCAACGGCGTGATCGAGGGCAACGAGGTTTACGACAACTACAGCGTCGGCATCTACCTCGACAACGCGCGCCTGACCACCATCAACCGCAACTTCATCTACAGCACCGGCAACACCCGCTACTTCCGCAACGGCCACCCGGCCGCCGGCCTCGGCACGGCGAACGAGCAGGGCTACGGCACGACTCTGCCGCTGTCGGACCTCACCTTCACCAACAACATCGTGGTCAACGCCCGCTGGGGCTTCTACTACGGCGCGTATGACCTCGGCGGCGGCCTGCGCAACGTCACGGTGGCGAACAACACGTTCTATCAGACCACCGAGGCGATGATCTGGGTCGAGAACGACGCGCACGCCAACAGCATCGTCGAGAACAACATCTTCCAGCAGGTCGGCAGCGGCCGCGGCGCCGACGTGTCCGGCACGGGCGTGACCTACCGCAACAACGGCTGGTACGGCGTCTCCGCCGGCGCCGCCGCGGGCCTCGGCGACGTCCTCGCCAACCCGAGCTTCACCAACCCGGGCGGCCGCACCGCCGCCGACTACAAGCTGCGCAGCACGTCGCCGGCCGCGAACGCCGCGGTCACCCGCGCCCTCGCCACCGACTACTTCGGCGGCGCCCGCGTCGCCCCGCTCGACCTCGGCGCGCACGAGCTGACCGCCACCGCCGCCGACACCATTGCCCCGTCGATCCCGGCCGGTGTCCGCGCCACCGCCGGCGGCGCCAACGGCGTGACCATCGTCTGGACCCCCTCCACCGACAACACCGCCGTCACCGGCTACACGGTCCTCCGCAACGGCGTCGCGGTCGCGAACACCACCGCCGTCACGTACACCGACACGAAGATGACCCCGGCCGTCGCCTACTCGTATCAGGTGCAGGCCTACGACGCCGCCGGCAACCGCTCGGCCGTCAGCGCCACCCTGATGCTGGCCTGGAACTCGGCCAACACCAGCACCCCCGACACCCAGAAGCCGACCACCCCGAGCACCCTGACGGCGAACACCGCCAGCTCGTCCGCCATCCAGCTCGACTGGCGCCAGTCGAAAGACGACGTGGCCGTGACCGGTTACCACATCTACCGCAACGGCACCCTGGTCGCGACCGCCACCGGCACGACCTACACCGATGGCGGCCTGCAGGCCGGCACGACCTACTCCTACCATGTGATGGCCATCGACGCCGCCGGTAACGAGTCGAACGCGAGCAACGTCGCGAACGCGACCACCAACCCGAGCAAGCGCCGCGCGTCGCGGTAAGCGACCCCGTCGTCAAACAGTTGTTGCGGCGACCGAGCCGGGAGAAGTCGTTGGGAAACCGACGCCGTCTCCCGGCTCAACCGTTGAAACAAAACACTCAATAACTCGCACAATCCCTCCTCTACCTCCCTCAAACCGGTTATTTGCGGCAACGACTTTGCAGAGGGCACACGTTGCGCGATTCGAGGTAGCCGCGCAAAACGCTCTCAGCAATGTCCACCGTTGTCTCCAGTTTCCAGGGTTGGGTCTCATGACGAACTATCACTTTGATTACGAGGCGCCGCAGTTCGATGGCATCCCTCACGCGCAGCCGCGCAGCGTGCGAAAGATCGCCCGCAAAGCCAAGGGCATCGTCTTTCTCGACGACACCGGTTCCGGCGCCTACTACTACGATCTCGCCACGCGCCATCCGCTCGGCGCGCGCATGAAGCGGATCGTCGACATCCTCGGCTCGCTGGCCGCCATCACCATGCTCGCGCCGCTGTTCCTGGCGATCATGGCGGCGATCAAGCTCACCAGCAAAGGTCCGATCGTGTTCCGCCAGCGCCGCATCGGCTTCCGCTGCAATCTCTTCGAGATCTACAAGTTCCGCACGATGGTGGTCGGCGCCGACGTGAAGGAGAAAGAGACGCAGGTCGCCCCCGGCACCGCCTTCGTCAAGCCGAAGAACGACCCGCGGGTCACCACCGTCGGCCGCTTCCTCCGCAAGTACAGCCTCGATGAGCTCCCGCAGCTCTTCAACGTCCTCGAGGGCTCGATGAGCCTGGTCGGCCCGCGCCCGTTGCGCGAGGTCGATCTCGATCTTCTGCCGCGCCGCAGCACCGTGCGCCGCTTCGCCACACCGCCGGGCATCACCGGCCTCTGGCAGGTGAGCGGACGCAGCGAATGCGTCGGCAGCAAAGGTCTGCAGCTCGACCGTGATTACGTCGACCGCTGGAGCCTCTCGCTCGATTTCGAGATCCTCCTCAAAACGGTGGCGGTGGTCTTTACAGGTAAGGGGGCGGCTTGAAGAAGGGTGGTATCCAGGAGAGATCCGGGTCGATGGCGCGCGTCAGCGAGCGCATCGCTCCCTCTGCAGAGATGCCGCCCCCGCCGCCGCCCGCACCAGCAGTTGCAGCCGTGACCGCCGCACCTCCCCCACCGCAGCCCGCGGCGCCGCCCATCGTCAGCAGCATTGCCCGCGCGCTGACGCTCCGCTGGAAGGTGGTCCTGGCCACCGCGATCCTGGCCACGCTCGTCGCCTGGGCGCTCGCGGCCATGCAGCCGAAGCGTTACCGCGCGAGCGCCCTCGTCGCCATCGCGCCCGCCGCGGGAGTCGACGCCCACGAGGCCTACCGCGCCGTCGAGGTCCTGCAGTACCGCACCGTGGTCGCTACGATTGCGGCCATCGCCTCCGCTCCGGTCACCGAGCACGAGGCGCAGGCGGCCGGGTCGACCGGCAACTATGCCATCCGCGCCGTGGTCGTGCCGCACACCGATCTCCTCCGCATCGAAGTGGAAGGGCCGAACGGACAGCAGGCCGCCGCCATCGCGAATCGCCTGCCGGCCATCCTCGGCAAGCGCACCGCGGCGATGTACCGCTTCTTCGCGGTCGCGCCGGTCTCGGCCGCGGATGTACCGAACAGCCCCTTCTTCCCCCGCGTCGGCCGCGCCATTGCCGCCGGCGTGATCCTCGGACTCCTCCTGGGCGCCCTCCTCGCTTACGGACTCGACCGGCTACAGCCGATCCGGCGGTGATATGGGCTCGCGGGAAGGACAGCGGCCAGGGGGCCGCGGGACGGGTACCGAAAACGAGGAGAGGCCCGTCCGATGAACCGTCGGACGCTGTTCGGCTACGGCATCGCGCTCGACGTGGCCGTCATCGCCACCGGCATCGCGCTGCTGCTGCCGCCGGGTGACTTCCTCCTCTTCGCGCCTTACCTGGCCGGCATCGTCATCGCGGCCTGGTTCACCGGCGCGGAAGTCGGCCTGGTCGCGACCGCCTTCTCGGTCGTCGCCCTGGTCCTGCAGTTCCCCGAACAGCTCGACACGCAGCGGCTGACGCTCTTCGCCGCCGGCGGCGCGACGCTGAGCCTCGGCGCGAACGCCGCGCGGGCGATCGTTTCGCGCCGCTGGACGGTCGTCAGACCGGCCGAAGAGCCGGTCGCCTGGACGGTGGCCGGGCCGCTCGCCATCGGCCTGCCGATCCTGATCGTCATCATCTACACGAACCTCTCGGACGTGGCCATGCGCGCCGCCGGCACGCCCTCGCTGCTGCAGCCGCTGATCGTCCTGCTCGGCTTCGCGGTCTGGAAACTGCGGCACGTCGCGCGGCCGGTGGACGTCGCCACGCAGCCGCTGGCGATCTTCCTGGCCGGCTACTGCTTCGTCCTCTTCGTCAGCAGCAACTGGGCGAGCGACGTCTACGCCGCCGACGAAAACATCATCGAGGCCGTCAAGAGCCTGGCCATCTTCGTCATCGCCGCCAGCCTGGCCGCCTCGTGGCGCGCGCTGCGCGCGGCGGTGATGGCGCTCGCCTTCGCGGCGGCGTTCCTGGCCAGCCTCACCGTGATCCAGAAAGTCACCGGGACGATGTACGACTTCTTCGGGCTGGCCACCTTCGACCAGGGCAACATCTACGGCAACGTCAGCGAACCGCGTGCGTCCGGCCCGGTCGGCGATCCGAACTTCTACGCGCAACTGCTGCTGATCGTCGTACCGCTGGCGGCGCTCCTCGCCTACACCGAGCGCCGTAAGTCCCTCCGCCTGGTCTACGCCGGCGTGACGCTGACGATCATCGCCGGCGTCCTCCTCACCTACTCGCGCGGCGCGATGCTGGCGCTTGGCACGATGGCCCTCACCGCGGCCATCGCCATGAAGGTCAAAGTCCGCCACCTCGCCGCGGCAGGCATGGCCGGCCTGATGCTCCTGGCCGTGCTGCCGGACAACGTGACCAAGCGCTTCGCCACGATCGAAGAGCTGATGCCGGGCCGGGAAGACCAGGCCGCCGAGCCGGACGCCGCCATCGAAAAGCGCAAGCTGCTGCTCGCCACGGCCTGGACGATGTTCGACGACCATCTCTTCTTCGGCGTCGGCACCGGCAACTTCGGCCGCCATCATGACGAGTACGTCAGCCGCATCGGCTCGTCGGCGCCGCAGTACGAGCCGCCGGGACAGCGCGAGCTGCCGCACACGCTCTATCTGGAGATCGCCTCCGAGACCGGCCTGCTCGGCCTGTCGCTCTTCGGCGCCGCGATTGCCGCCGCCGCGATCTCCCTCAACCGCTCGCGCAAGCAACTGCTCGCGCGCGGCGACGGGCATCACGCCACGATCGCCATGTCGCTCGGGCTCGCGCTGTTCGGTTACCTCTTCACCAGCATCTTTCTGCACGGCGCCTATCAGCGAAATCTCTGGATCCTTTTCGCCCTCGTGGCAGCGACGGCGAAGTTGTCGGCAACACAAATTTCGAACGAAGAGGTGCCGGCATGACCGAGGTCATCGAACGGGTAAGGCTGCGAATCGAACGAAAGACCGCACCGGGAAGCACGCCACTGCCACCGCCGCGCGTGCGCACGGCGATCGCCGTGATCATGACCCGCTTCCCGGCCATCGACGAGACGTTCATCCTGCGCGAGATCAATGAGCTCGAGCGCGCCGGCCAGCCGGTGCTGGTCGTTCCGCTGCTGCACGGGGACACCAAGGTGGTGCACGAGGAAGCGAAGCCGTGGGTCAAGCGCGCGCTCTACACCTCGTTCCTCTCGCCCGCCATCCTTCTTTCGAATCTGCTGATGTTCTTCCGCAATCCGAAGGGCTATCTCAAGCTGCTGATGACGCTCATCGGCGGGACGTTCTTCCGTCCCTCGACGCTCATCCGCACGCTGGCGCTCTTCCCCAAGAGCGTCCATCTCGCGCGCATCCTGCCGCAGCGCGGCATCCGCCACGTGCATTCACATTTCGCGACGCACGCCACCACCATGGCGTACATCATCGCGTCGCTCAGCGACATCACCTACAGCTTCACCGTGCACGGCCCGGACGTCTTCGTGCACCGGATGCTCCTCGCCGAGAAGATCGCGAAAGCAAAGTTCATCCGCAGCATCTCGACGTTCAACAAGGCCTTCCTCTGCGGCCTCTATCCCGTGCTCACGGACGGCAAGATCGAGGTCGTCCACAGCGGCGTCAATCCCGAGGTCTACGCGCGAGCCGCGGAAGAAGCGAGCGAAGAGACGCCCCGGGAGCAGCCGGCCAGAAAACCGCAGATCCTCAGCGTCGCGGCACTCTCGCCGAGCCGCGGCTTCCCGTTCCTGGTCGACGCGTGCGCGCGGCTGCTCAAGGGCGGCATCGATGCGGAGTGCAAGATCGTCGGCGCCGGCAAGCTGCGCGCCGTGACCGAGGCGTGGATCGTCGAGCACGGCATGGCCGACCGCGTGAAGCTCCTCGGCCTGCAACCGCAGCATGAAGTGGCGCGACTGATGGGCGAGTGCGACATCTTCGTCCTGCCGAGCATCATCGCCCTCGACGGCCAGATGGACGGCATCCCGCTGTCGCTGATGGAAGCGATGGCCGCCGGCAAGCCGGTCATCGCCTCCGGCATCTCCGGCATCCCGGAGCTCGTCAAGCACAACGTGAACGGTATCCTCGTCGACGCCGCCCATCCGCAGCGCGTCGCGCAGGCCATCCGCACGCTGATCAACGACCCGCAGCTGCGCGACCGCCTCGGCCGCGCGGGGCAGCTCAAAATCCGCAACGAATTCGACATCCGCAGGATCGCCGAGCGTCTGGTCGCCCTCTTCGACCGGTACACCTCGATGAGCGACGAGCAGGCCACGGCCGCGCAGCGCATCGCCCGGCTGACCTGGGCGCGGCTGCAGACCGTCGCGCTCGGCGTCCGCCGCGTGCACGAGCGCGGTCATTCGTACGTCGCCGAAGTGACGATCACCGACGGCATCGCCAAGCGGGAAGTCATCGTACGGCAGCATCGCGACATCGACGCCGAATCGTCGCCGCTCGAGCGCGCGCGCCACGAGTTCGAAGTGCTCTCCACGCTGCGGCAGAGCATGAGCCCCGAAGCGCCCGATACGACCAACGGCGTCGCCTTCACCGTCCCGCGCGTGATGATGTTCGACGAGCCGCACGCCGCTCTGGTCGTCGAGCGCGCCGACGGCACCTCGCTGGCCGGCCACCTCTCCAGCCGGCGCTCGGACCGCTACGCCGGCCCGTTGCGCAAGGCCGGCGCGTGGCTGCGCGCCATGCAGGAGCAGACCCGCAGCGACGACGACGGCCGGCACGTCCTGACCGCCATCATCCTGCTGGCCATGCGTGACCTCGACCTGGCCGCCTTCGCCGACCGCTCGCTGCGCCGCATGCATGGAGACATCGTCGAGGCACTGCGCTCGCTCGAAGCGACACTCGCCGAACGTCCGATGGTGGCGGTCGGCCAGCATGGCGACTTCCATCCCGAGCACATCTTCATCGGCGAGCGCCGCGTCGACGTGATCGATTTCGGCTGCTACCGCGAAGGGCTGCCGCTCGAAGACGTCGCGCAGCTGCTGATGCACCTCGAGCTCCGCTTCCGCGGACGCAAGCTCGACAAAGCGACGCACGCGTTCCTCGAGGGCTACGCCGGAGCCACCGATCCCGACGCGCTGCGCCTCTTCCGCATCACCAAGGCTCTGGAGCTCCTGGCGCACGGCACCCACGGCGACGGCCTGGCCGCGGCGCGGCAGCGGGGCATCCTGCGGAAGATCATCAGCCGGAGCATCAGATGAGTGGTACGTCCGCCGTCGGGAGGACGACCGCGAAAGCGGCCGTGTGGGCCTTCCTCTCCACCGCGAGTGGCAAGGTCATCACTCTCGTCGGTCTGATGCTGCTGGCGCGCATCCTCGCGCCGCACGAATTCGGCCTGCTGGCCTTCGCCCTCGTCTTCATGACGTACGCCGACACGATCGGCGATCTCGGCTCCGGCATGGCTCTGGTCTACTGGCCCGACCGCCGCGACGACGCCGCACAGGTGACGTTCCTCGTCAACGTCGCCGCCGGCCTGTTCTGGTGCCTGCTCACCTTCTTCCTCGCGCCGCACGTGGCCGACTTCTTCAACAGCCCGCAGGGCACGCCGCTCATCCGCACCCTGGCCTTCGGCTTCATCATCAAGTACCTCGGCAACACGCACGACGCCCTCGCGCAGAAGGACCTGCGCTTTCGCGCGCGGGCCATCCCCGAGGTCGGCTTCGCCGGATTGAAAGCGATCGTGGCCATCGCGCTGGCGTGGTATGGCCTCGGCGCCTGGAGCCTGGTCTGGGGGCATCTGGCCGGCCTCACCGCATCGACCGTGCTGCACTGGGTGATCGTGCCGTGGCGTCCGTCGTTCCGCATCCCGCGCGATCTCTTCCGCCCGATGCTCACCTACGGCCGCGGCATCATCGCGGTCAACACGGTCGGCGCGATGATGTACCAGATCGATCTCGCGGTGGTCGGGCGCGTCCTCGGCACCACGGTGCTCGGTCTCTATCAGATGGCCAGCAAGATCCCGGAGACCACCGTGGTCGTGCTGCTGTGGGTGGTGAGCCGCGTGCTCTTCCCGGCGTTCTCGCGATTGAACGCGGCGGGCGAAGACCTGCGCGAGCCGTATCTCATCGCCACGCGCTACGTCGCGGCCATGACCGTGCCGGCTTCGCTCGGTCTCTACTTTCTGGCCGGCCCGCTGATGGTGGTCTTCTTCGGCCGCGAGTGGGCCCCGGCCGCGCCGATCCTCTCCGCGTTCGCGATCTACGGCGGCGTGCGCTCGCTCGATCATCACTCCGGCGACGTACTGAAAGCGATCGGCCGCGCGCAGCTCCTGGCCGCGCTCGCGGTGGTGAAGGCGGTGCTGATCGTCACCGCCGTGCTGATCGGCGCGCGCATCAGCGGCGCGGCGGTAGCATGGTCGCTGGCCATCGCCTACGGCGTCGGTACCGTGGTGACCCTGATGACGGTCGTGCGCACCGTGCGCGTGCCGTTCGGCTCGATCCTCAAAGCGTTCGCGCCGAGCGCGCAGGCCGGCCTGGTGATGTCGATCGCCCTCTTCTTCTGGATGCGCTTCAGCGGCGGCCTCGTGCCGGTCGGCGTGATGGCCATCGGCGTCCTGATCGGCGCCGGCGTCTACCTCGGCACGCTGCGCCTCATCGACCGCGAAATCTTCCAGTGGGCGAAAGAGAGTCTCTTCACGCGCGGTACGGCGGCGACGCCCGATGCGCTGCTGCGAGCCGCTCGATGACGCGATTGCTCTGGCTCATCGATTCACTCACGGTCGGCGGCGCGGAGTCGCTGATCATCCCTTTCGCGCGGCGGCTCGACCGCTCGCGTTACGCGCTCACGGTCTGCTGCCTTTCGACCGTGGCCGGCAACGCCATCGAGCCCGAGCTGCGCAAAGAGGGTGTCCCGATCGTGAACCTCGGCGCGCGCAACCTGCGCGACCGCGCCGCGTTCCGCCGGCTGGTGGCGCTCGTGAAGAGCGAAAAGTTCGACCTCGTGCACGCGCATCTGCCGTACGCCTCGATCTGGAGCGCGGTGCTCTCGCGCAACACCGGCGTGCCGTCGATCTCCTCGCTGCACGTGGCGCCGTCAGCCACGCGCGAGCTGCACGACTCGCTGCGCCATCGCGTGCTGACCGAGGTGCGCGACCGGCTGATGCGCTTCGTCATGAACCGCTGGTCCAGCCGCGTCATCTCCGTCTCCGGCGCGCTGCGCGACATCTACCTCGCACGCGGCGGCGTCGACGAAGCGAAGATGCGCGTCGTGCACAACGGCATCGAGCTCGATCGCTTCCGCCGCGATCGTGCGTCGACGCGTACGCAGGTGGAGCGCGAGTTTCGGCTGCCGCACGGCGCAAAGATCGCCGTCACCGTCGCCGTGCTCCGTCCGAAGAAAGGAATCGAAGTGCTGCTCGAGGCCGCGAAGCGTGTGCCCGATGCGTACTTTCTGATCGTCGGCGACGGACCGAAGCGGGAGGAGTGGAACGCGCTCGCGGAGCAGCTCGGCGTGGCCGATCGCATCCGCTGGGCCGGCTATCGGCGCGACGTCGATGCCCTCCTCGCCGGCTGCGATCTCTTCGTCCATCCCAGTCTCGACGACGCGTTTCCGACGGTGCTGCTCGAAGCGATGGCCGCCGGATTGCCGGTCGTCGCGACGCGCGTAGGGGGGATTCCGGAGATCGTCAGCGAGTTCACCGGGACTCTCGTTCCGGCGGGCGACGCGAACGAGCTCGCGATGGCGATCCATGCATTGATGAACGACGACGTCGCCCGCAAGCGGATGAGCGTCGCGGCGGAGAAAACGGCCCTGGAGAACTTCTCCACCGAGGCCTGGATCGGGCGGCTCGACGCCGTCTATCGTGAGGTATTGGCGCAGTGAGAATCGTCTATCTCGAGCCGGCCGGTAAGGGCGGCATGATTCATTACGCGTGGCAGCTCTGCCGCGCCATGGCCCGGCTGGGCGCGAACGTCACGCTCATCACCTCGAGCGACTACGAGCTCGAGCAGCTGTCGCAACCGTTCACGGTCGAGACCTCGATCGAGCTGTGGGATCCGAAGCCGCCCGGCCGCGTCTCGATGACGCCGTGGGCGGTCGCCTTCCGCAAGCTGCGCCGCTTCACGCGCGCCTTCCGCTACTACGGGGAGTGGCTGCGCCAGATCAAGCGCATCAGGCAGTTGCAGCCCGACATGGTGCTCCTCGGCGACATCCGCTTCCCGTTCGACCTCGTGCCGCTCTGGCTGCTGCGGCGCCGCGCGAAGATGCTGGTCGACATCTGCCACAACGTCCACCCCTTCTCCGCCGGCGGCAAATCGGGAGGGCTCTTCGACCGTTCCGGCTGGCGGCGCTTCTTCTATCGCCGCATCTACCGCCTCTTCGATCGCGTCTTCGTCCACTTCGACCGCAACCGCAAGGAGTTCCTGGAGAGCTTCGGCATCGCGCCCGAAAAAGTCGGCGTGATCGTGCACGGCAACGAGGAGATCTTCCGCGAGCTCCGCTCCCCCGGCGTCGACGCCGCCGCGCTGCGCAAGCGAATCAAGCTGCCGGGGAACGAACGGGTCATCCTCTTCTTCGGAACGCTCTCCCGCTACAAAGGCACCGACGTTCTGCTCGAGGCCTTCGCCTGCATCCATCACGACGTCCCCGACGCGCGGGTGGTGCTGGCCGGCTTCCCCTTCCACGACTTCGACGTCCGCGCCCATCAGGAGCTGACCCGCCGCCTCGGCATCGAGCACAAGGTCACGTGGGTGCCCGAGTACATTGATTCCGGCGACGTGGCCGGCTGGATGGAGCTCGCCTCGGTGATCGTCTTCCCGTACCGCGACATCTACCAGAGCGGCGCCATCCACGTCGCCCAGACCTTCGGCGTCCCCACCATCGCCAGCGCCATCGGCGCCATGCAGGACGTCGTCGAGCACGAGGTCTCCGGGCTGCTCGTTCCGCCGGAGAACGTCAGCGAGCTCGCCAAAGCGCTGCAGCGCGTCCTCCACGACCACGATTTTGCGGAACGCCTCGGCGCGCGACTGCAGGCGGACGCACGCGGACCGTACTCGTGGGAAACGATCGCGAAAAAGATCGTGGGGTGAAGAGGCGGTTCCTCGGAGCTCCTCGGAGTTTTTGCCGTCATCCACCCGAGGAACTCCGAGGACCCAACACCCGGGCCTGCCTTTTGCTCAACTCGCCTGACGGGGGTCAATCCATGTTTCGTCGTCTGTTGGTATTCCTCGCGCTGGCGCTGGCGCTGCCGCTCGCCGCGCAGCCGGTCGGTACGAGCGAGCCCGGGGCACTGCGCTCCGACGTACGCCTGAACTTTTTCGTCTTCGACAACTTCTTCTGGTCGAGCGACCCGGCGCGCGAGCGCGACACCACCGCCCTCGGCACCGAGCTGCGCACCGCCTATCGCTGGTCGCAGTCACCGGCCGAGCTGTACGGACACGCGCACCTCGTCCACTACAACGACGACGACCTCGACACCGCCTACGGCGCGCGGCTCGGCATCGCCCAGAACGCCCCCGTCCACGATTACAACTTCTACCTCGAACACGCCGCCAACCGCCCCTCGGCGCCGGTGCGCAATACGTTCGGCACCTCCGACATCACCGCGCTGTCCGGCCGCTACGCCTATCAGTTCTCCCCCGCCTGGCAATTCGGCGCCGACGGTCACATCGAGCGCCAGCGCTTCGACGGCGTCCAGCCACGCCGCGACAACAACTTCCGCGCGGTCGGCGCCGTGGCGCGCTACCAGGGCTTCGGCTGGCGCATCACCCCCCTGGCCGGCGTACAAGCCGGCGCGCGCAACTTCAGCGAGACCAACGACGACTTCAGCCAGCGCGCCATCTACGGCGGCGTCGAGTGGATCCCCCGCGACCCCCTCTACCTCAGCGCCACCCTCCGCAACATCACCCGCGACTTCGACCAGGGCAGCGACGAAACCGATCTGCAGATGGAACTGATCGCCTCCTACAGCATCTCCCCCCGTCTGCGGGGGATGGGCTACTTTTTGCGCGACGATATCTCGGTCGACAACGGCGAGGATTTCGACACGCAGATCCTGCTGCTGGGGATAGCGTACGGGTTTTGACCGATTGAGCTCGGCTGTTTGGAGCGGTGGCGTCATCGCCCCCTCGCTGTCGAACCCGAGGCCGTCGTGGCTCAGCGATTGCTGACTGGCAGCGCGTGTGGAAGAACAACAACCTCTCGATCGTCATCTTCGTGCTGTTCCTGTTGTGCCTCGCCGGCCACAGTTACACCGGGTGGAAGGTGTACAACGACGAGCAGCGGCAGCACGACGAGCCGCAGGTCACGTACAGCGAGTTTCTCCGCACCAGTGAGTTCGGCGAGACCGTGTTCGAGAACTGGGAGAGCGAGTTCCTGCAGATGGGCTTCTACGTCATCCTGACGGTGTTCCTCTACCAGCGAGGCTCGTCGGAGTCGAAGAAGCACGACGGCAGCGACGAGGTGGAGGAAGATCCGGAGACGCACCGCGACAAGCCCGACGCCCCTTCGCCGGTGCGCCGCGGCGGGTGGCAGCTCGCGCTCTACAAGAACTCACTCAGCCTCGCCTTCCTGGCCCTCTTCCTGGTCTCGTTCGTCGGCCACGCCGCGGCCGGCGCGCGCAAGTTCAACGAGGAAGAACGCGAGCACGGCTCGGGCGAGAACGTGACCACCCTCGAGTACATGGCCGAGCCGCAGTTCTGGTACGAGTCGTTCCAGAACTGGCAGAGCGAGTTCCTGGCCGTGCTGGCCATCGTGGTCCTCTCGATCTGGCTGCGGCAGTGGGGCTCGCCCGAGTCGAAGCCGGTGCATGCCGCGCACACGGACACCGGGAGCTCGTAACGAGCGATGAACGATGAGAGATGAGCGATGAACGCGTGTCCCGGTTCATCGCTCATCGCTCAATCGTTCATCGCTGACTGTTCTACGGCGCTCCCACCTCGATCCGATCCATGCACACGAATCCGCTGATGGTCGTCGACGGGTAGTACAGCACCAGCTCATTGGCCTGCTGGCCACCGCGCGTGTTCTCGATCGAGCGGACGGCGCCGTTGCCGACCTGGAGGGTCGTCGTGCCGGGGGAGCGCCAGACCATGCGGACGTTCTGCCAGCCGCTCGGCAGCGGGATCCAGTCGCCGCGCACGACGGGGGCGCCGTCGTTGCGGTAGACGTTGGCGCGCACGACCGGCGCGCCGTTGAGGCGGTACAACTCGACCTCGGCGAAGCGCTCCGAGGAGCCGTTGGCGCGGTCGCGCAGGGTGACGAGCGGGATCGGGAGATCGGGCGACTGCAGGGCGTCGGCGTTGACGGAGAAGCTGACCTGCACGGCGCCGAGATTGTTGCGGGTCGGGGCGAAGTTGCGGACCAGAGAGGTCTCGGCGGGGCCGCTCAGTTCGAGGCCGGCCGCCCCTTCGTTCGCGCAGCGGGCGGTGAGCTTGGCGCTGCCGAGGGAGCCTTCCCACCACGGAATGGCATTGGAGGAGACCTGCGGGCAGTTGAACAGCTCGCGCGCACGGATCGTCGTGTTGACCGGGTCGTAGACCATCGGACCGCCGATGGAGAAGCGCTCGAGCACATTGCGGGTGATCCCGGCCACGACCGGGTCGGTGAAGAGGGCGCTCACCCACCCCTGCGATCCGGCGTTGAAGACGGTGCCGCCGGCGCTGTTGGTGTAATAGCCGATCGTGCCGTAGCCCTGCGAGGCCGGGACGTACGCGAGGACGTGGTAGTTGAGCGGCGTGGCGTCAGAGCCGTCGACCGCGCCGGGGAAGCCGTTCGCGTCGCAGTTGAACACGACACCGTCGACCTCGAGACCGGCCGCGGCGTGGCCGAACATCTGCCCCGCGCGCACGCCCGTTCCGGCGAAGACCCAGGCGGTCGGATCGAGCACGGTAAAGCCGGTGCGCTCGCCGATCGGCTTGAGCCGGAAGGTCTCCGGGTCGTCGCTCCAGGTGGAGGGATCGCCGGCCCGATTGACGAAGCCGCCGTGACGGAACGACGAGCCGAGGATCAGGTTCTCAGGGTTATAGACCGGGTGGTCGAAGAAGTTCACCGTCTCGGGGTCGCGCGTGTAGTCCTTGACCGCGACCAGCGAGCGGCCGTTGTCCTCGCGCCGCGCCTGCCACCACATGGTATTGCCGCCGAGGACGGCCAGGTGGCCGCCGTTGCGGCTGAAGGTCTCCAGGTTGCGGCGCGCGGCGCCGGTCCAGTACTGCGAGTGCGCGATCAGCACGACCGCGGAGTAGCGCGAGAGGAGGGTTGGATCGTCCAGATCGTGATCGGTGGCCACCTCGAAGGGGATGTTCTGCGTGGCCATCCAGAGGGCGAAATCGTCTTCCCAGTCGACGAAGCGGCCGAGCCCTTCATTGGTGGCGTAAGGGCGATCGAACGACACCTTCACGTAGGGGCGCAGGTCCGACTGCTGCGCGGCGCGGCCGCCGTAGGTGTTGTAGGCCTGCCAGGTGTTGGTGCTGGAGACGACCAGCAGCGGCGCGCTGTTGCCGGGGTTCGCGGCGCGCACGACGAACGGCGCGTAGCGGCGGCCGCTGGCGGTGGGGAAGCGCGCGGCGTAGTAGCCGCTCTTCCAGTTCGCGGGGATGGTCACGGTGGCGGTGGCGTCCCAGCGGCAGCCGATCGAAAAGTGGCCGGTGCAGTCCTGGGCCCGCGAGGTGCGGTTCGGCACCGACAGCAGCACGGTCTCCCGGTCGAGGAGATCGACGATCTCCAGGTTGAACGGCGACTGGCTGGTGGCGATGTGGAACGTGATCGTCCCCCCCTGCACGACGCTGGTGCGGTCGGCATAGCCGCCCTGCGTGTAGAGGGCGTTGGTCGGAACGGTGGGATGGGCGACGCCGCGGCGGCGCTGCGCCGAGAGATTAGTGGTGAGGAGAAGAAGACAAATGATGCCCGCAATCGTGCGGCAAACCGTGATCATGAAAGGCCCCCGGAGCTCAAAAGAACTTTGAAGCTGTCTCGGCGGCGTACTGCAAAGGCGTTGCCGTCCTCTGGCAGTTGCTTTGCTTTGGCACCAGAGCGCTTCAGCGATCTTCCAGCAACTCAGCTGTTCAGGCCGTACGCCACAGGTAGATGCCTGAGCAGCCGAACGGCTGAGTCGCTGAGCAGCTGCAACCGATGACCACACAACCCGCTCACGCTGTACTTTCTGAGCCCGCTCCACGCAGCGTGGCCGTGCTCATGTCGCGGTTTCCGACCGTGACCGAGACCTTCATCCTCCGCGAAATGATCGAGCTCGAGCGTCAGGGGCAGCCGGTCCGGCTCGTGCCGATGCTCAAGGACAACCCGCCGGTGCTGCACGACGCGGCAAAGCCGTGGCTCGATCGGGCCATCTACACGCGTTACCTTTCCGGCTCCATTTTGACCGCGAACCTGCGCGCACTGGCGAAGCAGCCGCTGCGGTACCTCGGCCTCTTCGCGAAGCTCTTCTTCGGCACGGTGCTGCGTCCGGCGACGTTCGTGCGGACGATGGCCGTCTTCCCGAAATCGGTCTTCCTGGCCGCACAACTCACACGCGAAGGGGTGCCGCACATCCACGCCCATTTCGCGACGCATCCCACCACCATGGCGCTGATCATCGCCACGCTGTCGGACATCACCTTCAGCTTCACCGTGCACGCGCACGACATCCAGCTCGACCGCAGTCTGCTGCGCTGGAAGCTGCGCGAGACGCGCTTCGTCCGCTCGATCTCCGACTACAACAAGCGCTTCCTCGAGAAGCTTTACCCGAACGAGACCCGCGGCAAGATCACCGTCATCCACGTCGGCATCGAGCCGGAGATGTACGAGGAGAACGCGCGGCGGCACGCCTTCGCGAAGACCGACGTCCCGAAGATCCTCTGCGTCGCCGCGCATCGCCCGTACAAGGGGCTGCCGGTGCTGATCGAGGCCTGCCGGACGTTGAAAGGCGAAGGGCTGCGCTTCCAGTGCGAGGTGGTCGGCACGGGCCCGATGACCCGAGAGCTCGAGCAGCTCATCGCCGAAAAGAACGTCGGCGACGTCTTCCGCCTGGTCGGCGCAAAGTCGCAGGACGACGTGGCGCGGATGATGGGCGAAGCGACGCTCTTCGTCCTGCCGAGCATCATCGCCTCCGACGGGCAGATGGAAGGCATCCCCGTGGCACTGATGGAAGCGATGGCCTCCAGCCGCGCGGTGATTTCCACCTCGATCTCCGGCATCCCGGAGCTGATCGAGCACAACGTCAACGGCCTGCTCGTCGAGCAGGGGAACGCCGTGGCGCTGGCCGGCGCGATGCGCGAGCTGCTGAACGACCCGGCCCGCGCGCGGGCCATGGGCGTGGAAGGACAGAAGAAGGTCCGCGCCGAGTTCACCCTGGCCGGTACGGTCACGCAGCTCCTCGAACGGCTGGAGCCGGAGCGATGATCGCCACGATCGCGCTGGTGGTGTTCTGGTTCTCGCTGGCCGTCACGGTCTACATCTATTTCGGCTATCCGGCGCTGCTCTGGATCCTCTCGAAAGTCCGCCCGCGGCCGGTGGCCGAAGCGGACGTGGCGCCGCTGGCCACCTTCGTCATCGCGGCCTACAACGAAGAGAAGAACATCGCCGCCAAGATCGAAAACACGCTGTCGCTCGACTATCCGCCGGAGGCTCTGGAGGTGCTGATCGTCTCCAACGGCTCGACCGACCGCACCGACGAGATCGTGCGCGGCTACAGCGATCCGCGGGTGAAGCTGATCGTGATGGAGCGCCCCGGGAAGATGGATGCGCTCAACGAGGGCGTCCGCCGCGCGACCGGCGAGATCCTCGTGTTCACCGACGCCGACTTTCTGCTCGATCACCACACCCTGCGCCTGATCGGCCGCAAGTTCGCCGACCCGAAAGTGGGCGGCGTCTGCGGCGCGCGCAAGACCGACCTGGCGCGCGGCGGCGACTCGACCGGCGAAGGCGAGGGGATGTACGCGCGCTGGGACAAGTGGCAGAAGATCCGGGAGTCGATGATCGGCTCGGTCTTCGCGGCCGACGGCCTGCTCTACGCGATCCGCCGCTCGCTCTACGTGCCGGTCACCGATCCGGCCCAGTCGGACGATCAGGCCATCTCGATGCGCATCCCGCTGCAGGGCTACCGGCTGCTCTACGAGCCGAAAGCGACCGCGTGGGAGAACGCGACGGTAGTGGCCGAGGAAGAGTTCGGCCGGAAGATCCGCGTCACCAATCACTCCGTCCGCTCGCTGCTCAACCTCGGCTCGAAGCTCTTCACCTCCGGCTTCTATTCAGTGGAGCTGCTGTCGCACAAGCTGATCCGCCACTGCGTCGCTTACTTTCTGATCCCACTCTTCGCAGCGAACCTGTTTCTGCTGCGCGTGCATCCGATCTACGTCGTCGCGCTGGCCGGGCAGTTGCTGATCTACGGCCTCGCGATCACCGGCGCGCTGCTGCGCCGTCATCCCCTCGGCAAGAAGAAGTTCTTCACCGTTCCGTACTACTTCTGCTTCGTCAACGCCGCGGCCTTCTTCGGGATCCTGACGATTCTCCGCGGCCGCAAGCTCACCGCCTGGACCTCGCGCCCGACCACCCATCCGACACCTCGTTAGGGAGCCTTCATGTTCCGCCCGTTGCTCTGCTGCGTCCTCATCACGTTCGCGCTCGACGCTCACGCCGCAAAACGCCGCGCCGCGCCGCATCCGGAACCGCCCTTCAACGCCGCGCACACCCAGGGCGGCTACGCGAACGCCACCAGCGTCCGGCAGGGCGACGTGCTGACGTTCCACATCGCCACGAGCGTCAGCCCGTTCACGCTGTCGTTCGTGAACCTGGCCCGCCCCGACGTCGTGCTGCACACGGTCAGCAACCTGACCAGCGCGCCGCAGAACTGCTCCGGCCGCTGGCGCATCGGCTGCGACTGGAACGCGACCACCACCATCCGCATCCCCGGCGACTGGCCGAGCGGCTACTACGCGGCGTCGTTCCCCACCGCTGGCGGCACGCGCAACGTCTTCTTCGTCGTGCGCGCGGCGCAGCCGGGACGGACCTCGCCGATCCTGGTCATCGCCGCGACGCACACCTACCAGGCCTACAACCGCTTCGGCGGCGAGAGCCTCTACTTCGACGCGAACGGCAAGCGCGGCTCGAACGTCTCCTTCGATCGCCCCTACGACACGAACGCCGGCCTGGGGCGCTACCCGATCTGGGAGAGCCACTTCGTCAACTGGATGCAGCGCGAAGGACGGGCCTTCGAAGTCGCCACTGATTCCGATCTCGAGGATCCGACCCTCCTCAACAACTACCGCGTGCTCGTCCTGGTGGGCCACTCCGAGTACTGGACCGCCACCGCACGGGCCCACGTCGAGCAGTTCTCGAGAAGCGGCGGCCACATCGCCGTCTTCGGCGGCAACACCATGTGGTGGCAGGTGCGCCTCAATGCGGCCGAGCGGACCCTGGTCGGCTACAAGCAGGAAGCGGCCTTCGATCCGCTCCGCAACGCCAATCCGGTCCTGACCACCACCCACTTCTGGGGCGATCCGGTCAACAACCCGGAGGACTTTCTCTTCGGCGCGTCATTCCGGCACGGCGGCTACGCAAACATCATCGACGAGGTGACGTTCGAGATGCTGCCGCTCGAACAGCGCACCGGCTGGAGCGTCACCGATCCCGCCCACTGGATCTACGCCAACACCAGCGTCTCCCGCGGCACCGAGTTCGGGAAAGAGACGGTGGGCCTGGAGGTCGACGGCGCGCTCTTCCAGTGCGACACCAGCGGCCAGGTGGCCGGTCCCGATCCCTCCGCCGGCACGCCGTCCAACTTCCACATCCTCGCCACCACGCCTGGCACCGACGGCTACGGCACCCTCGGCATCTACACCAACCAGTTCGGCGGCGCGGTCTTCAACGCCGCCACGCAGGGATGGGTCTACGGTCTGGCCGGCAACTCCATCGTCCAGACCATGACCCGCAATGTCCTCGAACGCTTCGTCAGCGGCCCGCTGCCGTACGACGCCGTCGCCGCGAGCGTGCTGACGCAGGAGACGTTCAACTGCCCGAAGCTCACCGGATGGGAGGGGACCGACGCGCGCGGCACGCTCAGCGCCCGCTGCGCCTCCGAAGGTCCGGCCGGTCTCGAGCTCTCCGGCGCGCAGTTGATCTCCATCTCCCGCAACTTCTCGCCGAACGGTGTCCTGCGCAAGGAAGCGTCGGTGCGCCTGCAGATCAAGGCCGATCAGTTCGTGAAACGGACCGAGTTCGGCACGATGATCGTCGCCCTCCGGCACCGCACCTCCACCGTTTTCGCGCAGCCGGTCTGGCTCGAGCTCGACGTGCAGAACGGCCAGCGGCTGATCCGCATCGCCCGCCGCGACTCCGCGAACAACTTCTCCGCCAGCACCTGGCTCCCGCTGCCCGACGGCTTCCAGCAGGTCGACCTGGTCTGGCGCTCCCCCGGCGCGATCACACTGACGCTCGCCAACGGGCAGACGGTCTCGCTCGACAACGCCGATCCGAACCAGGTGGTCAGTCAGGTGGTGATCGGCTATCCGGAGGCGGAGGTGGCGGGCAACGGGATGGTGTGCGTGGACGCGCTGTCGGTACGGTAATCGACAGAGTACGATCTGGGGGCCTCCGGCGGCCGGGCCGCGGGCCCGGACCCGATGGTTGGCCTAGCCTCCGCGACACTCTGTCGCGAGATACGAGGATGTGTCCGCGGAGGCTAGACCAACCAACGGGGTTCGGGGCCGGTGGCCCCGGCCGCCGGAGGCCTCTGGTCGTAACCTTGTCGATTACGACGCGTACATTTGCCGCAGCCAGTCAGCCGTGCGCTTCAACCCTTCGGCCATGCGCACCGGCTCCGGGAGTTTCGCCGCGCTGCGCAGCTTCGTTCCGTCGAGCACACTCCGCATCTGCTCGCCCGCTTTGGCTGGGCCGTGCTCCGCGTTCGGCTTGATGCCGAGGGCGTTGCAGAGCTCCGCGTAGAGCTCGTTGACCGAGGTTTCGATTCCGGTGCCGACGTTAAAGATGCCGTCGAGGCCGAGCTCGGAGGCGGCCATGTTCGCGCGGACGACGTCCTCGACGAAGACGTAGTCGCGGGTCTGGTCGCCGGTGCCGTTGATCCGGGCCTGCTTCCCTTCGAGCAGCGCGCCGCCGAAGATCGCCACGACGCCGGCCTCGCCGTCCTTGCGCTGGCGCGGACCGTAGACGTTGCCGTAGCGCAGCGAGACCGCTTTGATGCCGTGCACCGCGCGGTAGTAGTAGAGATATTGATCGATGGCCACCTTCGCGCAGCCATACGGGGAGATCGCGGCGATCGGATGCTCCTCGGTCTGCGGCGCGAAGAGCGGCTCGCCGTAGGCCGCGCCGCCGGAAGAGGCGAAGACGATCTTCTTCAGCCCGGCGTCGATCAGCTTCTGGAAGAGCCGCAGCGCGGCGACGATGTTCAGCTCCGCGTCGGCCGCCGGATCGGCCACCGAGACGCGCACGTCGATCTGCGCGGCGTGATGATTGAGCAGCTCGAAGCCGCGGCCGCGCAGCTCCTCGCTGGTCTTCGGATCGCGCAGGTCGGCGACGATCAGCTCCGCCTTCGGGTTCACGTTTTCGCGGCGCCCGCTGGAGAGGTCATCGACCACCGTCACGTCATGACCGCGCTCCACGTACGCATCCACTACATGCGAGGCAATGAACCCCGCGCCACCGGTGACCAGTACTTTCATACGACCAACCTCTGCAATCTCAATTCCGAGGACATTTCGGGAAGTCGGCGGGGGCCACGACCGCGAGGTGATTGGCCACGTTGCGCTCGGCGGGATCGCTCGGTTTGTTGACGATCCGGTCGCGCACCCACATCGCGCTCGACCCGCCGCCGTCGAGGTTCACCGCCACGCAGACTCCCAGCTCGTCGTGCAGGAACGCACCGAGCTCGGCGAGGGTCAGCCCCGGAACGCCCTCGCGACGTCCATCGCTGACCACGAGATACATGGTCCGGCCGTCACGCGACATCCCGACCGCGGTGCGCGGATGCGGCGCGCGGGTGAAGTGATCGCTGCCCGGCAGCTCCTTCGCCGTCAGCGCGCGGCACTCCTTCACCAGCATCGGCCATCCCGACACCGCGCCGTTCATCCAGCGGCGCGGCTTGCGCGTGGGGGGCGTGCGCGGCTCGTAAATCGTCGCGCGCCGCTTTCCGACCGCCACCACAGCCTGCCGGCGGATCGCCTCCTGCGGCTTATCGGTCACCCCGCACGGCCCCATGGCCAGCCCGATCGTGTGCATGGCCTTGTCAAAGTAGTCGCCGTTGATCGCCACGATCGCATCGTTCTTTTTCGCGAACTCGGTGACCGTCAGCCCGCGATCGCTCTCCCGGCTCGCCAGCAGCCGCAGCTTCGGATTGCGGACCTCCACGCGCACCACGTGCGCGTCCATCGTCCCGCGCACGAAACGCTGATAGGCAACGCCGTCGCTGACGGTGGTCCACTGGGCGAGGGCGGTGGTGGCGAGGAAAAGGGAGAGGAGGAGAAGGAGGGCCCGTTTGCGCATCGGGGGAGAGTCTACCGTGTGGTGTGGGCTTTCAGCGCCAACCCTGTTACGAAGGAACGGGGCTGGAAGCCCACCACACCAACGGCCCGTGGATCGCGGTCACAGCGGGACCGCCTCCGCCAGCACATGCTCGCGGATACGCGGGCGCAGCGCGATCTGCTCGACGACATCGACGTGGCGCCCGAGGAGATCCTCGAGATCGGCGATGAGGCCGCCCGGGAACCACGGCGGAACGTCCTGGCCGGCGTCGATCAAAAAGTCGATGTCGGATTCCGGACCGGCGTCACCGCGTGCGACCGACCCGAAGACGCGGATCGTCTGCACTCCGTGCCGATGCGCGATCCGGAGGATCTCCTCGCGCTGCGCGCCAATGATCTCGTCGATACCCATGCGCTCCATTCTACGTTCGCCTGCTGTGGTGTGGGCTTCCGGCCCTCCCCTCGTTTCCCTGTAGAATCCCGCCCCGTCGTATGAAGCCGAGCCGCGTGCAACTCGAGGACGTCCTGGCGTCGCTCGCCAATCCGTCGCTTCGGTACGCGGATATCCGCTACACGGCGACGCACCAGCAGCACGTCAAGGTGCGCAACGGCGAGGTCGATCATCTCGACTCGACCGTCGATCGCGCCGTGGGGGTGCGGGTGCTGGTGGGGAACGGCTGGGGGTTCGCGGCGTCGAGCGATGTCTCCGAGGCCTCGATCCGGCGGGCGGCGAAACGGGCGCTGGAAGTGGCGGCGGCGAGCAACCTCGCCTCGACGCAGGACGTGATTCTTTCCGACATCGAGCCACACGTCGGCGGCTGGGCCTCGGAGTACGCCATCGATCCGTGGTCGGTGCCGATCGAGAAGAAGATCGAGCACCTCCTCGGCGCGACGGAGCCGATGCGCGGCGACCGGCGCATCCACCAGGTCTCGGGCGAGATCTCCTGCTACCGGCAGGAAAAAGTGTTCGCCTCGACCGTCGGCAGCTTCCTCGAACAGACCACCACCCAGATGGGCGGCGGCATCGAGGCGGTGGCGATCGACGGCGGGGAGTTCCAGCGGCGCACCTACCCCAATCCATTCGGCGGCGATTACCAGGCCCTCGGATGGGAGTTCATCGAAGGGCTCGAGATGCCGCGGCGCGCGCTAGCCATCCGCGATGAAGCGCTGGCGCTGCTCGAAGCGCCGAAGGCACCGGCCGGCCGCTTCGACCTGATCGTCGGCTCGGCGCAGCTCGCGTTGCAGGTCCACGAGTCGTGCGGCCATCCGACGGAGCTCGACCGGGCCATGGGTCTGGAGATCTCGCTGGCGGGCGGCTCGTTCCTGCAGCCGTCGATGCTCGGCAACTTCCGCTACGGCTCGGACCTGGTGAACATCGTCGCCGACGCCACGATCCCCGGCGCGCTCGGCTCGTTCGGCTTCGACGACGACGGCGTGCCGGCGCAGCGCTTTCACCTCGTCGAGAACGGGATGTTCGTCGGTTACCTGACCGGCCGCGACACCGCGCCGAGCCTCGGCCGCCGCTCGAACGGCACCGTTCGCGCCGAGACCGCCGCGCGCATCCCGATCATCCGCATGACCAACATCAACCTCGAGCCGGGCACGACCCCGCTCGAAGAGATCATCTCGGACACCAGGCGCGGCATCTTCGTCGAGACGAACAAGTCGTGGTCGATCGACGACCTCCGGCTGAACTTTCAGTTCGGCTGCGAGGTGGCGTACGAGATCGAGAACGGGAAGCTCGGCCGCATGCTGCGCAATCCGCTCTACACCGGGAACACGCCCGATTTCTGGCGCTCGTGCGACGCGGTCGGCGATCGCAGCAGCTGGCAGGTCTGGGGACTGCCGAACTGCGGCAAGGGCGATCCGATGCAGACCATGCGCGTGGCGCACGGCGCGCCCGCGGCGCGGTTCCGCAATGTGGAGATGGGATGAGACCAGGGAGCCGCACAGCGGTTCAGCTGCACAGCTGTTCAGGCGGCGAACGCGGCGGACATCCTCCTGAACGGCTGAATCGCTGAGCAGCTGAGCAGCTGAAAACGCAATGAGAGACGAACGCGACATCCACGACATCCTCGACCGCGCGCTGAGCGCGGCGAACACCCCCGTGGCCGATGCGTCGTTCGTCTTCGTCGATCAGAACATCTCCCGTTTCGCGAACTCGCAGCTGCACCAGAACATGTCGGAGGAGTCGGCGGCGCTGACGTTGCGGGTGGTCGTCGATGACGCGATGGGCGTCGCTTCGACCACGGTGTTCGAGCCGGACGAGCTCGCGCGCACGGCGGAGCTGGCGCATGAAGCAGCCCGCCACGCGCATCGGTTGCAGAACTTCTCCGGGCTCTATCGCGACGGCCAGCCGCTGCCGCACGTCGAGACGTTCGACGAAGCGACGGCGGAGCTGTCGCCGGAGACCAAGGCGCGGGAGCTGCGGGCGATGTTCGAGCGCGGGCGCGACGCCGGCGTCGAGTTCGCCGGCGCGTATGCCAGCGGCTGGGCATCCGTGGCCACGCGCAACACACACGGCGTGCATCGCTTCGCGCGGATGACCTTCGCCGACGCGACAGTGATCGCGCTCGCCGAGGGGACGTCCGGCTACGCCACCCGCCGCGAGCGCCACGCCTCGCGCATGGACATCACCGCTCTCGGCGAGGAAGCGACCGCGAAAGCGACCCTCCTGCGCGGGACGACGGAAGACCTCGCGCCCGGCGCGTACGACGTCATCCTCGAGCCGCCCGCGCTCGCGGAGGTCTTCGACTGGCTGAACATGATCGCCTTCACCGGGCAGTCGTACGAGGACGGCTCATCCTTCTTCGTCGGCAACCTGGGGAAAAAAGTCCTCGGCGAGAACGTCACCCTGGCCGACGACGCGGTCGATGCCGGCTTCCTCCCCTTCCCATTCGATATGGAGGGGCTGCCGAAGCGGCGCGTGGCGCTCGTGGAGAACGGCGTCATCCGCACGCCGGTGCTCGACAAAGCGTGGGCGGACCGGCTCGGGCTCGAACCAACCGGGAACGCCTGGCAGCTCGGCTCGCCCGAGCACGGCTCGGCCTTTCATCTCTCCATGGCCGGCGGCGACGCCACGCGCGAGGAGATGATCCGCTCGACGAAGCTCGGCATCTGGGTGACCCGCTTCAACTACGTGAACGGACTGCTCGAGCCGAAGACCGCGCTCATGACCGGCACCACGCGCGACGGGACCTTCCTCATCCGCGACGGAAAAATTGCCGCGCGATTACCGAACCTGCGCTGGACCCAATCGATGACCGAAGCGTTCTCGAACATCGAGATGCTCTCGGCGGAGCGAAGGAGCGTCGGCACCTGGTACAACATGTTCGGCGGGACGCTCGCCCCGGTGGCGAAGATCCGCGGGTGGAACATCACCGGGAAGCAGGAGGCCTCCCCCGCATGCTGAGCGAAGCCGAAGCATCAACCAAGGCGCGGCGCCGGATGCGCCATGCGCACCGCCCGTGGCACATCCCACGCCGCGCCTTGGTGGACCCTTCGGCTTCGCTCAGGGTGAAACGGCGGCACCGCCGCGCCTTGGTTGACCCTTCGGCTTCGCTCAGGGTGACGACCGCCGGGAGACACGGCGAGGTTGTTGCAGTCCGCAGGGAGCTGAGCCGATGACGCAATACATCATCCGGAGACTCCTGCAGATGATTCCGATTACGCTCGGGATCATCACGCTCATCTTCTCGCTGATTCATCTCATCCCGGGCGACCCGGCGATGCAGATCGCCGGCGAGGGGGCGCGGCCCGAAGACGTCGTGGCGGTGCGCAAGGCGCTGGGACTCGATCAGCCGCTCTGGAAGCAATACGTCACCTACATCACCAACCTGGCCAAAGGCGACCTGGGGGTGTCGTTCCGAACGAACGAGAGTGTGGCGAAGGAGATCGCCGCGCGTTATCCCGCCACGATCCAGCTCGCGATCGGTTCAATGTTCGTCGCGCTGCTGGTGGCCATCCCTCTAGGCATCACCTCGGCCATTTATCGAAACTCCTGGATCGACAACGTGGCCCGCTTCTTCGCGCTGATCGGCGTCTCGATGCCGAGCTTCTGGTTTGGCCCGCTGCTGATCATCGCCTTCGCCATCAATCACCCCTGGTTTCCCGTCTCCGGACGGGAGGAGGGGCTGAAGTCGCTGGTGCTTCCGTCGGTGACCATGGGCCTCGCGCTCTCCGCGATCCTCACGCGCATGATCCGGGTCAGCCTCGCCGACGAGCTGGGGCAGCTCTACGTCACGACCGCAATCGCGAAAGGCGTCACCCGCGCCAAGGCGATCTTCCGCCACGCGCTCAAGAACGCGCTGATCCCGGTCATCACCATTCTCGCGCTGCAGTTCGGGTCTCTCCTGACCGGCGCGATCATCACCGAGCAGATCTTCTCCTGGCCCGGCCTCGGGCGCCTGCTGATCCAGTCGATCACCACGCGCGACTACCCGCAGGTGCAGGCCTCGATTCTCGTCATCGCGCTGACTTACATCGGCGTGAACTTCATCAGCGACCTCCTCTACGGGGTCGTCGATCCGCGGATCAAGCTGGAATGATGCCCCCACGAATGCTGAGCGAAGCCGAAGCATCAACCAAGGCGCGGCGCCGGATGCGCCATGCGCACTGCACGTGGCTTCTGCATCGCCGCGCCTTGATTGACCCCTCGACTCCGCTCGGGGTGTGTGAGAGATGAAATTCAAACGCCTCATCCGCAACTTCGCTTTCACCGCCGGGCTGCTGCTCACGGTGGCGCTGGTGGTCGTGGCGCTCGCCGCGCCGCTGCTGGCGTCGCACGATCCGAACGTGCAGGACACGTCACGCCGTCTCGAGAAACCGTCGAACGAGCATCCGCTCGGCCTGGACGACCTCGGCCGCGACGTCTGGTCGCGGATCGTCTTCGGCGCGCGCGTCTCGCTGCGGGTCGGCTTTTCGGTGGTCCTGCTCGCGTCGCTGATCGGCGTCACGCTCGGCGCCATCTCCGGCTACTTCGGCGGGATGATCGACACGCTGGTGATGCGGCTCTGCGACATCCTGCTGGCCTTCCCGGGCATCCTGCTGGCCATCGCCCTCGTGGCGGTCATGGGACCGAGTCTCAACAACGTCATCCTGGCCCTGGCCACGATCGGCTGGGTCGGTTACGCCCGCCTCGTGCGCGGCCAGGTGCTCAAAGTGCGCGAGATGGAGTACGTCACGGCCGCGAAAGCGATGGGGGCAAAGTCGCCGCGCGTGATCGTCCTGCACGTCCTGCCGAACGTCATGAACCCGGTCATCGTCATGGCCACGCTCGGCCTGGCCGGCGCGATCCTGGCCGAGGCAGCGCTGTCGTTTCTCGGACTCGGAGTGCAGCCGCCGACGCCTTCCTGGGGAGCGATGCTCACCTCCGGCCGCCGTTACCTCGGCCTCGCCAATCACCTGGCCATCTTCCCCGGCGCGGCGATCATGCTGGCAGTGATGGGGCTGAACTTTCTCGGCGACGGATTGATCGACGCGCTCGATCCGAAGTACCGCAAGAACATGTAATTTTCTAGGTGAGATCGCGGTCAGACCAACGAAGCAACTGGCGAAGGTTCGTGCCGCGGTACATCTGCCAATAGGTATCGCGAAAGAATTGTTTCGTCGTGGCATGAACCGTCCGACTCGTCCAATGTGCCGGAAGTAACGCGGCGATCTGTTCGATCGCCACCCCGCCCGTTCCCGCTGGGGCGGCTTGGGTCATCTCGATCAAGAACGCAATCAGCTGCCGCAGAATACCGAGCGCGCTGGCGAGACGTGCCGGATCCCGCAATTCGGGGAAGACGTTCAACCGTTCCAACGTCTCGATTACCACGCGTTCCCGTTCGCTCACCGCGTCGCCGCTGACAGGCGAACGATGGTCGGCGGCTACCGCTTCCTCGAAATCAATACGAAAACGGCCCGACTGCTCGCGAAGGCCGATCAGAACGTCCTTCACCTTCACGGGATCAGGATCGTCACGGAATAAGTGCGTGAGGATCTCCCCCCACGGATACCACGCCCGCCGATAATCAAGTGCCCGCGCGACGCTGTCGACCGGATTGGCGAGGAAAGCGTTTTCGCGAAACCACAGGTGGCGGTAGCGCGGACGAAGCCAGTGCTGATCGAGCGCAAAGCCGTAAAGCCAGCCGCGAATGAAGAAGCTGAGGGCGAAACCGACGGCCAGCTCCACATGATCTGCGGCGCTCCACCCATGTCGTTGGCCAACGATCTTTGGGGGAAGTCCCTTTTGAATCTCGCGAGTGAAGTACGGCAGCTTCTGCTCAAGGATGAGCCGCTTCGCCTCCGGCAGGTCACGGTTGTAGTCTTCCCGCTCTTGGTCCGAGAAGTTCTGATCGACGAGATCGGCCGCGAACTGAAATTTCAGCCACTTTGTCACCTTCTCAGGCTGCTCCTCGACCGTTATCACGAAAGCGTCATAGAGCGCAGGAGTAAGCGCTCCTACAGCATCGAGACCTCCGACATGCCGCTTGTGCCCAGGCCACCACACCATCATCTCCGGCTCGTTTGCACCGCGCGCCGAGACTGAGAGTACCGGTACGATGAGAGCCGCGCCGTTGCAGAACGGCGAGGCCACAGCGGCGAAGCATGCGCGCGCGTCAGGATCGGCGAGATCGTTCGCCCTCGCGAAGTACGACGACGCAGACTGAAAAAGCGCGGTGTCGATCGCCACCGCATCCGCGGCGGGATCCGGCGTTTCGAAAATTTGCATCGGTGATCCCTACAATACATGGAATGGTGATTCGCGACGTTCGCGGAAAACAGTTCGCCTTCGATGGGCCGCCGCCGCGCGTCGTCTCCCTCGTCCCCTCGCTGACCGAGACGCTCTTCGACCTCGGCGCGGGCGAGGACGTGGTGGCGATCACCGACTACTGCATCTTTCCGGAGAACCTGACGTTGCCGCGCGTCGGCGGCACGAAGAACCCGCGCGTCGAGGAGATCCGTGCGCTGGCGCCGGCGCTCGTGCACATGAACCTCGAGGAGAACCTGCGCAAACACGCCGAGGCCATAGAGACCTTCGCGCCCGTGTTCGTGACGGAGCCGAAGAGGGTGCTCGATGTGGTGGCGATGATCGAGCAGCTCGGCGCGCTGCATCATCGCCAGTCGCAGGCGAAGATCCTCGCCGACGAGCTGCGCGACGAGATCGCCGGCGCCCCGCAGGAAACGTTCACCTTCGCCTGCCCGATCTGGAAGAAGCCGTGGATGTGGTGCGGCGGCGACACGTACGTCTCCTCGCTCGTGAGCGCGTGCGGCGGACGGAACGTGCTCGCGGAGCGGGAGCGCTATCCGGCCATGGCCCTCGAAGAAGTCGCCGCGCTGCGGCCCGACATCCTCTTTCTGCCGGACGAGCCGTATCTCTTCACCGAGGAGGACGCGCGGGAGATCGGCTTCGCGCGGGTGATCGGACCGTTTCCGGGGCACCTCTTCACGTGGCACGGCACGCGGACCACCCTCGGGCTCAGGTTTCTGAAAAGCCAACGGCCCGCTTTCGCCGAACGTTGAACTGCAAAGACAACGGCCGGCTTTCGCCGGCCGTCGCAACGTTTAGGAGAAGCCCGGTTGCCCCGGCGCGGAAGCGCCAACAGGAAGAGGGGGTTCGGCAAGGAGGAACGCCGGAGCACCCGAGGCCATGAACGTAATTTATGGTCTTACAGCATAAAAAGCAACCCGTTCACAACCTTGTTACGTGGCCAGCAGCTCTTCCGCCCAGGTGCGCATCGTTTCTTCGACCGCTTCGAGCTGCCTGGTGAAGAAGTGATCGGCGCCGGTGACGGTGACGCTCTCGGCGTTGCGCACGCCCTGGGCGAGCTTTTCGACCTTGCCGATCTCGCCGTGCTCGTCCTGCGTGCCGTGGATGAAGAGCATCGGCTTCTCGCAGGCGCGCAGATAGGAAAAGTCGTATTTGTTGACCGGCGTGCCGATGAGGAAGATCGCGTCGATCTCCATCAGCTCGCAGGCGACGCGGCTGGCCACCCACGAGCCGAACGAGAAGCCGCCGACGAAGAGCTTCTTGCCGGGGTGCTTCTTGCGCGCCCACCGGATGGCCGCGGCGACGTCGTCCTGCTCCCCCTCGCCGTTGTCGAACTGGCCGCCGCTGGTGCCGACACCGCGGAAGTTGAAGCGGAGCGTGGCCACGTTCGCGTTCTCGAGCCCGCGCGCGGCGCGGAAGACCACTTTGTTGTGCAGCGTCCCGCCGCCGGTCGGCAGCGGATGGCAGATCACGGCCACGCCGGCCGGATCCTGCAGCTCTCGATAGAGCGCCTCCAGCCGGCCGGCGCTGCTGTAAAGATCGACGTGACGTAACGGCTTCGGATTCATCGCAGCTTCACCAGAACTCGATCCCCTTCGACGCGCACTTCATGGGTGGCGATCGCGATGTCGGGGTTTCCATTGCAAAGACCGGTCGCGACGTCGAACCCCCAGAGGTGCCACGGGCAGACGATTTCGCCCCCCAGCAGGTCTCCCTCTGCAAGCGGGCCGCCGCGATGCGGACAGGTGTTGTCGGTGGCGAAAAAACCGGACGCCGTATGGCAGAGGGCGATGGTCGTCTCGCCGACCGTGAACGCTTTGATGCGGCCAACCGGAAGCGCGCCGGCGGTCGTGACTTCGACGAACTCGGAATCCATCAGCGCACGGAGCCTATCACCACCAGCTGAGGAGACGACGGGGGGCCTCCGGCGGCCGGGCCACGGGCCCGGACCCGTTGGTTGGCCTAGCCTCCGCGACACATACTCGTATCTCGCGACAGCGTGTCGCGGAGGCTAGGAGTCTGCGCGCCAGAAAATTTCGACGCGCTACGATTCGATATGAGGCTCGATTTTTTCGATCGAGGGGTTTCCTTCGCGGACAGCTCCGATTGTCGCGTGAAGACGCTCGCAGGCAATTGCACGTGAGCGGAAACGCCTGAGTAGCGCCATTTTCGAAAAGCGTTCTGCCGCGCAGACTCCTAGGCCAACCAATGGGGTCCGGGGCCAATGGCCCCGGCCGCCGGAGGCCCCCCGTCGTCCCCTGATCCATGGGCGCAGTGCCTGCGTTCTGCTCAGGCTAGAAAGACCGGGCGCGGGATCCCGCTCCGGCCGGCCTGCGCATCGTCACCCCAGAGGCCGGGGATCTCGGTCGCGCAATCCGGGCACTTTCCATCGGCCAGCCGGTACGAGGTCACGCGGAAGCCGGTCCGTCCGATCACCAGCGCGTCGCACTTTGGGCAATGCGTCCCCTCGCGATCGCCGACCGCTCCCGGCAGGTTGCCCGGATAGATGTAGCGCAGGCCGGCGCGCTTGCCGATCTCGTACGCGCGGAGGAGGTGCGCGCTGGTGGTGGACGGATTGTCCATCTTGTAATCCTCGTGGTACGCGGTGATGTGCCACGGGATATCGGCGTCGACGCCGGCGATGAACTCGGCGAGCTTCGTCAGCTCGTCGTCCGAGTCGTTGAAGCCGGGCACGACCAGCGTGACGATCTCCAGCCAGATCTTCCGCTGCTTGAGGCCACGGATCGTATCGAGCACCGGCTGCAGCACGCCGCCGAGGTCGCGGTAATGGCGGTCGTCGAACCCTTTGAGGTCGACCTTGTACATGCTGAGGTACGGCGCGATGTAATCGAGCACTTCCGGCGTGCCGTTGCCGTTCGAGACGTACGAGCAGATCAGCCCGGCCGCCTTCGCTTCGCGGAAGACCTCGACCGCCCATTCGCTGGTGATGAGCGGCTCGTTGTAGGTGGAGGTGATCACCTTCGCGCCGTGCTTTTTCGCCAGCCGCACCAGTTCCGCCGGCTCGACGTCCTGCGGCGGCGCGACCGCCAATGGATCGCGCAGCGCCTGCGAGGTCACCCAGTTCTGGCAGTAGCCGCAGTGATAGTCACAGCCGAGCATGCCGAACGAGAGCGCCAGCGCCCCCGGGTAGGCGTGGAAGAACGGCTTCTTCTCGATCGGGTCGACCTGCAGCGCCGCGACGTAGCCGCGCGGCACCTTCAGCGTCCCCCCTTCGTTGTAGCGGACTTTACAGATCCCCTTGAGGCCGTCCAGGATCTTGCAGCGGTGGCCGCACGCAAAGCAGCGCACGGCATTCTTCTCGAGTTTTTCGTACAGCTCCCCTTCGACGGTGCGGCGCGACAGCACCTCTCCGAGAGAGGACTGCGTGGAGGTTCGGGTCATGCCGTTGAGAACACGAAGCGGTTCCTCGGAGTTCCTCGGAGTTCCTAGGATGCACGGCGGCCTCTGCCGAGGAACTCCGAGGAACTCCGAGGAGCCCGAGGAACCATCTTTGCATCTCGCTTGCGACCAGTGGCGTCCGGCGTATCCGCACAGCTCGAAAAGTTCATCCGGGAGAGACTCCCGTCGAGTGAGCAGATCGAGATCGTTCTCCTGCTCAGGAGCGACGTCGCGCGTGGCTGGACGGCACCGGAAGTGACGGCCGCCCTCGGCACGCCGCCGGAATCGACCGCGATGCGGCTGTTCCTGCTCGCTTCCAACGGCGTGCTGGTGTTCGAAGGATCGGGCGTGCCGCGGTACCGGTACGCCGTCAATCCTGACGACGACCTGCTGGTGAATGAGCTGGCGGACGTATGGAGCGGGCGCCGTGAGGCGCTGGCGGACATCGTTGAGGGGGCCGGACGCGATCCGTTGCGGACGTTCGCCGACGCGTTCCGGCTGAAGAAGTGAAGGAGAGTCGATGCTCGCGAACGTGATCTTCATCCTCTGCGCGATCACCAGCGCCATCTGCGCGGGGCTGCTGCTGCGCGGTTACTCGAAGTCACGCGTGCGACTGCTCTTCTGGAGCGGCCTCTGTTTCGTCGGCCTCTGCCTGAACAACATCCTGCTGATCGTCGATCTGCGCGTGGTTCCCGAACTGGATCTCTCGATGTGGCGCACCGTGCCGGCGGTGATCGGCGTCGGGCTCCTGATCTACGGCCTGGTGTGGGAGACCGCGCAGTGAAGCAGATCCTGGCCGGCCTGCTCCTCGGCGGCTATCTCGTGGCCGGCCTTTTCTTTCTGAAGTTCTGGGCCCGCTCGCACGATCGCCTCTTCGCCATGTTCGCCGCGGCGTTCGGCATGCTCGCGGTGCAGCGGCTGGTGCTGGCGGTGACGAATGACTACGCGGAGGATCGGCCGGACATTTACCTGATCCGGCTGGTGGCGTTCGTGCTGATCATCGTGGCCATCGTCGATAAGAACAGGCGGTGAGCTGGAACGATGAACGATGAGCGATGAGCGATGAACCGCTCGCGCGTCCGCGACGTTCATCGCTCATCTCTCATCGCTCATCGCTCATCTCTCATCTCTCATCTCTCATCGTTCATCGCTCATCTCTCATCGTTCATCGTTCGTTCCGCACTAAACTCGGCCGCCATGATCGCCGTAACCAGTCGCGACGCCGTCACCACCCTCACCCTCAATCGCCCCGACAAGCTGAACGCCTTCAGCGGGACGATGCGGGAGGATCTGCTGGCCGCCTTACGTGAGGCGCAAAACGACGCGGGCTGCCGGGTGGTGGTGCTGACCGGCGCGGGGCGGGCCTTCTGCGCGGGGGGCGACGTGGAGTACATGTCGGGGCTGCAGAAGAAGGGCGATGTGGAGTCGTTCCGGAAGCTGCTCGATGCGGGGCGCGACATCGTTCTCCAGATCGCGACCATGCCGAAGCCGGTCATCGCCTCGGTGAACGGCGTCGCGGCGGGAGCGGGCTGCAATCTCGCGCTGGCGTGCGATTACCGCATCGCCTCGGAGACGGCGAAGCTCGGCCAGACGTTCGTGAAGATCGGCATCCATCCCGATTGGGGCGGAACGTTTTTCCTCCCGCGGCTGGTGGGCAAAGGGGTGGCGCTGGAGCTGTTGACCTCCGGCCGGATGGTCGACGCGGCGGAAGCGCTGCGCATCGGGATGCTCGACCGCGTCGTCGCCGCGGAGGCGCTGGCGGAAGAGACGGAGAAGCTCGCGCGCACGATCGCCAGCGCGCCGCCGATCGCGGTCATGGGGATCAAGCGCGCCCTTGCGGAATCGGAACGCAACGACCTCCGCGCCCAGGCGGAGCTCGAAAGCGAGCATCAGGTGCGCTGCTTTCTGTCCAAGGATGCGGCCGAGGGGATGGCGGCGTTTTTCGGTAAACGAACGGCAACGTTTCGCGGAGAGTGAAGTCGGTAGTCAACATATTTACGAACGCCTTCGCCATATTTCTGAACGCGTTCGACCCTGCTCCTCTCACAAAACCGGTGGCACCAGCGATGAAGCAGCGTCCGTGGCAAGGAGGTGCTCCCCGATGCGTCGTCTTGCTGCCCTGCTCCTCTTCTGCACACTCACGCTGGCCGCCGACGAGAAGCCGCGAGTCCCGACGCTCACGGTGGCAGGCGACGACGGCAATGTCGCGCTGGAGCTGAGCGCGCTGACGGTGCGAGTCACGGTGCGCGGGCATCTGGCGCGCACGGAGCTCGAGCTCACCTGGCGCAATTCGCTCGATCGCGTGACCGGCGGCGAGTTCTCCTTCCCGCTGCCGGCCGATGCGGAAGTGAGCGACGTCGGTCTCTGGTTCGGGGAGCACCTTCGCCACGGTGTCGCGGTCGAGCGCGTGCTCGCACGCAGAGCGTACGAAGAGACGATCCACCGCAGCGTCGATCCGGCCCTCGTCGAATGGCGCGCCGGACGTGCCTTCTCCTACGAGGTCTATCCGATCCCGGCGAAAGGGGAGAAGAAGGTCTTCCTGGCCTACGACCAGGAGCTGACCGGGAGCGACTACGCGCTCGACCTGAGCTGGGCACCAACGCAACTGCAGCTGACCGTCGACGCGGAAGGGCGCGAGACCCGGACCGACGGCGTGATCCGTGTTGCACGAGATGCAAACGAGAGCGCGCTGCTGGCGCGCGGCGACGACGGCGCGTGGTACGCCTCGGCGGCGATCGACGTCGCGCATCCCGATGAAGAAGCGCTGCCGGCCTCGCACGTGCTGATCCTCGTCGACACGTCGGCGAGCAGCGTGCGCCAGAACGCCGCGAAGATCCGCGCCTTCCTGACCGCGTTCCTGGCGCGGCAGAACGCGTGGGCCACGGCGGACGTGGTGCCGTTCCACATCGCCGTCGACCCGCCGCGGCGCATCGAGAAAGCCGGCACGATGACCGGCGCGCTGGAGCTCGAACGGATCCTGCGCGAGCTGCAGCCGCTCGGCGCGACCAACCTGCTCGAGCTCACCGCGCAACTGCCGAAGCTGATCGAGCCGCTCCCCCCCTCCACCCGCGTCGTCGTGGTCACCGACGGCCTCACCTCGCTCGGCGACAGCCGCGAGGTCGCGGCCGCGGTGCGCAAACTCACCTCGCTACGACGCCCGCTGGTGCTCGTCAACGCGGCGCAGTCGACCGACGACCTGCTGCTGGCGAACGCCGCGGCCGCGACAGGCGGATGGCACGTCGACCTGACGCGCAGCGGCGTCGAAGCGGCGGTCGACTCCACGATGCGGGTGCCGCGGGTCGTGCAGTTCGACGGCGTCGTCCCGCGCGTGATCCTTGCGTCGAGCGCGGGACGCTTCGCCGTCGCGCAACGTTCCACCACCGCCATCAACGCCTTCGCCGCGAAGCTGCCGCTGCGCGAGCTGCACGGCGCGACGGAGCGGAGCATGGTCCGCCGGGCGTATGCACGGGTGCAACTGCGCGAGCTGCTCGCACGCGGGGCTCCGGACGAGGAGATCCTCGCGCACGGCCGCGCCTTCACGCAGGTCACCCCGCGCACGTCGCTGCTGGTGCTGGAGACGTGGCGCGACTACGAGCGCTACAAGATCGAGCTGCCGCCGGACGTGCTCGAAGCGAAGCTGGAAGAATTCGCGGAAGCGGAGCGGCGCCGCGCCGTACACGAAGCGCGGGTCAACCGGCCGCTCGCGTTCCCTCGTGGCTCGTTCAGCGAGGCCGGGGCGTGGTCGATCAGCGGCGTGATCACGGGCGAGGACGGCAACCCCCTCCCCGGCGTCACGGTCTGGCTGGACGAAGACAAGAGGGCGCTGACGCAGACCTTTACCGATGAAAGCGGCCGCTTCACGCTGTTCTCCCCGGTGGCGCCGCAGAACGGAAAGGTGACGGCCGAACTGTCCGGCCTGAACTCGGCCTGCCGTACGGTACCGGCCTCCGGACCGCTCAACCTCACGCTCGCGTGGGGCGCCGTTACAGAGACGATCACCGTCACCGCCGCGGCGCCGCTTCTCGATTCACCCACGATGAGCGTCGCCACCACCGTCTCCTCGCTGCGCGTCCCGCTCGGCACGAAAGACGAGCTGCTGCACGCCATCGACACGGAGGCGGTCACGGAGAGCGACGACCCGGAAGTGCGGGCGGCCGTCGCCAAGCAGCGCCGCGAGCTGACCCGCGAGGTGCTGGAGAAGATGCGCGTCATGCGCACCACCTCCGAGCGTCTCCGTTACTACATCGCCTCCCGCGCGCTCCTCGGCGGCGACAAATCGTTCCACGTTTTCGCCGCGGAGATCTTCCGCCAGCGGTCGCCGGAGGTGGCGGCGCGCGTGTTGATGGACCTGGCCGAGGCGCGGCCGGACGATGCTCCGCTGCTGCGCATCCTGGCGCGGGTGCTCGATGGATGGGACGAGCCGCAGCTCGCCCGGCTGCTGCTGCTGCGGGCCATCGAGATCGCGCCGGACGAGCCACAGTCGTGGCGCGAGCTGATCGTGCTCGACGCGCGGGCCGGGCGGGTCAGCGCGGTACATGCGCATGCGAAGCGGTTCCGCGCGATCCCGGAGAGCGCCACCTGGCGCGCCACCGAAATCTACGAACAGACCGAGGAGGCGCTGCAGCGGTGGGAGCGCTCGGGTGAACCGGGGCGCGGCATCGACCTGCGCGCCGATCCGGAAGACGACGTGACGGTCGACCTGATGTACGACAGCGGCTGGCTCTGGATGGACCTGCACGTCACCGAGCCGTCGGGCGAGCGGGTGGCGTGGGATCACCAGCAGAGCGCCGCCGGCGGCCGTGTGACCGGGGGGATGATCTTCGGCTACGGCCCGCAGATGTACACCATCCGCAACGCTCCGCGCGGCACGTACCGGGTGGACATCGATTACTACTCGGTCGACGAGACGAACGTGACCCAGGAGACGCTCGCGCACGTGGTGGTGATGCAGGGCGGCGAGCGGCGCGAGCTGTTCCTGGTGCTGTCGGCGGTCGAAGAACGGCGGACACTCACCAGCGTCGAAGTGCCGTAAGAGGGGGCCTGATCGTAACTTCTTCCCCATCAGCGGTTTCGCGCGCGCTGATGGGGGAGAAAAAACTTGAAATCGAGGAAAAAATATCCTCCGATCGAGGATTTCAAATCCTCGAATCGAGGAAAAATATCCTCCGATGGAGGATTTCAAATCCTCGAATCGACGAAAAATATCGTCCGATCGAGGAAAAATATCCTCTGATCGACGAAAAATATCGTCCGATCGACGATTTCAATCCTCGAAAGAGGAAAAATATCGTCCGATGGAGGATTTCAAATCCTCGATGGAGGATATTTTTCGTCGATCAGAGGATATTTTTCGTCCGCTGACGGAACGAAATCGTCCCTCGCCTGCGATCGATCCTCCGCGGGTCCTTGCGAGGTCACGCGCGACGGACGATGACCAGCGTCTCGTCGTCTTTCTGCGGCGCGTCGGCGACGAACGCCTCCACCCCCTGCTTGATCCGATCGCGGATCTCGGTGGGGGTGGCGTTCATCGAGGCGTGCAGGATCTGTTCGAGCCGTTCGTTCCCGAACTCGTCGCCGGCCGCGTTCTCCGCCTCGGTGATGCCGTCGCTGTAGAGCACCGTGGCCGACCCTTTCGGGAAGGGGCGGGTCTGGGTCAGGTAGCGCGTCCCGGGGAGGATGCCGATCGGCAGGCCGTGCGACTTCATCAGCTCCAGTTTGTCGCCGATCATCAGGTAGCAGGGGTTGTGGCCGGCGTTCACGAAGCGGATGGTCTCCTCTTCGTGGTCGATCGAGATCAGCACCATGGTGATGAACTTGTTCTCGGCCGACCAGTTGTGGATGTGGCGGTTGAGCTCCGTCGCGATCTCGCCGAGCTCCCGCCCCTCGGCGAAGAGCAGCTGCACCGCCGCGTGCAGCGCCGAGACGAGCAGCGCGGCAGGCATCGACTTGCCGGCCACGTCGGCCAATAGAGCGGTCATCTCCCCTTCGCGCTGGAAGAAGGCGTGGTAGTCGCCGCCCACCTGGCGGGCCGGCTTCGAGAGGGTGGCCACCTCGATCTCCGGCATCTTCGGGATCGACCGCGGCAGGATGTCGCGCTGGATGGTGGCGGCCAGTTCGAGCTCGCGCTCCATGACCTGCTTCTCCAGCGCCTCGCGGTGGAGCCGTGCGTTCTCGAGCGCGATGGCGACCTGGTTGGCGAAGAGAGCGAGCAGGCGCAGCTCCTCCTCCCCGAAGCGGCTCACGCTGCCGTCGCGCGTCTCGCGGTCGGCCGCGGCGAGGACGCCGATGATGGCGTTGCTCCCCCCTTTGATCGGGACGGCCACAAAGGCGGTGCAGTTCGGGAAGAGGCACTCGCTGCCGCCGTCGAAAGCGAGCGGTGTCCCTTCCTGCATCAGCTGCGTGGTCAGCTCGCGATCGAGGAAGCCGCCGCGCACGTCGCCGAACTCGCGATAGAGACGGAAGCCGTCGCCCTCTTTGAGGTAGAGCGCGGCGCGGCGTGCGTTGGTGAGGGAGATCATTCGGAAGAGGATCTCGTCGGCCAGCTCGTCGACGTTGAGGGTGGAGGCGATCGAGAGTCCGATGTCGTAGAGCGACTCGAGCTCCAGCAGCCGTTGCTTGAGAAGAAAGTCGCCGCTCTTCGTCTCCTGGAGCAGGCGCTGGTTCGTGAGGATGGTGCTGAGGAACGCCGCGCCGACACGGACGAAGGCGAGGTCTTCTTCCGTCGCGCCGTTGCTGCCGGCGCTGCCGAGGGCGAGCAGGCCGACCGCCTCGCGCTGGAACTGCAGCGGCACGATCACCGCGGGGACCGGCTGCACGGAGTTTTCGGGGATGGTCGTACCGGCCAGGATCTCGGGGGCGACGAATTGCTGCGATTTCGCCGCGAGACGCATCGAATTGGCGCGGCCGTCGCGGAGATAGAGCGCGCCGAGCTCGAACGGGGTGTGCCGCGAAAACGCGTCGAGGATCAGCGGGCCTTGTGCGGCCAGGGACGAGCGTTCGAGTTGCTGCAGCTCGTGGACAAAGTCCGCGAAACGGTGCACGGGGGACATGAGGAGAGGGAGGATATCAGGGACGGGGAGAGCTGTTCAGCGATTCAGCTGTTCAGCGATTCAGCTGTTCAGGGATTCAGCTGTTCAGGGATTCAGGCCGCCTGAGCAGCTGAACGGCTGAACGGCTGAACGGCTGGCTAGCTCAGGTTGAGCTCTTTGACGGCGGCCTCTTCGTCGGTGAAGATCGAGGCGTAGTTGGCCAGCCCCATGATCTGGAACGTCTTGTGGATGACGGGGGTGAGGCAGCAGAAGGCGATGCGGCCGCCTTTCTCCATCATCTTTTCGATGATCTCGATGAGGATCGAGATGCCGATCGAGTTGACGATCTTGGTCTCGCGGAGGTTCAGCAGCAGCGTGCGTACGCCGCCGTCCATCAGCTCGTACGCGCGGTTGGCGATCTCTTCGCCGCCCACGTTGTTGATGTAACCCTTCGTGTAGAGGATCGCGCCGTCAGTGCCGCGGCGCTCTACCGAGACTCGCAATTCGTCCGTCATGATGTCTTTCCGTGCTTCACCATATGGATGGTGGTGCCGTCATCACTGGTGGTGATGTCGACCTCGTCCATGTGCGCTTCGATGATCTGCAGGCCCCAGCCACGCTTGTGAACGGCACCGAGTTTCTGGCGGCGCGAGCGGGCTTCGGTCACGTCGAATCCCCTGCCGCGATCGCTGATCCAGATGTCGATGCGGGGATTGCCCTCGCCCTGGGAGGTGCCGGTGATTCTGACATAGATGCGCTTGTCGTTGCTACCGGAGTGCTCCCGCGCGTTGATGCACGCTTCGATGATCGCGTGCGTCATCTCGTCGACCGATTCCGAGCTCATACCGAGCTCCCGGGCGAGGTTGCCGGCCGCGCGTGCGGCAGCGATCTCGATGTCCGGGACCATCGGGAGAGTCAGGTCCATCTGCCGCTCGGCGGTTGCAGTCATGGCGCGAGGTTCCTCAACGACGGCGTCGGTGTCGATGCTAGAAAGCGAGGAACAGCGCGGCGGCAGTCTTGATCCACGAAGGGATGCCGCCGAGGTGATCGAGCGCCAGGAGCGCGACGGTATTCACCGCGAGCACGCCGGGGAGAGCGAAGTTGGCCGAAAGAGCGGTTTCGAGCCGGCTGGTGCGAGTCTGAGCCATGTTGTTCATGAGAGTCCCCCTCTTTTGTCGGGAACCCCCTATCGCAACGCGACTGCCACGCTTGCCGCACGCCCTCGATTGCTCCTAAGTGCATGTCGGGGCGCAGTTTACACGAATCAACCGCGCGATGTACCCGAAAACCACAGTGTAGCAATTTGCCACACTTCGGTACGCAGCACGAATTTGACGCCAGCAAGGTGCTCATTTTCAGAAGGTTACTAGTGAATGTCCCAGGAATCCCCAGATGGGGCATTCTGGGACAACTCGTCACGCTTGCGATAGAGCGTCTTGCGGTCCAGACCCAAAATCTTCGCCGCTTTCGACATGTTGCCCTTCGTGAAGGCCAGCACGCGGGCGATGTAGCGCGCCTGCAGCTCCTCGAGACTCGGCAGATCGCCGGAGAGCTCGCGGTCGGCACCGCCGGATGCCGATTCCGGCATCAGCAGGTCGCCCGGATCGATGACCGGGTCGGTGGTCAGGGCCAGCGCCCCCTCGATCAGGTTCTCCAGCTCGCGCACGTTACCGGGGAAGGGATAGCGCATCAGCTTCTGCAGCGCCTCCTGGGTGATGCGCACGTCTTTGAGCCCCTCGCGCTTGCCGTACTTGTCGAGGAAGAAGCGCACCAGCTTCGGGATGTCGTCTTTCCGCTCGCGGAGCGGCGGGAGGACGATCTCGACCACCTTCAACCGGTAGTAGAGGTCCTGCCGGAACTCCCCCTTCTCGATCATCTCTTCGAGCCCGCGGTGCGTGGCCGAGAGGATGCGCACGTCGATCGGGATCTTCCGCCGGCCGCCGCCGAGCTTTTCGACCTCCCGCTCCTGCAGGACGCGCAGCAGCTTGGCCTGGAGCGTCAGCGGGATGTCGCCGATCTCGTCGAGGAAGATGGTCCCCCCCTTGGCCAGCTCGAACTTGCCGGGACGCGCTTCGACGCCGGTGGCCACGCCACGCTCGATGCCGAACAGCTCCGACTCGAGCAGCGTCTCCGGCAGCGCCGCGCAGTTGATGGCCACGAACGGGCCGTCTTTCCGCGGCGAGTTGCCGTGGATGAGACGCGCCACCATCTCTTTCCCGGTCCCCGACTCCCCTCGAATGATCACGCTGGCCTGTGAGTCGGCCACCCGCGCCACCAGGTCGATGACCCGCTGCATCTTCGGCGAGTCGCCGACCATGAGCCGGTCGGAGTAGTCGCGCAGCATGCGCTGCTTGAGGGCGCGGTTCTCGTCTTCGAGCGTCTCGCGAACGAGATCGAGCCGGTGGAAGCGGCGGGTGTTGTCGACGGCCGCGCCGCCGATCGAGCCGATCGATTCGAGGAAGCGGAGATCGTCCTCGAGGAAGGCCCCCCCTTTCTCCGTGCCGCGCACTTCTTTTCCTCCCACGCCGATCACCCCGACGATCGAATCGCCGGCGATCATCGGCGCGATCAGCAGGTCGCTGCCGGGGCCGCCGAGAAACTTCGAGACGCTGACCATCATCGGCTCGCGCGAGGCCAGCACCTGCTTGATGGGCGGCTCGAGCAGCAGCAGCTCGGGCGCGGCGACGTCGAGCTCGAAAGTGAAGTGGGTCTGGATGTGCAGCTTTTCGTCGAGCGAGAAGACGAAGCCCATCATCGCGTCGAGGACCGCCACGGCGCGGTGCATCAGCTCTTCGAGAAGCTCGTCCTCCGGGCGCAGCGTGTTGAGCGCGCGTCCGACGTCATAGAGCGCCTCGAGCTGCAGCAGTTTTCGGCGGAGCTCGAACTGGCTGGCGGGCATCTATCCTTTTCCGGTCGCTTTGCGGCACTCCCCGAGGAGATAGTCGCACGACCACCCGTCATAGAACGGCGGATCGAGCGTGTAGATTCTGATGAGGATGGCCGAGGCCTCGTCGAAACGCCCTGTTTTCATCAGCGTTCGCGCCAGGAAGTACATCGAGCGGATGGTCTCCGGGCTCTTCTCCCCTTTCTCGACGATGGCCCGGAAGCCCGCCTCCGCCTCCGCGAACGAGCGCTTCTGGTACGCGCAGAGGGCGCGGGCGTAATCGCTGTCGAGGCGGCAGGTGGTGGGAGGGGCGGCGGTGAGGGTCGTCGCCGCCAGGAGCGTGATGATCAGCGCGAGGCGCATGCCGGGGAGTTTATGCTTGTTCGGAGTGCGCTTGGGAATTCTCGGCGGCGGACGTGCCGCATGGGCCTTCGGCTCCGCCTGGCAACGGATCGGCTGGCCGCTGTCGGGCGTCTGGCTGCGCGATGAATCGCACAGTCACATCGCGGAGCGGCTGGGGACCACGCGCGCCGATCTGCCCGACCTGGCCCGCGATTCCGAGCTGCTGCTCGTCGCGGTCAGCGATCGGGCCATCCCCCAGTGCGCGGCGATGATCCCGGAGACCGACGCCCTCATCTTTCATGCGAGCGGCTCGCTGACCAGCGTGCGCGACGGCTTCTCACTCCATCCGCTGAAATCGCTGCCGCCGGTCGGCGAGCCGTCCGATCTCGAGCACACGCTGCTGGTCTTCGAGGGAGCGCATCGCCACACCGCCAAGCTGATCGCCGCCGCCGTCGGGGCGCGCTTCGCCGAGGTCACGCCGGAGGCGAAAGCGATGTACCACGCGGCGGCGGTGTTCGGGGCGAACTACGTGGCGGCGACGCTCGACATCGCCGAACAGCTCATGCAGCGCGCCGGCATCGGCGAGGTGCGCGACGAGCTGGTGGCCCTCGCCCACTCCGCCATCGAGAACTGGCGCGGCCACAACGACGAGCGCCGCTTCACCGGGCCGGCCGCGCGGGGCGACCGCAACGTGATCCGCCAGCATCTCGAAGTGCTGCAGAGCGAGCCGCAACTCGCTCGGATCTACGAACTTCTGGCCCGGCACATTGCCGGTCTGAACCTTGCTAGCGACGAATAGCGGGTGCTACGATCCTCGGCCCCTGCGGCGCGGGGAGTACTGAAATCGGATGGTCTTCTTCAACTACGCAACGATGCAGATGGCGGCCAAGATCGTTTACTACGGTCCGGGCCTCTGCGGGAAGACCACCAACCTCCAGCAGATCTACTCCAAGACCTCGCCCGGCAGCCGCGGCGAGATGGTCAGCCTGGAGACCGAAACCGACCGCACCCTCTTCTTCGACCTTCTGCCGATCGACGTCGGCGTGATCGGCGGCTTCAAGACCCGTCTCCAGCTCTATACCGTCCCCGGCCAGGTCTTCTACAACACCACCCGCAAGCTCGTGCTGAAAGGTGTGGACGGCATCGTCTTCGTGGCCGACTCGCAGGTAGCGATGCTCGAGGCAAACTCCGACAGCCTCCGCAACCTGCGGGAGAACCTCGCGGAGATCGGCCTCGATCTCAACGACCTGCCGGTGGTCATTCAGCTGAATAAGCGAGACCTCCCGAACATTGCCTCGGTCGAGACGATGCTCGATGTGCTCGATCCCGATCGCCGCTTCGAGCACGTCGAAGCGATCGCCGCCAGCGGCACCGGCGTCTTCGAGACGCTCAAGCAGATCTCGAAATCGACCCTGCGCACGCTGCGCCGCCGGATGACCGGCGAAGATTCGTCGCGGACCACTCCCGCCTCGCGCCCGATCGGGCAGTTCCGGGTCAAGGACGAGCACTCGCGTCTCGCGCCCGCCTCTCCGGTCGCACCGCCGGCCATCGGCCACGCGGCCCCCGTCGCCTCGCCGACCTTCGTCACCCCGGTGGCCGCGGCGAGCGTCGTCGAGCCGGAACGCGAATCGATGGTGGCCACCCAGGTCGAAGAGGAAGTGGCCGAGGTGGCCGCGCCGCCGGTCGTCGAAACCGTCAGCGAGGCCGCGGCGCCGGCGCTCGACGAGATCATCGCCACCGCGCAGCCGGAGCCGGAACTGGCGCCGGAGAGTGTCGCACTCGAAGCGCCCGAAACGGCCGCGGTCGAAGCGCCTCTCGTCGAAGCGCTGGAGTCGCTCGAAGCGCCGGCAGAAGCGCCGGCAGAAGAGCCGGCCGCCGCACCCGCCGAAGTCAAGACCGTCAAAGTGCGCAATTCCGTCGACGTGATGGCGGAGCTCGAATCGCTCCGCAAACGCGCCACCGGCACCACCACCGCCCCAAAGGCGTCGCGCCGCGATCCGCTGGCCGACCTGGCCGCGCTGCGTCCGAAACGCGACCTCAATCGCACCCTCCACCTCGAGCTCCCCGCCGACCTCCTCCTTCGCTCCAAAGCCGTCCGGGTTACACTATCGTTCGAGGACGGCGAACAGGGGGTGGTCGAGACGCGCGAGCAGCAGCTCGAGCTCGGCGACACCGCCGACGCGCAGTCGCTCTCGGTCAACCTCAAAATCGATCTGGCTTGACCATCGAGCTCGGACGGACGTGAAGGGGGTGCGCGATGCGCAACACATTGCTGCTGACGGCAGTTGCTTTGTATTCCGTGGCCTGCGCGAGCTCGGTGCCCGCGCCGCAGGCCACTCCCGCTCCTGTTGCACCGCTCTCCGCGCACAAGCTCGACGCTGACCAGTTCCTCGAGGAGCTCGAAGAGGCGCACAACCTGATCCTCGCCCGCGCCGAAAAACCGGCCGTGAAGGAAGCGCTCCCGGTGGTCGACGTCGACGCCGCCACCTCCATCCCCATCCCGCAACACCGCACCATCGATTCCGCGGTCCGCCTCTTCTCGGTGGACATGAAGGAGAGCATCCAGACCTCGCTGATCCGCTCCGGCCGCTACCGCGCCCTCATCGACCAGGCGCTGGAAGCGGAGAAACTGCCGAAGGGCCTGGCCTACCTGCCGGTCATCGAGAGCGCCTACCTGCCGAACCTCACCTCGCGCGCCGGCGCCCACGGCATCTGGCAGTTCATGCCGGAGACCGCCCGCGAGTACGGCCTGCGCGTCGACTGGTGGGTCGACGAGCGCGCCGATCCGGTGGAGTCGACCAAGGCCGCCGCGGCGTACCTCCGCGATCTGAACCGGATGTTCAACGGCGACTGGGCGCTGACCCTGGCCGCCTACAACTGCGGCCCGGGCCGCGTCCGCCGCAAGCTCGCCGAATACGGCGCGTCGACGTTCTGGGAGCTCCTCGAACAATCCGCGCTCCCGAAAGAAACCCGCGGCTACGTCCCCACCTTCTACGCCACGCTGCTCATCGCCAGCGATCCCGCCACCTACGGCTTCAAGCTCGGCGAGGTGAACGGGGTCGACGCCGAGATCGACGCCAAACGGGTCGAGGTGGAGGGACCGGTCTCGCTCCGCTTCGTGGCCGAGACCGCCGGCGTCGATGAGGATGTCCTCAAAGAGCTCAACCCCGCCTTCCGCCGCGGGATCGTCCCGCCCGGCCGCGCCGCCGTGCGCGTGCCGTCGAAAGCGGCCGGGACGCTCCACGCGCGGGCGAAGACGCTCCGCCACGATGACGATTACCTGAAGGTCTGCTCGTTCACGCTGCGCCGCGGCGACTCGATCGAGCGCCTGGCCCGCGCCATCGGCACCAAGCCGGAGACGCTGCTGGAGATGAACGAGATCAAGTCCGCCCGCCCCGGCGACTCGATCCTCCTCCCCGTCCGCGCCCGCGAGCTCGGCACCCTCCTCGCCCACAGCGAAAACGAGGACGTCTTCTACGCCGTCCGCAAAGGCGACACGCTCTACTCGATCGCCAAACAACACGACCTCAGCGTCACCGAGCTGCGCGAGATCAACGAGCTGTCGAAGGAAGCAACGCTGCGTATCGGCCAGAAGCTGCGCGTCTCGGCGCCGCGCGTGCTCGCTGCCGGCGGTATGTAGGTGTCGACGGGGTTCACCGACGGGGGGGCCTCCGGCGGCCGGGCCGCAGGCCCGGACCCGTTGGTTGGCCTAGCCTCCGCGACACTCTGTCGCGAGATACGAGGCTGCGCTCGCGGAGGCCAGGCCAACCAATGGGGTCCGGGGCTGTGGCCCCGGCCGCCGGAGGCCCCTCGTCGGTGAACCCGTTGAAATCTAGCCACCCCGCTGTTAGCGTGCGCGGTCACCATGGCTGACAGCGGCTCCTCCGACTACAAGAAGACCCTCAATCTCCCCAACACCGCGTTCGCGATGAAGGCGAACCTGCCGCAGAACGAGCCGAAGCGGCTCGCGCACTGGCAGTCCCTCGGCCTCTACAACCTCATTCGCGAAAAGTCCGCCGGCCGTCCGAAGTTCGTCCTGCACGACGGACCGCCGTATGCGAACGGGAAGATTCACATCGGCCATGCCCTCAACAAGACGCTGAAAGACATCGTCGTCAAATCGCGGACGATGCTCGGCTTCGACTCCCCGTACGTACCGGGTTGGGACTGTCACGGCTTACCGATCGAACACGCCGTCGGCAAAGAGCTCGGCTCGAAGCGCGCCGAGATGTCGGCGGCCGAGATCCGCCGCACCTGCCGCCAGTTCGCCGCCAAGTACGTCGACCTCCAGCGCGAAGACTTTGTGCGGCTGGGCGTCTTCGGCGACTGGGATCACCCCTACACCACGATGTCGTTCGACTACGAGGCTGACATCGCCGACGCCCTCGGCCGCTTCTTCGAGACCGGAGCGGTCTACAAGGGCCTCAAGCCGGTGCACTGGTGTACGTACGACCAGTCGGCGCTCGCCGAAGCGGAAGTCGAATATCGCGAGCACACCTCGCCATCGGTCTACGTCCGCTTCCGGATGAAGACGGAGGCGGTGGAGGAGCTCGATCTCGCCATCGAAAAGCCGCTGTACGCCATCATCTGGACCACCACGCCGTGGACGCTGCCGGCCAACCTCGCGATCGCGGTCAAGCCGGACTTTGAATACTCGATCGTCGAGTACAACGACGAGCACTACATCCTGGCGACGGAGCTCGTCACAACGGTGACGCAGAAGTTCGGCTGGGCCGACTACAAAGTCACGAAGCTCTACAAAGGGGCCGCGCTCGAGCACCTTCGCTACACGCATCCCTTCCTCGACCGCGAAGGCTTCTTCGTCGTCGCCGACTACGTCACGCTCGATGCCGGTACGGGTCTCGTGCATACCGCACCGGGTCATGGCGCCGACGACTTTGCCACCGGCCGCCGGTACGGGATGGAGATCTACACGCCGGTCAATCACCGCGGCGAGTTCATCCCCGAGGTGCCGCACTGGGCCGGATTGCACGTCTTCAAGGCCAATCCGCAGATCGTGCAGCACCTGCAGGAGAGCGGCGCGCTGATCTTCTCCGAGAGCATCACCCACTCGTATCCGCACTGCTGGCGCTGCAAGAACCCGATCATCTTCCGCGGCACCGAACAGTGGTTCGTCTCGATGGACGAGAGCGGGCTGCGGCAGAAAGCGCTCGCCGAGATCGACAAGGTGAAGTGGGTGCCGGCATGGGGACGCGACCGCATCTACGGCATGATCGAGAACCGCCCCGACTGGGTCATCTCGCGCCAGCGCCTCTGGGGCGTGCCGATCACGGTGCTCTATTGCGAAGGCTGCAGCGAGACCGTCAGCTCGCCCGAGCTCTTCGAGCGCGTGACGCACTGGTTTCGCCAGGAAGGGGCCGACTCCTGGTACGAGCGGCCGGTCAGCGACTTTCACGACCAGCCGTGCGCCAAATGCGGCGGCAAAGAGTTCCGCAAAGAGACCGACATCCTCGACGTCTGGTTCGACTCCGGCTGCTCGCATATCGCCGTCATGAAGCGGCGCGAGGAGCTCGGATGGCCGGCCGAGGTCTATCTCGAAGGGCATGACCAGCACCGCGGCTGGTTCCACTCGTCATTGCTCGTTGGTGCCGCCATCGAAGGGGGCGCGCCGTTCCGTCAGGTCGTCACCTGCGGCTTCGTCCTCAACGAGTCGGGCGACAAGATGTCGAAGTCGAGCGGCAACGCCCTCTCGCCGCAGGACGTGATCAAGCAGAGCGGCGCCGACATCCTCCGTCTCTGGGTCGCGGTCAGCGACTACACCGACGACATGCCGTTCGGCCCGCAGATCATGGCCCGCGTCAGCGACGGCTACCGCAAGATCCGCAATACCGCGCGCTACCTGCTCGCGAACCTGAACGATTTCAATCCGGAGACCGACGCGCTGCCGGTCGATCAGCTCCTGCCGATCGATCGCTGGATCCTCGATCGCGCCAGCCGCGCCGTCGACCGCTGCAGGCAGGCCTACGAAGACTACGAGTTCCACACCGTCTACCACCGCGCGCTCGACCTCTGCACCGTCGATCTCTCCGCGGTCTACGTCGACGCCTCGAAAGACACGATGTACTGCGACGCCCCCGCCTCGCGCGAGCGCCGCAGCGCGCAGACCGCGATGTACCACGTGCTGCGCGGCCTCGTCGGCATCATCGCGCCGATCCTCACCTTCACCGCCGACGAGATCTACGAGGCGATGCCGGGGGAGAAGGAAAAGTCGGTGCACCTCACCGATTTCCCGGAGCTCGGCGTCACGCTGGCCGCCGAAGACGCCGCCGCGTGGTCGCGCATCCTGCGCCTGCGCGAAGGGGTGAACAAAGTGCTCGAAGGGGCGCGCGCCGCGAAGCAGATCGGGCAGTCGCTGGAGGCCGACGTGACGCTGCACGGCGACGTCGCGGCGCTCACCGGCACGAGCGGCGTCGATCTGGCCGAGCTCTTCATCGTCTCGCACGTCGACGTCAAGCCGGCCGGTGACGCGGTGGCCGATTTCGCGGAGATCGAAGGGGCCGGCCGCATCGGCATCAGCTGGTCGCCGGCGCGTGGCAAAAAGTGCGGCCGCTGCTGGCAGTATCGCGAGGAGATCCTCGAGGACGGCGGTCTCTGCGATCGATGCCAGTCGGTGGTCGACGAGCTCGCGATCCCGGAACAGCCGACGGTCTAGAACACGTGCGCTACGCCGACCTCCACACGCATACGTACCACTCCGACGGCACGCGCTCGCCGCGCGAGGTCGTCGACGTCGCGCGTCAGCACGGCATCGACATCCTCGCCATCAGCGATCACGACAACGTGGCCGCCTACTTTGAGATCAAGGCGCACGCCGACGCCGTCGGCGTGACGCTGATTCCCGCCATCGAGCTCTCGTGTCTGCATGATGGCGTTGACGTGCATGTCCTCGCCTACGCCTTCAATCCCGACAACGAGCGCATTCACGAGCGCCTGCGCGGCTTTCGCGAAACGCGTCAGCAGCGCGGCTATGCGATGGTGGAGCGCCTCCGTTCCCTCGGTTACACGATCTCCGCGGAGCGCGTCGATCAACTCGCCGCCGGCGGCGCGATGGGCCGCCCCCACGTGGCGCGAGCGCTCGTCGAAGCAGGCTACGTCGCCTCGGTCTCCGAGGCCTTCGACAAACTCCTCGGCACCGGCAAACCGGGCTATGTCGACAAAGAACGCTTCCGGATCGACGAGGCGATCGACCTGATCCGCGACGCCGGCGGCCTCACCTCGATCGCGCATCCCACGCTCTATCCGAATCACGAAACGCTCGTGCCGGAGCTGCTCGACCTCGGCATCGACGCGGTCGAGGTCTATCACCCGCAGGTCGACGAGCCGAATCGCGAGCGCTACGCGAACCTGGTCCGCTTCCGAGGCAAGTTCGCCACCGGCGGCTCCGACGATCATGGCACCGTCAAAACCAGCGAGACCCTCGGCACGGTGAAAGTGCCGTCGTCGATGATCGGTCCGATCCTCGAGCGACTATGAAACGAGCGATGTGAAACGAGCGACTATGAAACGATGAACGATGAGCGATGAACGATGAGCGATGAACGGCTGTTGAGGGAGGACGAGCTGTTGAGCTATTGAGCGAGAAGTGTTTAAAGAGTCCAAATACATCTCTCGCTCAACAGCTCAACAGCTCGTCCTCTCCTCAACAGCTGCGCTCATCGTCCCTTGTTCATCGCTCATCGCTCATCGTTCATCGTTCAACATCCCGCTCTCGTGCTCACGCCGCTCTTCTTCGTCCTGATCGTCCTCGCCTTCTTCGGCGACGCGCGCATCTTCCTCTTCGTGATGAACCGGATCGTCTTCGGCAGCCATCGTGAAGAGAAGGCGAAGCTGCACTTTCTGCTGTACGCGGTGCCGCCGTCACTGCTCGTGCTGACGCTGCTTTTCTGGCCGCTGCATTCGTGGGTGCGGATCCTCTCGCGGAACGACTTCGTCGACCGCATCACGCCGGAACGAGTGGAGCGCGTGGTGGGATCGCTGGCGCTGGCGAACATCGGCGCGGCGTGGCTCTTCATCGCCGCCGGCATCGGCACGTACTGGATCCTCCAGCGCATCCGCGTGCTCGCGCGCGGCGAGGAGCGGGTGAGCGGGACCAAAACGCTCCCCTCTGAAGTGATCAAGCTGCGCAAGGCGCACGTCCCCTTCGCCTTCCTCCGCAATCTCGGCGCGCACAACGACGTCTACGACATCGAGATCACGAAGCACGAAGTGTTCATCAACGATCTGCCGAAGTCGTTCGACGGCTACCGCATCGCCTTCCTCACCGACACGCACGTCGCCTCGTTCATGCGCCGCGGTTTCTATCGCGAGGCGGTCGCGCAGACCATGCGCTTCGAGCCCGACCTGATCCTTCTCGGCGGCGACTTTGTCTCGTTCGAGCGTCACATCCCGCTGATGGCGGAGGTGCTGCTGACCGGCCTCGCTGCACGCGACGGCATGTACGCGGTGCTCGGCAATCACGACTACTGGGCCAGCGCCGACAAAGTGATCGCCGCGATGACCGCCCGCGGCGTGGAGTTCCTCGTCAACCGCTCCATCACGCTACGGCGCGGCAACGACACCATCTCGCTGGCCGGCATCGACGAGCTGTATCGCGGCACGCCCGACCTCGAGGCCGCCTTCGCCCGCGTCGATCCGGCCCGGCCGTGCCTCGTGCTCACCCATCATCCCGACATGATCGAGCTCGTCGATGACCGGCGCATCGACCTCATGGTCTGCGGCCACACGCATGGCGGACAGATCCGCTTCCCCTTTTTCGGTGCGGTGGTCGTCCCGTCAAAACACGAGGGGCGCTACGCCGCCGGATTTCATCGCCTCGGCCGCGCGTTGATGTACGTCAGCCGCGGTATCGGCGCGATCCCTCCCCTGCGCATCCTCTGCAAACCGGAGCTCGCCACCTTCATCCTGCGGCCGAACGCGCGATGACCCTCACCAAGCTCTCGGACGTCTGGCCGGCCCTCGAACGCCTCGCGCGCGAAGAGGGGGTCATGCACCTCGGCGCCAGCGATCTCGCCGACGCGCACGCGCCGCTCTTCGCCGAATGGATCGAGCAGGGACATCACGCGTCGATGGCTTACCTCGCCAAGAACGCCGCCATGCGCACCCATCCGCACGAACGCTGGCCGTGGGCGAAGTCAGTGATCTCCATCCTCGTCCCGTATTCGCCGGCGCGCCCCGATGCGCCACCCGAAGCGCTCAGCCACCACATCGCCCGCTACGCCCTCGGCGACGACTACCACGACGTTCTCGACCGCATCCTCCGCAAATTCGAAGCAGCGCTGCCGGGCGTGAAATCGTGGCGCTACGTCGACACCGGCCCGCTCTCCGACCGCTCCTACGCCGCCCAGGCCGGCCTCGGCTGGATCGGCAAGAACGGCATGCTCATCCACCAGCAGGACGGATCGTATTTCTTCATCGGCACACTGCTGACCGCTTTGGCGAACGACATCACCGCGAGCGCCGTCACCGACCGCTGCGGCACCTGCACCCGCTGCCTCGACGCCTGCCCCACCAACGCCATCCTCCCCAACCGCACCATCGACTCCGCGAGGTGCATCAGCTACGCGACCATCGAGCACCGCGGCCCGCTCCACGACCTCCCGCTGGCCGGCAACGCCTTCGGCTGCGACATCTGCCAGGAAGTCTGCCCCTGGAACCGCGCCCCCGCCGCCCCCCACCCCGCCTTCGCCCCCCGCGACGCGTACCGCGCCACCCCGATCACCGACCTGCTCCGCTTGGAGCAAGCCGAGTTCAGCGCTCTCTTCACGAAATCGGCCGTCAAACGCGCCAAACTCGCCGGGATGCAGCGCAACATCGCAGCGTTGACAGCGGACAAAGTCCGAGGGAAAGTGGGCATATGAGCAAGGTCGTGACGGTGGAAGAGCTGGTCGCGTGCATTACCGGAAGAAGCTCTGACGCAGGTCGCACCGCGAGGTGCTGAGGGCGAGTAGAGCTGCGGCGCGCGAAGAGGCCTTAGGGACGATGAGGCCGAGAAGCTGTTCAGCCGGCAACGATCTCGCAAATTGCCGCCGGACCTGCAACGAGTGGCGCTCCGAAAGTTGCTCATGCTCGACGCTGCGACAACGCTTGAGGACCTTCGTGTACCGCCGGCGAACCGGTTGGAGAAGTTGAAGGGCGACCGCGAAGGGCAATGGAGTATCCGCATCAACGATCAGTGGCGGGTATGTTTCGCATGGCGCGATGGCAACGCGTATGACCTGGAAATTGTCGACTATCACTGAGGAAACGATGACACGCTTGCTGCCTCCAGTTCATCCGGGTGAAGTTCTCGCGGAAGAATTTCTTGGTCCGCTCGGCCTGACACAATACCGACTCGCAAAGGACACGAGCGTGCCAGCGCGGAGAATCAACGAGATCGTAAAGGGCGAGCGAGCCATCAGTGCCGATACCGCCCTTCGCCTTGCAAGATACTTTGGTACGTCTGATCTATTCTGGTTGAACCTTCAGGCAAGGTACGATCTCGAGGTTCAAAGGGATCGACTCGGTAGGCGTCTCGAGACTGAGGTTCATGTATTCGAACGACCTGCGATGCCTCGAGCGAGTATTGCCTCACCGAACCGGGGAACGAACGCAGAACGAAATGATCGCGCAACACAATCAGCGTTTGTGCGAAAGGCGAAATGAACGTGCGCCGGTCGGCGGCAGGGCACGCCGTTCCGATCGCGAGCCGCTGGCGGCGATGCGCGCGGCGCTCTGGCCCGAAGGGCCGCTCGAAGAGGCACGCGGCGGAGCTCGATGCAATACGGATTTGGCTGAGTCTCCCGAGGGAACGTGACGCCGGTCACGCTCGCCACGCGCTGCTCGTGAGGATATGTCGCCGCTCCTGATGAACGTTCTTCGTGTGGCACAGTATCGTCTTCTTTCCGGCCTCGGCTCCGGCGGGGCGGCGAACGTCTATCTCGCGGAGGACACCCGGCTGCGCCGGAAGGTTGCGCTCAAGCTGCTGCGGGGCGAGAACGGGCAGGACGGCGAGCATGAGGCGCGGGTCGTCTCTTCGATCAGCCATCCGAACATCGTCACCCTTCTCGACTACGGCACGCATAACGACCTGCAGTACATCGTCACGGAGTACGTCGAGGGGCAGACGCTGCGTCACCGCCTCGCGCAGGGGCCGTTGCCGGTGGCCGAGGCTCTCGACATCGCCATTGCGGTCGGCCACGCCCTCAGCGCCGCGCACGAGGCGTGGATCGTCCACCGCGACATCAAACCGGAGAACGTGATGCTGCGCATCGACGGCGGCGTGAAGGTGCTGGACTTTGGCGTGGCCACGCTCGCCGCGCCGGCCGAGGTGGATGATCCGCTGCGGCGCAAGGTGGTCGGCACGCTCGAATACCTCTCCCCCGAGCAGGTCCGCGGCGAGCCGCAGATCGACTCCCGCTCGGACCTTTACTCCCTCGGCGTGCTCCTTTTCGAGATGCTGGTCGGCTCGGTGCCGTTCCACGGCGCCACGACGATGGAACTGCTCGCGGCCATCGTCGAAGAAGAGGCGCCCTCGCTGCCGTCGCATCTGCCGGCCGCGTTGCAGCCGATCGTCACGAAAGCGCTGCGCAAGCCGGTGCACGAGCGCTATCAACTGGCGGGCGATTTCGTCGCGGAGCTCAGCGACCTGCGGCTCGACCTGCTGCTGTACGAGCGCGCCGCGCGCATGCTTCCGTAATTGCAACGATCTTCTCCGCCACCCGGATCGTGATGGTCTTCATCCTCATCTTCTCGCTGGCCGACGCCTCGACACACCGGCAGCTCGACTAAACTTTTGCCTCCATGATCGTTCGACCGGCACGTCCGTCCGATCGCGAGCCGCTGGCGGCGATGCGCGCCACGCTGTGGCCCGAGGGGCCGCTCGAGGAGCACGCGTCGGAGCTCGAGGCCATCCTTGCCGGCGAGTGGTCGCGGCTCTTTCCGTATGTCGTGCTGGTCGCGGAAGCCGGCGGCGCGCTGATCGGCTTTGCGGAGGTGACGCTTCGGTCGCGCGCCGAGGGATGCGATCCGGCGCAGCCGGCCGGCTACCTCGAAGGGTGGTACGTCGCCGATGCACATCGCCGCCGGCGCGTCGGCGCGGAGCTGATGCGCGCCGCCGAGGATTGGGCCCGCGCGCAGGGTTGCGTGGAGATGGCCTCCGACACCTGGCTGGACAACGAGGCGTCGCAGCGGGCGCACGAGGCCCTCGGATACGAAGAAGCCGATCGCTGCGTGCACTACCGGAAAACGCTCTGACGCGGGCGGGCGCCCGCTCCCCGTTGGCCCGAAGGGCCAGATCACTTCTTGGTCAACAGCTCAATCCAATGGCGCGCGGGCGACAGAACAGCGGCGGCGTTGCCACCGCGGTCCGGATCTCGCGGCTATCATCCCCCGCGCATGCCGCCGCTCGCTGATGCGTTGACGCTGGTCATCGCCACGATCCTGGTCACGATCGCGGCGGTGCTGCTGGCGTTCTCGCTGCTGTCCGGGGTGCGGCAGACCCGGGGGCTGATGCTGGCGGGGGTCTTCGCCGCGCTCTACGCCACGCGCATGCTGACCGACCTCGATGCGCTCGAGCCGATCGGCTGGCTGGATCGCTTCCGGGCGGCGCTCGAGTACCTCGTCCCACTGCCGGCGGCGTTCCTCTTCGCGCATGAATTCGGCGGGCGGCTCAAGCGCGCGAGCCGCGTCATCGCGTACGCGTTCAGCGCGCTCGCGGTCGTGGCCATTCCGTACGAGCTGCTGATCGCGCATCCGTACGCGCTGCGACGGCTGCTCGACGCGGTGGTGGTGCTGTTCATGATCGTCTTCCTGATCAATCTCTTCACGGCCACCGGCGCGAAGCTGATCCGCCTCGGCTCGTTCGTCTTTGCGCTCTTCGTCCTCAACGAGCACCTCGGCGTGGTCCCCCGCGGCTTCGAGAACGTGATGGAGCCGATCGGCTTCCTCTTCTTCGTGACCATGGTCGTGCTCACGCTGCTGCAGGAGACGATCGCGAACCGCGGCCGCCTGATCGCGGTGGAGAGCGAGCTGACCACCGCGCGCACGATCCAGCAGTCGATCATCCCCGACGCACCGCCGCGCATCGAAGGCCTCGAGATCGCCACCGCCTATCATCCCGCCTCGCAGGTGGGCGGCGACTTTTACGATTTCGTCGTGACGCCAGACGGCGAGCTGGCAGTCTTCATCGCCGACGTCTCCGGACACGGCGTCCCGGCCGCACTGGTAGCTTCGATGCTGAAGATCGCCCTCGCCGCGCAGAGCGAGCTGACCGATCCGGCCGCGCTGCTGCAGCAGCTCAATCAACTCTTCTGCGGCCGATTGAAACGGCAGTTCTTCACCGCTACGTACGCCGTCATCGGCTCAAACGCGATCACCCTCGCCTCGGGCGGTCATCCCCCGCCGATCGTCTGCTCGCCCGTCAACGGCTCGCGCGAGGTGCACGCGGACGGCTTCGTGATCGGCCGGATGCGCAACGCGCGCTTCGATGCGGTGACCGCGCCGTTCGTGGCCGGCGACACTGCGGTCTTCTACACCGACGGCATCATCGAAGCGCGCTCGCCGGCGGAGGAGCCGTGGGGCTCGGAGCGGCTGCAGGCGTTCGTCGACGCGTATCGCGCTGACAGCGCACAGCAGATCGCCGAAGGCATCATCCAAGAGGTACGCCGGTGGGGCGCGCCCGATGATGACCTGACGCTGGTGGTGGTGAAGCGCTCAGCAGAACGCACGCACTTCACCAACGGATCAGGAGACGACCGGAGGCCCCCCGGTCGTTCCCTGATCGCTTAAGGCAGCGGCAGCTCGAACGCGCGTCCGACGATGGTCGGGTCGACGCTGCGATCGAGGTACTCCCAGACCGCCAGGGCATCGGGATGATTGGCGATCGGCGGCGCGGCGGTCCTGGTGGCTGGGTCGTTGATGATCAGGCGCGCGCGGCGGTACCAGTGCATCGCCTCTTCGGGATTGAGGCGCAACTCTTCGCGCACGCCCTGGATGAGGAGGTACTGCTCGGCCGGAACGCCGTTCGCCTCGACCTCCCGGTACTGTGGCGCGAGTTGCCGCGCCCGGGCCCGCAGGATCTTCAGTTTCAGCCGCAGCGACTGCGTATCGAGTGAGGCCCGTCCGCTCTCGCAAAGCTGGCCGATGGCCAGACGCAGCTGCTCCGGCTTTTCGTTGATGAACAGCCCCGCGCGCCAGGAGCGGGTCGCCGCGCCGGTGATCGCTTTGACCGCGCTCCAGACGATCTGTCCCGTCACCGCCACTTCGTACGTGCTGTCGGGGATCTGGAAGCGCAGCAGCGCGCTGGCGCCGTTGGTCAGCGAGTGCGTGCTCTCGATGCGCGCGCCGCGCGCGGAGAGGTTCTCGACCCGCACGATCCGTCCGTCGAACACCGCGTCCAGCGAGGGGCCGATGTTGAAGCGATCGGTCGAGCGCAGCTCCTCGATCCGGTTGGAGCGCTGCGAGGTGAGCAGGTTCGCCATCAGCGACTGCACGACCTCGGGGCTGCCATACGTCCGCGTGCCCGACATGAACTTGCCCGGCATGGTCGCATCGGGCTGGCTCCAGACCACCACCGCCTCGAGCACGACCGGCTTCGCGTGACCGTCGATCGTGACCTGCAGCACCGCCTTCGTGCCGTTCTCGATGGGGCGGTCGTGGCGGAACCGGGCGCCTTTGGCGGAGATGTCACACACCGAGACCGGTGCCGCGCCGAACGTGGCGGCCAGTGGCGGCGCGAGCAGAAAACGCTCTGCCGTGCGCAGATTGCGTGCTGAAGTGGAATCGGACATAGGGTACTGAAGGACGATTGGTATTAGTGTAACGCGTGGCGTAGCTCTTAGCTGTTGGCTCTTAGCTCTTAGGAGAACCGGGGTACGTGCAGCGGCGTCGCACGGTTCTCCTAAGAGCTAAGAGCTAACAGCCAAGAGCCTGCAGGCTTCCACCCGTATAGCCTCCGCTCGCGTCGCATTTTGTGATATCGCTCACGCGGAGACTCTATGGACCGCCGGTACGACGTCATTACCTTTGATTGTTACGGGACGCTCATCGATTGGCGCAGCGGGATCGCCAATGCGTTCCTGCGCGCGGCACGGGAGGATGGGATCACGCTTCGGGCTGAGGATGTGCTGCGTGAGTACAACCGGATCGAGCCGGTCGTCGAGCGGGAGCGCTATCGCCTCTACCGCGACGTGCTCGGCGAGACGGCCTTCCGCGTGGCCCACGCCCTCGGATGGCCGCTGGCGTTCGCACGAGCGACCTTCCTCGCCGAATCGCTCCCGCGGTGGCAGCCTTTCCCCGACACCAATGCCGCCCTGGCGCGCCTTCGCGGGGCCGGCTATCGGCTGGGCATCCTCTCCAACACCGACGACGATCTGCTCGCCGCCACGCGCCGTCACTTCACGGTCGGCTTCGACCTGATCATCACCGCGCAGCAGCTCAAGTCGTACAAGCCGGCCCTGCCGCACTTTACCGCCGCGCGCGAATGGATCGGCGACGCGCCGTGGCTGCACGCCGCCGAAAGCAACTTCCACGACATCGTGCCGACGAACGCGATCGGGGTGCCGAACGCGTGGGTCAACCGCAATCGCGAGAGCGCGCTGCCGAAGGGGACGCCTCTCTTCGAGGTCGGAGACCTGCGGGAGCTGGCGGAGTTGCTCGCCCCCAAACCCTGAGCGAGCGCAGTGAGTCGAAGGGTCAACCAAGGCGCGGCGCTGCTGTCGAAAAAGACGCGCTCCGGCGTCACCAAAGGTCAAGGCGCCGCGCTGCTGCCGAAAGCCGGGCAGCAACGCGGCGCCTTGATTGACCCTTCGACTCGCTGCGCTCGCTCAGGGTTACGACACAAGCTCGACGATCATCGCCGCAGCTTCGCCGCCACCGATGCAGATGGCGGCGAGGCCGCGCTTGCCGCCGCGGTCCTGCAGCGCGTGGATGAGCGTGACGATGAGGCGTGCGCCGCTGGCGCCGATCGGGTGGCCGAGGGCCACGGCACCGCCGTGCACGTTCAGCTTCTCGTGCGGGATCTTCGCGTCGGTCATGGCCGCGAGGGCGACGGCCGCGAAGGCCTCGTTGACCTCGAACAGATCGATGTCATCGACGGTCAGGTTCGCGCGCTGGAGCACGAGGTCGATGGCCTTGCCGGGCGCGGTGGTGAACCACTCCGGCTCGTGCGCGGCGCTCGACTGGGCGACGATGCGGGCGATCGGCTTGAGGCCGTTCTTCTCCGCGTACTCGGCCGACGTCACCACCACCGCCGCGGCGCCGTCGTTGATCTTCGACGCGTTCGCGGCGGTCACGGTGCCGCCTTCCTTGGCGAAGGCCGGCTTCAGCTTGGCCATCTTGTCGAGTGGTGCGGAGAACGGCTCCTCGTCATCGACGACCACCGACTTGCCTTTCTTCCCCTCGATCTCGACGACCGCGATCTCCTTGCGGAACTTGCCGGCCTTGGTGGCGTCCTGCGCGCGGCGGTACGACTCGAGCGAGTACTCGTCCTGCTGCTCGCGGGTGAAGGTGTACTTGGTCACGCACGATTCCGCGCAGTTGCCCATGTGCTTGTCGCCGTACGGATCCCAGAGGCCGTCGTGGATCATCACGTCGATGATCTTGCCGTTGCCCATGCGGTAGCCGGTGCGGGCCTGCGGGAGGATGTAGGGGGCGTTCGACATCGACTCCATGCCGCCCGCCACCGCCAGGTCGTACTCGCCGCAGCGGATGTCGTTGGCGGCGTACATGATGGCTTTCATCCCCGAGCCGCAGACCTTGTTGACGGTCACGGCGCCGGCGCCGGTGGGGATGCCGGCGTAGATGCCGGCCTGGCGGGCCGGGGCCTGACCGATGCCGGCCTGCAGGACGTTGCCCATGATCACCTGCTGGACCTGCTCCGGCTGGACGCCCGAGTTCTCGAGGGCGCACTTGATGGCGATGGCGCCGAGGCGGGGCGCGGGGAGGGACGAGAGGGTGCCCTGAAACGAGCCGATCGGCGTGCGTGCGCCGCCGAGAATGACGATTTCTTTCATGGATTTGGACTCCTTTGAGGCCGTGTCATTGGTTGGGATAAGATGCAGCGGCTCGCAATCAGACAACGTCGCCTGACGGCTGTCAACCTCACCTGCGCCAGGAGCTTTTGCATGACCCTCACTGCCATCACGGACCGCCGGATTCACGTACAGCCGGCCGAGGTCCACAACGTTCTGTCGCGGCACATGCTGGCCGACGGATACGACATCGTCATGGACCTCAAAAAGTCGAAGGGCTCGTGGGTCTTCGACTCGCGCAAAGGGCGCAACGTCCTCGACTTTTTCACGAACTTCGCCTCCATCCCCATCGGCTACAACCACCCCAAGCTCGACACGCCCGAGTTCCGCGACAAGCTGGCGGACGTGGCGATGAACAAGCCGGCCAACTCCGACATCTACACCACCTACATGGCGGAGTTCGTCGAGACTTTCGCCCGGCTGGCCGTCCCGCCGTCGCTCAACAAGCACATGTTCTTCATCGAGGGCGGCTCGATGGGCATCGAGAACGCCGTCAAGGCGGCCTTCGACTGGAAGATCCGCAAGAGCATGCAGAAGGGTGTGGGCGAGAAGGGGACGCAGATCATGCATCTGCGGGAGTGCTTCCACGGCCGCAGCGGCTACACGCTGTCGCTGACGAACACCGCCGACCCGCGCAAGACCCAGTACTTTCCGAAGTTCGACTGGCCGCGCATCGAGAACCCGAAGCTGACCTTCCCGCTGACGGAAGAGAACCTCGCCGATGCAGCCCGCCGCGAAGAGGCGGCGCTCGCGCAGGCGAAGCAGTTCCTGCAGGAGCGGCCCGACGAGATCGCGGCCTTCATCATGGAGCCGATCCAGGGCGAGGGGGGCGACAACCACTTCCGTCCGGAGTTCTTCCGCGCCGTCCGGCAGCTGTGCGATGAGAACGACATGCTGCTGATCTTCGACGAGGTGCAGTCGGGCGTCGGCATCACCGGCAAGATGTGGTCGTTCCAGAACTACGGCGTCGAGCCCGACCTGTTCTGCTTCGGCAAGAAGACGCAGGTCTGCGGCTTCGCCTCGAACGACCGGATCATGGAGCTGGCCGAGAACGTCTTCACCGTCTCCTCGCGCATCAACTCCACCTGGGGCGGCAACCTCACGGACATGGTCCGCGCCCAGCGCTACTTCGAGATCATCGACGAGGAGAACCTCGTCGAGAATGCCGCCCGCGTCGGCGAGTATTTTTTAGGTGAGCTGCAGCGCTTCGCAGAGGAGTTCCCGCAGCTCGTGAGCAACGTCCGCGGCCGCGGCCTGATGGCGGCGTTCGACCTCCCGAGCGGCGACATCCGCGACAAGGCGCTCGAGACCTTCATGGCCCACGACGTGATGGTGCTCTCGTCCGGCCATCGCTCCGCGCGGTTCCGTCCGGCGCTGAACCTGTCGATGGACGAAGCGGCGGAAGGCATCCGCCGCATGGAAAAGGGTCTCCGCGACCTCGCTTAGTCTTGTTTTCCATCCAAACGGCCGGTGAGTCACGCGCTCACCGGCCGTTTGCTTTCGCGATGAAGAAAGTCGTCCCGATGCTCCACGTCCCCGACGTCCGTGCCGCCGCCGCGTGGTACGAGGGGATCGGCTTCACGGTCGAGGCGACGCACTCCGACGGCGACGAGATGAGCTGGGCGCTCCTGACCTTCGGCGAGACGGAGCTGATGTTCAACGCGGGCGGCCGCCTGAGCGACGCCGACCGGCGCGAGGTCGACCTCTACGTGCACGTCGACGACGTCGACGCACTCTACGCGCAACTGAAAGAGCGGGTGGAGATCGTGGTGGAGCTCTGCGACGCGGTCTACGGCATGCGCGAGTTCATCATCCGCGACCTGAACCGCTTCTGGATGACGTTCGGGCAGGCGATGGAGGGGTAGAATTGCCGAGATGAATCCGCGCATCGTCATCGACCCGCAGGTCCAGCATGGCCGCCCCGTGATCAAAGGCACACGCGTGCCGGTCGTCCGCATCCTCGGCTGCTTGTCCGAAGGGATGTCGCTTGAATCGACTGCCGCGGAGTATCGCGTCGCGGTGGAGGACGTCGTCGCCGCGATCGAGTTCGCTGCCGAGCTGGTCGAGCAGTCGCAGCAGGGCGCGGTGCTGACGCATTAGCTTGCGGTTTCTTCTCGACGCCGACTTGTCGCCGCGGCTGGTACCGCTGTTCGCGAACGGTGGTCACGACGCGATGCACGTGTACGACGCGGCGATGGGGACAGCTCCCGACAGCGCGATCGCTGCTCTCGCGCAACAGACGCGACGCTGTATCGTCACCGGCGATTTCGACTTTGCGGATGTTCGCCACTACCCACCGCGCCGCTACGACGGAATCGTCGTCCTGACCCTGCCGTACAACGCCGGCCCGGCGTACATCGAACGGCTGGTGTGGGAGTTTCTCAATCGGCTGTCAGAGCTCAGCCCGCTCGAAGGCAAACTGCTGATCGTGGAGCCGGGACGGATCCGCGTTCGCACCTGATTGCTTCACCCCGTCCCGTTACGACGCGGCCACTTCGGCCTGGGCGGCGCTGCGCGGCTCCCAGTTCGTGTGCGGCTTGCGATTGAGGATGAGGTAGCGCCACACCAGCTCTCCGTACGAGCGCGCGACGATGCCGCGCTTTTCGTAGAAGGGCATCAGCAGCTTCTGCAGCCGCGGGAGGTTGTAGAACGGCACGCCGGGGAAGTAGTGGTGCTCGAGGTGAAAGTTCGAGTAGAGGAAGAGCGGGTTCCAGAACCAGGAGCTCTTCATCAGGGTCGACCACTTGGCGGGGTCGTTCGGGTCGATGTCGTAGTGCTGGCCGAGGCGGTTCAGCGCGAAGGCCACCGGGAAGACGAAGAAGATCGGGACGATGTAGAGCTTCCAGGCGATGGCCCAGCCGCCGATCGCGGCGATGCCGAAGAGGATGGCCAGCTGGAAGGCGATCGTGGCCAGCCGCTCGCGGGCGATCCGTTTCCGAAGCGCCGGCTCGTACGCGGCGGTCTCACGCGCGGCGGCGCGGAAGTAGATCGGGAAGAGCGCCGGGGTGAAGTAGAGGAACTTGAACCAGCGCGCGTTCTTCTTCGGCGACAGGTAGTGCCGCTTCGGATCTTCTTCGTCCGAACCGAGCCCGGCGTGGTGGTCGAGATGCCACTTCGTGAACTGCGACGCGGAGATGCCGCTGGGCATGGCGTAGGCGAGCCCGAGCAGACGATAGATGCGCTCGCTGGAGACGGAGAGCACCGCCCGGTGCACTACCTCGTGCAGCAGGACCGTAAAGTCGAAGACGGCGAAGCCGGCGATCACCGCGAACGGCAGCCAGAGGTACCAGCGGTCGAACTGGACGATGGCCACGCCGCTGCCGATGAGTGCGGCAACGTTGGCGAAGGCGATCAGCGCATGCAGCAGCGGCCGCTTGCGATGCAGCTCCCGCAGCGCCTCGGCCGGGATCTCCCGCGCAAGGTCCTGCTTGAGCTGCTGGGCATGATCGGAGTAGTAAGCCATAGGAATTGGCGTTTCAGCTCTTCAGCCGCTCAGCTGTTCAGGCGGCCTGAATGGCTGAATCGCTGAATGGCTGAACAGCTCCATGGACCATCTTCATCCAATTTACACGATCGGTCACAGCACCCGCGCTCTGGAGGAGCTCGTAGCCCTGCTCCGGGCACACGGCGTGACCCGTCTGGCCGACGTCCGCCGCTACCCCGGCTCGCGCCGTCATCCGCACTACTCCGACGTCGCGCTCGCTCTCTCCCTCCCGGAGCACGGTATCGACTACGTCCACTTCGAGGACCTCGGCGGACGCCGTCGTCCGGCGAAGAATTCACCCAACGGGGCGTGGGAGAACGAGCAGTTCCGCGGCTACGCCGACTACATGGGCACGCCGGAGTTCCACGCTGCCGTCGATCGCCTGCTGCAGACGGAGCAGACGACCGCGGTGATGTGCGCCGAGGCCGTCCCGTGGCGCTGTCACCGCAACCTGCTGGCCGACGAGCTGACCCGCCGCGGGGTGAAGGTGCTGCACATCGTCGGACCCGGCAGTGCACAACGTCATGTGCTGAACAAGATGGCCCGGATCGAGAGCGACCGGGTCATTTATCCTCCCGAACAGCAACCACTCGATTTCGGCGCGCTATAATTCCGGCTTTCAGCGACCAAACGTCCATGACCTCCGCAGCGGTTCAGTCGTCGGCTCACGAGCGCGATGTCGTTCTAGCGGTCGACGACAACGAGCAGAATCTGCAGCTCCTCGAGGAGTATCTGTGGAGCTGGGGTTACGACGTCGTGCTTGCGCGCGACGGACGCGAAGCCTGCGAGCTGTGGCCGCAGCACAACCCGGCCATCATCGTCCTCGACGTGATGATGCCGAACATGGACGGCTACGAGGCCTGCCAGCGCATCAAGTCATCGCCGGCCGGACGGACCATCCCGATCCTCATGCTGACCGCGCTGACCGGCACGGAGGACAAGATCCGGGCGCTCGATGCCGGGGCGGACGATTTTCTCAACAAGCCGATCAATCGCGAGGAGCTGCGCGCGCGCATCCGGTCGCTGATCAAGATCCGCAATCTGCGCAAGGAGCTCGACTCGAGCGAGAACATCATCATGACGCTGACCACGGCGCTCGAATCGAAAGATCCGCGCACGGCCGGTCACGTCCATCGCGTGGCCTCGTACAGCGCGCACCTCTGCGACAAGCTCGGCATGTCGCCCGAGGAGCGGGAGACGGTGATCAAGGGAGCGATGCTGCACGACGTCGGGATGATCGGCGTGCCGGATCACCTCCTGCTGCGGACCGACCTCGACGAAGAAGAGCGGAAGCAGTTCGCGGAGCACACCCGCATGGGGGCGTCGATCCTCGAGCCGATGCGGACGTTCCAGCAGTTCGTGCCGATCGTGCGCTGGCATCACGAGGCCTTCGACGGCTCCGGCTTTCCGGACGGCCTGCGCGGCGCCGAGATCCCGCTCGAAGCGCAGATCGTCAGCATTGCCAACCGCTTCGACGAGATTCATCACGAGCTCTCGCTGACGGAGAGCGACGCGCTGAGCAGACTGCAGGAGGAGGCGGAGCGCGGCCGCTTCGATCCTGAGCTGGTGCACCTCTTCGCCGCCTCGCTGTCCGAAGAGACACCGGTGGCCGTCACCTCGAAGCACATGCGCCCGCGGCCGGCGCCGAAAGCGCGCGTCCTCTGTATCGACGACAACCGCCTCAACCGCGAGCTGGTCGCGGCCACGCTGGTCGAAGCGGGGATGGAAGTGGTGACGGCCGACACCGGCGTGGTGGCCATGCAGCGGCTCGAGCGCGAGCCGATCGACGTGATCATCCTCGACCTGATGGTTCCGGAGCAGGATGGGATCGCCACGCTGCGCCTGCTGCGCGCCGATCCGCGTTACGAGTTCCTGCCGGCGGTCGTGCTGACCTCGCAGATGCATCGCGAGATGCGGCAGGAAGCGATCGTCAACGGCGCCGACGACTTCATCAACTACCCGCTGAACCGGCTGGAGCTGGTGACGCGCATCCGTTCGTTGCTGCGCATTCGTGAGTACCACGCCGATCTCGAACAGACCCAGAACGTCATCTGCGCGCTGGCGCTGGCCCTCGAGGCGAAGGATCACTACACGCGCGGGCATTCGCAGCGGGTCGGCGATCTGGCCCGCGAGTTCGCCCTGCACGTCGGCCTGCCGAACGAGACCGCGGAGCTGATCCGCGTGGCCGGCCTGCTGCACGACATCGGCAAGATCGCCGTGCCGGAGGCGCTGCTCAACAAGCAGGGGCCGCTCACGCGCGACGAGTTCCTGCGGGTCATCGATCACCCGGTCATCGGCGAGGAGATGGTGCGCCCTCTGCTCACTCTCGCCTCGGTGCTGCAACTGATCCGGCATCATCACGAGCGTTACGACGGCCGCGGTTATCCCGACGGCCTGCGCGGCGACGCCATTCCGTACGAGGTGCGCCTGCTCTCGATCGTCGACGCCTACGACGCGCTGACCTCGCACCGCGCCTATCGCCCCGCGCCGCTGACGCACGAAGCGGCCATCGGCACCCTCCGCCGCGAAGCCTCCGGCGGCAAGTGGGACCCGCAGATGGTCGATCAGTTCACGGAGATGCTCGGCGAGACCTCGCCGGAGTGGGATGCGATTGCACGGCCGGCGCCGGTGTTGCGGCTGGCGTAATGCACACCACACGAGCCGTTCCTCAGCGCTTCTGCATCAACCGCTGAATCTCCTCGATCGGCAACGCCTCCACCTTCCCCACCGTCGTCGCCTTGAGCATCGAGTTGTAGATCGCCTCCTCGGTGGCCTCGATCGTGGCCAGGAACAGCGGCGAGGTCTTGTCGTTGGGCACCAGTGAGGCGGCGTTGCGCGCGGTGCTGAAGGCGATCGCGTAGTCGCCGCTGCCGTTCGTCCCCGCGGCGCCGGTGCGCGCCAGCCCCATGATCGCCCGCGCTCCCATCCGTTCGAGATTGCGCGCGTCGAGCGGTGCGTCGGTGGCGATGACGATCATGATCGAGCCGTCGGCGCGGTCTTTCGGTGTCAGCTCGTCTTTGAGGTAGTAACGCCCCAGCTGCTCGCCCACCGGGATGCCGTCGATGGTCAGCACCCCGCCGTAGTTCGACTGCACCAGCACTCCCACCGTCCACCCGCCCAGCTCCGCCGGCAGCTTGCGTGAGGAGGTGCCGATGCCTCCCTTCCAGCCGAAGGCCACCGTTCCGGTGCCCGCACCGACGCTCCCCTCCTCCACCACTTGGCCGGCGTTGCGCAACGCGGCAAGCACTTCCTCCCGCCCGACGTGCCGCCCGCGGATGTCATTGAGCTGCCCGTCGTTCGTCTCCCCGACCACTACGTTGATCGAGCGAACGTCCTCATTGCCCGGCTGCGCCAGCGACCAGTCGATCAGCGCATCGGCCACCCGCGGGACGTTCAGTGTCGACGTCAGCGCGATCGGCGACTCCAGCTCCCCCAGCTCGACGATCTGCGTCGACCCCATCAGCTTCCCGAACCCATTGCCGACGAATACCGCCGCCGGCACTTTCTGCCGGAAGAGATTGCCGGAGTGCGGCAGGATCACCGTCACCCCGGTGCGCACGTTCTCCCCGCGAATCAGCGTGGTCTGCCCCACCTTCACCCCGGCGACGTCAGTGATGGCGTTCCGCGCTCCGACAGGGAGGATTCCGGGAGTAATGCCGATCTCCCGCGCCCGCGGACGGGGCGCGGCGAGCGATGCGAGCAGGAGGAGCGTGGCGATGATCTGCATGCCATGAGGATACGGCCAAGGGCCGAGGGCGGAGGGGCACGACGAGACCGGCGGACGCGTAAGCGCCCTCGGCGCTCAGCCCTCGGCTCTCGGCCCTCAGGACGCGCCGCGTCCTGCTACACTCCCGCCCCCAAACGCTTCATGCTCGTCCTCCACGACCCTCTACGCCAGACCGATCTCCCGCGCGGATGCGTGGCGACGATCGGAAACTTCGACGGGATGCACGTCGGACATCAGCAGATCGTCCGCGGCGTCGTCGACCGCGCGCGGGAGCTGGGCCGCCCCTCCACGGTCATCACCTTTCACCCGCATCCTCTGGCCATCGTCGCGCCGGACCGGGTGCCGCCGCAGATCCTGACCCTCGCGCAGAAGGAGGAGATCCTCCGCGGGATGGGCGTCGACGCGATGCTCATCGTCCCCTTCACGCACGAGTTCTCCCGCTGGACGGCCGATAAGTTCATCGAGGAGTTCCTGGTCAACGCCCTGGCGGTGGCGGAAGTGCAGATCGGACGCGACTTTGCCTTCGGCGCCGGCCGCGAGGGGACGCTCGAGAAACTGGCTGCCGCCGGCGAGCGCCTCGGCTTCGGCGTCTCCGGCATTGACGACGTGCGTATCCGCGGCATCCGCGTCTCCAGCTCCCTGATCCGAGACGCCATCTATCGCGGGAACATGCGCATGGTCACCATGGCGCTCGGCCGCACGTTCTTCGTCGACGGCCGCGTGGCCACCGGACGGCGGCTCGGCCGGAAGATGGGCTTCCCCACGGTCAACGTCGATCCGTCGAACGAGCTCTATCCCGAGGGGGGCGTCTACGTGACGACGTGCGGCTTCGAGAGCTTCTCCCGCTCGTTCGAGGGCGTCACCAACATCGGCGTGCGCCCCACGCTCTACGAAAACTACGCGCGCACGATCGAGAGCCACATCCTCGACTTCGACTCCAACGTCTACGGCGACACGGTGCGCCTCTACTTTCATAAACTCCTGCGGCGCGAACAGCAGTTCCGCTCCGCGCTCGAGCTGACGAACCAGATCCGCACCGACATCCAGCGGTCGCGCAGCTGGTTCCTCACCCATCCGGAGCGCGCGCTGGAGCTGCCGCTCGACACCAACTCTTCGGACGACCTTTCCTGACGCATGGCCGATCCCGTTCTCGCTTTCGTGCTGATCGTGTCGTTCATCGCCGCGATGGCGATGGCCTCGTACTTCAAGACCCTGGACCAGAGCCTCTTTCGCGACGCGCAGGTGCCGCTCGTGGCCGGCGTCGTGGCCGGCATCGCCATCCGCTTCGCCGACTCCTCGGCGACCTCGCGCATCGTGGCCACCGGCGTGATCCTGACCGTGGTCGCGCTCTACGTCCGCCTGACCGGCCGGGAGAGCGAGCCTTCGGACGGGATGACCCTCGGCGCGCTGACCGGCGCCGCCGCGGCGCTGCCGCTGGCCTTCTCCGGCGAGGGGGAGCTCGGTCGTCTCGCCGAATGCCTCCTGGCGGGCGCCTTGTCCGGGTTCGGCATCACCTTCGCGCTCACCAAGGTCACGGACAAGCTCAAGCAGGCGGCGATCGACGCGCTCACGGCAGCGCTCGCGGTCGGGGCGGCGTACCTGCCGACGCTTCTCCTCCGCAGCCGGGTCCCCGAGCGCGAGATCGCCCTCGGCGCCGCCGCGCTGATCCCCCTCCTGCTCATCGCTACCGTCTTCAAACAGTGGCCGCAGGTGCGCGCCGAACTGCGGCACGAAGCGCAGCTCGGTTTCATCGACGACGACGACGTCCGCCGCACCGCCCACCCGATCCTGCGCCTCGGCCGCGGCGGCTGGCACAACGCCGGAGCGCACCGCGAGTTCGTCCGGATCGCCACGCGCATGGCCCTCCGCAAACGCCTCCAGCGCCAACGCACCGAGGAGGTAGCGAGGCTCTACCAGCTCGAAGTGATCAAGCTGCGGATGGAGATGCAGGAGATGGCGCGCATCGACCGGGCCATGCGGCGGGATGCGGCGCAGACGGCGGGGGGGTAGCCGCTGGCTGTTCAGCTGTTCAGCGACTCAGCTTTTCAGGAGCGCGGTCGTCGCCGCCTTCCTGAGCAGCTGAGTAGCTGAGCAGCTGAGTCACTGAGTCGCTGAGCGGCTGAATGGTCAGCACAACGGTACAATGCCCCCACGAATGACGCGCAGACTGCTCTGCCTCCTCCTCCCTCTCCTCCTCGCATCCACCGCCCTCGCACAGGCCCCGAAGTTCCGGTTCATCCAGGGTCCGAAAGCAGGCGGCGGTGAGGTGAAGTGGACCGTGGCCGAGAACGGCACGGTCGAAGTCGAGAAGGACGAGTACGTGCTGCTCGAGCGCGAGGTCCGGATCGAGTACCAGGACATCAAGCTGCAGGCCGACAAGGTCACGTACAACCTCCGCACGAAAGACGTCAACGCGGACGGGCACGTAATCATCGATCAGGGCCCCACGCGCGTCACGGCCAGCAACGCGGTCTACAACCTCGAATCGAAGACCGGCACCTTCTTCAACTCCACCGCGACGATGGACCCGTCGATGTATTTCGCGGGCGACCGGATCGAGAAGGTCGACGAAGACACCTTTCGTCTGACCAACGGCGTCTTCACCTCCTGCGATCTCGACCAGCCGGCGTGGTCGTTCCGGGTCGGCTCGGCCGACGTCACGCTCGACGACTACGCGTACATGAAGGACATCTCCTTCCGTGCGGGCAAGGTCCCGGTGTTCTGGGCGCCGCGGCTGGTCTGGCCGACCAAACGCGATCGCTCGAAAGGCTTCCTGATCCCGCGCGCCCTCTTCTCCACCCGCTTCGGCCAGCGGCTCGAGATCGGCTATTACCTGCCGGTCGGCGAATCGGCCGACGTGACGGCCTTCGCGGACCTCAACACCAAGGGATTCTTCGGCACCGGCGTCGAGGTGCGCTACGTGCCGTCGGAGAACGTCAAGATCGGCCAGGCCTCGGGCCATATCGTCAACAACCCCGAGGCGCTGCGGGTGAACGAGCTCGACCAGCTGGAGGAAGTGCGGCGCACGGAGTGGAAGTACGAGCTGCAGCACGCGCAGGAGAACCTGCCGGGCGGCTTCCGCGGCGTGGTCGACATCCAGGACTACTCCGACCTCGACTTCTTCCGCGAGTACGACCGCGACTCGCGTTTCCAGACCCTCTCGAACATCTACTCGTCGGCGTACCTGACGCGCAACCGGCCGAAGTACTCGCTGAACGTCCTCAGCGACCGGCGCGATCTGGTCGCGCCCGACAACTCCCGGCAGCGCTTCGAGCAGCTGCCGTCGCTGCAACTGCGCATGTATCCGCAGCGCGTCGGCAACACGCCGCTCTACTTCTCGATGGAGTCGAGCACCTCGCGCCTGCGCACGGGCGGCGTCAGCGCCACCGGCGTGCGCACGATCAACGAGGACTACCAGCGCGCCGACATCTTCCCCACCCTGTCGCTGCAGCTGCGCACGCCGTCGTGGTTCTCGGTCAAGCCGGAGATCTCCGCGCGCCAGACCTGGTACTCGCAGAGCCTGGACGATACGACCACGCCCGACGTGAAGGAAGACGACTCCATCAGCCGCTTTTACGCGCAGGGACAGGTGGAAGTGGTCGGCCCGTCGTTCTCGCGCGTCTTCAACCGCACGATCGGCAACTTCCTCCGCTTCAAGCACGTCATCGAGCCGCGCTTCCGCTACGTCTACACCTCCGACGTCGACAACCAGAACCGGATCGTCCGCTTCGACACGGTCGACTCGCCGTACCTGCCGATCGTGCGCGACTCGGTCGAGTACTCGCTGACGCAGCGCATCCTCGGCAAGGAGGCGGGCGAGAACGGCAACTCGCGCGAGGTGCTCTCGTTCTCGCTGCGGCAGAGCGTCGCGCTGTCGGATCCGTTCCCGCGCGCCGGCGGCTCGCCGTCACTCGCCGGCGAGCACAAATTCACGCCGCTCTTCGCCACGCTGCGCGTCAATCCGTACCAGTCGATGACCGTCGATGCGACGGCCACGTTCGGCAACGTCTCGCACCAGCTCGACCAGGTCAGCCTCTCCGCGAACCTGGTCGGCACCGGCGCGAACGCCGACAAGTACCTCGGCCTCACCTACTTTGCGTCGCTGCTCCAGCCGGGGCAGAGCGAGGAGAGCGATTCGAGCCAGGTGCGCGTGCGGGCCGGATCGTCGCTGGTGAAGGATAGAATCCGCACCGACATCGAGCTGAACTTCGACGCCGAGCGCGGCACCTTCCTCGAACAACGTTACGTCACCGGATGGACGGGCTCCTGCTACGGCATCGCCCTCGGATTCCGGCGCTACAACGTCTTCGTTCCGGGAGGTACCGGCGGCATCATCGAGAAGCCCATCGGCAGCTTCGACATCGCCATCACCCTGAAAAACGTAGGAACGATCGGAACGCATTAGTGAACGCGCGCACGCAGATGAAGATGAAGGGGCTGATCCTCTCCGGCGGTAAGGGGACGAGGATGCGCCCGCTGACCTACACCACCGCCAAGCAGCTCATCCCGGTGGGCAACAAGCCGGTCCTCGGCTACGGCATCGAGGCGATGGTCGCCGCCGGCATCCACGACATCGCCATCATCGTCTCTCCGGAAACCGGGGGCGAGATCCGCGAGTGCATCGGCGACGGCTCGCGCTACGACGCGGCCATCGAGTACATCGAACAGGACGCGCCGCGTGGCCTCGCGCACGCGGTGCTGACCGCGGAGCCGTTTCTGCGCGACAGCCCGTTCGTGATGTACCTCGGCGACAACCTGCTGCAGCACGGCATCACCCCTCTCGTCGAGGAGTATCGCAATCTCGACTGCAACAGCGAGATCCTGCTGACCAAGGTCCCGAACCCGTCGCAGTTCGGCGTGGCGGAGCTGGAAGACGGCCGGGTGGTCAGGCTGACCGAGAAGCCGCCCAAGCCGAAGTCCGACCTGGCGCTGGTCGGCGTCTACATGTTCGATTCGCACATCTTCGAGGCGGCGCGGGCCATCAAGCCGTCGGCGCGCGGAGAGCTCGAGATCACCGACGCCATCCAGTGGCTGCTCGACAACGGCTACTCCGTCCACCCTCACATCGTCAAAGGATGGTGGAAAGACACCGGCAAGATCGAAGACATGCTCGAAGCGAACCGCACCGTGCTCGATACGTTCGAGCAGACCGTGCGCGGCGCGATCGTCGGCGCGAGCTCGGTGGAAGGGAAAGTGGTGATCGAGGAGGGGGCGCAGATCATCGACTCGGTCGTGCGCGGCCCGGTGATCATCGGCAAAGACGCGCGCATCGAGCACGCGTACGTCGGGCCGTACACCTCGATCGGCAACCGCTGCTCGGTCGAGTACTGCGAGATCGAGAACTCGATCGTGCTCGAGAACTCCTCGATCAGCCACGTCAACGGCCGCATCGAAGCGAGCCTGATCGGCAAGAACGTAAAGATCGGCCGGACCCACCGCAAGCCGGTGGCCTACCGCTTCATGCTCGGCGACAACAGCGACGTCGGGATCACGTAGTGCTGGCCAGGAAGCCTTTCGCTCTCGCGCTCGTCTCGATCGCGCTGCTGCTCGCCGTCTCCGGCTGCAAGGATCCGGCTCGCGAACGCAAGCAGCAGCGGGGCCGCGAGGTCGCCTTGAAGGACAACCTCTTCCACATTCGGAAAGCGATCGACAACTTTCACGCCGACAAGAAGCGCTATCCGGCGTCGCTCGAAGAACTGGTGCCGAACTACCTCCGAATGATCCCACCCGACCCGATCACCGGCGTCGCCGACTGGCGCCTCATCACCGAGGAAACGGTGGCCGTGACCCACGACTTTACGACCGCCGAGGCACCCAAGCCGGTGGTCTCCGTGCTCGACGTGAAGAGCAAAGCGCCGGGCGCCGGCGCGGACGGCAAACCCTACTCCGAATACTGATAGGATTCGCCGCCCTCGCATGCCGAACGTCTATACCTTCAAGGACTTTGAAGGCAGCAGCCATCGAATCCTGATCGAGCTCATTCACCGCTTCGCCGCGCGCGGCGGCACGCTGCTCGATCTCGGCGCGGCCGGCGGTGAGCTCGGCTCGGCGCTGCGCGAGCGGTTCGATCGCACCATCGGCTTCGAGTACAACGTCGATTGTCTCCCGCAGCTCAAAGGCCGCTTCGATCAGGTGGTGATCACCGATCTGGAGCGCGTCAAATTGCTGCCACGCAAGGTGAACGCGATCGTGCTGGCCGACGTGCTCGAGCATCTGCGCAACCCCGCCGGGGCACTGAAGCTCGTGCGCGAGGCGGTGGCGGACGACGGGCACGTGTTCATCTCCGTCCCGAACATCGCCAACATCACCGTGCGCCTCGGCCTGCTCTTCGGCATCTTCGAATACCGCGACCGCGGCATCCTCGATCACACGCATCTCCGCTTCTACACGATGCGTACGTTCCGCCGCGAGGTGGAGGGGGCCGGTTTCCGCATCCTGGCCGTGCGCGGCTCCTCGGTGCCCGTGCGCCTGATCATCGGCCGCTTCACGCCGGAATTCGTGCTGACGAAGATCGAGAAGGTGCTGACCTGGATCACGCGACTCTGGCGATCGCTCTTCGCCTACCAGATCATCGTCGTCGCAAAAAAGGCGTAGTCGCCGCCACGAGCCACAGCAGCAGTCCAACGATCGCCGCCCACCACCACCCCCGCCCGATCCTGCGCGAGAAGACCACCTCGTGCTTCCCCGCCGGAACCGTCACGCCGGCAAAGAGCGAGTTGATCTCGATCGGCTTCGCCTCGCGGCCGTCGATGTGAATGGCCAGCTCCGGCGTCAGCTTCTCCGACGACGCCAGAAAGAACGACGCCGATGATTGCGTGGCGATGCGCTGCTCGTGCGCCGCATAGCTCTTCAACTGCACACGCGCGTCGCCCGCATTCACCGCGGGCGGCATGACCGGATCGTCCGTGATCACCGCTTCGCTCCCGAGATCGATGTCGCGTGCCGCGAGAAACTCCGCATCGTTCAGCTTCCGCAGTCGTGCGGCAACGCGGAAGCGCGGCACCTCGGAGAGATTGCGAAAGAGCCGGCCGTCGTGCATCTCGCGCTCGAAGACCACCGGCACCGTCACGCGGCCGTAGTAGATCGAGCCCTCGCCGCGCAGCACGTGCCCCTTCGCGCCGAAGCTGCGCAGCCGCAGCGTGACCGTCTCGCCGAGCCGCGCATGGGCGCGCATCGGGATGTAGACCTTGTTCATCTCGTCGACTTCCGCCTTCGTCAGCTCGCGATTCCAGACCGTGGCGCCGTTCTTCACGAGAGAGACCTGCACGCGCGGCTTGGGGCCGTTCATCGTGTCGACGTGAAGCGGCAGCTCGATCGCCCAGAATGGATCGGCGTCGTAGCGGATGTCGCGCTGCAGCGTCATCCCCGGCGTGAAGACGATCGTGCCGTCCTCCTTCACCGCCGGAACGGTGTTCGAGAACGTCGTCCACTTGATGATGTCGATGGCCGGATTCTCGAGATACCAGCGGATGCCGAGCATCCCCGCCAGCGGATCGCTGAACTGGAACGAACGGCTGTCGAACGTGATCACCGTCGACTGCCCCGTCCACGACGCCGCGTCGAGCCGCTGCAGCAGCTTGCGGTAATCGGCCTCCGAGCTGAAATGGCTGCGCACGTCCTCGATGCGGAAGAGCTCCGACGTGTTCGGCCAGAGGTAGATGAACATCGGCGCCACGCGGAACGGCTCCCGATCGCGGCGCAGCAGGTCGATCATCGGCGTCGACGGAATGTCGGCCACCTTCGGCGTGAGATACGGATGGAAACGGCCGGCGAACAGCGCCAGCTCGAACGCCACCGCGATCACGAGCGCTCCGCCAGCGATCACGCGCAGCCAGGAGAAGCGGCGGATCCACGACAGCAGGCGCGCGGCTCCCGCACCGGCCAGATAGCCGATCGGAATCGGGAGCAGCAGCACGACCCGCGCGAGCGCGGAGTACTTGAAGCCGGGCAGGCGGCCGATCACCTCGCGCACGCCGGGGAGGCCGAACATCGACGCGGCGATGATCGCCCCGGCGATGAGCCAGAACCATCGCGAGCGCGCGTGGCCGTAGAAGATCCCGAGCAGCGCCAGCGGCAGCGCGAGCACGCCGAGATAGATGGTCGACTCGACGTAGTTGTTCATCATCCCGAGAGCCCGGTCGCCGATCCAGTTCTTCGCGGCGGGACTGCCGAGACGATCGGGCTCCACGAAGCTGCGCAGGTGGCTCGGCGGAAAGTACGTCTGCAGCGACGTCTCTTTGCGGATCTCGAGATAGCCGGAACGGCGCACTAATTGCGCAAACGGCACGAGGAACGGCGTGGCCAGGAGAGCGGCGATGACGATCGCGGCCAGCGGTGCGGCCAGCGGCTTCACGCGGCGGTGCACGATCACCAGCACCAGCGCGTACGCGGCCGCGAGATAGATGCCGTAGGCCATGGCCGCGGGGAAGCCGGCGAAGGCGTAGGCAAAGCCGAGGAGGGCCATCAGCGCGATCGAGTTACGGCGCCCATTGAAGGCTCGGCGGACGAGCCAGAGCAGCGCCGGATAGAGCGCGGTGGCGTTCGTGATCTGCCACAGCCAGCGCACCGCGTAGATCCCGGCGCCGGCCACGATGATCGCGCCGACCGCCGCGCCACGCTTGCCGAGACGCTCCTCGCGCAGCCACCAGTAGGCGAAGAGCAGCGCCGCGTTGAGCTTGAGGAAGATCATCGCCGTGTAGAACCACGTCAGCGGCAGCGTGAGGAGCGGCAACAGGATGAATGGCGAGAAGGTCGTGATGGCCGCCGAACCGTAGCCCGGCGCGCCGCTGCCGATGTACGGATTCCAGTGGAAGGTCGGCCACCCTTCGTTCACCAGCGAGAGGACGGTCAGGTACGACGTCGGCGGATCGTTGAGCAGCGAGTTCTGCGCGCCGCGGATCTCGGCTGGCCGGTGCAGCGACCACGGCTCGAAGTTGTAGAAGACGTCGTTCGGCGAGACCACCCGCCCCATGAACGCCACCGGAAAGAAGAGGACGAAGTTGTAGACGGCGAAGGCGATCAGAAACGCGTGATGTTTGCGGATGCGGCGGCCCAAGCGCCACGGAGTTTATCCTGTCGATCCTGCGCCGGGCGCAGGATAAAGTCGCCACATGCGCGTTCTCATCGCCGCCGACGTCGACCGCACCTTCGTATCCCGCATCACCGCCGATGCGCGCTTCACCGTCACCCATCGCCCGGTCAAGACGGAGGACGAGCTGGCGTCGATCGTCGGCGACTGCGAGGTGCTCGTCACCCGCGCCTACAGCAAAGTCACCCGCCGCGTGATCGCAGCCGCGCCGCATCTGCGCCTCATCGCGCAGGGCACGAGCGGCACCGACAACATCGACGAAGCGGCCGCCCGCGAACGCGGCATCGCGATCGCCTCGCTGCCCGGCGAAAACGCGAACGCCGTCGCCGAGCTGGTCATCGGCTACCTGATCTCGATGACCCGCACCATCCCGCGGTACACGCGCGACGTGGTGCAGGGCCTCTGGGAGCGCGACGACTGCGCCACCCGCCACGAGCTGCGCCACTACCGCCTCGGCATCATCGGCCTCGGCCAGGTGGGCGGACGCGTCGCTCGCCTGGCCCGGGCCTTCTCGATGGAGGTGCAGGCGTACGATCCGTACATCGCCGACGACGCCTTCGTAAACGCCTCGCGTGTGGCCTCACTCGACGACCTGCTCGCCACGAGCGACATTCTCACCATCCACGTCCCGCTGTCGGACGAGACCCGCGGGATGATCGGTGCGCGCGAGATCGCCCTGCTGCCGCGCGGCTCGTACCTCGTCAGCGCCGCCCGCGGCGAAGTCCTCGACCAGACCGCCGCCCTGACCGCACTGCGTGAAGGCCACCTGGCCGGCCTGGCCATGGACGTCTTCGATCCCGAGCCGCCCGTCGACGGTTTGCCCGACGACCCCCGCCTCGTCCTCACCCCCCACACCGCCGGCTGCACGTACGAAGCGAAAGCGGCCATCGGCGAGAAGCTGTACGACAAAGTGGTGGCGTGGCTGCCGTAAACGCATGACAGTTATGGACTGCGGTGGCAAGCGCCACCGCTCTCAACATGCCGCGGAGCGGCACCTGTGGAAGAGCGGCGGCGCTGCCGCCGCAGTCCATATCAGGCAAACCAAAGCGGTGGCTCTGCCACCGCACCGGAACACGCGTTCGGTTTTCGCCGCGACGCGTTCGGTTTTGCCCGCGACACGCGTGGTTTCGGTCGCGACGCGCGTGGTTTCGGTCGCGACACGCGTGGTTTCGGTCGCGACGCGCGTGGTTTTGGTCGCGACACGCGTGGTTTCGCCCGCGACACGCGTGGTTTCGCCCGCGACGCGCGTGGTTTCGGTCGCGACACGCGTGGTTTCGGCCGCGACACGCGTGGTTTCGGCCGCGATGTTCGTCGCCCGGGGGGGGGGGCAGCAGCGCGGCGCCTTGATTGACCCTTCGGCTTCGCTCACGGTTTGGGGAGAAGAATGGGGACAGAGCTTCAGGTGTCACCTTCGAAGACATGTCCCCACCCGGGCCCTGTCCCCACCCGGGCCCTCCCCGAGTTGTGTCGCCACCGCCACCTTCTGCGCCATTAGGGACATTTCTTGACGTCCTGCCGTATCCCCCGAAGGGCGGGCGAAATTGGTCAGCGGTTCGCATGGGCCGCCGGCCGTGAGCGCGAATCCGACCTTCCATCAACTGCTGACCTTCTTCGATGCCGACCACGAGCGGGCGGGGGCGCGGTACCGCGACCTGCACCGGCGGCTGGTGAAGTTTTTCGAGTGGCAGGGGGTGCCAGACGCCGAGGATCAGGCGGACGAGGTGCTGGACCGGCTGCTGCGGAAGATCGGGGAGGGGGAGGCGATCGCGAACGTCGATGCTTACGCTCTGGCCATCGCCCGCTGTGTGCTGCTGGAGGCGCGGAAGCGGCTCGAGCGGGAGGCCGAGATCCTGCGGCTGGTGCAGCCGGCCGATGCGGAAGAGCCGCAACTGGGCGATGATGATGCGGAGAGGCAGCAGCAGTGTTTCGACGAATGTCTGGCGACGCTCAGTCCGACCAACCGGACCATCATCCTCCACTACTACACCGGCGAGCGGCGGGAGAAGATCGAGGCACGCCGCGAGCTCGCGGCTTCGCTGGGCATCGACCTGAACGCCCTGCGCGTCCGCGCGCATCGCATCCGGATGCAGCTCGAGGCTTGTCTTACCCAGCGACTCCAGCGGCTCGGCGGGGAAGGGCATGACGCCGGACGCCGACCTGCTGCGCCGCTTTCTGCTCGGTACTCTTCCTGAGGGCGAGCACGCCCGGCTGCAGGAGGCCTTCTTCACCGACGCCGGGCTCCACGCGCGGGTCGTCGCGGCCGAAGACGATCTCTTCGACGCCTACGCACGCGGCGAGTTGAGCGACGACGAGCGGGCCTGCTTCGAGGAGCGTTTCGGGGCACAGCAGCAGCGCGTCCGATTCGCCGAACTGCTCGCGAAATCGCGCATGTAATGCTTTCGCCGGATCTGCCACATGTACGTGGAGGCAGAACCAATGCGAAGACTCTCTCAACTCCTTTTCACGCTTCTCGTTCTCATCACGACCACCGCCGACGCGCAGAGCATCGCCCGCGGCATGACCTGGACGCTGCTGGGCCAGCAGGGCGGTTATGCGCACGTCGGTGCCGACGGGCAGACCAACCCGTACTCGGGCGACACCCCGCTCGACCAGTCGCTGCCGGTGCTCTGCGTCAACGTCGATGGCCAGCCGGCGCCGGACGGCATCGCCTTCGACTTTTACAACGGCTGGCTGCGCGGTTCGGTGGCGGCGTCGGCGCCGGTGCAGGGTCTCTCCCTCGGCTCGCAGGCCGCGGCGGACACGGTCTGCAGCGACACCTTCGGCGCCGGCTGGCGCATGGCCGAGTTCCACGACGGGCGTTACGGCGCCGATTTCTCGCAGCCGGGTGGCTGGACGTTCTGGGGTGCCGGCTCGATCGCCGGCGGCACGCGCTTCTGGGCGTCGATCAACGACCAGGCCGCGAACCCGTGGAACTCGACGCCGCCCGATCTCGCCCAGGCGAAGAGCATGCTGCAGAACATGGTCTCGCCGCTGCTCGGCTTCGCGAGCAATCCGACGTTCCGCGACGTGGTGCGCAACGGCGTGGCGCAGCAGTTCGACGGCGATGACAACGTGCTGCTCTCGGACGTCATCGCGCAGGCCGAGGCGTGGGGGGCGGTCGATCCATGGTCGCCGGAGTGGCAGTCGTTCAAGGCGCAGGCGGACGCGTTCGCGAACATCAACGGGACCACCTATTACCCGCAGATCTATATCCCGAACTACGGCAGCGTCTACTCCGACACGATCACCGCGGTGGTCGTCGAGTACGACGCCGACGTCGAGACGGCGGCCGCGTACCAGGTCGACAGCTGGGGCAACATCAATTACATCGGCGAAGTCGACGAGAGCTACGCGGCCTCGAACGAGGTGTGGGTGCTCTCGATCAATGAGCGCCTGGGCATGGACGAGCAGTCGTACGCGATGGTGCGCCAGCTCGACTCGATCGGCGCGACTTCGCCGAAACGCGGCTCCGGCAAAGATAAGTTCTCGATGCGCACCGAGGCCCTCAACTGCAATCCGACCGGGCTGCGCAACGACAACGGTATGGAGTACCTGCGCAGCTACCGCATCCCGAACCTCAAGGGCGTCGAGCACTGGACGGCCGGCAAGGTCGAGCCGCGCGTGGTCATCATCGCCAAGGGCGGCTTCGAGGTCGGCAACAAGAAGTTCGGCAAGATCAAGCGCGACCATGTGAAGAGCGGTCAGTGGCCGGAGATCTATCTCACGACCTGGAACCGCGCCAACCTCGGCGACTACTTCTATTACAAGTGGATCGAAGAGGATTTCGGCCCCGAGGTCACGGTGTCGCTCGGCCTCACCGCGCAGCTCAAGACGAAGCTCAACATCGGCGCCAACGTCAACGTCTCGGCCAAGTTCGCCAACGCCCATGACGACATGGGGGGGCAGCTGGTCCACTTCTTCGAGTCGACCAACATCGAGTACAGCACCGGAACGGTCTACTTCACCGTCTGCACCATCGGCGGCGACGGCCACCCCGGCGACAACAACCTGGCCCGCTCCGCGCTCGTGAGCGCGTCCTCCACCTACTCCGGCTATTCGCCACAGCGCGTCAATGACGGCGACCGCTCCACGAACCTCGGCGGCGCTTACAGCTGGTGCAACACCGGCTACGGCAGCGGCTACCCGCCGCAGTGGCTGCAGCTCGACTTTGGTACGAACAGGACCTTCAGCCGGGTCGATCTCTACACGACGACCGGCTATCAGCTGCGCGACTACCGCATCGAGTTCTTCAACCCGGTCACCGGCTGGCAGCCGATCACCACTGTGACCGGCAACACGGCCACTCTGCGCTCGACGACGTTCGCGCCGGTCACCGCGCGCCTGCTGCGCATCGTCACGCTCAGCGGCCCCACGCATCAGCCGGGCTTTACGCGCATCAATGAGTTGGAGGTTTATCAGTAAGAGCGGTTCCTCGGAGTTCCTCGGGTTCCTCGGTGCTGCATGGCCGAGGAACTCAGAACTCCGAGGAATTGCTTTCAGACTCGCTGAATCATCAGATCGCCCATGACCAGCAGGTCCATCTTCGTGCGCAGGAAGCAGTCGAGCGCTTCGCTCGGGGTGTTGACCACCGGTTCGTTTTCGTTGAAAGAGGTGTTGAGCACGATCGGGATGCCGGTCTTGTCGCGGAAGGCTTCGATGAGGTGGTAGTAGCGCGGGTTCTGCGCTTCGGTCACTGACTGCAATCGGCCGGAGCCGTTCACGTGCGTGACCGCCGGGATCTGCTCCCGCTTCGATTCGCGGATCTGGTAGACCTGCAGCATGAACGGGACGTCGTAGTCGGTCTCGAACCACTCCCCCACCGACTCGCGAATGATCGACGGCGCGAAGGGGCGGAACGACTCGCGCCGTTTGATCTTCTGGTTGAGGATGTTCTTCATGTCGGCGCGGCGCGGATCGCAGACGATGGAGCGGTTGCCGAGCGCGCGCGGGCCCCACTCCATCCGCCCCTGGAACCAGCCCACCACGTTGCCCTGCGCGATCTGATCGGCGGTGCGCGCGCAGAGCTCGCGCTCGTTGGTGACCCGGTGCAGCACGCAGTTCGCGGCCTCGAGATCGTCGTGGCGCGCGAGCACCGCCCGATCGACGGCGCCGTCGTCGTACTCCGGCCCGAGGTAGGCGTGGTCCATGACGAAGGTGCGCGGGTTGCGGAGCTGCTCGTTCCACACCCAGTACGCGGCGCCGATGGCACCGCCGGCATCGCCGGCCGCGGCCGGGATGTAAACGTCGCGGAAGGGCGAGCGGTCGAAGACCATCCCGTTGGCGACGCTGTTGTAGCCGCAACCGCCGGCGAGGCAGAGCGCGCGCAGGTTGGTCTTCTTGTAGAGATGCGCGGCGAGGCCGAAATAGGCCTCCTCGAACATCGCCTGCATCGACGCGGCGAGGTCTTTGTGGCGCTGCTCCATCTCGTCCTGCGGGGCGCGGACGGGGCCGAGCTTTTCGATCAGCTTTTCGGAGAAGACCGGCCCGATGACCGGCGAGCCCCCCTGCCAGACCATGTCCACGCCGGCGGTGTGATGGGTGAAGTAATCGGTGTTCAGCTCGAAGCGCCCGTCCGCCGCCACGCGCACGATGTCGCGCATCTCGTTCATGTACCTCGGCGTGCCGTACGGCGCGAGGCCCATCACCTTGTACTCGTCGCCGTAGTGCGGAAAGCCGAGGTACTGGGTCATGGCGGTGTAGAAGATGCCGAGCGAATGCGGGAAGCCGATCTCGCCGAGGACCTCGATGTGATTGCCGCGGGCCACGCCCCACATCGAGCTGACGAAATCGCCGAAGCCGTCGATCGACAGCACCGCCGCCTCCTCGAACGGCGCCACGAAGAAGGCGGAGGCGAGATGCGCGCGGTGATGCTCGACGTTGTGCAGCTTCGGCTTCAGTGAGTCGAGCTTGAAGGTCTCGATCAGCTCCGTCTCGAGGCTGCGGATCTTCGCGCGGTTGGCCAGCCGTTTCCTGATGGCCTGGACGGAGGGACGCTTCGCGAGGATGAAGCGCATCCGCTGGAGCAGCCGCGCATTCGGATCGCGATTGACGGCGACGTGGTCGACCTCGTTGATCGAGACGCCGGCCACACCGAGGCAGTACTGGATGGCCGCGGAGGGAAAGCCGGCCCAGTGTTTGATGCGGCGGAAACGTTCTTCCTCGGCCGCGGCGACGAGCTTGCCGTCGACCACGATGCAGGCGCCGGCGTCGGCGTGATGGGCGTTGATGCCTAGAATGATCATCGTCAGCTATTCAGCTTCTCAGCTATTCAGCGATACAGGCTATTACACGACGGGCTGCGCCTGAACAGCTGAGCAGCTGAATGGCTGAGCAGCTGAATGTGCAGCTACCCTGTCGGCGTGCGACGCGTACTCTTCGTGAATCGCTACTTCCATCCCGACCATTCTGCAACAAGTCAGATCGCGTCCGATCTGGCGATGCATCTCGCCTCGCGTGGATGGGAAGTCGTGGCCATCACCGGCCGGCAGCGCTATGACGACGCGCGTGCCGGGCTCGCGCCGCACGAGGTTGCAAAGGGCGTGACGATCCGCCGGGTCTGGTCGACGCGCTTCGGCCGTGGCGGGCTTTTCGGGAGGGGGATCGACTACGTGACGTTCTACGTGAGCGCGTTTTTCGCGGTGCTGACGCATGCCGATCGCCGGCGCGTGGTCGTGGCCATGACCGATCCGCCGCTTCTTTCGGTGGTGGTGGCGCTCGCGGCGCTGCTGCGGGGAGCGCGGCTGGTGAACTGGCTGCAGGATCTCTTCCCCGAGGTGGCGGAGTCGCTGGGCATGCGCGGGGTGGGCGTGCTGCGCGGGGTGCGCAACTGGTCGCTGCGGCGCGCGCGGGTGAACGTGGTGCTGGGCGAGCGGATGCGCGAGCGCGTCGCGCAAAACCCGCGGGTCATTCACAACTGGGCCGATGCCGGGCTTCGTCCGCTGCCTTTTCCGGCGGCGTTCGCGGCCGGCTACTCGGGCAACCTCGGGCGCGCGCACGATGCGGAGACGATCATCGAGGCGATGCGGCTCGCGCCGGAGATCCGCTTCGTCTTCACCGGCGGCGGCGCGCAACTCGAACGCGTGCGGCGGCACGCGGGACCGAACGCCGAGTTCCGGCCGTATGCGCCACGCGAGCAGCTCAGCGAGAGCCTCTCGGCCGTCGACGTGCACCTGGTCTCGCTGCAGCCGGCCATGGAGGGGCTGATCGTCCCGAGCAAGTTCTACGGAATCATCGCCGTCGGCCGGCCGGTGGTCTTCATCGGCGCACGCGACGGCGAGGTGGCGCGTTTGATCGACGAGGCGCGTTGCGGCTTCGTCGTCGCACCGGGCGACGCGGCGGAACTGGCGCGCGCGCTGCGTGTGCTTGCCGGTGATCGTGACGAAGCGAAACGGATGGGAGAGCGCGGCCTGGCAATGTATCAGCAGCGGTTCGCGCCGCAACACGCCTTCGCGCAATGGGAGGCGGTGCTGACGTGCTGACGCGGCGGCAGTTCCAACTCGCGGCCATCGGGGCGGGGCTGCTGATCGCGCTGGTGCTCTTCTGGACCGTCGACAGCGATCGGGAGCGGCCGCGCGAGCTGCAACCCGCCGCGGAGTGGCTCGCCTCGCATCCGGCCGACTGGATCGCGGCCAGCATCATCTCCGACACGTCGCTCGACTCCGATCTGCCGCGCCGTTTCGAGCTGTGGCGCGATGCGCACGCGCTGGCCGACCGGCTCGCGCCGCGGCGGCCGAACGGCGCCGCCGCATTCGTGCGCGCGGGGCTCTTCCACTGGTTCGAGCTCGGTGAGGCCGATCGCCGTGCCGTGCTCGCCGCGGCCGTGCCGCTGCTGCGCGATCCGAAGGTGTTCGAGTCGATGCACGAGCCGCTGTGGGAGCTGACGCGCGACCTGCGCCTCCTGCGCCGCGCCAATCCCGGCACCAGCCACTCGTACTTTATCCTGCGCGAGCTGGCGGCGAAGAACGGCCTCTTCGCCGATTACCGCTCGCTGCGCGAAGAGTATCGCCGCGCCAGACTGGCCGAGCTCCAGGCGCGCCGCGCGGTCGGGCATCCGGGGGAGCTGCTCGGGATGCTGCCGGTCGAGCTGCAGAAGCGCGACGAGCCGCTCGTGCGCGCGTTGCTCGACGAGCTGAAACATCGCCCGCTGGAGACGATGCACGACTCCGCGCGCATCCATGCGCTGATCGACTTCGCAATCCGCCACCGGCTGCCGCTGGACGGACTGCATGCGCTGATCCGCAAGCCCGACCTGCCGGCGGCGACGCGGGCACGGATGGCCCTGGCCCAAGGCGATCACGACTACGCGTCGCAGCTCGAGCTCGCGCACTGGGCGCCCGGCATGCACGAATGGACCGCCTATCAGGTCGAGCGCGCTTTCTACGAAGCACGCCGCCGCGACACCATCGGTGCGCAATTGCATCTCGACCGCGCCAAAGTGCCTTCCGCCGAGCTCGAAGTGCGGCGCATCCTCGGCGCGCCGCTCCGTGCACCGGCGCCGCGCATCGCTCCGGTCGAGATTGGGAAAGAGGCTTCGGAGCACGAGCTCTTCGCCGCCACCGCCACGACCATCCCGATCACCGTCGACGTCGTGCAGAGCGACCGGATCGCGCCGTATGTCGAGATTCTCGTCGACGACGCGCTCGTGGTGGAGGGCGAGGTGGCGAGGACCAGGACCTTCGAGGTGCCGGTCGCGAGCGGCCTGCATCACGTCGAAGTGCGCATCGCCAATCCGCTCACACGCGGGCACGTTCAGCGGCGCGTGCGTCTGTCGTGATCGACGCTCGCCACGGCGGCGCCGAGGATCGCGGCGAGCGTGGCCGGATTCGCGGGGATGAAAAAGTTGAAGTCGAACAGCGCGTGCACGAGGGCGATGGTCAGGCTGGCCAGTGCCGCGAGCTGAAACGCGCGGCGCTTCCATGACAGCTCGCGGTCGCGCGTGAGCCGCACCAGAAAGACGTAGCCGCCGATCAGCGTCACCAGCGCTGTGACGATGCCGAGCGTGCCGGCGGTGGCGGCGATCTCGGCGTAGTCGTTGTGCGCGTGGTGGTACATCTTGGCGAGATCCTGGGTCTGCTCCATCGAGACCACGCGCTCGAACGTGCCGAGGCCGCTGCCGAGGATCGGGAAACGGTTCCAGACGCCGACGGCCGCCTCGACGCCGATCTTCCGTCCGACCAGCGTCGCGCGCTCGAACTCGTTCGGCGCGAATCGGGCGACGGTGCGCTCGGTGCCGAGAAAAACGACCAGCGCAACGACCACCAGTAGACCGCCCGCGGCGGCACAGGCAATGCGCAGCACCTTCTTCTGCGGCAGCAGCGCCGCGGCCAGGGCCAGACCGGCGGCCAGCGCCAGCAGCGCGCCGCGCGATTGCGCGAGCAGCACCGCGGCAACGCAGGCGATGGCCGTGAGGATGCCGAAACTGAAGGCGATGATGTGGTGCTCGAAGAGGCGCACCAGCCGGCGGCCCAGCGGCACCTCCTCGCCGCGCGTCTCGCGCCAGGCCATTGCCGCCACGAACAGCGCCAGCGGCACCGCCAGCGCGACGTAATGCGCGAAGTGGTTCGGATTGACGAACGTCCCGGTGACCCGGCCGTGGATCAGCCGGTTCGGCCAGCCCCAGATCGCGTAGCGTCCGAGCGCCGCTTCGTGAACGCCGTACGCCATCTGAAAGAGGGCCGACAGGCCTGCGAAGGAGATCAGCACCATCCGACGCGTGTGATTCCGGATGAGCAGCGCGGCCAGGAGGAACGTGGCGAAGAGACCGACCAGGCGGAAGAGCTCGAGCGTCGTTGCGCGCGGGTCGACGCTGACCGGATGCAGCGTTCCGGTGGGCACGCCGGCCAGCGAGGCGACGCGCGACGCGTGCGTCCAGATCCGGTAGGATTCCGGACTGACGGAGTTCAGGACGGACGCCGGCAGCGGAATGAGCTGCAGCGCTCCCACCGCACAGAACAGCAGCGTTCCGTAGCCCCAGACCAGCCACGCCCGGGTCGGTTGCGCGGTGCTGGCTCGATCGCGGGTCGCGACAAAACGGATCAGGCAGGCGACGGCGCCGAGGGCCAGCGGGACGGCGACCAGAGGGCGGCGCGCGGCCTCCACGACCGACCCGAACGGCAGCGGCAACCACGCCAGCCAGACGAAGAAGATCGCCAGGCAACCGCGTTCTGCGGTCGCGAGCCAGCGGACGCGCCCTTGCATGATGGGCGGCATTGTAAACGCCCGCTTACCCCGCGTCGTCTGTAGCGGCATGCTAAACTTCTTCCGATTCAGCAGCTTACGCGAGGAGTGTGGGGAGTGCGCGTGTACAGAACCCTGGGTTTCCTGATCACGATCGGTTTATGTATGGTCGCGTCCGCCCAGTTCACGCAGGGCACGCGCGACCGCGATCCCGACCTGGAAGGGTCGAAGCTGCTCGCCACCGAGCTCCAGAAAGCCCAGATCCACTGGGGACCGGTCTACCTCCTGTCCCGTTTCCGCGTCGCGGACGTCGGCTACACCGACGTCGGCTACCTCCCCGCGGACGATCAGGGAGACGGCCTGACCCTCGGCGTCGAGGCTCCGCAGCGCATTTACTTCGTCCCGTCGCGGAAGGTGATCCTCTCGGCCGACGTGACGCCGGGCCTTAGCTACACTGACAACCGCGACCCGCGCACGCAGTTCAATTACCGGACGCGCGCCGACGTCCACTTCCTCTTCAACCACCTCTATCTCGATATCTATGGCGGGCGCTCCGATACGCTGCAGGCCCAGGTGGCCGACATCAACCGTCTGGCCACCGTGCGGGAGACCGAAACCGGCGTGGCAGGCGAGATCAAGTACTCGAGCCGCACCAGCGCGCTCTTCTCGGCGCGGTTTCGCGAGATCACCTTTCCGGAGAACCGGCTCCAGCCGGCCGGCGTGCCACTGGAGCTGCTCGAGCGCGACGAGCGGGCCGGGCGGTTCTCGGTGCTCCACAAGACCCTGCCGCGCACCTCGCTGACGCTGGCGGGCGAGTACAGCGACTACGAGTTCCCCGAGACCGCCTACAAGAACGGCACGCGCACCTGGATCGGTCCCGGGTTCTCATTCGACAACGGCCGCGTCCACTTACGCGCGGAGGCGGGTCCGGGAACGCTGCGCTTCGACCAGGGGGGGCAGCACGAGTTCAACGGCGTGCTCGGCCGCTCCCTCTTTGGCTACCGGCGCGGCAAGTGGACGGCCTCAGCAAATGTGCACCGCGACCTCGGCTTCACCATCTTCGCCAACAACAACTTCTACATCGCGGATCAGGCCGGCGTGCGCCTCGGGTACGTCGCCACGCGCCGGCTGTCGCTGCACACCTACACCATCCACGAGCGCGACGAGTACCCGGTACCCGCCCAGGGCGTGCTCCGGCGCGACACGATCAGCTTCACCGCGGCCGGCTTCAACTATCAGCTGCTGCGGAGGATCGCCGTCGGTCTGGATGCCGGCTGGTACACCCGCAGTTCGACCGGTTTCGGGGACGAGGACTCAGGAATACGGTACGTCCTGCACTTGTCGTACACGCCGTAGGTCAAGCACAATAACTATTTAACGGGCGAGCCGACATCGAACTTTCACGGCTGTATCACGGTTGAAAGAGCGGCGGTTCACGAGAGCGGCGTAGGTTGGGTCCCGGTCCAGTTTGTCAGGGAGTGAGCCCGCACCGCCCACCGATCGGTTCGCGATCGGCGGCGGGTTTCTGTTGTCCGCATGGGAGCGAGTCATGAAACGTCATCTGATCCTGGCCATTTCGATCGTGCTGGCGGCGGTTTCGGCCGCGGCGCAGACAGACCTTCCGCTGCTTTCGAGCGATAACGTCATCGGTCCGCGCGACGTGCTGGAAGTGCGCGTGCTCGAAGACCCGACCATCAGCGGCCGCGCCGTCGTGAATGACGACGGGCAGATCATCCTGAACGTGGTCGGCAAAGTGCGCGCGGCCGGCATGACCGCGGCCCAGGTCGAAGCCTCGCTCAAGCAGCTTCTCGAGTCGAAGTACATCACCGGCAAGGCCACGGTCTCGGTGCAGGTCTCGGAGTACGGCAGCAAGCCGATTTCCATCGTCGGCTCGGTCCACAACCCGGGGCGCATCGGCGCCAGCGGCGGCATGACCCTCATTCAGGCCATCACCCAGGCGGGCGGCCTCACCCCCGGCTACGGCAAGGAGCTCTACATCCTCCGCACCGGCAGCAACGGTCTCTCCGAGCAGCTCTCGATCGACATCGAGGAGCTGATGGTCAGCGGCAACCCCGACCTCAACATCCCCCTCGCCCCGAACGACCTGATCAACGTGCCGGTCGATACGCCGGTGGTCATCTACGTCATGGGCGAAGTGATGAAGCCGGGCAAGGCGGAGTTCCGCCGCTCGCAGACCCCCACGCTGCTGCAGGCGATCGCCGATGCCGGCGGTCCGACTGACCGTGCGGCCAAGAACGCCGTCATCAAGCGCACCCTGGCCGGCGGCAAGCAGGAGCGGATGGTGATCAACTACCGCGACATCATCAAGGGGAAGAAGGCCGACTTCGTTCTTCAGGACAACGATACCGTCGTCGTCGAAGAGAGCATATTCTGATCGGTGCACCTCGAGGCCGGCCATGGATCTGAACACGACGACGAACGACGTCCACCTCTCCCACTACTGGAACATCGTCCACAAGCGCTGGAAGACGGCGCTGGCGATCCTGATCGTGGTGATGCTGGGGACGTTCCTGGCGAGCTACTTCTCGAAGCCGCTCTATCGCTCGACCATCACGCTGCAGATCGAGCGTGAGAACGCGAACATCACGGTCGAAGACCTCTTCGGCATCGCCGCGTCGGACCAGGAGTTTCTCCAGACGCAGTACGTCCTCCTGAAGAGCCGCGGGCTGGCGCAGCGGGTGATCGACGAGCACAAGCTGCTCAGCGATCCGAACTTCTATCCGGCCGGCATTGCGGGCAAGACCGCCGACGAGGTCCGCCAGATCCGCGACAGCATGGCCGGCGCGCTCCTCGGCTCCATCGACGTCGTGCCGGTCCGCAACACCTCCCTGGTCGAGATTCACGCGATCGCGACGGCGCCCGGTCTCGCGAAAAAGATCGCCGAGGGGTGGGGCGAGTCGTTCATGCAGATGAACGTCGCCAAGAAGCTCGACAGCGTCCGCCAGGCCAGCGAGTTCCTCAGCCGGCAGATCACCGCCGTCAAAGCGGACCTCGACAACACCCGCGCCGAGCTGCAGCAATACGGCGAGGCGAAGGGGATCATCTCCCTCGACGAAAGCACCGGCAACGTGACGGTGCAGAAGCTCGCGCAGCTCAACACCGACCTCACCGCCGCGCAGAACGAGCGTTACCAGCGGCAGGCGGCGTACGAATCGATCCGCCGCACCGCGCCGGAAGCGGTCGCCGCGAGCGACGCGCTGGTGCTGCGGCTGACCGAGGACGTCTCGCGGCTGCAGCGCGACTACAACGAAAAGAAAGCGCAGTTCCGCGAGGCGCATCCGTCGATGCTGCAGCTCGCCGAACAGATCGACAAGGCCCGCAGCGCGCGCGAGAGCGCCGTCCGCAGCGCGTACAACCGCGCCGTCGAGACCGCCCGCGCCGACCTCACCGCCGCCTCCGCGCGGGAGGGCTCCATCCGCTCCGCTTACGAGGGGCAGCGCGGCGAGACGCAGAAGCAGAACGTCGACGCCGCGAAGTTTCTCGACCTGCGGATGGAGTCGGAGACGAAGCAGACGCTGCTCGGGACGCTGCAGAAGCAGCTCAACGAGACCGAGGTCACGGCGCGGCTGCGCGGCTCCGCCTCGTCGAACATCCACTGGGTCGATCACGCGCAGTTGCCGGCGGGACGCTTCAACGTCTCCATGAACCGGAACCTCCGCAACGCCTTCCCGATCGGCGTGCTGCTCGGCCTGGCGGCGATCTTCTTCCTCGAATACATGGACCGCTCGGTCAAGACGCCGGAGGAGATGGAGCGGGTGACGCGGTTCGCGTCGCTCGGCGTCATCCCCGCCGCGGAGTCGGTCTCGCGCTCCGGCCAGTACGGCTACGGCACGCAGAAACTGCGCGCGGTCGAGACGCCCGATGACCGTCCGGCGGGCGTCGAGCTGATCCCGCATCTCGATCCCCGCTCGCCCGTTTCCGAGGCGTATCGCGCGTTCCGCACCTCGCTGCTGCTCGCCTCCGCGAGCTCGCCGAAGGTGATCGTCATCACCTCGTCGTTCGCGCGCGAGGGAAAGACCACCACCTCCGTCAATCTGGCGACGGTGCTCGCGCAGATGGGCAAGCCGGTGCTGCTGGTCGACGCCGATCTCCGCCGCCCCCGCCTGCAGAAGGTCTTCCGCGACAAGATGAACCTCGGCCTCGTCAACTATCTGGTCGCCAACATCCCGATGGAAGGGGTGATCCAGGAGACGGACGTCCCGAACCTCTCGGTGATCCTCTCCGGCCCGATCCCGCCGAATCCCTCGGAGCTGCTGGCCAGCGACCGGATGAAGCACATGATCGAAGAGGTGCGCGGCAAGTTCGCGTTCGTGATCTTCGACTCTCCCCCGGTGCTGGCCGTGACCGACTCGATCGTGCTGGCCGCCGCGGCCGACGGCGTGGTGCTCTGCATCCACGGCGGGCAGACCCCGCGCGAGCACGTGCAGCGCTCGGCCGAGCGGCTCCGCCAGAGCAACATCCCGGTCCTCGGCGCGATCCTCAACAATCTCAACCTCGCGCAGTACGGCTACACGTACCGCCGCAGCTACTACGACTACTACGAACAGGGTGCCGAGGCCGAGGAGCGCCCGAAGCGGCGCACCGTCTAGGCGATGATCGACATCCATCACCACTGCCTCCCCGCGGTCGACGACGGTCCGCGCGAATGGGACGAGGCGGTGGCGATGTGCCGGATGGCAGCCGACGAAGGGATCGAGACCATCGTCGCCACGCCGCACGTGCTGCGCGGACGATGGAAGAACACCTCGCGCGCGGAGCTCGACTCGAAGCTCGAGGAGCTGCGCCGGCGCGTCGGCCAGTCGCCCCGCCTGCTGCTCGGCTCCGAGTACTTTTTCGCACACGACGTCGATGAGGTGCTGGCCGCCGGCACGTCGATCGTCCCGCTGGCGAACAGCCGCTACGTGCTGATCGAGCTGCCGGCGAACAACGTCCCGCCGATGATCGAAGGGCCGCTCTACCGGATGCAGCTGGCCGGCTGGGTGCCCATCCTCGCCCACCCGGAGCGCAACCACGTCTTCCAGGCGCGGCCGGAGCTGCTGGTGGCGCTGATCGTGGCGGGAACGAAGACGCAGATCACCGCCGGCAGCTTCACCGGCGAGTTCGGCAGCAGCGCGAAACGGGTCGCGGAGTCGTGGCTGCGCCGCCGGATGGTGCACTTCGTGGCCACCGATGCACACAACGTCACCCGGCGTCCGCCGCTCGCGAAGGCCGCCCGCGCGGCGGTCTCGGAGATCGCGGGGGAGGCCATTGCCGACGCGGTAATGCTTGACAATCCACGCGCGGTAGTCGAAAACCGGACACTACCATTCGAGCCCGACCCCCTGCCCATGGCAGAGGGCGGATTTTTCAACCGTCTGAGGGAGTTCTTTTCTAGACAGTGAGCTTCGTTCATTTCCTTCGCGCCATGCAGGCAGTCGCCCTATCCGGGATATTGGCGACCACGGCACTGGCAGCGCCACATCCGTTCTACCAGTCCATGCTGCAGCGCGGTGTCGCGCAGGCGCAGGAAGGGCGGTACGCGGATGCCATCCGTTCGCTTCGGATCGCCGCGTTCGGCTCACTGGATGACCTGAAGTCGTATCAGCTGGCGCAGGTCCACCTCGCCATCGCGCACGAGAAGCTCGGCAGCAGCAGAGAGGCCCGCCTCGCCGCCACCAAGTTCGTCCAGGCCGAGCGCCTCCAGCCGTCATACGAACAGCTCGCACTGAGCGACGCGACGCGAGAGACGTTCGAGAAGATCGTCGCGGCCGCCGTCGAGCCGCACTACCTCGCGCAGGTCCCGGCCTTCCGCCGGAGCACGCCGAAGCCCGAGGGCGCCGTCGCCGCGCGCGGCAGCAGCGTACCGGTACAGCCCGCGCAGCCGGAGAAAAAGCCGGAAGCGACCGTGCCTCCGCCGCAGCAGGAGAAGCAGCAGCCGAAGGCGCAGACGCCGTCGCAGCCCGTGGCCAAACCGGCCATCACGACGCCTGCCCCGATGCAGTCCGCGACCGCACAGACGACCACGGCACCGGCGAACTCCGCGCCGACGCAGATCGCAATCGCACCGCCGGTCGCTAAGCCCGGCGCCACCGCGACCGCCACCACGCCCGCGCCGCAGCAGTCCGCGTCAAAGCAGCCCGCGCGCATGCAGTCCGCGAGCGCCCACCCGACCATTACCGCGGCGAAGCCCCAACCCGCTCCACCCGTCATCAGCAGCGAACCGGCGAAAGCACAGCCGCAGCCGACCGAAGTCACCCTCCGGCTCGCCGAGGCTCAGCGCTCCCTCAATGAGGGAAAGCTCCTCGGCGCGCGGAATGCCTACCTCGCTCTCAGTCAGCGGCGCGATGTTCCGCGTCCGCAGCTCCTCGAGATCGCCCGCGGCCTCAACCGCACCGGCGCCTGGCAGGAGTCAGCCATGATCTACCAGCGTGCGCTCCCCCTCCTGAAGGGCGAAGAGCTGCACATGTTCTACGAAGCCGTGAATCGCTACGAGCTCGGGGAGCTCACCCTGGCGCGCACGCTGCTCGCCAGAGCCTTACCCTCGCTGCCGCAGTCGCGCGAAGTCGAGGTCTACCGCGTCAAGATTCAGGGCGCATCGTAAAAACAGGCGTACACTTTCGGAGATCGCCATGAACCGTCGGCTCGCTACCCTCACCGCTTCTCTGCTCCTCACCGCCACGACGCTCACGGCGCAGGGGCCGATCCACTACACGCCCATCTCCTGCATCCGCGGGGGAGAGATGCCGGTCATGCAGCTCAACGTCGCCGAAAAGGGTGAGCTCCGCGCTTACTTCCGCCGCGTGAACACGACCGACTGGTGCTCGGTGGAAGGCGTCAACCAGGGGCCGCTCTCGCGGGTCGTGCTGCCGAAGTTCGAGATCGGCGACGAGATCGAGTACTTCTTCCTCCTGCTCGACGGCAAGCGCGTCGCCGCCCGCAGCGAGAAGATGTATCGCGTCCGCGCCGCCGAGAGCTGCGAGAGCCCGAGCGCCCGCCACATGGCCATGCTCACCATGAGCTGCGGCGAGAACAACGCCATCCCGAGCTCGATGGCCGCGGCCTACGCGATCGACGACCACTTCGTCGCCGGCAACCCGCCCACCGGCTCGCCCGACCGCCCGACCCCGCCCCGCCGGCCGACCGACTCGTCCGGTCAGCAGTAACACCACACTCCGCCCCAAAACAAAAAAGGCCGGCTTTCGCCGGCCTTCTGCTTTGCAGCGCACGACGTCAGTGCGCTCTGGCTTTCTTCACTTCTTCGGTCAGCACCGGCAGGATCGTGAACAGGTCGCCGACGATGCCGAGATCCGCGATACGGAAGATCGGCGCCTCGGGGTCTTTGTTGATGGCCACAATGTGCTTCGACGACGACATGCCGGCCAGGTGCTGAATCGCGCCGGAGATGCCGGCGGCGATGTAGAGGTTCGGGCTGACCACGCGGCCGGTCTGGCCGACTTGGTGCTGGTGATCGATCCATCCCGCGTCGACCGTCGCGCGCGACGCGCCGACCGCGCCGCCGATGGCGTGCGCCAGATCCTTGATGTACGAAAAGTTCGCCGCTTCCTTCAGCCCGCGGCCGCCGCTGACGATGATGTCGGCCTCGGCTACCGACAGCTCGCCCGCCTCCGGCGCCTTCGACTCGATCAGCTTCACCCGATCGTCGCCCGCCGCCGTGACGTTCGCCGTCTCCGCCGCGCCGTCACCCGACTCTTCGGCGGGGAAGGCATTCGGACGTGTGGTGGCGATGGCCGGCGTGGCGGTGAGCTCCACCGTCGCGAACGCGCGGCCCGCGTAGACCGGCCGCCGTGCGGTCAGCTTGTTGTCCTTCCACTCCAGGCGATCGACGTCCGAGGCCACGCCGGCGCCCAGCCGGGCAGCGAGACGCGGCGCGAGATCGCGGCCGTTCGACGTGCCCGCCAGCAGGACCACCTGCGGCTGCATGTCCTTGATCACCTGCTCGACCGCGGCGGTGTACTTTTCGGTCGTGTAGTCGCCCAGCGCGGCCACGTACGCTTTCTTCGCGCCGTACTTGCCGGCTTCGGCAGCGGTGCCGCCGTCGACCACGAACGCGGCCAGCTCGCCCGCGCCCTCGCCGGCCAGCTTGCGCCCGGCGGTCAGCGCTTCACGCGAAGCCTTCTTCAGCTTCCCGTCCTTCGATTCACAAAATACGAGAACACCCGGCATGTCAGTCTCCGTTTAAAGCGCCTTCGCTTCGTTCTTGATGTAGTTCAGGATGGCCTGGGCCGCGGCATTCGGGTCGGCGCCGTCGATCTTCTTGCCGCCGCTCTTCTCGGCCGGCAGCTCGAGCTTCGTCACCACCACGCGCGCGTTCAGCACGTCGGCGTCGGACAGACCGAGGTCGGCGAGCGACTTGACGTCGATCGCGATCTTCTTCGCGGCCATGATGCCCTTGAGCGACGCGTAGCGCGGCTCGTTGAGCCCCTTCTGCGCGGTGACGACGGCCGGCAGCGGCGCTTCCAGCACCTCTTCGGCGCTTTCGATCTCACGGTGCGCGGTCAGCTTGCCGTCGCCCACTTCCAGGTGCGTCACGACGTTGACCTGCGGGTAGCCGAGCAGCTCGGCCAGCATCGGGCCGACCAGGGCGTTGTCGGTGCCGACGCCCTGCTTGCCGAGGAACACCAGGTCGTGCGGGATGGTCTTGATCGCCGCGGCGAGCGCCCTGGCGATGCCGAGCGAATCGGCGTCGCCCGCTTCGCCCTTCACGTGCAGCGCTTTCGTGGCGCCGCGCGCGAGCGCCTCGCGCAACGCCTGCTGCGCTCGATCGGGGCCGAACGTCACGACAGTGACGTCGCCGCCCGACTTTTCCTTCAGACGGATCGCCTCTTCGAGCGCGAACTCGTCATACGGCGAGACGATGAACTTCAGGCCCGCTTCGTCGATGTGGCGGCCATCCGCCGCGATCTTGATGCGGGACTCGGTATCGGGGACATGGGAAATGCACACGACGGAGTTCAAACCGAGACCTCCACTGGTTCCTGGTTGCTGAGAGTTCCGGTTGCTGAGGCAGCAACGGCCCGGCGAACGCCGGCGGGCGGATTCTATGTGGAATGTCCTGCCTGTGCCAACAGGGAACGACCGGAGGCCCCCTGGTCGTAACGCCGTCGACAACGGGAGGCACGCACTTCGCAATCGCCGTCGGGCCAAACCCACACGGGACAATTCACCGACAAGTGACGACAGGACGGAGGACGGCACATGCCCATGACGAGGCCGCAGGAGATGGACAATGGAAACGGGAGAAAGGCCTACCGCTCCTTCACCGATTTCAAGCGCACCAAACCTTACGGGAACGGCAACGGAAACGGCCGTCATCAGCAACAGCAGCAGCGGACCTCGCCGCCCGAGTCGACGAACGCCGAGAATTTCTACTACCTCAAGCAGATGAACGCCAAGACGCCGATGGTCATCGTCATGACCGACGGCGAGGAGGTCCGCGGCTGGATCGAGTGGTACGACCGCAACTGCCTGAAGGTGAATCGCGAGGGTGCGCCGAACCTCCTCATCCAGAAGCACTGCATCAAGTATCTCTTCAAACAGGACGAGATGGTCGGATAGCGAGCACCGGGAGACGACGAGGGGCCTCCGGCGGCCGGGCCACAGGCCCGGACCCGCTGGTTGGCCTAGCCTCCGCGACACAACCCTTCGTATCTCGCGACAGAGTGTCGCGGAGGCTAGGCCAACCAGTGGGGTCCGGGGCCGATGGCCCCGGCCGCCGGAGGCCCCTCGTCGTTCCCTGATCTGTGGGTGAAGTAAGAGCATCCTGCTTAGTTGCGCTGATCCGACGCGTCGAGCATCGTCCGCGGCCCGCTGAAGCTGAGCGCGCGCATCCCGGCCGGGAGCGGAGGACCTTCACGCCTGCCTGGACGCAGCGTCGCGTCACTTGCCAAAGATTTTGTGGTGTCGGTCCACGCATCGTGCGCCGATGCCCACCGCTACCTGCCGGTGGCCGTTACGTCGACACCACAATGCAATCCGTGAGCTGAAGAATGCTCGTGGCCGCGTACGTGAGGCGGTAGGTTTGGGTGGGCTCGTGGAATGTGCCGCCGAGGCGGTGGATCGCTTTCTCGAGGTCGCTGGGGTGGTGGTCGGGCGATGAGGGCGATTGCGCCGCCGGCTCGGGCAGCCGGACGTGCACGTAATCGAGCGGCGCCGGTTTGGGCCGCGGGGTCCAAGGCCGCTCGTCGATGATGATCTCCGCCGTCTTGATCCGCACGCCGCGCGCTTCGTCATAGCGGTAGCGGACGTAGAGGAGGCGGTCGCCGAATTGGGTGAGGAGTTGGCGCGTGCCGGGGGCTCCGGGGGTGAGGGTGAGGCGGGTGCGCATCATGGTGCCGCTACGTTGGAAGCGCGGCGCGTCCGAGGGTGACTCATTCTACAAAGGGTGGAACGGGGGGGCGGCTCCGCGGGAGCGGCGCGAGAGGGGAATCTACGAGGGGGAGAATTTGCCGGAGGGCGGCGCGGGAGCGCCTGCCCTCCGGCAGTAAGAGATAGAAAGCAATTACACGGTGGCCGGTTCGCCGACGGTTTCTTCCTCGGCCACGCGCGCGCCGCGGCGGCGGCGGAAGAACTCCTGGATGTCGTCGAAGATGGAGTAGAGGACCGGGGTGGCCAGGAGCGTGAGCAGGAGGACGAGGGTCTGGCCGCCGATGATGGTGGCGCCGATGGCGCGGTTGGTGGCGGCACCGGTACCGCTCGAGACGACGAGCGGGATCATGCCGGCGACGAAGGCCAGGGTGGTCATGAGGATGGGACGGAGACGGTCGCGGTTGGCCTCGCGAATGGCCTCGGCACGCGGCAGGCCGCGCTCGCGAAGCTGATTCGTGTGGTCGACCTGCAGGATCGAGTTCTTCTTGACGATGCCGAAGAGCACGACGATGCCGAGGGCGGAGAAGATGTTGATCGACTCATTGAGCAGCACCAGGGAGAGGATCGCGAACGGCACGGTCATCGGCAGCGACAGCAGGATGGTGATGGGGTGGACCCAGCTCTCGAACTGCGCGGCGAGGATGAGGTACATGAAGACGATCGACAGCGCGAAGGCGAGCATGAAGTTCATGCCCATCTCCTGCTGCTCTTTCGCGCGGCCGGTGAAGCCATACGAGAAGCCTTTGGGCATGTTCAGCGCTTTGGCTTTCTCCTCGAGCAGCGCCATGACGGTCGCGGACGAGTAGCCGGGCTGCATGTTGGCCAGAACCATGACCATGCGGCGGCGGTTGTAGCGGTTGATGACCGACGGGCCGGTGCCTTCCTGCATCTGCACGAGGTCGGCGAGCTTGACCGTGCTGCCGGTGACCGACGGCACTTCGATCTGCGAGATGCCGGCGATGCTGGCGCGCGCCTGTTCGTCGGCGCGGACGTGCACCTCGTACTCTTCGCCACCCTCGTAGTAGCTGGTGGCCTGCTGACCGCCGACCAGAACGTTCAACGTGGCGGCGAGGTCCTGCACGCGCACGCCGAGGTCGGTCGCCTTGTCGCGGTCGATGCGCACCGCGAGCTCCGGTTTGCCGACGATGAAGTTGGTCTGCACGTCGGTCGTGCCGAGCTTCGGATCCTTGATCGATTCGGTGAGCTGCCTGGAGTACCTGTCGAGCGCCGCGAGGTCGGGGCCGCCGATCCAGAACATGACTTCGGCGTCCGTACCGCCGCCGAACTCGTTGACCGGCGCGACCTGCGTGACGAGGTTCAGCCTCTTGTACTGCGGCAGGATCTGCGTGCGGACGCGGTCCATGATCTTGTACTGATCTTCGCGCTCGTTCGCGGGGCCGAGCTTCACGTAGACGCTGCCGAGATTGAGGGTTTGCTGCGGGTCGTCCCCGATGGTCACGACCGTATTGGTGACGCCTTTCAGCTGGCGCGCTCGCGCGGCGATCGACTCCAGGATGGTCATGGTCGTCTCGACGCTGGCCCCTTCCGGCGCGCGGACGGTGATGGCGAACTGCCCTTCGTCGTCGTATGGGAGGAAGTTGCTGTCGACGATGCTCATCAGCGGGAACATCGACAGGAACACCAGGCACATCGCCACGATGATCACCCAGCGATGAGCCATCGAGAAGTCGAGCATCTTCATGTAGGTCCGCTCGACGAAGGCGTACATTCCCTTGTCACGCGTCCCCTCGCCCTCGGAGTGATTGAGGTCCTCGCGCTTGAGGTAGCGGGCGGCCATCATCGGCGTCAGCGTGAATGAGACCAGCAGCGACACCGCGATGGCGAAGGCCATCGTCACACCGAACGAGAACATGAAGCGGCCGACCACGCCGGCCATGAAGGCGACCGGGAGGAAGACGATGATCAGCGACAGCGACGTGGCCATGACCGCGAGGCCGACTTCCTTCGTCCCTTCGACCGCCGCTTCGGCCGGGGTCATGTTCTTCTCTTCCATGTGGCGGAAGATGTTCTCGAGCACGACCACCGCGTCGTCGATGACGATACCGACCGCCAGCGTGAGCGCGAGCAGCGTGATGACGTTGAGGGTGAAGCCCATGTAGGCCATGGCCGCGAACGTCGCCACGAGCGAGCTCGGGATCGCCACCGCGGCGATGAGCGTCGGTCGTGAGTTCCGTGCGAAGTAGATGAACATCCCTATGCCGATGGCGATGGCGAGCGGAATGGCGATCGACTTCGGCACCGGGATCGAGTGGCCCCACACGAGCGTGTAGAGCAGCAGCGTCGCGCCGACCATCGCCAGCACGACCCACGGACGGGGGCTGGAGAGGAACAGCCAGACGATGAGCGCCGCGAAGATCGAGCCGAGGATGAGGTGCTCTTTCACCGCGCCGACGGCGGCCAGGACGAACTCCGACTGGTCGCGGATGATGTCGAGCTTGTAGCCGGTCGGAATCTGCGGGCGGATCTCTTCGACGCGCTCCTTGATGCCGTCGACGACCGCGATGGCGTTCGTGCCGGACTGCTTGCGGACCTGCAGCACGACCGCCGACTTGCCGCCGACCGTGGCCGCCGACTTGATGTCGGACATGCTGTCTTCGATGCGGGCGATGTCGCGGATGCGCACCGGCGTGCCGGTGGTGTTGGAGACCGGGATGTTCCCGAACTCCTCGGGCGAGGTCACGCGGCCGTACGTCCGCAGCGTCAGGTCGCGCAGCCCCTGCTCGACCTTACCGCCCGGGATCTGGATGTTCTGTGCCTGCAGCGCCGCCACGACGTGTGCCGCGGTCAGACCCTGCGCGGACAGTTTGGCGTTGTCGACGATGACGTTGATCTGCCGCGGGCGAGCGCCGATGACGAGCACCTGGCCGACGCCGCTGACGGTCTCGAGGCGGCGGCGGAGGTTCTTGTCAACGTACTCCGAGATGTCGCGCTGCGACCCGGGGCCGGAGACGGCGATCGTCACGACCGGGATCGCGCCCGGATCGAAGTTCTGCACGATCGGCGGATCGGCGTCCGTCGGCAGCGACGCCACGATGGTCGAGATCTTGTCGCGCACTTCCTGTGTGGCGACGTCGCGGTTCTTTTCCAGGTCGAACGAGATCATGACCACCGACACGTTCTCGGAGGAGAACGAGGTCAGCTCGTTGATGCCGCTGATGGTATTGACCGCTTCTTCAATTTTATCGGTGAGCTCGGTCTCGATTTCCTCGGGGGCCGCGCCGGGCAGAACCGTCGTCACGATGACGAACGGAAATTCGACGTTCGGAAAACGGTCGACGCCGAGCTTGAGGTACGAGAACGCGCCGAAGACCACGAGCGCCAGGATGATGACCGTGGCGAATACGGGTCGTCGGACGCAGATTTCGGCTAATTTCTGCATGAGGTCTCCTAGTCGAGCTTCACTTCGACGCGGGCGAACAGACCCGGTCTCAGACGTCCGTCACCATTGGCGAATTCCGCCTCGGCGAACATGGTGCGGGTCTTCGGATCGATGACGCCGCCGACGGTTTTGATGACGCCGGTGAAGGTCTCGGTCGGGTACGGATCGACGCGTGCCGAGACCTTGTCGCCGCGGTCGATGCGGCCGAGGTAACGCTCGGGGACGGCGAAGCGGAGCTTGAGAGGCGAGAGCTGCACGACGACGAAAGCGACGCCGCCATCGCCCAGGCGGGCGCCGACTTCGGTGCGCTTCTCGGCGACCACACCGGTGACCGGCGCGCGGAGCGTGCCGTCGCTGATCTGCTGGCGGAGCAGGGAGACCTGCGCCTGGGCGGATCGATAGGCGGCGTTGGCCTGATCGTAGGTGGCCTGCGAGCGGTCGTAGGTGGCCTGCGGGATCGATCCCTTGTCGGCCAGGCCCTTCTTACGGGCCAGGTCGCGCTGCGCCTCGTCGAGGGCCGCTTTGGCGCGGGCGACGTCGGCGGTGGCGGCCTGCAGGTTGAGGCGCACGTACTCGGTCTCGAGCTCGAGGACCGGCTGGCCTTTGGTCACGCGGCTGCCTTCCTCGACGTACATCCTGGAGACGCGGCCGGGGAGCTTCGGCGAGAGCTCGGAGCGAACGGGCGAGACGAACTCGCCGGTCGCGACGAGAGTGGAGGCGTCGGCGCGCGGCTCGGCTGTCGAGGTGGCAGCGGTTCCGGTGGTGTCGGTCGTGGCGGCGCCGGCCACCTGTGCGACGTCGGCGGGAAGCGGCGGCGCTTCCTGCGTGGCGGTGGTGGCCGTCGCGGCGGCGGTGCTCGTCGCGGCTTCGTCCGACTCGCAGCCGGCGATGGCGAGCGTCAGGATCGAGAGGATGGCGAGGATCGTTTTGGTACGCGTCATTTGTCAGTCACTCCCACAGCGTCTTTCAATGCGCCGGCGGCGAACCAGACGCGCAGCTCGGCAAGGTCACGATTGAGGGTCTCCTCGGCGACGGCGCGGCGCGCGTCGGCGAGGGATGCTTCGGAGGCAGCCACGTCGAGCGACGTCGCTTCCTGTGCGCGGTACAGCTCGAAGGCCTGCTCGTACTCGGCCCGCGCGGCCTCGAGCTGCTCGGTGGCGAGTTGGAGGCCGGTCACGGCGGCGCGAAGGTCGGCCATGGAGGTGCGGACGTCCTCGCGCGCGCCGGTGCGCGCTTCCTCGAGCGCAACGCGCGCCTGACGCTCCTGGGCGCGGGCGCCGGCAATGCGCGCGACAACCTCACCCGACTGGAAGATCGGCACGTTGAAACGGAGCGCGCCGTAGGTGTACTGGCTGGCGGGAAAGGGGGTCTTCTGGTTGATCCAGCCGCCGTCGAAGGTGACGGTCGGCAGCCAGAAGCCCCTCTGCTTGCTGACTTCGAGCTCGGCCATCCGGACGAAGTTCCGGGCCACCATCACGTCGCGGCGCTCGTTGGCGGCGCGGGCGATGAGCGCTTCTTCGTCGGGCAATGGAGGAAGGCCTTTGGCCGGCGGAACGGCTTCCACCGGGCCGTCGAGATCGAGGTCTTCGCGGAGCTGGGCGACGGCGTGCTCGCGCTGCTGGCTGGCGACCGCGGTCAGCCGCTGGGCGGCCTTCATCGCGGTCTCGGCGCGGAGGACGTCGACCCGGGTGACCTCGCCGGCCTCGAAGAAGGCCTGGGCCTGTTCGAGACGGCGCTGCGCGAGCTCGACGTTCAGCCGCTCGATCTCGATGCGGCGGTCGGCGTTGACGACGGCCAGGAAGCTCGAGGCAACGCGCAGCAGGGCGGTGTCCTCGGTGAAGAGGGTCTGCTCCTGCGCGTTCTGCACGTTGAGCTTGGCCTGCGCGTAGGCGCGCAGCTCGCGGCGGCCGGCGAAGATCGGCTGCGAGAGGACGATGCGGTACGCCCAATCATTGCGCGGGAGGATCGTCACCGAGTCCTCCCCTTCCCCACCGAAGCTCTGCTCGATGCTGTTGCGGGTCAGGTCGCCGTTGAGGGTGATGCGGGGCATGACCGCGGAGAGCAACTGATCGCGGGTGGCCTCGGCGATGCCGATGTCTTCGCGCACGCGCTCCACGCTGTTGTTGACCTTCAGCGCGCGGCGAAGCGCTTCGTCGATCGTCAGGCGGGTGGGAGCTGTTGCTGGCGCGACGGGCGGTGTGGTTTGCGGTTGTGCGGATGCAGCAGTGGCAAGAACGGTTAGTAAAAAGGTTGTCGTGATTCGTTTCACTTCAGCTCCGTTTCCGAATACCGTCGAGGATCAGACCAGTGAGCAGGTCGACGTCCTCGACTTCGCTCGCGGGCGCCTCGTCGGTGAGGCGGGCGAGAATGACTGCGGTACTTCCTTCGAGGATGAACAGGGCGAGCTTCAGCGGATCGGCGACGCGCACCTCACCGCGGTCCATGGCTTCTTTCAACGCGTCGGCGAATTTCTGTGCGCGGGCGCGGTACTGCGGCTGGCAGTTCTGCTTCTGGCGGCGCTGCCGTGCGGCCGGCCCCTCCGGCATGCGCATGGAGAGGTAGAGGCGGAAGAACTCGCGGTTCTCGCCGAAGAACGAGAGGTGCGCGCTCATGATGGCGCGGATCTTCGCGTCGATCGGCAGGTCCTGCTCGATGGCGGCGTCGATGCGCTCCATCAGCAGCTGAATGGAGGAGTCGAAAGTCTTCTCCACCAGCTCGTCGCGGTCGCGGAAGTAGAGGTAGATGGTCCCCTTGGCCACGCCCGCTTCGTCCGCGATCTCCTGCATTGTCGCGGCGGCCATCCCCTTCCGGGCGATGACGCGCATGGTCGCATCCTGAATCGACTGGATGCGGTACTCCTGCACGACTTCTTCTTTGGATTTGCCTGCTTTTGGATGGTGCATCGATTGGACTCGCTGCGATGGACGGTGCAGCCCGCTGAACGGACGGTCAGTCAAACAGAATTTCAGGTCATACGCAAGGACGTGGTGGTCAGTTGTAACGGAAGCGTTGAGGGAGAGCTGCTCAGCTGTTCAGCTACTCAGCTGTTCAGGCGGGGAGCAATTCGCCTGCGCCTCACCTTCGACACGCACGTGAAGTCAGATGCAGATTCAGGCGGAACGCTGCCGTCAGGTTCTCCTGAACAGCTGAGCCGCTGAACAGCTGAGCAGGCAGCAGCGACCCGCTGAACCGCTGGCTCTACAATCACCGCCCCTACAATCACCGTCTTACGACCCATGCTCCTCCCCGGTTCCTCTCTCGGACGATATGAAATCCGTTCGCTCATCGGCGCGGGCGGCATGGGAGAGGTCTATCTCGCGCACGATCCGCATCTGCAGCGGCTGGTCGCGCTGAAGGTGCTGGGGCACGCGGCGCGGGCCGACGAGGATCTGCGCCGCCGGCTGGAGCAGGAGGCGCGCGCGGCCTCGGCTCTCAACCATCCGAACATCCTCACGGTCTACGACATCGGCACGGCCGGTGAGGATCATTTCATCGCCACCGAGTACGTCGACGGGATGACGCTGCGGCAGAAAATGCTGCACTCCGAGCCGACCATTCGCGAGGTGCTGGACATCGGCGTTCAGGTCGCGTCCGCTCTGGCGGCGGCGGAAAAAGCGGGGCTGGTGCACCGCGACATCAAGCCGGACAACATCATGCTGCGCCGGGACGACGGTTACCTGAAGCTACTCGATTTCGGGCTGGCGCGATCGATCGGAGTGCCGGAGCCGAATCCCGGTGCGGACAGGAGCGACCCGTACGTCGTGCGCGGCACGGTCTTCTACATGTCGCCGGAGCAGCTGCGCGGCCAGGCGCTCGATTCGCGGAGTGACATCTGGAGCACCGGGGTCGTGCTGTACGAGTTGATCAGCAACCGGCTGCCGTTCGAAGGCGACAGCACCACCGACGTGGCGGCGAGCATCCTGCGCAGCGATCCACCGCCGCTGACCACCTTCTCGAAAGCAGCAGTCCCGCCGCGCCTCGTGGCGATCGTCCTGCGCGCACTGCAGAAAGATCGCACCCGGCGCTACACCACCGCGCGGGAGCTGCTCGTCGAGCTGCAGGAGCTGCGCACTGACCTGGAGCGCGACGCCGGCACGATCGCCGGCACCCGCGAGGCGCGCCAGATGACGACCGAGTCGCTGGAGCTCGACCTCACGCCGCCAACCAACCTGCCGTCGCGCCTGACGCCGATCGTCGGCCGCGACGTGGAGCTCGAGGACGTGCTGACACTCCTCCGCCGCGAGGACGTGCGCATGGTGACGCTCACCGGTCCGGGCGGAACGGGGAAGACGCGGCTCAGTCTCTCCGCCGGCGCGGAGCTGCTGCGCGAATTCGACGACGGGGTCTGGTGGGTTTCCCTCGCGGCCGCCCGCGATAGCGAGACGATCCTCGGCAGCATCGCCGCGGCGCTCGACATCCGCGAGGGCGGCCAGGCGCTGTTCGACGCGGTCCGGCACTGCCTGCGCGAGAAGAAGCTGCTGCTGATCCTCGACAACTTCGAGCAGATCCTCGACGCCGCGCCGGTGATCGGCGAGCTGCTGGCGGCGTCGCCGCGCGTCAAGGGGCTGGTCACCAGCCGTTCGCCGTTGCGGCTCAACGGCGAGCACGAATACGCGGTGCCGCCGCTCATGACGCCGCCGCTCGACCTGCCGCTCGCGCCGGAGGCGTTGGCCAGCTACGCATCGGTGGCGCTGTTCCTCGAGCGGGCCGGCGCGGTGAAGAGCGACTTTGCGCTGACCGCCGACAACGCGCGCGCCATCGCGGAGATCTGCGTGAAGCTGGACGGGCTGCCGCTGGCGATCGAGCTGGCGGCGGCGCGCATCAAACTGCTGCCGCCGACGGCGATGCTCTCGCGCGTTGAGAACCGGCTGAAGCTCCTCGCGGGCGGCAATCGCGACCTGCCGCCGCGGCAGCAGACGATGCGCGCGGCGATCTCGTGGGGCTACAACCTGCTGGACGACGGCGACAAGCGGCTCTTCACGACATTGTCGGTCTTCCGCGGCGGCTTCTCGATTGACGACGCCGAGGCGGTGGCGGGCGATGCGCACGACGTGCTGGATGGCCTGTCGTCGCTCGTCGACAAAGCGTTCCTCCGCCGCGACCCGATCTCGCGCGACGACGCGCCGCGCTTCACGATGCTGGAGACGATCCGCGAGTACGGCCTCGAATGCCTGAGTGAGGAATCGCGGCTGACCGAGGCGCGGCGCGCGCACGCGCTGCACATGGCCTCCGTGGCGGAGCAGTACGAGCTCGATCCCGATCGTCTGCACGCCGACGACGACAACTTCCGCGCGGCGCTCGAGTCGGCGATCGCGGCGAAGGACACGGAACTGGCCCTGCGCCTCGGTGCGGCGCTCTGGTGGTTCTGGTACCTGCGCGGCCAGTACGCGGAGGGGCGGCGCTGGCTCGACGCGGTGCTGGCGTTGCCGCGCGGTGAGGGTGTGGCCGTGCGTGCAAAGGCGATGACCGGCGCCGGGGCGATGGCCTTCCTGCAGTGCGACTACGACCGCGCCACGGAACTGCTCGACCAGAGCATCTCACTGGCGCGAACGCACGGCGATCCGATGAGCCTCGCGCAGTCGCTGCAGTTCCGCGGCTCGATCGCGCGCGAGCGCGGCGAGTACGAGCACGCCATCGACCTGCACCTGCTCTCGCGCACGTTATGGATGGAGCTGGAGGATCGGGCGAACGTCGGCCGCTCGCTGAACTACGTGGCGTTCGCGTCGTGGCTGAACCGCGATTTCGACCGGACCATCGAGTTGTGTCATTCGACGCTGCAGCTCTTCCGCGACCGCGGCGACACCGAGGGCGTGGCGTGGTCGCTGCTGAACCTCGCCGCGGCGGCGCTCTATTCAGGCCAGCTCGATCGCGCGGAGCAGCGCCTCGAGGAGTGCCTGTCGTGGTCGCGCACCGGCGCGTTCAAGGAAGGGGTGGCGTGGTCGCTCAACCTCCTCGGATATGTCTTGCGCGAGCGCGGCCAGCACGACCGCGCCATCGCTCTTCTGACCGACAGCCTGGAGCTGCACTGGGAGCTCGGCGACCGCTGGCGCAGCGCCAGCGTGCTGGAGGCCCTCGGCGGCCTGCGCCGCGACGCGCGCCTGATGGGCGCGGCGGAAGGCCTGCGCAAACGCCTCAACGCCCCCGTCCCGCCGGTCGAGCGCGAGCAGTACGAACGCGACGCCGCCCCGCTACGCGACGACGCCGGGTGGGAGGCGGGAGGGCTGCTGAAGATCGACGACGCGGTGGGGCTCGCGCTGCGGGTGTGATTCTCAGATGGGGATCGGGCGTCTCGCCCGGCGGTTGTTCGCGGTAGGACGGCCCGTTGCGGGGCGGCCCCCGCACAGATCCGGACGAGCGGGATTACCGCATCCGGCTCCTACGAAGAGTCGCCTCGAGGCGTCTAAGCAGAACGCACGCACTGCGCCCACGGATGAGGGGAACGACGGGAGGCCTCCGGCGGCCGGGCCGCGGGCCCGGACCCGTTGGTTGGCCTAGCCTACCAATGGGGGTCCGGGGGCCCCTGGCCCCGGCCGCCGGAGGCCCCCCGTCGTCCCTCATGGCCGCAGTGCGTGCGTTCTGCTTAGAATTGTCGCCATGCCCCGTCCCCCGGTCTCGCTGACGTCGCTCGTCGGACGCGAG
>DASWOB010000043.1:0-44037 GCA_036398925.1 Thermoanaerobaculia bacterium
TGCTCGCGAACCGCACACGTGCTCAGAGTATCGATCTGGCGCGTCATCTGATTGGCGGGCGCTTTCTTCCACCCGTCCCGCCCCTGTCGAGCGACGAGCGTCGTTGCCCTCAGTGCGGGACCGGCACGTTGCGTCTGGTCGGGCTCGTGCCGGCCGAACGCCCTCCGCCACTGCACGAGGACTTGTTGTGATCATCTCCCGTTCACGATCCACCTTTGCCAGGCCGCATGATCCCGCGGCCCTGTGGGACGTGTGCATCCCCGCGCCTGCGCACGACCGATCAGCAGCGCTCCGGCCCGTTCAACACCACCGCGCCGTTCTCCCTTCGCCGCACCGGACGCTCTCCGCCGCCAATGAACACCCATGCGAGCGGCGGCGGCTCAGTCCAACTTGGCTCCATCCGCAACCCTGACTGCCCGCCGTCAACACGTCCACTCCGGCCACTCCGATCATGTCATCACCACGTGCGGTGCGACCGGCGGATTCCGGATAGAGCTTCTGACGTTAGCCGGACCGAAAAACACGCGACCGAACGTGACACTGCCTACGTCATGGCGCCGTTCTCGGTTGTCGCGCGGCGACGAAAGTACGCGGCCGGCCTCACGTGGGTAGGGAAGTTGGCGCCGCCGTCACTCCTACTTACGTACGCTGTAGGCCAGCACCCTCCATAAAGGAGCCGCTCGTCGTGTCGACGAGGGTGCAACGTACGGTGTTGGCGACGAAAACAAGACTTTCATCGAGAGGTCGTCATGAGCTTCCTGCAGATCGCGAGTTGGAACATTGAGCACCTGTCAGGTCAGAGCCGCGCGGATCGACGGCAGAGCGTTTATGCATTAGCCGATCATATCGAAATGGCGGGTATTGATCTGATCGCGCTGCAGGAAATCTATCTCACACCCGAGGACGAGGAGTTGCGGCTTTTCGAGCGGTGGCCGGTGATTGACTCGCGAGCTACGACCGAGCGGCGGAACGCCGACTTAGACGCTGTATGTTACCTCCTGGAGGAACACCTTGACACGCCTTGGGCGTATGTCATTCTGCCGAATCGGAATGCCGGAGACCGCTCACAACTATGCGCGGCGATGTGGAATGCGAAGAGGATGAAGCTCACAAATACCCGCAAACTCGAGGTTCTGCACTCCGACGGTGAGAACGCGCTATGGGATCGTGCGCCTCATCTCCTTTCTTTCACCTCCGATATCCAAGTCTGGCGGCGCTCCGAAAGCGGCGAGTGGGAGCAGCGCGACGAAACCCGCACGATATCGCTTGTGCCGCTGCACATGAAGTCTAACTACGGCGGCGTTACAAAGAATCGTCGCGTCCGCGAAAGCGAAGCCCGAACGCTTTGTGAAGCGTTGGCGGCGGTCCGTGCGGAGGATGGATTCGATCCGAGTTTGATGCTCATTGGCGATACAAACATTCTGAAGAATGACGAACCCGCGATCGAGATCTTCACCAACGCTGGGTTCGTCGACCTGAATAACCATGACAGCACAACGTACTGGAGTGCAAACTTCGGCGAGTCGCCCTTCGATCGGGCGTTTGTGGCCGAAGGCCGCCCTGAGTTCAAGTACAGCCGACAGTACGTCCTTCGTTCTTCCGATCTATTGCTGCACGATCGTTTTCTGTCGGATCACTACATGATCAAGGTGAGCGTCAAAGACTACGTCGATGACGCCGATCCACGGTAGTTCCACAGCGCGTACGTGGCGAGAGCCGGGCCGGCTAACTTTGGTGTGAAGCTGATGCGGCCGGCTTCGGCCCGGCAGCCGAGCTGCCTGCCTCTTCGCCCGCGTGCCGGCGTCACCGCGGTTGCAGTTCGCCACACGGTTCTTTTGAACGTCATTGGCGGCAACCGCCGTGCCGCTCCGGCTTCGGCATGCGGCGCTGCTCGAATCGCCCATTCACACCCCGCGCCCCTCCGCGGTAAGCGCTTCGAGCAGCGCCGCCCGCCGCCCATGCGAAGCTTGCCGCACACCGTCGCCACGCGCCGCCCGCCCTCCGCGCATTCGGCCACGGTGCGCTCCCGCCGCGCCATCGCTGCGCCCACCGGGCACAGCCGCCCGAGTGTTGCTCCGGCCGGAACATTCTGCTGAATGGGACGCGATAGCACCAGATCTGAGGAGCATGCAAGCCGCTCGAATTGCCCGCAGGGCGTGGCCTGTCGCTTGCCGGCTCGACGTCGAATTGCGCGGTGGTTCGCGAGTATAATCTTTCGAGTTCACGTCCGATGGAGCCACATCGAAATGAGTAAAGACTGGCTGGACAACCTGTTCGGAGCTGAAGATCAAGAGCGGCAGAAGGAAGCGTCGGCGAAAGAGAATCGCGAACGGTCGGCACGCATTCTCCAGGAGAAATGGCCAGCGCTCGCGTCGCGAACTCGTGCTGAAGCCGAACAACTCGTCGCACGCTTTAACGCTGGGATGCAACAACGACGAGGCGTGAATTGGAAACCGCTCCTTTTCAAAACGGGCGGTGGCGATGCGTTCGCTGTCGAACGCGAGTACCCGTTTACTGGCGTCACCGTTGCGTTCGACGCCTCAAAATACCGCGTGATCGTTCGTCACACCCTACGTGAAACGTTTGATCGAGAACTCATCGCAGTGATCGAGGCGAAAGGCAATTACAACACTGGTGACGTTGACTACTGGATCGTCGAGCGGAACGGTGAAGTGTTTCCTCACGGGAAGCATCAATACCTCTCGAGTGTTGCCGAGTTTGCCCTTCAGCCCGTAATTCAAGACGCAATGAAGGATTAGCGGGTCGCTCCTCGTCCGCGCCAGAATGAGCGTCTGCCGTAGGCGCCGCCCAACTTCACGCTACCTTTAGGCAGCCGTCAACAGAAATTCTTGCACCGACGAACGCGCCGGTGCCGGGGCTGCGATGAACGGACCGCGACTCGAGATGCTACCTTCTCGGTCCTCGCCGAGGGCGGGACAGGCGTACTTTCTGGTCGATGTCGTGGTGCCTGCCCGGAGTGACGGATGACGGTGAAGCCGGCCATCTGCCGAGCAGTGGCAAGCATGAAGCGGTCATCTCCGGGCAGTTGTTCACACGCAAAATGTCTGCTGCGCGTAAGCTCCGAGCGGTGGCCTGACGCCAGCAACTCGTGATGCCGACGAAGACGCGCGGGGCGTGCGCGAGGCACTTTCTTTCATCGCGAAGGTAGGGACGAGACATGTTCGTGGCTCTCCTTCTTAACACGACGTACCGCATGACGGCCGGGAGGATCCATGATCGAACCGCAATCCACCGTCACCGCGCCATCGGTGGCGCCCGATCAGAAGGTCGCAGAGGAATACAAGCTCGGCGTTGAGCTCCTTCGGCATTGGTCGACGATGCGAAGACATGACATTGTATTTGTAACAACCATTCAGGGCGCGGTTCTGACGATAATCGCTAAGAATCTTCCGTACCTACAGGTCGCGGATTACGCTCTGACCGTTATTGCAGCGTTTGTTGTCGTTCTCGGTATCAACAGCGAGCGACGTCTCGCCGGCTATTCGAATGGCTACGTCAGGTGTGTGCAGAAGCTAGAGCGCCGGCTTGACATGGCGCTCCTCGCCGAAGGCCTGGCAGAGGTGCAAAGCCTTAAATGGCTTGTCTCGAACTATCGTATGTTTATTAGTTACTATTCGGCCTTACTGGCCGGGTGGTTACTCCTTTGGACGGTGCATGCGTATCGTTGGTGGGCCGAGTACTAGTATGCCGCACAGCTTACACCGGGGCCAGACCTTCGTTCTTCTCTTCCAATGATCAAGCTCTACCCGCTGTAGAGAATCTTCCTTCCGAGGAGTTTCCGCAGGCGCGCACGAAAGGCCGAAGGTGTGACCCCACTCCCATGATCCTCGCCAGCGTGACGGCGTCACGGCGGTTGCAGTTCGCCACTCGCGGCGACGCAGCTCATTGGCGGCAACCGCCGCGCCGCTCCGGCTTCGGCGCCCGGGACTGGCCGCACAGCTTACACCAAGGCCGTTAGGCCGACGAGAGGCAGATGCTTGTGCTTGCAGCCGATCCAAGGCGCGAGTAAACTCCGAATCACACCGAGGTAGAGAATGAACGAACTAGTCCAGTTCCTCCAGGTTGCCGCCCGGCGAGCCGCGATTGAGCCGGCACGCGGCCTAACTTTGATGTGAAGCTGGCACGGCCCGGCTTCGGCCGGGCAGCCGAGCTGCCTACTTCATTGCAAGCGTGACGGCGTCACGGCGGTTCCGTTCGCCAGTCCTGGCTTCGCAACTCCTCGGCAGGGGCACCTCGCTGGGGTCACACCTTCGTTCTTCCTTCCCGTGATCACGTCTACCCGCTGTAGCGACATCTTCCATTCCGAGGAGTTCCGGCGGCGCACACGAAAGGTTTCGAGGAGTGGGCTGGAAGCCCACACCACACGGGGACTGTAAGTTAGGCCGACGCATCACGACGAGGGTGGAGCAACTCGAACTACTCACGACACCGCGCCGTCGCAGATGTGCAACTGGCGATGGCGGCGCGAACCTACAGCGCGCGTCTGTATGGCGACGTAGTGAACGCAATCCCGGTAGACCGGTTTGGCGTGTTCCCGGATGTCAGGTGCGGCTGGCAGCTATGTGCCAGTCGGCGAAGCCGATACATGAAGACGGTGACGGCGTCGTTCGTTCGATGAATATGCCCGGTATGCACCGTAGAATCCAGCGAAGAGCCACCCGGGAATAGAACCGACCGCAGGAATCATGATTGTGAGAAAAATCAACAGAAACAGGCATACGAAAAAATCTTTCCAGCTCTTGAAATACAGTCCAACCCCCAACGCGCCGAAAAAGATGCCGAGAAAGAACGCGAGCACGGGATTCTTTTCCTCTGGAAGAGGCTCCAGATTCTCAAGTAGTTGATGCGCCTGATGTGCAGCGTGAACTGGGTTGTGCGACATGTAGAGCTCCTCCCTTTCAGTAAGGAGTGACGCCGAGCCGGAAATCCCTACCCATGAAAACAAGGAATACTCCGGTGGGGCCAGACCGTCGTTCTTCTTGCACGGGTCACAGCTTCGTGCTTCCTTCTCAGGATCGAGTTCTACCCGCTGTAGCGACATTTGCCGTTCCGAGGAGTTCCGGCGGCGTGTCATCCTGAACGAAGTGAAGGACCCCCTCCCCACAGGTGGATCCACATGGTTCGTCGCTCGTGGGGAGGGGATCCTTCACTTCGTTCAGGATGACACCGAGGGTGGATGCACGCGCGGAGTGGGGCAATGACACCACTCCCGTGCAGAAGGGGACAGGCCTTCAGATATCACGGGCCACTGAGAAATGGGACACTACCCCTGGTTCCGGCTACTCCGGGTAGGGAAATCGGGTGTCGCGGCACTCCTTTAAAGAGGAGGAAACATGAACATGCGAAGTTTGGCTGTCGCACTCGCGCTGTGCTTCACCATAGTCCCGGCAGTCTTGGCCGACACGAAGCCGGCCGCCAAAGCGACGTCGACGATCACGATCGTGGGTAAGCTTCAAAAGGCTGTCGAATCCTCATGCCAGGTCGTCCGCGAGGACAAGACCAAGAAGGTTTACAGTTTCAAGAAATCGAAATACAAGAATGGTACGCGCGTAAAAATAACGGCGCGTGCGGTGGATGTGTCCATCTGCCAGCAAGGGACACCGATCGCGATCGATAAGATCGTTAAGGTCAAGTAGCCGCTACGGATGGTGGTGGGGCGCGCCACTTCGCGCCCCGTTCGACTAGTTTCACGCCGCGGGGCGGCGCGCGACTTCGTCGCGTGGGGAGAGCGGCAGCGTTGCTGCCGCAGTCCAGATCAAGATGGGGTGAAAGAAGGGGACAGGCCTTCAGAGGTCACTCTCGGCCGTTTGCGGTTTCGTTTCTGAGGTGCCGGTTCGGTGGCCGCTCCGTGCAGTCATGGCAAACGTGAGATCTGCGTCACATTCCGGCTCCGCGGGCGGCTCGATCCTCCGCCGCACTAAGGAGGATGTCCCGTTTGAATCTTCGTTTGTTCCTGGTTCTCGGCCTCGCCGTTCTCTCGCTTCCCGTTGCCGCGCAGTCGAATGAGATGGCGGTGTGGATCACCGCGCCGCAGGTGGAGACGCTCCGCCGGACCGATCCCAACGCCTCTATCGAGCGCAGCTTCGAAGATGATCCCGGCTGGGGGCTCAGCGTTTCGCGCTACTGGACGCGGAATCTCGCCACGGAGCTTGCGTTCCACCGGATTCAGCCTGGCTCGAACGACGTGATGGTCGTGAACGGTCGGACGATCACGACCCAGGGGCCGCACCTCGATCTCACGGCGTGGTCGGCTACCGCCCAGTGGCATTTTGGGGTGGCCGGCAGGATCGATCCGTACCTCGGCGCAGGCGCGGCGCACGTGAGCGGCGATATGCATTACGTTCATGAGACGACCGAGGATGTGCGGAGCGAATTCGACAGCGAATTCACGTGGGTGGCGAACGCCGGCTTCACGCTGCGCCTCACGCCGCGCATCGCGGCGAGCCTCGACGCGAAGTACATCCCTTACGCTCCCGACGCCGACCCGCACGATTCGATCTTTTACCGCCCCGAGCTGAATCCGCTGATCCTCGCCGCCGGCCTGCGTTTGCGGTTCTGATCGACGGAGAGACGACCGGGGGCCTCCGGCGGCCGGGGCCATCGGCCCCGGACCCCATTGGTTGGCCTAGCCTCCGCGACACACTGTCGCGAGATAGGGGGCTGCGCCGCGGAGGCCAGGCCAACCAACGGGTCCGGGCCCGCGGCCCGGCCGCCGGAGGCCCCCCGGTCGTCCCCCTGTCGACGATCGCGCCGTTATACTGCGCGGCCGATGCAATACCGACCGACTGAGATCGAACCGAAGTGGCAGCAGCGCTGGGCGGAGGCGCGGGTGGCGGAAGTGGACGTCAGCGCGGCGGGCGACAAGTTCTACATGCTGAACATGTTCCCGTATCCGAGCGGCGACCTGCATGTCGGGCATGGGCGCAACTACATCCTCGGCGATGCGCTGTATCGATTCTTCCGGATGCAGGGGCGCATCGCGCTCAATCCGATGGGGTGGGACGCCTTCGGGCTGCCGGCCGAGAATGCCGCCATCAAGCGGCAGACCCACCCGCGCGGCTGGACGCTCGGCAACATCGAGCGGATGAAGAAACAGTTCGCGCGGTGGGGGATCCTCTACGACTGGTCGAAAGAGATCGCCTCGTGCGAGCCGGAGTACTACAAGTGGAACCAGTGGCTCTTCCTGCAGCTCTACAAGAAGGGGCTCGCGTATCGCGGCACGGCGCCGGTGAACTGGTGCCCGCAGGACCAGACCGTGCTCGCCAACGAGCAGGTGGTGGACGGCCGCTGCGAACGCTGCAACGCCGTGGTCGAGCAGCGCGAGCTCTCGCAGTGGTTCTTCAAGATTACGGACTACGCCGACCGGCTGGACGCCGGGCTCGACACGCTCGAGCACTGGCCGGAAAAAGTGAAGCTGATGCAGCGGAACTGGATCGGCCGCTCGCTCGGTGCCGACGTCGATTTCGACGTGCCGGCGCTCGGCCACGCCATCCGCATCTTCACCACGCGCCCCGACACGATCTATGGCGCGACGTTCATGGTCCTGGCGCCGGAGCATCCCGACGTGGCGAAGCTGATTGCAGACCATCCCGACCGTGCGGCGATCGAAGAGTGGATCACCGGCGTGCGCAATCAGTCGGCGCTGGAGCGGCAGGAAGCGGGGAAGGAAGGACGCGATACCGGCCAGACCGCGATCAATCCGTTCACCGGCGAGCCGATCCCGATCTGGCTCGGCAACTTCGTCCTCCCGCAGTACGGCACCGGCGCGATCATGAGCGTCCCGGCGCACGACCAGCGCGACTTCGAGTTCGCCCGGCAGTACGGCCTGCCGATCCGCATCGTGGTCAAACCGGCGACCGGCGAGACGCTCGACGTCGAGGGGATGAGCGAGGCGTTCACGTTCAAGGACGAGAACGGCGTGGCGACGAATTCGGGAGCGATCGACGGGCTGCCGGTGCCGAAGGCGATCGAGCGCATCATCCAGATCATCGAGGAGAAAGACCTCGGCAAGGGAACGGTGCGTTATCGCCTGCGCGACTGGCTGATCTCCCGCCAGCGCTACTGGGGGACGCCGATCCCGATGCTCTACTGCGAAAAAGAGGGGCTCGTGCCGGTGCCGGAGGAGCAGCTTCCGGTGGCGCTGCCGCTCGACGTGCCGTTCACCGGACGGGAAGGGAATCCGCTCGCGAAGCACGATGCATTCGTGAACGTGACCTGTCCGCAGTGTGGCGGTCCGGCGAAACGCGAGACCGACACGATGGACACCTTCGTCGACTCGTCGTGGTACTTCACCCGTTTCATCACCCCGCGTGACGACGGGAAGATCTTCGACTCGAACCTGGTCAATCGCTGGCTGCCGGTCGATCAGTACATTGGCGGGATCGAGCACGCCATCCTGCACCTGCTTTACGCGCGGTTCATCACCCGCACGCTCTTCGATCTCGGCCTGGTGAATTTCGAGGAGCCGTTCACCCGTCTCTTCAACCAGGGGGTGATCACGAAAGAGGGCTACCGCGACGCCGACACGCAGGCGTGGCTGCCGCTCGACGAGGTCGAGCTGCGCGACGGCGTACCGACCCACAAGCCGACCGGCAAGCAGGTCATCGCGGAGGTCGGGAAGATGTCGAAGTCGCGCTACAACGTCGTCCCGCCCGATGAGCTGATCGAGAAATTCGGCGCCGACACAGAGCGCGTCTACACGCTCTTCATCGCCCCGCCCGAAAAGGAAGCGGCGTGGAACGACGAGGGGGTCATCGGCGCCTATCGTTTCCTCGGCCGGGTCTGGCATCTCGGCGTGGCGATCGTGAATGCCCCGCCGTCAGATGAGGAAGCGCCGCGCAGCGTCCTCCGCAAGATGCACCAGACCATCGATGCGGTCACGCAGCGGATGCACCGCTTCGAGTTCAACACCGCCATCTCCGCGCTGATGGAGCTCTCCAACGTGCTCGGCTCGGTCGACGTTTCGGCGTCGCTGCGCAAGCCGTACGAGGCGCTGCTGCAGCTCCTCCATCCGTTCGCGCCGCACATGACCGAAGAGATGTGGGCGATGCTCGGCAACGAGGAATTCGTCCTGACGTCGAAGTGGCCGGCCGCCGATCCGGCGCTGATGGCCGAGGACTCGGTGGTCATCGCCGTGCAGGTGAACGGCAAGCTGCGCGGACAGGTCGAGGTGGCGGCGCCGCCCGACGAGGCGAAGGTGTTCGCGGCGGTCTTCGCCAACGAGAAGATCCAGGCCTGGCTGACGGAGAAGGAGCTGGTGAAGAAGATCTATGTCCCCGGTAAACTCGTGAACCTGGTGATCCGATGAAACGCGTCGTTCTGCTGGCTCTTCTTGCGTTGTCTCTCAACGGCTGCGGCTACGCGCTGGTCGGCCGCAGCAACTACCTCGATCCGTCGATCAAGACCATCGAGGTGCCGGCTTTCGTGAACCGCACCACGCGCGTGGAGCTCGAACAGCGGGTCACGCAGGAGGTCGCGGAGGAGTTCGTGTCGCGCGGCCGGCTGCGCCTGGTGACCGACTCGAAGGAAGCGCACGTCATCCTGCGCGGCTCGATCGACAGCTTCAACATCTTCCCGATCGCCTTCGAGCAGGGGCGGGCCACCCGCTACCAGATCTCCATCACCGCGAAGATCGAGCTGCTCGATCACCGCAACGAGGACAAGGTGCTGTGGCGGAACGACCAGTACCGCTTCAGCGAGAACTACGAGGTCAACCTGCAGACCACCGACGCGTTCGACCAGGAGAGCCGCGCCATCCGCGAGATCGCGGTGCGCTTCGCGGAGACGCTGGTGACGAATCTGCTCGAGGGGTTTTGAGCGATCGCCTACGGATGAGGAGACGACGGGGGGCCTCCGGCGGCCGGGCCGCGGCCCCGGACCCCGTTGGTTGGCCCAGCCTCCGCGACACTCTGTCGCGAGATACGAGGCCGTGTCGCGGAGGCCAGGCCAACCAACGGGTCCGGGCCCGCGGCCCGGCCGCCGGAGGCCTCCGGTCGTCTCCTGATCTCCTGCCAATCACCTCCTACTAATATCGGGGTGGTTTTCGCGTCGCCCTTCCCCGCGCGCTGAGAATGGAGGGCATGGCCCTCCTCTTCTCGCGGACGTTGCGCAGCCTTGCTGCGTCGAGCGCACGGCGCCGGCGCGCGGCTTTGGTGACGGGGGTGGTGGTGTTGCTGGCGTGGGGCGTCTGGGCCGTTGCCGCACGCGTGTCGATCGTGGCGGTGTCGACGCGGGCGCGGCTCGAAGCACGCCGCGCGGTGCAGCGCATCGCCGCACCATCGAGCGGCCGCGTCGTTCGGGCGAACCTCGCTTTAGGGCAGCAGGTCAGACGCGGCGAGGTGTTGATCGAGCTCGATGGGGGTGAGGAGGGCATCCGCCGCTCGCGCTTCGAGTCGGACGTCGAGAACCTCACCAGACGCATCGGCGCCATCAACGCGCAGATTGCCGCGACGCGCGATGCCGCGGCGGCGCAGCTGCGCAGCGCGGAGTCGAAACTGCGGCAGGCGCGTGAGAGCAGTGAAGAAGCGCGGCAGCTCGCCAGCATCAACCGCGAGAAAGCGAAGCGCTCCGCGGCGCTGTCGCGCGACGGCCTGATCTCGCCGACAGCGGCGGAGGATGACCTGCGCCGCGCCGATGCCGACGACGCCCGGGTGCGCAGCTTCGTCGCCGCCGAGGAAGAAGTGCGCAAGGCGGCGCAGGAAGCGGAAGCGGGCGCGCTGGCACGGCTGCGGGAGATCGAGAGCGACCGCATCGAGCTCGAGCAGCAGCTGGCCGCCGCGCGCAACTCGCTGCGCGCCACCGACCTGGCCATCGAGCGGCTGCGTGTTCGCGCCCCGGTCGACGGCCGCGTCACCAGCTCCACCGAGCCGAAAACCGGCGTCTGGCTGGCGGCGGGGGAGACGCTCTGCTCGATCGTCCCGGACGATCCGGTCGAAGTGGCGGCGTGGTTCCGTCTCGAATCGATGCCGCTCATCCGCGGCGGGCAGGAAGCGTCGATCTGGGTGAACGGCCTCACGCCGAACTCGCGGACGATCCTGCGCGCGAGCGTCATCGCCATAGAGCACGACCCCTCCGGCGACGAATTCAAAGTGCGCCTCCGCCTCGACCCGAAATCGGTTCCGCAACGTGGCGCCGATCAAGGCTTCCCGGCGGTGGCGGTCGTCGAGGTGCAGCGCCTCTCGCCGTTGCAGGCGCTCTTCCGCGCCGCCGGCATGGTCCGCGGAACCTGACGCCGATGCGCTTCTTCGTCCCCGAAACCGTCCAGACCTCGGCCGTCGATTGCGGTCCGGCCGCGCTCAAGTCGATCCTCGACGGCTTCGCTCTTCCGGCCAGCTACGGCCGCCTGCGCGAGGCGTGTCAGACCGGTCTCGACGGCACCTCGATCGACACGATCGAAGAGGTCGCGCGCGAGCTCGGGCTCGATGCCGAGCAGGTCATGGTGCCGGTCGAGCATCTCGATCTCGACGACACGCTGCTGCCGGCCGTGGTCGTGATCACGCTGCCGAACGGCTTCGCGCACTTCGTCGTGGTCTGGCGCAAAGTCGGTCCGTTCTTTCAGGTCATGGACCCGGCCGAGGGGCGCATCTGGGTGCGGCGCCGCGAGTTCCTCGCCAGCGTCTATCGTCACCGTCAGACTGTCAACGCGGCCGACTGGCGGGAGTGGGCGGCGGGGGAGGGGATGCGCTCGGTCGAGACGATGCTCGCGCAGTGCGCGCTCCCGGCGCGTGATGGTGCCGACGTCGAGCGCCTGCACGCCGCGACGCGTATGACCTGGACGCTCGTCCGCACCGGCGCGATTGCAAAGGGCTCCGAGGCGAAACGCTTTCTCGACGACCTCCTGACGCGCGACGACGCGCAGATCCCCGACTCCTTCCGCGACGTCGAACCGGCCGGCAGCGGCGACGAGCTCCTCCTGAAAGGGGCCGTGCTCCTCCGCATCCGCGGCACCGCGAGCGCGACGACGACGCCGACGCGTCCCGACCTGAGAGAGGCGCTGAAGCAGGGGGAGATCCAGCCGGCCCGCCGGCTGCTCACGTTTCTCGATCCCTCTGTCCGGCGCATGCTGCCGCTGCTGGCGGTCGCCATCGCTCTTCTCGGTACGACCACGGTCATCGAGGGGCTGGTCTTCCGATCGCTCTTTGACCTGGTCGACTCGGTCGGGCTCTCGCAGCACCGTCTGATCGGCCTCGGCGTGCTGCTGCTCTTCGCGCTCAGCTACGTTTTGATCGAGTACGACGTCAGCCGCCGCTTCGTGGCCGTCGGGCGGGAGATGGAAGGGCGTCTCGCCGCGGCCTTCCTCTCCAGGATCGCCACGCTGCGCAACGAATACTTTGGCAGCCGCCTCGTCTCCGACATGGCCGAGCGGGCCAACGCCATTCACGAGATCCGCAACGTGCCGATGACCGGCGTGCGGATGATCCGCGCCGTCGTTTCGCTGCTTGCGACGTCAATCGCGCTGGTCTACCTCGCGCCCGGCACGCTCATGGCGGTGCTGATCGGCATCGCGGTGATGCTGCTCTTCGTCTTCGCCTTTCAGTCGCTCTTCTACGAGCGCGACATCCGCGCACGGACGCACGCCGGCGGGCTGACGCGCTTCTACCTCGACGCGCTGACCGGCCTCACCACGCTCCACGCGCACTGCGCGGAGCGCTCCGTCCGGCGCGAGCACGAGTCGCTGCTCACCGAGTGGTACCGGACCATGCGCGGTCAGATCACCGCCTCTGTGTCGCTCGACACGCTGCTCGCGTTCTGCGGCGTTGCGACGACCGCGGTGATGCTGGTCCAGCAGCTGCGCACCGGCGGCGATCCCGGCGGCATCCTGCTGATCGCGTACTGGGGGCTCAACCTGCCGATGGCGGCCGCGGAGCTGGCGAACACGATCCAGGTGTGGGGGATTCAGCGCTCCATCGCCATGCGATTGATCGAGCCGCTCGATGCGCCGGAAGAAGAGCGCGGACAGGGCGGCTATCTGCGCTCCACCATCACCTTCGAGCATGCCACGTTCACGATCGCCGGGCACGACGTGCTGACCGACGTGCAGCTCGCGATCGACGCGGGGGAGCACATCGCGATCGTCGGCCGCTCCGGCGCCGGGAAGAGCACGCTGGTGGCCTCGCTGCTCGGTCTGATCGCGCCGCGCGAAGGGGCGGTGCTCGTCGACGGGGCGCCGCTCGATGCCGACTCGCTGCGCGCGCAGACGGCGTGGGTCGATCCGGCGGTGCAGCTGTGGAACGCGCCGCTCGAAGCGAACATCGTCTACGCCGCGCGCGGCTCGGCCATCGAGCAGCTGCCGCTCGTCCTGCGCGAGGCGGAGCTGTACGAGGTGCTCGAACGGGTGGCCGACCTGCAGCGGCCGATCGGCGAAGCGGGCGGTCTGCTCTCCGGTGGCGAAGGGCAGCGCGTCCGCGTCGCCCGCGCGCTCATGCAGCGCGACGCGCGGCTGGTGATCCTCGATGAGGCGTTCCGCGGCGTCGACCGGGAGACGCGGCGCGAGCTGCTCCGCCGCTGCCGCGCGCTCTGGCGCAACGCGACGATGCTCTGCGTCACGCATGACATCGACGAAGCGATGCTCTTCGACCGCGTGCTCGTCCTCGAAGACGGCCGCATCGTCCACGACGCCGCGCCGGAGACGCTCCTCCACCTGCGCGACGCCGCCGCGCGCGTGCGCGACGAAGTGTGGGGGAGTGACGTCTGGCGCCGCCTGAACGTGGCAGAGAGCAAAGTGCGCGAAGACGCGCGCGCCGAGGTGGTGCGATGAAGATGTGGGCGCTGGAGCGGGTCACCGAGGCGATCGAGGCGCTGGCGCGAGCGGCCGGATGGCCGGGCGATGCGCATCGCGAGCTGCCGCGGTACGACGGCAGCAGCGCCGCCGACTGGATTGCCACCTGCGCGACCTTCACCGGCCTCGAAGCGGAGCCGGTCCTGCTGCGCTACGCGGTGATCGATGAGGCGCTCGCGTCGCTCGGCACCTCGCTGCTGCTGTTGCCGGGTACGAACGAGCTGCTCGCCATCGCACAGACCACGCGCCGCCACGTCATCACGCTGACGCCGGATGGGGAGCGCGAGCGCATCCCGGCCGACGCTCTGCGCGCGCTGCTCACGCACGAGATCGAAGCGCGCGTCGCGCCGGAAGCCGATCGCGCGCTGGCGAGCATCGGCCGCAAGCCGCGCGCACGCGAGGCGCTCATCCGCGAGCTGGCCGGCGACGCGCCGATCGGCGGGATCTGGATCGTCCGGCCGCGCATCGAAGACGCGAAGACGCTCGTGTCGGAGGCGGCCATCGTGCCGCGCTCGATCGGCTTCGCGATCTCACAGCTCGTCCAGACGCTGCTGCTGATGGCCTCATGGTGGATCCTCGGCGCCATCGCCTTCGGCACCGGCCCGCATGGCGGGATGCTGCTGCTCTGGATCCTCGTCTCGCTGACCATGCTGCCGCTGCGCTGGTTCGGCGCGGCCGCGGGACGCACCGCCGCGCTCGAGACCGGCGCGCTGCTCAAACGGCGCTTGCTGGTCGGAGCGCTCAAGCTCGAGCCGGACGAAGTCCACGGCCGCGGCATGGGCGCCTTCCTCGCGCACGTCCTCGAAGCGGGGGCCATCGAGAACCTCGGCTCGCACGGCGCCACGATCGGCCTGACCGCGATCGTCATGGCTGCCGGCTCGCTTCTCGCGCTCGGCCTCGGGGCCGGCGGCGTCCTGCACGCGTTGCTCTTCGTCGTCTTCCTCCTGATCTCCGCGGCGATCACCGCGCGTTACTACGGTGCTCGTGGAGCGTGGACCGAGGCGCGGTTCGACCTGACCGGACGAATCGTGGAGGTGCTGAGCGGGCACAAGACCCGGCTCGTGCAGAAGGCGGCCGAAGAGCGCACCGAAGGGGAGGATCGCCTGCTCGCCGACTACATCGGCGCGGAGGAGCAGCTCAACGCGACCGCGCTCGCGCTCGACATCACCCGCCGCGCCTGGCCGTGGGTTGGACTGCTCGGGATCGCGCCGCAGCTCGTGGGGGGCGGTTACGATCGTGCCTCGATGGCGCTCAGCGTCGGCGGCATTCTCTTCGGCGGCCTGGCGCTGAACGGCTGGATGGACGGCGCGGCGCTTCTGGCGGCGGCGAGCGTTGCGTGGAAGCGCGTGCGGACGTTCTGGCAGACCGCCTCCCGCACGATGCTGCCCGGCAGCGCCGCGGCACGGGTGGCGCTCGACCGTCCGGCCACGGCCGGCATCCCGCTGCTCGAAGCGTCCTCGCTCACTTTCCGCCATCGCAATCGGGAGCGGCCGACGCTCCACGAAGCGACCGTGCGGATCGAAGAAGGGGAGCGGATTCTCCTCGGCGGCCGGTCCGGTGCGGGCAAGTCGACGCTGTCGATGGTGCTGAGCGGCGGCCGGGCGATGCAATCGGGATTGCTGTTCTTTCGCGGGCTCGACCTGTCGACGGTGGGCCTCGAGAACTGGCGGCGGCGCGTGCTGCTCGCGCCGCAGTTCCATGCGAATCACATCTTCAGTGGCTCGCTCGCTTACAACCTGCTCCTCGGCCGCGCCTGGCCGGCCTCACCGGAGCAGATGGCGGAGGCGGATGCCCTCTGCCGCGAGCTCGGTCTCGGGCCGCTGATCGACCGGATGCCGCTCGCTCTCGATCAGCCGGTGGGGGAGACCGGATGGCAGCTCAGTCACGGCGAGCGGACCCGCGTCTTCCTCGCGCGGGCGCTGCTGCAGAAGCCGGCGCTGACGATCCTGGACGAGACCTTCGCCGCCCTCGATCCGGAGACGCTGCAGGAGGCGATGAACGCTGTGCTGGCGCGGCCGGGCGCAGTGGTGGTCATCGCGCACACGTAAAAACGGCAGCCGGTTGAGGGCTGCCGTCGTGTTGCGTGTTGCGATCTATCCGAGCGGCTTCCAGAATCGGCCGCCGCCGCGGACGTTGGTCCTGGTCTTCATCGAAGTGCTCCTCAGCCGAGCGGTGTCCAGATGCGGACGCCGGCACGGACGTTGGTGTTGGTCTTCATGACAGCTCCTACCCTTCGGGTACGATTTCGGTGACACCGCTCGGGCGCCAGAAGCGGCCGCCGGCGCGGACATTGGTCTTCGTTTTCATGGCGTTTCTCCTAGCCGACCGGAATGCGGATGCGCCCACCGGCGCGAACGTTGGCCTTGATCTTCATGATGATCTCCTTTCGTTTTCAGCCGGGCGGGCGCCGGAACCCGCCACCCGTCAGACTGAGCTTCACCAACAGCCTTCCTGCCTAGCCGACGGGAACGCGCAGGCGACCGCCGCCGCGGACACTGGTCCGGATCTTCATGGACGAATCCTCCTTTCTCTCGATATCCATCGAGGACGGGAGAAAGGCGGGCTTATTACCGCTTGAAAATGAAAACGGCAGCCGGTGAGGGCCGCCGCTGGAAGCAGGTGGCGTGGCGCATGGCGTCAGCCGGGGGCGTTAGCCGCCCGGAACGCGCAGGCGGCCCGCGCCTTTGACGCTGGTTTTGATCTTCATGGCCGATCCTCCTTTCGTTGGATGAAACGAGGACGGGGAGGAGAGGCCGGTATTACCGCGTGAAATGAAAACGGCAGCCGGTGAGGGCTGCCGCTGGAAGCAGGTGGCGTGGCGCATGGCGTCAGCCGGGGGTGGTCAACCGCCCGGAACGCGCAAGCGGCCGCCGCCGCCTTTGACGCTGGTTTTGATCTTCATGGCCGATCCTCCTTTCGTTGGATGAAAACGAGGACGGGGAGGAGAGGCCGGTATTACCGCGCAAAAACAAAAACGGCGCACCCTTGCGGAATGCGCCGTGATCGCGTCGATGACGTTGCCGGTTATTTCTCGGCAGCAGCGCGCTTGGAAGCTCCCGCCAGGCGGGACTTGTAGCGGCTGGCCGTGTTGTCTTTGATCAGGCCGGACTTGGCTGCCTTGTCGACGACCGAGTAGCTCTCCGCGAGCGTCTCTTTGTCGGCATCGCCGCCCTGGATGGCCGCGCGGGCCTTCTTGAGCGCGCTGCGAAGGCGGGTCTTGCCGGCGCGGTTCCGCGATTTTGCTTTTTCGGCCTGCCGCTGCTGCTTTTCGGCCGAGCGAGTGTTCGCCATGAATGTGCTCCTACTGGTTTCGTTGAATTCTCGCCGTCGCGAAAACGGCGCATTGTACGCTAATTCGTGTCGATTCCGAGCTGCTTCAGCCGTTGCCGCGCCAGAGAGGCTTCCTGCGACTTCGGGTGCTCGTGTACGACGTACTGGAGCTGGACGATCCCCTGGGCCCTCTCGCCGACGCTGATGTACGCATAGCCCTTCTTCAGCAGCGCCCCCGGGACCTTGTCGGATCTCGGGAATCTGGTGACGACGCTGTCAAACTGTGCGATGGCCTCGCGATATTTCTTCTGGGAGAAAAGACTTTCGCCCATCCAGTACGCCGCGTTGTCGGCCAGGTCCGAGTTCGGCGCCGCGCGGAGGAAGTCGCGGAAGCCCTCGATGGCCAGATCGAAGTTCCCGCGCTGATAATCGCGGTACGCCGCCTGGTAGGTGTCGTTCGGGTTCTCGTTCGCCGGCGCCGGCACGGTCATCTGGCCGCCGGCGGGTGTTCCGGCCGGATCGGCGGGCGCCGGAACGACCGACGTTGGCGCTGGCGCGGTGGCCAGGGCGTTCACCCGCGCCTCGAGGCTCGTGAAGCCGCGCTGCACCTCACTGACCTGCTGCGCCAGGCGATCCATCCGGTAGTTGGCCTGCTCTACGCCGCCCTGCGTGGTGGCGATGCGGTCGTCGATCTCCGCCACCTTCGCCACGAGGGTGGCGTTCGATTTGAGCAGCGTCTCGGTCTGCTCGGCGATGCGGGTGTTGACGTTCTGGACGTCCTGCTTTCCCGCGGCGGTGCGCTTGACGTTCGCCAGCTCTTCCTGCAGCTCGGCGATCTGGCGCTGGGCCGCTTCGAAGTCGGAGGTCGACACGCAGCCGGCCGCCGCGAGCGCGACGGCCGACAGAACCAGGAGTCGGAGCATTTTCATTGTCTATCTCACCAGGACGAGGTGCGCGCGGCGGTTCTGCGCCATCGCACTGTCGTCGCGTCCGGTCTCGAACGGGCGCTCTTCACCGTAGCTGACGGTGCGGATGCGGCCGGCGTCGATGCCGAGGGTCAGGAGGAAGTCGCGCGCCGAGTTGGCGCGGCGGTCGCCGAGGGCCAGGTTGTACTGCTCGGTGCCCCGCTCGTCGCAGTGCCCTTCCACGAGCAGGTTGTACTGCGGATTGCGGCGCAGCCAGTCGGCGGTGGCGGTCAGGTTCGCCTGCGCCTCGCTGTCGAGCGTCGCTTCGTCGTAGTTGAAGAAGGCGTCGCGGATGAAACCGCGCGACTGCGCCATCTGGTTCAGCGCTTCGATGTCGCTCGGCAGCGCTTCCTCGGCCGGCTGTTCATCGCGGACGAAGTCTTCGGTCGGAGCCACGGTCGTTGCAGTGTCGGTGGCCACCGGCGGCGGGATGTCGATGTCCGGCGGCCGGCCGGTATCGGTCGCCATCGTGTTCGTCACCGGCGGCGGGGTCTTGCGCGTCCGGCAGGCCGGCACCAGTACGATCGTCATCACCACGAGACTGACCAGGAAGGTCCTCAACATCTTTGCATTCATCGCTCTTCTGCTCCTTCGCCGATTCTAGCTGTATTTATTCGGGTTTCTTGGACCAATCGGGCTCGCGGTTCTGCCCCTCGAAGGTCAACTGCAGCAGGTTGGACCCATCGACGCGGATCCGGTAAACCTGCCATTTGCCGCTGCGGTTCGACTGGAAGGCGATCCACTGCCCGTCCGGCGACCAGGTCGGCTGTTCGTTCGAGCCCTCGCCGGCGATGATCCGGCTCTCGCCGGTGATGAGGTTCGCCAGGCGGATCTGGAAGCGGCCGTTCACGCGCGAGGTGTAGGCGAGCCGCTCGCCGTCAGGCGACCAGGTGGCGTCGTCGTTCCAGTTGCCGTCGTGCGAGATGCGGCGGACGTTCGTCCCTTCCGCGTCCATGACGTAGATCTGCGGCGAGCCGCTGCGCCCGGAGGTGAAGGAGATCTGGCGGCCGGTCGGGCTCCACTCGGGAGTCGATTCGATCGAGTTGTTGCTGGTCAGCCGGCGCAGCCCGGAGCCATCGTCCTTGATCACGTAGATGTCGGGATTGCCGCGCTCGGAGCCGACGAAGGCGATCTCGTTGCTGACCGGCGAGAAGGTGGCGGAGGTGTTGAGCGAGAGGTTGGTGTTGATGCGCGTCCGCCCGCCGCCGCGGCGATTGATGATGTACATGTCGCTCGTTCCGCGCACCCACGAGGTGTAGACCATCCGCTCGTTGTCGGGCGACCAGCTGGGGAGCATCGAGAGGGCGTTGTGGGTGGTGATGCGGCGCTGATTCGCGCCGTCCCAGTCCATCAGCCAGATCTCCCAGTTGCCGGTGCGGTTCGAGGCGAAGCCGATCTGGGTGAGGAAGACGCTCGGCCGGCCGTTCAGCACCTTGACGATCTCGTTCGATAGCAGGTGCGCCGTGCGGGCGAGGGCCGACTCCGGCGCGCGGTAGCGCTTCCCGAGCTGCACCGCTCCGGCCTGATCGACGAGCCGCGCTTCGACCACGTACTCGTTGTTTTCCAGCCAGACGTTGAGCTTGAGGTGCAGCTGCGCGTCGATCCGCTTGAGCACGTCGCCGGTGATCGGGACGCCCGGCGGCACCGGCGCGATGGCCATGAAGCCGGAGTAGGCGATGTCGCGCGTGAGCGGTCCGAAGAAGCCGGTGCGCACGACGTCGGGCGGCGTGGCGGTGGTGTTCGGCCCGCTGGTCGGCGCGAGCTCGGGGAACGGCACCGCGATCCGGACGACCTGCGCCGCCTGCTCGGGTGTCATGGTGACGGTGATGTCGGTCTGTGCGAAGACCGGCAATGCCAGGAAAAGGAGAATGCCTGCAATGCTCTTCATTTGAATGTGAGGTGGATTCCGATGTAGGTCCCCTGGTACCCGTAGGGGAGTGAGTTGAACGGACTCGAGCTCTGAACGGCGCTGAGCGCCGCCCGGTCGAACGTGGCGTTGCCGCTGGAAGTCTCGACGCGCGCGTCGCTGACGCGGCCGTCGCGTGAGACGCGGAAGTAGATCACGACCGCCGTGCCGTTGGCCGCCGACTGCGGACGGAACCAATTCGTCCCGATCTTCCGCTGCATGGCGGTGATGTAGATGGTGTACGGAAAGTCGCCCCCTTCGATGCCGGTCACGCCGGTGCCGCCGGTCGGGATCTCCGGCCCTCCGGGAGTCGAGCCGGCCGGCAGTGCGGCAGGAGGCGTGGGAGCAGGTGGCGTCACCGCCGGCGCTTCGGAGCCTTTCTTCGTCGAGCGTCCGAACGGCGAGAGCGGGACGCTGTTCTTCTCCGGCGGCTTCGGCGGAGGCTGGACCGGCGGTGCGGGCGCCGGCTCGACGATCTTCGGGGTCGGCTCCTCGACTTTTGGCGTCTCGACCTTCGGTTGCTCGATGATCGGGGCCGGTCTGGCCGGCGTGCGGCGAGGGGGGGCGGCGGGAGGGGCGCTGGTGGGCGCCAGCCGGATCGAGACCATGCTCACCGGCCGCGGCGGGTCGGCGTGCATCGCCGAGTAGACCGCGAATGCGGTCAGGCCGCCATGCAGAAGAAGGGAGGTCACGATCGCGGGGGCGGTGCCGCGTCCGAGGGTCGCGCGCTGCGCGAGGACGTCAGCGACGCGGTCCTGCATCGCGTTCTCCCGGGACGGTGATCATGCCGAGCTGTTCCACACCCGCCCTGTTCATCACATCCAGCACCGCCACCACCCGTCCGTACGGGACGCTCTTGTCGGCCTCCAGCAGCGCACGCTTGATCTTCCGCGTCCGCAGCATCGGCCCGAGGGATAAATCGAGATTCTCACTGCCGACTGGCTTGCCGTCGACGTACACGGAGCCGTTCGACTGGATCGTGATCTTGGCCGGGTCGCTGGAGGCGAGCTCGAACGACTTTCCTTCCGCCTGCGGCAGCGCCACCTCGAGGCCCTGCGAGAGCATCGGCGCCGTGACCATGAAGATGATCAGCAGCACGAGCATGACGTCGACGAGCGGCGTGACGTTGATCTCCGCCATGTCGCTCAGCTCGTCGGATTCGCGTAAACGAAAAGCCATTAGTTGGTTAGACGCACGAGCCGCATGCAAAGTTGCGCGGCTGCCGCTGAGCAGAAGGCACGCACTTGACCCATGGATGAGGGAACGACGGGGGGCCTCCGGCGGCCGGGGCCATAGCCCCGGACCCCATTGGTTGGCCCAGCCTCCGCGACACAGCCTCGGAGTCGCGACAGAGTGTCGCGGAGGCTGGGCCAACCAACGGGTCCGGGCTCGTGGCCCGGCCGCCGGAGGCCTCCCGTCGTTCCCTGATCTGTTGGTGAAGTAAGAGCATTCTGCTTAGGTGAAGTTGCGCTCCGTGAGGTTCAGAAACTCGAGCGTGAAATCCTCCATCTCTCCGCGGGCCGCGCGCATCCTCGCCACGAACTGGTTGTAGGCGAGCAGCGCCGGGATTGCCGCGAACAGGCCGGCCGCCGTGTTGATGAGTGCCTCCGAGATGCCGGGCGCCACCGCCGTGATCGACGTCGAGCCGGTCGCCCCGATGGCCCCGAATGCATCCATGATGCCCCACACCGTTCCGAAGAGGCCGATGAACGGCGTCGCGGCGGCGCAGGTGGCGAGAAAGGGGACGAAACGGGAGAGGCGCGCCGACTCGATGCGCGCCGCGCGGATCAGCGAGCGCTCCACCGCGTCGAGCGACTTCACGGTCTGCCGGCCACCGCTCTCGTGCGGATGCGCGATCTGCGCTTCGATCTCCGCGTAGCCGGCCCGGAAAAGGCCGACCAGAGGAGAGAGGGCCAGCGCTCCGAGGGCCGACTGCACGTCGGCCAGCCGCTTGGCTTTGCGGAAAACGCCCATGAACCGCTTCGAGAGCCGCGCCGAGGTGCGGAAGCGCATCCAGACCATGAGAATCACGGCCCACGAGGCGATGGAGAAGATCAGCAGAATGGCCAGGACGGTCTTTCCCACCCACCCGGCCTCATTGAACGCCGCCCAGAGTTGCATCGGCGGGACGATAGCAGAAAGCCACCGTTCGGTGACTCCACTTCCGGTCAGGGAACTCTATTCTTTGTGAGATGCGCCGCCTCGTCCTGACTCTCCTTCTCGCCACCTCCGCCCTTGCAGAGGAGAACGCCCAGGAGAAGGGGAAGCTCGTCGAGAACGTCGCCGCCACACGCGACGGCACGCAGACCTACACGCTCTATCTCCCGACGAGCTACGACGCCACGAAAAAACATCCGGTCCTGGTGGTCATGGACCCGCGCGGACGGGGCACGGTCGCCGCCGCGATCTTCCGTGAAGCGGCGGAGGAATTCGGCTGGATCCTGATCAGCTCGAACCAGACCCGCAGCGACGGCGACTGGGAGCCGAACATGAAGGCGCTCCGCGCGCTGATGCCGGAAGTCGCGGAGCGCTACGCCACCGATCCGAAGCGCGTCTACGCGGCCGGCTTCTCCGGCACGGCCATGGTCTCGTGGCAACTCGGGCTCGTGACCGGCGGTCTGGCCGGGGTGATCGGCGTCGGCGGGCGGAACCTCCCGGAGTTTCCGCCGCAGAAGTTCAACTTCGCGCACTACGGCTTCGCCGGCTTCGCCGACTTTAACAACCGCGACATGCGCGCGCTCGAGTCGATCCTGATGACGGAGAACAAGGTCGCCCATCGTTTCTCGCAATTCGAGGGGGGCCATCAATGGATTGGTCCCGACGAAGCTCGCCACGCCCTCGGCTGGTTCGAGCTGCTGGCGATGAAGAACGGCACGCGTCCGCGCGACGAGGCGCTCATCGCCAGAATCTGGGAGCGCGAGCAGGCCCGCGTCCTGTCCGGCGTCGAGCTGCTCGAGGAGCGTCGCGCGCTCCTGCGCACCTTCGACGGTCTGCGTGACGTGGCCGCCCTTCGTCAGCAGGTGAGCCAGCTCGAGAACGATCCGGCCATCGCCCGCGAGCGCGAAGAGATCGCCCGGTGGGACGCGTGGGAAAGGGAGTTCGTCGACACCACCTTCTCCCGCACGCCGCAGATCTTCGCCGCGATCCGCGGCCAGCGCCTCTCGCCGACGGCGACGCTGCTGAAGGAGTACCGCGTTGCGGAGCTGAAGAAACGCGCCATGAAACCAGGGGCCGAGGGGATGGCCGCCCGGCGCCTCCTCGAAGCGGTCTTCGGCCAGGTCAACTTCTATCTCCCCACGCAGCTCATGGAGAAAAAAGAGTACGCGCTCGCTGCCGGCGTCATCGCGGTCGCGACCGAGCTGCACGGCGACCGCCCGAACGTCTGGATCAATCTCGCCGCTGCCCAGGCGCGCAATGGCGACAAAAAGAAAGCGCTGGCCTCCCTCGAAAAGGCGATGGCCCTTGGTTGGACAAACGTGGAGATGCTGCGCAAAAACGACGATTTCGCCAGCATTCGCGACGATCCGCGGTTCCCGTAAGCAAGCAGAATGCTCTCACTTCATTCACGGATGAGGAGACGACGGGGGGCCTCCGGCGGCCGGGGCCATCGGCCCCGGACCCCATTGGTTGGCCCAGCCTCCCCGACACTCTGTCGCGAGATACGAGACGGTGTCGCGGAGGCTGGGCCAACCAACGGGTCCGGGCCCGTGGCCCGGCCGCCGGAGGCCCCCCGTCGTTCCCCCATCCGTGGCCGACGTGCGTGCGTTCTGCTTAGAATCATGGGATGCGCAACGTTCTTGTCGTCCTCCTCCTGACGTTCGCTCTTACCGCATCCGCACAGACGGACGGTCACTGGTCGGGCGCCATCCAGCTGCCGACCGGCAAGCTCGACGTGCAGGTCGACCTCGCGAGCGGCAAAGGCGACATCAGCATCCCGGCGCAGGGCGCGCGCGACCTGCCGCTCGAAGCGATCGCCATCGACGGCGCGAAGGTCTCGTTCCGCATCTCCGGCGTCCCCGGCGCGCCGACCTTCCACGGCACGGTCGACGGCGCGAAGCTCTCCGGCACGTTCACGCAGGGGGGACAGACCTTTCCGTTCGAGCTCACCCGCGGCGCCGCGGAAGATCCGTCCGCGCCGCTGGCCGGCATCGAGACGATGATCAACGACGCGCTCGGGCCGTGGGACGTGCCGGGCCTCGCCGTGGCCGTCATCGCCGACAACCGCGTGGTGTGGGCCAAAGGCTTCGGCAAGCGCAACGTCGCGAAGAACCTGCCGATGACCGCCGACACGCTCCTGCCGATCGGCTCGATCACCAAGAGCTTCACCACGTCGCTGATGGGGATGCTCGTCGACGAAGGCAAACTGTCGTGGGATGAGCCGGTGCAGCGGACGATGCCGGAGTTCCGCGCCTCCGACAGCGTGCTCTCGGTGCGCCTCACGCCGCGCGACCTGGTCACGCATCGCACCGGGCTGCCGCGCCACGATCTGGTCTGGTACAACGACCAGAGCATGACCCGCGGCGACCTCGTCGCGCGCCTGGCGCACCTGCCGGTCAGCGAAGACCTCCGCGCGCGCTATCAGTACAACAACCTGATGTTCCTCGCCGCCGGCCACCTGGTGGAGGAAGTGACGAAGCAGCCGTGGGAGGACGTCGTCCGCGCACGTCTCTTCACGCCGCTCGGCATGACCCGCAGCAACTTCGAGAACGCGCAGTCGGCCCGCGACGCCGATCACGCCCGCGGCTATCGGGAGGACCACGGCAAGATCCTGGAGCTCCCGTTCCGCGAGGTCGGCAACATGGGGCCGGTCGGCTCGATCAGCTCCTCGGCGAACGAGCTGGCGCGCTACGCGCTGCTGCATCTCAACCGCGGCAAGTACAACGGGAAGCAGCTCCTTCAGCCGACCACCGTGCGCGAGATGCACACGCCGCTCGTCGCCGTCGGGACGATCCCCGACCAGCCGGAGATCGGCCCGCGCAGCTACGGCCTGGGGTGGTTCGTCGACAGCTATCGCGGGCACTACCGCGTCAGTCACGGCGGCAACATCGACGGCTTCTCCGCGCTGCTGACGATGTTCCCGAACAGCGGCGTGGCGGTGGTCGCGCTCAGCAACGCCAACGGCACCGCCCTGCCGTCGGTCGTCACGAGCCACATCGCCGACCGGATGCTGAAACTGCCGGCCAAAGACTGGAACGGCGAAGCGCTGGCCCGTCGCGCGTCAGCACGGGCGGTCGATCTCGACGCGGAATCGAAACGCACCGCCACCCGCAAGCCCGGCACGAAGCCGTCGCATCCGATCGCCGATTACGCCGGCGATTACGCGAGCGACGGCTACGGCACGCTGCGCATCGAAAGCGCCGGCGGCGACAAGCTGCAGGTGACCTACAACCGCATCGTCACGCCGCTCGAGCACTGGCACTACGACGTCTGGAACGGCGCGAAGAACGAAGCCGATCCGACCTTCGAGAACATGAAGTACCTCTTCCGCGGCGATCTGGCCGGCAACGTCTCCTCGGTGGAGGCGCTGTTCGAGCCGCGGGTCGGCCCGATCGTCTTCCGGAAAAAGCCCGACGCGAAGCTCACCGATCCGGCCCATCTCTCCCAGTTCCTCGGCAACTACACCCTCGGCCCGCAGAAGATCGTCGTCTCGCTACGCGGCAACCGCCTGGTGATGAACGTCGCCAGCCAGCCGCCGTACGACCTCGAGCCCGACATCGACGGCTGGTTCAACCTCAAAGGGCTGACCGGCTTCCGGGCCCGCTTCTCCCCCGGCAAAGTCGAGCTGAGCCAGCCGAACGGTCTGTACACCGCGACGAAGGACCAGCCGTAACGCCTTCGGGTACGACAGAGACATTCACGCCTCCGCGGACGCCATCGTGACGTCGCCCGGCCTCGCCAACGTCTGAGCGCCAGACGTTTTCGGCCTCCGCCGTCCTGTCGTGAGGCCGCCCGGTCTCGCCAGCGTCTGAGCGTCAGACGTTTTCGGGCTCTGCCGTTCGTGCACCACGTTCTTCGGCGCGGGGCAGGATGCCCCGCGCTAGCGGGCGGGACGCCCGGCGGGACGCCCGCTCCCCGCGTCGGGACGGCTACTGTCATCGGGAGAGGGACGTTCTGCGGGTTGGTTCTCGCCGGACGCGCGTTCGGTTTCGGCCGCGACGCGTTCGGTTTCGGCCGCGACGCGCGTGGTTTCGGTCGCGACGCGCGTGGTTCTGGCCGCGACGCGCGTGGTTCTGGCCGCGACGCGCGTGGTTTCGGCCGCGACGCGCGTGGTTCTGGCCGCGACGCGCGTGGTCTCGCCGGGACGCGCGTGGTTTAAGCAGAATGCTCTCACTTGACCAACAGATCAGGGAACGACGGGGGGCCTCCGGCGGCCGGGCCGCGGGCCCGGACCCTTTGTTTGGCCCAGCCTCCGCGACACAGATTCGTATCTCGCGACAGAGTGTCGCGGAGGCTGGGCCAAACAACGGGGTCCGGGGCTATGGCCCCGGCCGCCGGAGGCCCCCCGTCGTCTCCTCATCCGTGGGTCAAGTGCGTGCGTTCTGCTTAGATGTTGGCCACTCCGCGGCGATAATGCACTCCTTCACGCATGCAGCTTTCGGAGGTCTTCGGCGCGCGTCACGAGCAGCTCCTCGAGTCGGCCTCCGCCCTCGATGAGGGGGAGCGGTTTCGCGCCCTCGTCACCGCGCAACCGCTGAGTCCGACGCTGGCCCGCGCCGTCGCTCGCACCTCGCGCAGGTTCGCCGATCTGGCCGGCATCGACGACGCCGTGCTGACCAGCGGCGCGTTCGGCGGGCAGCAGCCGTACGTCGATTACTACCCGGCCGTTCCGGCAAAGCTCGATCCGCTCGAAGAATGCGGCGGCTTCTACGGCTTCGCCGACTACGCGCCGTTCGGCTCCGACGCGTGGATGGCCCGCACGGAACTGCCGAGCGTCACCGCGGCCGATCGCCTGCTGCGTCTCGTCTTCCATCGTCCGATGCGCGCGCACGAGGGGAAGGACCTCCGTTTCGTCCCGCCGCCGTCGCGCGAAACGCTGGCCGACGTCGAGGAGAAACTGAAGGCGATGATCTCCGCCACCGCGCGCCTCGTGCCGCTCGATCGCAAGCGTGCCTTCGAGCGGCTGCGCGGCCTCCTCGCCGACTACGAATTCGCACGCGAGCGCGCCACGAGCGCCGCAACGTTCAACGCCATCTGGTCGGCACGCACGTTCCGACGCATCGGCTTCCGCGTCCCGTTCGTCCTGCTGTCGGAGCTGTTCGAAGATGAGGAGTTGCTGCCGGCCGTTGCCGACACGCTGTCGCTGTTCGCGCGCGAGCGTCCGCTCATCGCCGAGACCATCCGCTCCTCGCTCGACCTCGGCCTCCGCTTCACCGCAAAAGAGGCCGGCCCCTTGGCCATCGCAGACGCGAACGGCATCCGCCGTTTCGTAGATTTTGTCGCTGTCGATCAACTGCGAGCGAATCGCGGCCGCTGGTCGCTCGACGTATTCGCGCCGCTCTTTCTCTTCCGCCTCGGCGTGACCGGCATCGTGAACGGCCGCGGCTCGATCAAGTACTCGCTCGTCCTGGCGCGGGTGATGGAGCGCCTCTTCGGCGTCGCCCATCCGCCGAATCTCCTCTGCAGTTGCGCGCCGCCGGCCACTGGTCCGTTCGTCGAAGCGGTGCGCCTGAAGTTCGGCCGCGTCCCGGACTGGGAGCCGACCCTCATCGCCCGCCTGCTCTGCAGCGAGCCGTCCACCATTCGCAAAGAGATCGCGGAGTCGTGGCGATGATCCACTACGCCCCACGCGCACCGCTCTCGCTCCTGCTGCGCCGCCCGTCGCCAGCGATGGACGAGGCGCTCGCCATCGCGCCGAGCCGTTTTCACTTTTCGCGCGACGCCCTGCACTCCTGTTTCTCGCGCGGCGGCACGGTCTGGTTCCCGTCGTTCCACTGCGGGATGGAAGTGCGCGCCGCCGTTGACGCCGGATGCACGCCGCGCTTCTACCGCGTGCGTGATGACCTGACGATCGACGAAGCCGAGCTCGCCGCGTGCGTGGCGAAGGAGCCGGGCACAATCGTGGTCATCCACTACTTTGGCTTCCCGCAGCCCGGCATCGCGCGCATCGCCGCCCTCGGTCTGCCGCTGATCGAGGACTGCTCGCACGCCTTTCTGTCGCGCTTCGACGGAAAGCCGCTCGGCACCTTCGGCGACGCGGCCACCTTCAGTACCTACAAAACGCTCGGTACCGTCGATGGGGGAGGGCTGAGAGGCGGTTCCTCGGGGTTCCTCGGTTCCTCGGGTTCCTCGGCGTGGGGTGTGGGCTTGCAGCGCACTCCCGGTCCCGCAGGCCTCATCGCTCTCGACGCCCACCTCGCCAGCTGGAAGAAGCAGTGGCGCGACCGCCGCGAATGCGACGGCGACATTCTCCGCCAGCGGTTCGAGGATCGCGTGCGCACCGCGCAAGCACGCATCTTCGCAGCCCCCTGGCAATACGGCCGCGGCATGTCGCGGCTCTCGCTCGCGCTCACGCGCCGCATCGATCCGCGGCAGGTCATCGAGCGCCGCCGCGCGAACTATCGACGCCTGGCCACGCTCCTGAACCTCGACGCCACGCTCGCAGACGGCGTCGTCCCGCTCTTCCTCCCATACTTTGTCGATGACAGAACCTCGACGCTGGTGCGGCTGCAGTCACGCGGCATCGAGCCGTTCATCTTCGGGATGTTCTCTCACCCCGCCATGCAGGAAGGCGAATTTCCGGAGGCGCGCCGCTTGCGCCAGAACCTGCTCTGCCTTCCCATTCACCACGACTTGCGCGACGAGGACCTCGTGCGCATCGCGGAGGCGCTGCGATGACCTCGCTCGTCTTCACCGTCGACACCGAGCCGGACGATCAGTGGGCGCCGCCGCTCGCCGACGGCACGTTGCCGCCGTTCGCCTTCGCCAACACGCGCGGCCTCGGACGGCTGGTCGACTTTTTCCACGCGCGCGAGCTGCCGGTGACGTGGATGGTCTCCTGGTCGGTGGCCGCCGATCCCGAAAGCGCGCGCCTCCTCCGCGACGCGGCCGCGTATGGCGACGAGATCGCCGGCCATCTGCACGGCTGGGAGACGCCGCCGTTCCTGGAGAAAGACGCGCGGCAGCGCTCCTTCATCTACGAGTACGACCACGACGTGCGTCTCGCGAAACACCGCCAGCTGCTGCTCGCGCACGAGCAGGCCTTCGGCGCCCATCCGGTCAGCTATCGCGCCGGACGCTGGGGCCTCGACGCGACCGAGCTCGCGCACCTCGGGGAGCTCGGCTACCGGATCGACAGCAGCGTCCCGCCGGGCATCGACTTTCGCGATCGCGGCGGTCCCGACTTTTCGTCGTTCCTCACCGACGTCCCGAAACCGTGGCGCGAAGGTCCGCTGTGGGAAGTCCCGGCCTCGATCGTGCGCGGCCGCTGGATCCGCCCGCTCAAGCACCCGCGCGAGGAGATGGTGCACGCCACCCGCGAGATGCTCGAACGCGGCGCGCCGATCGTCAACGTGATGTTCCACTCCTCGGAGGCCTTTCTCGATACGAGCCCCATCAGCCGCACGAGGGACGACGTCGAGCGTCTGTACGGTGATCTCGCCGCGATCATCGCCGCCGCGCTTCAGCATGGCGCCGTCGGCCGGACCTTGCGCGATGCCGTGGCTGCGTTATGAGTGCGAGAGCGCACACGGGGCGTCGGTGATGGCACCACACTCCGAAACTGGCGTCTCGGTGATCCTGCCGGTGCGCAACGGCGAAGCCTTTCTCGCCGAGGCCATCACCAGCATCCTCACGCAGACGGAGCGCGATCTGGAGCTGATCGTCGTCGACGACGCCTCGACCGACGGTACGCCGCAACTGCTCGCAAGCCTCGTCGACTCGCGCCTGCGCGTCATCCGCAACGAGCAACGCCGTGGCATCGCCGGCTCGTGCAATCGCGGTATCGCTGTCGCGCGAGGGGAGTACGTCGCGCGGATGGACGCGGACGACATCGCGCTCCCGCACCGGCTGGCCACGCAGCGCGCGTTTCTCGAAGCGCATCGGGAGATCGCGTTGTGCGGAACGTGGGTGCGGATGTTCCGCGGCGACTGGACGCGCGATCGCAGGCTGGAAGCCGACCCGGAGCGGATGCGCTGCACGCTGTTCCTCTACAACACGCTCTCCCATCCCACCGCCATGTGGCGCCGCCGCGAGTTCCCGCTGGCGTACGACGAGACCTTCGAAAACTCGGAGGATTACGACCTCTGGAGCCGCGCCAGCCATTGCGCCGGCATCGCCAACGTCCCGGAAATCCTGCTGCTCTACCGCGTGCACGACGCGCAGGCGGGTAAGGATCGAGAGGTGCGCTGTCGGGAGGGACGCCGCGTGCGCGACATGCAACTGGCGAGGCTCGGCGTGCAACTGGAGGCGGACATGCGCGAGCTGCACGAGGCCATCTGCTGGGGAACGGCGGCAGCCACCACACGCTGGCTCGAAACGCTCCTCGCCGCGAACGAACGCTCCCGCGTCTACGACCCGCGCGTGCTCGAGACCGTTCTGCGCGAGCAGCTCGCTCAGACGCCGCGGCCGTAGACTTTCTCGTACCGTTCGAAGACCGCCGACCACGAATGCGGCTCCATCTGTCTCGCCAGCACCGCGCGTGACGGTGGGTCGAACGGCCGCGCGAGCTGCTTCCGCAGCGCCGCGGCGAGATCGTGCGTGAAGCGGGGGATGTCGCTCTCGACCGGCTCGTCCGCACGCATCGTCACGAGCGGCCGGATCAGCTCCACCTGCCCCTCCTTCCACCACTCGGCCGGCACCCAGCTGGCGATGGTCGGCAGCGCGCTCACGACCGCGGGCGTGCCGCAGGCCAGCGCTTCGAGCATCGTCAGCGGAAGTCCTTCGAACAGCGACGGGAGCACGAAGGCGTGCGAGGAGCGCAGCAGCGCCGCGATCTCCGGCTGCGTCAACGCACCGGTGTGCACGACGTGCGGTCCGGCCGCGGCCACGAGACGATCGACCCGCGCGCCGTCGGCGCCGCTGCCGCTCGCGCCGGCCAGCACCAGCTTGTACGGCACACCCAGCGTCCGCACCGCCTCGAGCAGGAACGGGACGCCCTTCGGCGTGGAGAGCCGCCCGACGAAGAGGAGCATCGGCGTCGTCTCGTCGCGCGCGATCGTCTCGCCGAGGAATCCGAAGACCTCCGCGTCGAACCCGGCGCCGGTGATGGCGATCCGCTCCGGCGCGACGTCGTACGCCTCGATGGTGTCGGTGAACGATTGCGGTGTCAGCACGCAAACCGTGTCGAGCTTCTGCACGCCGGGGATCACGTGCGGGGCGAGGTGCGGCGCTTTGATCAGCTGCCGCAGCTCGGCGTTGTGCGAGGTGGCGATGACCGGGACGTCATGGAAGACCTCCCGCGCCAGTGCCGTCATGATCCACAAGTGATGCGCGTGCACGACCTCGGGGCGGAACGTCTCCCGCACCCGCGTCATCACCTTGCGTGAGGCGTTCAGGTACTGCTCGACCTGCTCCTCCGTCATCTCCGAGAAGACGGTGGTTGGATACGGCATCACGTCGCTGTTGCCCGGCACCGGGAACGGCGCGTCGTCGGAGGGGAAGGTGATGACCGAGAGCTGGTCGTCGCGCAGCGGCGGCAGCTCGTTCGCGGTCGTGCCGGCCGGGCCGCCGACGATCACGTGCTGCTCGTAGATACCGCGCTTGGCCGCCTCGCGCACCATCGCGCCGAGAAAGACACCGCTGCCGGAGCGGCCGGGACGCTGGGAGAGGATGTGCAGAAGTCTCATGCGGGGCGCTGCACCGCCACGAGATTACTGTGGAACATGATCGTCTCGTCGTGATCGATGACCCGCAGCCGCGTGGTGGCGAGCAGCTCGTCCATCATCGGGCGGGTCATGCGCGAGAAGCTCGGCGTGTGCAGCGCGATGTCCTTGCGGATCTCGCCGTAATGCACGACCGCCACGCCGCCGGGGCGCAGCACGCGCTCGATCTCACGCAGGTACGCGCCGATCACGTCCGGCTCCAGATGCACGAACACGTCGAACGTGAAGACGAAATCGATCGACGCATCCGCCACCGCGTGCATCTCCGCGCCGCTGGTCTGTACGAGCGTCATCGGCGCGCCGGGGAAGCGGGCCAGCAGATACGGAAACGACTCCGGGTTGTACTCGACGACCACGAGGCGCCGCGCGCCGACGAGGTACTGCGTCCAGCGCCCGCCGCCGGCCCCGATCTCCAGCACCGTTTGATGCGCATGAAAGTAAGGATCGAGAAACCTCTGGCGCACCTCGACCAGCGGGCCGAACGACTCCGGGTCGCCCCAGCGGTCGCCAAAGTGCGGCTCGGAATCGGCCGGCGCGAAGCCGGCGATCATGCCGCCCCATTTGCGATTCCACTCGAGATCGGGCATCAGATTGCGCTCCGGAAGCGCTGCGCGATCCGCTCCGGTTCGTGCGGCACGCGCGGCGCAATTCCGTCGGCCAGCGGTGCGATCTTGATCAGCAGGAACACCGGCCCGTGGGCGGCCATCATCTCCTCGAGCACGTCCAGGTCGAGCAGCCCTTCGATCCGCCGCACGTGCGCATAGCCGGCCGCGCGCGCGATCGCGTCGAGCTCGACCTCTTTCGACAGCGAGCGCTGTCCGCCGGTCGAGCCGTAAATCTCGTTGTCGAGCACCACGTGGACGAAGTTGGCCGGCCGCTGTTCGGCGACCATCGCCAGCGCGCCAAGGGCCATCAGCAGGTTGCCGTCGCCATCGAGCACGATCACCCGGCGCTCCGGATGGGTGAGCGCCAGTCCCAAGCCGATCGACGAGGCCAGCCCCATTGAACCGAGCATGTAAAAGTTCTCGCGGCGGTCGTTGATCGCGCACGCCTCGCGGCTGATCCAGCCGTTGGCTGTGACCACCAGCGCGTCATTCACTCGCCCGAGCACGGCGGCGATTGCATCGTGGCGGCGGATCACGGCAGCACTCCCGGACGGATGACCACGGCCACGACACAGCGGTCCGCATCCATGGTCGCCGCCGCGTCGCTGACGTCGTTCGAGAGCGTCTCGGCGTCGGGGATGAAGAAGGGGATGCGCAGCGCTTCGAGCAGCGGCAGCGTCGTCGCGCCAATGACCTTGTGCTCCGGCGCATCCTTTCCGTCGCTGCCGCGCCATCCCACCACGAGCAGGAGAGGAATGCGGTAGATCGCCGCGAGGGTGGTCAGCGGATTGATGGCCATCGCGAGCCCGGTGTTCTGCAGGAAGAGCGCTGGCCGCGCGCCGCCGAAGAACGCCCCGCTCGCCAGTCCGACCGCGACGTTCTCGGAGACCGCCGGAACGTAACGCACGCCGCGCTGCTCGACGTCATGCAGTAGCGAGCGGAGGGTCGAATCGGGAACGCCGGTGAAGAAGTCGAATTTCTGGTCGAGCAGCAGATCGAGCAGCGAACGATCGGGGAGCGGCGCATGCGCCAGCGCGACGCTCACTTCGCGATCTCCACGCGCACGGAGGCCTGTTTCTCCGCCTCGTGTCCCTGCAGCTCGAAGATGCTCTTCATCGGCATGAGGTGATCCTCGACGCCGGCGGTCGAGCCGCTGAGGAGGATCTGGTCGTAGACCAGCTCCATCGCCCGCAGCGCCGACCGGAGCCCCTGATTCGCGTAGATCACGATCTTGATGCCGAGCGACGCCAGCTCGTTTGCGGTCACGTGAAAGTACGTGGTCGGCACGGCCACCAGCGGTGTGGGGCGGTCCCACGCGCGGGCGACGCTGGCCAGCTCGTCCACCGTCTTCGCTTTGCTGTGGATCAGCACCGCGTCCGCGCCGGCATCAGCGTAAGCACGTGCGCGCAGCAGCGCCTCGTCGCGTCCGCAGCCGGCGATCAGCGCCTCGGTGCGGGCGATGATCGCAAAGTCGGCGGTCCGCTGCGCCGCTTTCCCGGCCTGCAGTTTCTCCAGAAAGTCGTCGATCGAGGCGAGCTCCTGCCGTCCGCTAATGAAGGAGTTGAGCTTCGGGAACTGCTTGTCTTCGAGGCAGACCGCGGCGATGCCGGCCGCCTCGTACTGCCGCACCGCGTGCGCGAACTGCTGCCTTTCGCCATAGCCGGTGTCGCAGTCGGCGATGATCGGGATGTTCACGTGCGCGGCCATGTCGCGCGCCGCGGCCACGTGATCGGTCATGCCGAGGATCGAGGCGTCGGGGACGGCGTGCGAGGCCGAGATCTCGAAGCTGCTCGACCAGACGCCGTCGAAGCCGGCGCGCTCCGCCATCTTCGCGCCGAGGGCGTTGTGCGCGCCGACGACGCGGGCGATACCCGGACGATCGAAGAGCTTTCGAAGTTGTGCTGCTCCGTGGTGCATCCACACCTCTCTCCAAGGGGGTTTTTTAAGGAGTGATCGACGGAGGCAGATCCCTACCCGAAATCGATGCCTTATCCTGCCGCGCGTGACCACCAAAGCGCCGGTCCGAGTGCCGTGGCGGGAGATCTTCGTCCTCGGCGCGTACGCCGCGGCGACGCTGATCCTGACGCTGGCCCACGAGCCGTGGCGCGACGAGGCCGATGCCTGGCTGGCCGCCCGCGACCTCCCGCTGTCGGGCGTCTTCTCCTGGACGCGCAATGCCGGAACGCCCTTTCTCTGGTATCTCGTGCTGCTGCCGTTCGCCCGCGGGGGAATGCCTTACGCGTCGATGGCCATCGTGCACTGGGTGATCGCCATTGCCGCGGCGGCGGTCTTTCTCCGCGCCGCGCCGTGGAGCCTGCCGCGCAAGGCGCTCTTTCTCTTCTCCTTCTATCCGCTCTATCACTACGCCGCCATCGCGCGCAGCTACAGCCTCGGCATTCTGTTGACGTTTGCCGCGCTGGCGCTGCATCAGCGGCGGCATGAGCGTCTCGTGGCGTACGCCGCCTGCATCGCGTTGCTGTTCAACACCAACATCCACAGCGCCGGACCGGCGGGGGCGCTGACGCTGATGTTCTTCGTGGAGGTGCTGCGGGCGCATCGCCGCTCGCTCCGTCACTGGATGGCGCTGCTGGTGATGGGCTCCGGCCTCCTGCTCGCGTTCGTGCAGCTCTACACACCGGGCCCTCTCGTTCCACAGAACGTGACGGTAGCGCCTCCCGAGTATTCGCTCTTCTTCGAGTCGATCGCGGCGGCATTCGTCCCCGGAGCGGAAGGCACGCTGGTCCGGTCGTGGGCGCTGGCGCTGCTGGTTGCGGTGGCCGCTTCGGTGCGTCGGAACGCCACCGCCCTGGCGATGCTCACGATCACGATCGGCCTGCTGGCGTTTCTCTTCACGCACGTCTGGCTCGGCGGCTACCGGCATTACGGACTGATGCTGATCGCGGTGGTGGCGGCGCTCTGGCTCGGCAGCGACTCGCGGTCGCGGGCCCGTCCGGCGGTGACGGCGATGCTCGGGATCTCGTTGCTGCTCTCCCTCCCGGCCGGCTATCGGGCGGTGCGTGACGAGCTGACGAAGAGTTACTCCGGCGCCGGTGAGATGGCGCGCTACATCGACAGCCACGGTCTGGCCGGCCGGGTCATCGCCGCGCATCCGCCCGCGCAGACGGAGGCGGTGCTCGCCCATCTGCCGCCGCGGCAATTCCGTTACGCGGCCCTCGGCAGGGACGGAAGTTACCTGCAGTGGGACGTGGCCAACCGGAAAGCGACGGCGCGTTCGGCGAACGTCGCCGCGGAAGCGGCAGTGAAGCAACTCGGTCCCGGCCGATGGCTCTTTTTGAGCGCCGTACAGCCGCTCACCGCTCCCGAGCGGCACGGGCTGACGCTGCTCTACGCAACCACCGGCCCGTTGATCACCCCACGTGACGCGAGTCGCATTCCGAACGATGAACGGTACTGGCTTTACGAGCACCGTTAGCGAGGGGTTGCTACCTCAGGGCCGGACCTGAATGTTGCCCGCTGTTGCGGCCATTGGTGAACTGGCGGTGCCGCGGATATCGTTTCGCCGTGGCTGACGTGGGCGAAGTTCCCAAAGTGTCGTGGTGGGAGTGGTGCGGCCTTGCGATCTGTGCGGTGGCGTTCCTCCTCCTTCGTCTTCCGCTCTTCAAAGGGCCGGGCCTTCTGCTCGGCTGGAACAGCGATGCGGCGCTGCTCGGATTGATGGCGCGGGCGATCCTGGAGGGCGATCCCCCGATCATCTTCTGGGCGTCGGACTACCTTGCGCCGCTGACGTCGCTCTTTGCCGCGGCGGTGGGACTGGTCACCGGCGAGGTCGGACCCTTCACGCTGCGCGTGGCCACGGCCATCGAGGTCTTCGCCACGATGCTCTTCTTCCACGCCGCACTGCGGCGTGTGGTGGGGCGGCGCGCGGCGCTCTTCGCGACCTTCCTCCTCTCCGCCGCGCCGGCGTTCCTCTTTCAGCTCACCTATGCGCCGCTCAGCGCGGAGGGCTATTTCTTTCTCGGCTCGATCGCCTTCTGGTTCGTGATGCGCACCCGTTTCGTGCGGGCGTGGCACTGGTTCGCGCTCGGCCTGATGTTCGGCATCGGCTGGTGGATTCATCGCGGCGTGTCGTTCGTCATCGCGCCGGCGCTGATCGTGATCTGGCTCTACGACCGCGCATTGTTGCGGCGGTGGCAGCTCGTCGCAGGGGCGCTGCTCTTCGCGTGCGGCGCGGCGCTCGGTATGTTGCCGATCGTGTTCGGGCGGCTGGCCGTCGATCAGCGGCTCTACGGCCCGGTCGTCCCCCGATGGTCGACCGGCATCGTGACCGACCGGATCGTCGAATTCGTCCGCTATGACGGTGCGACGCTGATCGGCGCGGAGCCGTCGCCGCTCGGTTGGCTGTTCGGAGGGGCGCTGCTCGTGCTGCTCGTCAGCGCGGCGGCTCACTTCCGTCCGCGTCGCGAGACGATGCTTGCGGCCGGCGTGGTCGGGACGGCATTCGCGTTCTGGTTCCTGACGGTGGGGCCGTATCGCGGTGCGCTGCGCTACATCGTCATCGCGCTGCCGATTCTCTACGCGTTCGCTTCGCGCGAGCTGGTACGCCTCGGAGATCGGAGCCGCATCGCCGCGCTCGTCGCCGCGGCCACTCTCGCGGCCGGCCTGTACGTGCCGCGGTGGCAGGACGTCCGCGAGATCGTCGCCGCGCGGCGCGAGCAGTACGAACTGTTCCACGGCGGCTTCGATCCGCGGCCGGCGCTACGCGTCATCGAGCAGCGCCGTTACGTGGTCTGCTACGCCGACGTCTGGATCGCGCACAAGCTGGAGCTCCTCACCACGGCCCCGACGCGCTTCATCCCGTATCGCAGCGTCAACCGGCGCATGACCGAATCGCTGCGCCTCGCCGCGTTGCCCGGATCGAAATGTTTCGTCGATCTCTCCGGCAACGTGCACACGCTGACGCCGCGCCAGGAGGCGGAGATGCGGCTCGACACGTTGCGGCTCGTGCGCGGCCGAGGGTAGGGAACTCCCGCTCTCCATCACTCCTTCAATGACGGAAACCATTGGAGAAGGAGAAGAACGAATGGCAACGATCAAACCGTATGGTCTCGCGATTTCCAACGCCATCGAGCGCGGTGACGCGCGCCGCCTGGAGGCACTCGTCGGTCAGGCTCGCACCCTTCACGAACAGCAGGGGGGCGATCTGAGCAAGGCCATCAAAGCCGGTGAGTCGGCTCTCAAGAAGCTCTCCAAGAGCAGCGCCGGCGCGGCCAGGGCTGCCGCGGGTGGCGTCAGCAGCGGCGGGAAGAAAGCGGCCGGCAGAAAGTAAAAGGTCAACGTCTTGACCGCTCTGCCGCATCGCTACGAAACCGACGACGACTACGCGCGCGGCACCCCCGTGCACGTGGTGTGGGAGATCACGCTCGCCTGCAACCTCAAGTGCGGCCACTGCGGCTCGCGCGCGGGGAAGAAGCGGCCGAACGAGCTCTCCACCGACGAGTGTGTGGAGGTGGTCCGCCAGCTGGCGCGCCTCGGCACGCGCGAGATCTCCCTCATCGGCGGCGAGGCCTACATGCGCGCCGACTGGCTGGAGATCATCCGCGCCGTCACCGATCACGGCATCCACTGTTCGATGCAGACCGGCGGTTACACGCTCACCGATGAAAAGGTGCGACGGGCGAAGGAAGCGGGACTCAGATCGGCCGGCGTCTCGATCGACGGCATGCGCGAGCGTCACGACCGCATCCGCGGCGTGAAGGGCTCGTTCGACCGCTGCATCGAGGCGCTCGGCCACCTGCGCGATCACGGCATCCCGTACAGCGTCAACACGCAGATCACCGCCGACGTGAAGGACGAACTGCGGCCGCTGCTTCATCTCCTCGCGTCGCTCGGCGTCAAGAACTGGCAGATCCAGCTCACCGTGGCCATGGGCAACGCCGCCGACAATGCGGAGCTGCTGCTGCAGCCGTATCAGCTGCTCGAGTTCTACCCGTTTTTCGCGGAGCTGTACGAAGAGGCGCTCGACCTCGGCGTGCTCATTCAGCCGGGCAACAACATCGGCTACTTCGGTCCGTACGAGCATCTCTGGCGCGTCGGCGAAGAGGCGAGGCACTGGCAGGGGTGCGCCGCGGGACACACGGGGCTCGGCATCGAGGCGGACGGCACTATCAAAGGCTGCCCGTCACTGGCGACCAAGCCGTACTCCGGCGGCAACGTCCGGACGATGTCGATCGACGAGATCTGGCAGACCGCGGACGAGCTTCGTTTCGCGCGCGACCGCACGGTCGAAGATCTCTGGGGCTTCTGCGGGAGCTGCTACTACGCCGACGTCTGCCGCGCCGGCTGCACGTGGACGGCGCATTCGCTGTTCGATCGCGCCGGCAACAATCCGTACTGTCACCATCGCGTGATCGAGCTGGCCAAGGAAGGGCTGCGCGAGCGGATCGAGAAGGTCCAGGAAGCGCCCGGTCTGCCGTTCGACAACGGCCGCTTCGACCTGATCCTCGAGCCGATCGACGGTAGCGGACCGGGGCAGCGCATCGTCCCGCCGCCGCATCCCGTCAAGCGCGCGCGGAGCGACAGCAATCGCGTTCCGCCGATGCTGCCGCTCTGCGGCGCGTGCCGCTGCTACGTGAAGCCGGACGAGGTCGACTGCCCCTTCTGCGGAGCCGATCTCGCCGAGGCGCACCGCGAGTACGAAGCGCTCATGAAAGAGGTGCGGGACGCGGCGATGCAGCTCGAAGAAGCGCTGCACCGCCACGCCACGGCGATCACGGCTGGATCGTGATCGTCGTCTGCTCGCCCCTCTCGCGGTGATCGAGCACCGGGCAATAGAGCGTGTACGTCCCGGCCTGCAGCATCACCGACACATCACGCGACGCCTTCGCCGCGATCGGATCGCCCGCCGCGACGCTCGCGCCAGGTCCTTCGATGTGCAGGTTGTGCAGCTGCTCGCCGCCGTTCGTCACCGTGAAGACGGCGGGGCCGCGCGGGATGGTCTGCTGCTGAACGGCGACGCGTCCGTCCTCGATCATGACCACCACCGTCGTACCGGAGGAAACGCTCGGCACGATGGCGGTGCCACCGGGGGAGGCGGGATGCGTCGCGTCGCCGGCGGTCGTATCGACCGGCGAGTCATCGTCCGCCGCTTCCGCGGTGGTGATGCCCTGATCGCCTTCCTTCTCGTTTTTACACGCGACGAAAGCGAGGGAGACACACAGCAAGGTCAACAGCGCTACGAAAAATCTGCTTCTCATGCGGAGGCGAATGCAAGAACCGGGTGCCAGTTTTTTCTTCAACCCCCTGAGCGAGCGTAGCGAGCCGAAGGGTCAACCAAGGCGCCACGACACGTTCGTTTTCGGCAGCAGCGCCGCGCCTTGGCTGACCCTTCGACTCGCTGCGCTCGCTCAGGGGGTTTGTGGGGCTTACAGCCCGCGGTCCCGCACCCCATCCAACGCCAGGTACAGCTCGCTGAGCAGCGTCGCGGTGGTCACGTCGTTCGTCGCCAGTCCGCTCATGACCGTGTCGCGCCGTGCGGCATACGCGGCGAGCGCGGTGCGCAGGCGCGGCTGGTCGGTGAACGGCTCCTGCGCCAGCAGCCGCTGGGTCTCGTCGAAGAACTGCCCCGCCTCGGTCGCCGCGATCCCGAAATTATTGCGTCGCGCCTCGGCAGCCGCGGTGCCGAGCCGCCGCTGCACGTTCGCGAGCCGCAGCTCGAGCTCCACCGCGCGCAGCCGCTCGTTCGTCCGCCGCAATTCGAGTGTCACCGGCAGCCAGCCGGCCAGGAACGCGGCCCCGAGCAGCAGCGGAACCAGGACCATCATCAAAGGCGTACGGCCGCGGCGCGGTACGGAGGAAGTTGTGGCGCTCATCCACTGAGTATAGAGGCGCCGCCCTTGCAATGACGTCAAGGGGGTGTCAGCAGACAACTTAGTGAGATCGGTCGGCCAGAGCGCTGTCAATGCTCCCGACCTGCGCGAGCGGCTCTCGGTCGAAATCGAACGCCGCCGCAGGCAGCAGGCCGCGCTCGCTGAGCTCGGTCAGGCTGCACTGACAGGCGTGGACATCGAGCTCCTGGTGGGGCAGACCTGCGCGCTGGTCGAATGGGCCCTGGCCGTCTCCTACGTCACCATCATCGAGCAGGATGATGATGGCGAGCTTCGTCTCCGCTTCGGCCTCGGCGACAACCAGACCTTCGCCGGCTGCAACGACACCGCCCCGGAGCATCGTCCGCTCCTCCTTTACACGCTGGCCATGAAGCAGCCGGTGGTCTACGACAACCTGGCCGCCGATCCACGCGTCAACGGCGATCATCTCCTCGGGCATCACGGCGTCGAATCGGGTGCCTGCCTGCCGATCCCCGGCCGCGAGCGTACGTGGGGCTGTCTCACCGCCTACTCCGACACGCGCCGCGTCTTCGCGCTCGACGAGATCGAGTTCCTCCGCTCCATCGCTGACCTCACCGGCGCGGTGATCGTCTCGACGCAGAACGAAGCCGCGCGGCGCAAGGCAGAGCAGGACCGCACGGAGACCGACGAGCGCTTCCGCGCGCTGGTCGAGAACGCGTCGGAGGGGATCGCGCTCGTTGACCGCTCCGGCGTCTTCCTCTACGCCTCGCCGTCGACCGAGCGTGTGCTCGGCTACCGCGACGCGGGCCTGATCGGACGGAACTTCATCGAATTCGTCCACCCGGAAGAGCACGAGTACGCGCGGCGCCGCCTGCGCGAGCTCCTCGACCACGAAGGTGCCGAGGTGCGCGGCGAGGCGCGCCTGCAACACGCGAACGGCGAATGGCGCTGGATCGACGGGACGTACAAGAACCTCCTCGGCACTCCCGCGGTCGGCGCGATCGTCATCAACTATCGCGACATCACCGAGCGCAAACTGGCCGAGGAACAGCTGCAGCAGCTCGCGTATCGCGACAGTCTGACCGGGCTGCCGAACCGCTTCCTCTTTCACGACCGTCTCGAGCACGCCATCGATCAGGCTCATCGCCGCAACCTCGGCATGGCGGTCATGTACGTCGATCTCGATCGCTTCAAGGTCGTGAACGACACTCTCGGTCATGGCGTCGGCGATCAACTGCTGCAGGTGGTGGCGGAACGGCTGCGCGTCGTGCTGCGCGCCGACGACACGATCGCCCGCCTCGGCGGCGACGAGTTCGCCGTAATCCTGCCGGAGATCACGCGGGCCGAGGACGCCGGGAACGTGGGCCGCAAACTGCTCAACGTGCTGCGCGAGCCGATCACGGTGGACGGGCACGAGCTGCACGTCACCGCCAGCGCCGGCATCAGCATCTATCCCTCGGACGGGGTCGACGTCGTGACCCTGCTCAAGCATGCCGACGCCGCGCTCTATCGCTCCAAAGACCTCGGCCGCAACACCGTGCAGCTCTTCGCCTCATCGATGAACGCGCGCTATACCGAGCGGCTCGAGCTCGAACTGAGTCTGCACCGCGCGCTCGATCGCAACGAGTTCGAGCTCGTGTACCAGCCGCTCTGCGACCGGCGCACGCGCTCGATCCGCTCGTTCGAAGCGCTCATCCGCTGGAATCGCCCAGGCCACGGCCGCGCCAATCCGGCGGAGTTCATCCACCTCGCCGAAGAAACGCGCCTGATCGTGCCGATCGGGGAGTGGGTCCTGCGGACCGCCTGCGCGCAGTTGAAAGCATGGCGCAACGAAGGACTGACGGACTTCCACATCGCGGTGAACCTCTCGCCCCACCAGATCACGCAGCCGAGCTTCATCCACATCGTCGATCAGGTGCTGCGCGAGAACGACCTGCAGCCGGGTGACCTCGAGCTGGAGATCACCGAGAGCGCCGCGCTGCAGAACCTCGAATGGACGCTCTCGGTGCTCGATCAGCTGCGCAGCCTCGGCGTCCGCATCGCCGTCGACGACTTCGGCACCGGGCAGTCATCGCTGGTCTATCTGAAGCGGCTGCCGCTCGACACGGTGAAGATCGATCGCGAGTTTCTGCGCGACGTGCAGCGCAATCAGAGCGATGCGGCGATCCTCGCCTCGATCATCCAACTCGGACACAGCCTCAATCTCTATGTCATCGCCGAAGGGATCGAGAACGAGCCCGATCGCCTGTTGGTCGAAGCGCAGGCGTGCGACGGGATGCAGGGTTACCTCTTCAGCAGGCCGCTGCCGGTGACCGACGTGGCGAGCTTTGTCCGCTCGTTCCGGTATCCCGTGGCATCATCATGAGTGCTGTGCCCGCAAAGGTGTTGATCGTTGACGACGACCCGGCCATTCGCCAGATTCTGTCGGCGCTGCTCAAGCGCGACGGAACCGAGTGCGACATCGCCGAGGATGGCGAAGCCGCGATCGGCCGCCTCCGGCACCAGACGTACGACGTCGTGCTGCTCGACCTGCTGATGCCGCGCGTCGACGGCCTCGGCGTGATTTCGTACATGAAAGAGAGCGGCATCACCACGCCAGTGGTGGTCATCTCGGCGGTCATGGACGACCGGGTGGAACTGCTCGACCCCCAACTGGTGCGCGTCGCCATGCAGAAACCGCTCGAGCCGCGCGAACTGCGGCGGGTGGTGGAAGCGATCGTGCGGCACACGCGGTGACCGGCGTGGTGTGGGCTTCCAGCCCACGCCCTCGTGTCCAAGGGAACGGGGTGGGCTGGAAGCCCACACACACCGGCAACTTTTTCAGACGGTCTGCGGAGCCGTCCTTCTGTGTCTCCGCTACACCACTCCGCGATTGGGGCTCCGCGATTGGGGGTCACAGCTTCGTTCTTCTCTTCCGATGTGAGCAGATGGGGACAGTGTGAGCAGATGGGGACAGAGCTTCAGATGTCACCTCAGGAAACGCGGTGTAGGCCCGCGCCCACAGAGGGCCGTTACGGATTCGTTGCGTCTGATCGCGCTGGCGGCGTTGGACGGTGGTGAGCCCCTCGTCGGCTCAGCGGGTTGACGACTCGGTGTCCTGCACGGCTGCAGGCGTTGTTACGGCGGCCGTTTGAACAGCCCTACCGCTGCGAGCGCGACGTAGCCCGGTGGTATTGCCGTGCGGTGACCGGCGGCATGGGCGGAGAGAAGAGGTATGGGGACAGCAGATGGGGACAGAGCTTGAGATGTCACCTCAGTGGGGGACAGGTGAGCAGATGGGGGACAGAGCTTCAGATGTCACCTTAGGAAACGCGGTGTAGGCCGCGCCCACAGAGGGCGGTTGCGGATTCGTTGCGTCTGATCGCGCTGGCGGCGTTGGACGGTGGTGAGCCCCTCGTCGGCTCAGCGGGTTGACGACTCGGTGTCCTGCACGGCTGCAGGTGTTGTTACGGCGGCCGATTGAACAGCCCTACCGCTGCGAGCGCGACGTAGCCCGGTGGTATTGGCGTGCGGTGACCGGCGGCGTGAGCGGAGGGAAGAGGAATGGCGGCGGGCGGCGGTGCATGCGGTCGCGGCAGGCTTCGGCGAGACCGAGGATCTCGGAGTCGCGAGCGAGCTCTTTCCGGCAGCGAGAGACGAGATTCGAAATCCCTCCCGCGCTCGTCAGGCCGAGCTGCCTCGCGATCCGGCGGAGAGGAACAAGTCCATCCTCGAACGCAAGATAGGCTACGAGACGTCGTTCGAGAGTTCCGTGACTGCCGGCGATCGCCTCCGGAGTCGTGTCGAACGTCTTCGCGACCGCTTCGACGACATCCTCGAGATCGGGCCGGCCGGGATGAACCTGTGCCCGCGGGTGCTCCTCACTTCGT
>DASWOB010000044.1:0-123986 GCA_036398925.1 Thermoanaerobaculia bacterium
AGTCGACCCGCTTCTGAGCGAGCTCGGGCTCGAGCGTGACACGCAGCAGCGTGAGTACCGCAATTTCGTACTCTCGAAGATCGACGAGTCCGACACCCTCATGGACAACCTGACGGCGCAGATCTTCCTCGGCACGGCCTCCTGGATCGAGAAGATCCAGAAGCTGCTCGACGAGGAGGAACGAAGCGAGGAGCATCCGCGGGCACAGGTTCATCCCGGCCGGCCGGAGCTCGAGGATGTTATCGACGCGGTCGCGAAGACCTTCGACACGACTCGGGAGGCAATCGCCGGCAGTCACGGGACCCTCGAGCGCCGCCTCGTAGCGTATCTTGCGTTCGAGGACGGACTCGTTCCTCTCCGCCGGATCGCGAGGCAGCTCGGCTTGAAGAGCGCGGGCGGTGTCTCGAACCTCGTCTCCCGCTGCCGGAAAGAGCTCGCTCGCGATTCCGACATCCTCGGCCTCATCGACGCCTGCCGCGGGCGCATGCACCGCCGCCCGCCACCATTCGTACGTCCTCCACTCAGCCCGCTGATCACTGCACGGCATTATCATCGAGCCGCGTCACGCTCTCAGCGATAGGGCTGTTCCAACGCCCGCCGTAACGACGCGAGCGGCCGTGCAGGACGTCGAGAGTGGCTGAAGCCGCGAGGCTAATCACCGCTCTCCAAAAGCCGACATCGTGGTCAGACGCACGAACCCGTAGCGGCCTCTGTCGGCTTGGCTTGCGTCGCTTTTGCTGAGGTGACATCTGAAGATCTGTCCCCATCTGATGTCCCCCTCTGACGCAGTCTTTCCAGCCGTTTCGGGGTGACCTCTGAAGATCTGTCCCCATCGCAGTCGCATTACCATCGAACCGCGTCACGCTCTCAGCGATAGGGCTGCTCCAACGCCCGCCGTAACGACGCGAGCGGCCGTGCAGGACGTCGAGAGTGGCTGAAGCCGCGAGGCTAATCACCGCTCTCCAAAAGCCGACATCGTGGTCAGACGCACGAACCCATAGCGGCCTCTTTCGGCTTGGCTTGCGTCGCTTTTGCTGAGGCGACATCTGAAGATCTGTCCCATCTGTCACCCTCCGAGGTGACATCTGAAGATCTGTCCCCATCTGATGTCCCAGCCTTTCCAGCCGTTTCGGGTGACCTCTGAAGATCTGTCCCCATCGCACCCACTTCTCCGGATTTTGCGGAGGTGACATCTGAAGATCTGTCCCCATCTGACCTCTTCCAAAAGCCGACATCGTGGTCAGACGCATGAACCCGTAGGGTGACCTCTGAAGATCTGTCCCCATCGCAGTCGTCCCCATCGCAGTCGCAGTCCCCCTTTTGCTGAGGTGACATCTGAAGATCTGTCCCCATCGCACCCATGTCTCCATCTGAGTTCTTTCCATTCCGGGGAAGCGAACCGGGGACAGGTCTTCAAGCCGCTTAGGATTCTTTTCGCCTCTTCCTAAGGATCTCTTAGGAACCGCGTTCGGGGCCGGCGCCTACATTCCTCCCAGCAAAGTCGGAGGAAACAATGAACCGGAAACGAATCACCGCGGTCGCGGTCATGGCGGCCGCGATCCTGATGGCAGCGGCCCTGGCGGGCGAAGGCAGCAGCAGTGTGTCGAAGAATCTCTACACCGCCTCGCCTCTCGAGGTGAACAAGGCGAAAGTGGCGCGCGGCGAGTATCTCGTCACCATCATCGGCTGCAACGATTGCCACACCCCGTTCAAGATGGGGCCGAACGGCCCGGAGCCCGACATGACCCGCCGCCTCTCCGGCCATCCGTCGAAGCTGGTCATGCCGCCCGCGCCGAAGAACGGCAACAGCCCGTGGGCCTGGAGCGGCGCCATCACCAACACCGCCTTCGCCGGCCCGTGGGGCGTCAGCTACGCCGCCAACCTCACTCCCGACAGCGTGAGCGGCCTCGGGATCTGGAACGAAGCGCTCTTCATCAAGACCATCCGCACGGGGCGGCACTGGGGCACCTCCCGTCCGATCCTCCCGCCGATGCCGTGGCAGGCCTTCGCCCAGATGACCGACGACGACCTGAAGGCGATCTACGCATACCTGCGCAGCGTGCCGGCGGTGCGGAACGAAGTGCCCGATGCGGTGTTGGCGCCGCCGCCGATGGCTGCGAAAAAGTAGGGTCATCCAGGAGCGACCGGGGAGCGGGCGGGACGCCGCTCCCCGTCAGCCGCCCTCCCGGCAGAAAAGAAACAGTGACCACGGGCATCTCTGTGACGGCGGTCGCGTTCCGACCGGGTGCTTGCAGGCGAGCATGGAAATCGCAGAGAGCACCGGGACCGTGGGAGGGAGCGATGGCGAACACTTCGAACAGCAATGAGCCGTTTGCGTTTGGCGACGGGACGTTGATGCAGTTGCGCGAGCAGCACTGGGACTTTGACGAGCTCGGGACGATGATGGTGCCGGCGGCTGCTCGGCGCGAGACCGCGCCTGCACCTGTCGAAACGGTCGCGCCAGCGCCACTCGAGCTCGAAACGGTCGAGATCGGCGAGGAGACGAAGATCCTGCCGGTGGCCGCTCGGCCGATACTCGGGATCGTGGAGCCGGCTGCCGCGGCCGATCCGCTCGCGCGGATCGAGCAGCGCCTCGAGGAGTTGACCAGGGCGGTGCTGTCGATGCAGCGCCGGCTCGACTCGATCGACCAGGCTATGGCCCGCTTCCTGACCAGATAAGCCTGCCGGGTGTGGCTGTTGCACGGGGACGCTTCGCAACGAAAGGAGCGCCCATGAAGTTTTTCGCCCCCGTTCTTCTCTGTCTGGTCCTCGTTTTCCCGCTCATCGCGCAGCAGCCGACGCCATTCGTCACCGGGCTGCAGACGCCCACGAAGGCAATTTTTACCCACGCCGGCAATCTGGCCGTCGCGGAGTCCGGTACCACCGCGGCCAACACCGGCCGCGTTTCGCTCGTCGACCGCACCAGCGGCCAGCGCCGCTCGTTCCTGAGCGGCCTCCCCTCGGCCGTCGACATCGAGGACGCGCCGTCGGGGCCGTCCGCTCTCGCCTTGCAGGGGACGACGCTCTACATCGTCATCGGCGCAGGCAATGGCGTGGCCCAGGGGCCGCTGCCCGGCACCGAGGTGCCGAATCCCAATCCGGCATCGCCGATCCTCAGCTCGGTCCTGGCCGTGCGGGGCTCGCGTTCCCTCGACACGACCCTCGGCGGCTTCAACCTGAATCCGGCCGATCACACGGCGCTCAAAAACGGCCAGGTCTTGACGCTGCAGAACGTCGTCGGCGAGACGCTGGAAGTCCGGCTGCTGGTCGATTTCCCGAATTTCGTCGACGCCCCTCGCGGCGATTTTCAGTTCAATGTCCGCGCGTCGAATCCGTTCGGCATCGTGGCGATCGGGCAGTCGCTCTTCGTCGTCGATGCCAGCCAGGACCTCGTCCGGAGGGTCGACGCGAACAGCGGTGCGTACGGCACGCACACCACCTTTGCGCGGCTGAACAACCCGACCCCGGTCGGGCCGCCGGTCATCGACGCGGTGCCGGACAGCATCCGTGCGCATGGCAACGACCTGTACGTGACGCTGCTCACCGGCTTCCCCTTCCCGGCCGGAGTCTCCGAGGTGCGGCGGGTGAGCATCAACGGCGTCGGCAATGAGCGCGCAGCGGGCGGTCTCACCACGGCCATCGACTCGTATCAATTCGAGAGCAACCGGATGCTCGTGCTCGAGTTCAGCACGAACATGCTGCAGGGAGCGCCGGGGCGGCTGTTGATGTTCGAGCCGAACGGCTCCCAGCGCGTCCTGGCGAACGGGCTGATCACGCCGACGAACATGGCCGTCGACCCGCGGAGCGGCGAGGTGTTCATCGTGCACATCTTCACCGGCTCGATCTCGCGGCTTTCGCTGGCCGGCCAGATTCCGGCGGCGGCGCCGACGGCGATCATCCCGGTCGTCTCGAGCGTTCCGGGGGCGAACGGCTCCCGCTTCTCGACCTCGCTGCAGATCAGCAATCCTTATCCGTATCCGATCTCCGGCCAGATCGTCATCCACCCGGCCGGGAGTGAAGGCAGCGCGACCGATCCGGCGCTCACCTATTCGCTTCGTCCCTTCGAGACCCGTTATTACGCGGAGCTGGTCCCGGCCGCCGGAGCGACGGGCGCCGGCAGCGCCGATGTCATTGCCGCGGTCGGTGGAGCGCCGGTGACGCTGGTGCGCATCGCGGAGCTCGGTTCCCCGACGAATCCGGAGGTGCAGATTCCGGTGCTCCCACCGTCCAGCGCCCTCGGTGCCGGACAGCGTGGCGCGCTGTTGACGCCGCCGACCGAGCGCTACCGCATGAACGTCGGCGTTCGCTCACTTTCGAACGGCGCGACGGTGACGTTCCAGCTCTTTGACGCCGCCGGGACGCTGCAACAGACCGTGACCCGGACCTTCGGGCCGAACTTCTTCCAGCAGTTCCCGGTGACCGATCTCTTCAGCACTTTTGTCAACACCAACCAGACCATCCTCGTGACGGTCGACGCCGGCAACGCCATCGTTTACGGCACGTCGATCGAGAACAGCACGAGCGCGATGACGTTGCAGATCGCGACGGCGCAGGAGTAGGTGGGATTGAGGATTGAAGGATTGAGGATTGAGGAAGCGCTTGCCAGGCTTCCTCTTCCTCAATCCTCAATTCCCCCCTCCTCAATCCGGCGCCGGGCGGCGCCGCGGAATCCCCCTCCGACCCGGCCGGTTAGACTCCGCGCATCCTGCGGCCGTAAAAGAGCTTCCGGAAACGTTTGGACGATTCGTGCGTCCTACGGAAGTCGCAGGACATCAAGCTCATGCCTGAATTCATCATCCGAGTTGGAACGCCCGAGGGCGACGTCGTCGAACGACAGGTCACGGCGGCCTCGCTGCGGGCTGCCCAGGACGAAATGCGGAGGCAGGGCCTCCACGTGTTCGAAGGGCGTCGCGGCGCGCGGGGCGCGCGCGATTTCATCCCGCACTTCGGGAAGGTCATCTCGACCGAGCATTTCCTCCTGTTCAACCAGGAGCTGCTGGCGCTGGTACGGGCCGGCCTGCCGATCGTGCAGTCGTTCGACATCATGCTCGAGCGGCAGAAGAACCTTCGCTTCCGGGAGGTGCTCAAGGACATCCGCGAGAAGCTGATGTCGGGCATCGCGCTCTCCGACGCCTTCGCCACGTACGGCGATCAGTTCCCGCCGATCTATTCGACCTCGCTGCGCTCGGGCGAGCGCTCCGGTGACCTCGAAGGGGTGCTGCGCCGCTTCCTCAAGTACCAGAAGATGATCGTCACCCTCCGCAAGCGGGTGGTCGGCGCGCTGGTCTATCCGGCCGTGCTGGTGCTGCTGTCGAGCGTGATGATGTTCATCATGCTGACGTATGTCATCCCGAAGTTCGCCGAGTTCTTCACCGGCTTCGGGGCGGAGCTGCCGTGGTTCACGCGGTTCATGATCGGCTTCTCGGTCGGCCTCAAGGACAACATCCTGCTGGTGCTGATCGGTGTGATCGGCGGCAGCTTCCTGCTGTTCCGCTGGGCGACCACCTCCGGCCGGCTGGTGTGGGACCGCATCAAGCTGCGCATCCCGCTGGTGGGCGGCGTCCTGCACCGCTTCGCGATCATGCAGTTCACCCAGTCGCTGGGGACGCTGCTGGCCGGCGGCACGCCGATGGTGCCGGCCATCGAGATCGCCTCGCAGTCGGTCACGAACCAGCTGGTCTCGACGCGGATCGAAGGAATCGTGCAGAACGTGCGCGAGGGCGAGCCGCTGTGGCGCTCGCTCGACGCGACCGGCGTGCTGAGCGATCTGGCCGTGGAGATGATCAAGGTCGGCGAATCGACCGGCGCATTGACGGAAATGCTCACGAATGTGAGCGAGTTCTACGACGAGGAAATCGAATCCAGGCTCACCCGGCTGGTATCGGCGCTCGAGCCCATCATTCTGGTGGTGATGGGCGGCGTGATCGCCGTTCTCCTGTACGCGTTCTACCTTCCGCTCTTCCAACTCTCGTCGGTTGGGCAGGGATAGGTCTTTTTCTGGACAAACATGGTCGCCGACCCGAATCGCACTTTCTATAAAGCCGCCACGAACGATCCGACCGGCGAGACGGCACGCGCACAGCGTATCGCCGAGCAGTACGGGTTCGATTTCGTCGATCTGGAGCATTTCCAGAGCGACCACGGTCTGTTCCGCGAGATCCCGCTCGATCTGATGATCCGCTATCAGTTCCTGCCGGAGCGCCGCGAGGACGGGCACCTCACGATCGTGGTCGGCGATCCGACCGACGTGCTGAAGCTCGACGAGCTGGAGCTGCTGCTCGGGACGCCGCTCAGCGTCAAGGTGGCCTCCCCCGCCGCCATCCGCGACAAGCTGCAGAAGTCGGAGTCGACCCAGCGCGTGCTCGACGAAGCCACCGAAGGCTTCCGCATGCAGATCGTCACGGAGAACGAGGAGGGGGAAGAGACCCTCACCATCGACTCGATCACGGCGCAGGATTCTTCGCCGATCATCAAGCTGGTCGACTCGATCGTCTTCAACGCGATCCAGCGACGCGCCTCGGACATTCACATCGAGACGCGCGACAACGAGGTGGTGGTCAAGTACCGCATCGACGGCGTGCTCTACGAGGCGCTCGATCCGATCGACAAGCGCCACCACTCCACGATCATCTCCCGCATCAAGATCATGTCGGAGCTCGACATCGCCGAAAAGCGGGTCCCGCAGGACGGCCGCTTCAAGCTCCGCATCACCGGCCGCACCATCGACTTCCGCGTCTCGATCGTCCCCACCGCGCACGGCGAGGACTCGGTCATCCGTATTCTCGACAAGGAGTCGATGTCGTCGGAGTTCAAGAACCTCCGCCTGGACATCCTCGGCTTCGACCAGGGGATGCTGAACCGCTTCCGGAAGTTCATCAAAGAGCCGTACGGGATGGTGCTGGTCACCGGCCCCACCGGCTCGGGCAAGACCACCACGCTGTACGCGGCGCTCTCCGAGATCCAGTCGCCGGAAGACAAGATCATCACCATCGAGGATCCGGTCGAGTATCAGTTGCGCGGCATCACCCAGATCCCGGTCAACGAGAAGAAGGGCCTCACGTTCGCGCGCGGCCTCCGCTCGATCCTCCGCCACGATCCCGACAAGATCATGGTCGGTGAGATCCGCGACGAAGAGACGGCGCAGATCGCGGTGCAGTCGGCGCTGACCGGCCACCTCGTCTTCACCACCGTTCACGCGAACAACGTCGTCGACGTTCTGGGCCGCTTCCTGAACATGAAGGTCGACCTCTACAACTTCGTCTCCGCGCTCAACTGCGTGCTGGCGCAGCGCCTGGTGCGCCGCATCTGCGATCACTGCAAGCGCGAGACGACCGTGACGGACGGGCTGCTGGTCGAATCGGGCCTCGACCCGGCGGAGTATCGCGGCCGGACGTTCTACGAGGGAGCGGGCTGCATCGAGTGCAACGGCACCGGCTTCCACGGCCGCTCGGCCATCTCGGAACTTCTCGACCTTTCGGATCGTATTCGAACCATGATTCTCGACCGCCGTCCGGCCTCGGAAATCAAGAAGGCCGCGCACGAGGAGGGAATGACCTTCCTTCGCGAGTCGGCGCTCTTCAAAGTAATGGAAGGACAGACGACGCTGCGCGAGATCAACAAGGTCACGTTCGTCGAATAGCGAAGAATCCATGGCCAGAAGCTTTCCACCCGACGTCCTGATTCTCGACACCGATTCGCTCGTTCACGTGCGTCTCGCTCGCGGGAAGAAGGGGCCACGCATCAACCAGGCGAAGAGCTATCGCCTCGCCGAAGGAACGTTCGCCAATTCGGTCGTCACGCCGGAGCTGGTGAACGAAGCGGGGCTGGCCGAGGGGCTGCGCCGTCTTCGCGTGGAGACGGGACGGTGGGACAAGGTGTCGCTGCTCCTTCCCGACTCCTGGTTCCGCATCAACATCCTCGAGTTGCCGACGCTGCCGGAAAAGGCGACGGAAGCGGCGGAGATCGTCCGCTGGAGCCTCAAACGCACGCTCCCGATTCCGCCGGAGCAGCTCCGGGTCGTCTACGAAGTGCTCTCGCGCAGCGGCAACGGCGCGAAGGTGCTGGCGCTGTCGGCGGTCGAGAAGACGCTGGCGGCGATTGAGAAGGTCTTCACCGCGGCCGGCTTCGACATCATTCTGCTCGAGACGCTCGGCCTCAACATCTGGAACGCGGTGGCCGTACGGGAACAGGAGACGGCCGGCAACCGGCTGTTCGTCTACGTGCGCGACAACGAGTTCACGACCGCGGTCTTCAAAGGAGCGCAACCGCTCTTCATCCGTTCGCGGAACCTGAGCCGCGACCGCACGCTCCAGCAGGAGCTGCGTCTGTCCGCCAGCTATCTTCGCGACTCGCTCGGGACCGATACGTTCTCGAGCTGCTACGTCGCCGGGGTGGGCGCCGACGGTGTGGTGCACGACACGCTCGCCACGGAGTTCAATACAGAGGTGCGTGCCATCGCGCTGCGCGATCTGGTCGAGGACGTTCCGGCGAACGTCTCCGGCTATGACGCCGAGCTCGCGGCCGCCACGGGAGTCTTCACCGGGTGAAGCCGATCCATCTCAATCTCGCCTCCCGTCCGTACCGGGACTATCGCCCGGTCTACGCCACGGTCGTGCTGATGTCGCTGCTGACGGCATTTCTGATGCTGAACAACGTCGACACGTACTACCGCTACATCCACGAGACCCAGACCACGCGCGCGAAGATCGCGCAGCGCGAGGCGCAGGCCGCGCAGGAGCGCCAGCGCGAAGCGGCGGCGAAGCAGCGCCTGACCTCGATCAATCTCAATCAGCTCGACGATCAGACCCGCTTCATCAACGCGAAGCTCGCCGAGCGGGCCTTCTCGTGGAGCATGCTCCTCGACGACCTCGAGAGCGTGCTGGACAACGACGTCCGTCTCAAGGATGTCGCGCCGACGTTCGCGACCGACGGCTCGGGCACGATCCGCCTGAACCTGAACTTCGAGGCGAAGGAGTCGGATGGCCTGATCCAGACCATCAACCGGATGCACGAGCATCCGAAGTTCGCGCGGCCGTTCCCGTCGGGCGAGCAGCAGGCGGAGGGCGGCACGTACACGTTCGACCTGAACGTCGATTACGTCCCGAATCCGGCCGCGCCGCAGGCGACGCCGGCCAGGGCGGTAGTGCGATGATCTGGCGCGAGAAGCGGATCCTCCTGATCATCCTCGGCCTCCTGCTGGCCGCGAACGCGGTGTTCTTCTTCACCTATCGCGTGCAGTACCAGAGCCGGCTCGACGAGCTCGACGAGCGTCTCGCGCAGGCCGACGAGCAGTTGCGCACAGCGCGCTCGGCGCGTCTGACGGCGGAGCGGCAGTACCTGAGCTACCGCCAGACCGAAGCGGACGTGAAGCAGGTCTTCGACGAATACTGGTCGACCGAGGAACAGCGCCTGACGGTGCTGCTGGCGGAAGTGAAGCGGCTCGCACAGGCGAGCAGCCTCGTCCCGAAATCGTACACGTTCGATCGCAAGGCGGTCGATAAGCAGCCGGGCCGCGGCAACCGCGTCGCGACCGAGATCGGCGCGAGTGAAGTGGGCGTCGGGTTCAGCGTCCAGGGGACGTACGATCAGGTGCGGCGCCTGATCAACCTTCTCGAGCTGTCCCGGCAGTTCGTGATCATCGATCGAATCGGGCTGCAATCGGCACAGGAGCAGGGGCTGACGCTCAGCCTGCACATCAAGACGCTCTTCCGCGATGAGAATGCGCTGGCGCGGGAGCGGGCGAGTAGACAGCGGTTGTGATGAACTGGACGAACTGGAAGACCTGGACTGTCGCGGCGGGGATCCTCATCGCGGCATTTGCGATCTACACGTTCGCCTCGCCCGACTCGCGTCCGGAGCCGGTGGCCACGGCCACGCCGGACCCGGGCGAGAAGGCGGCGACGGCGGGCGCGCGTACGGCGGTGAGCACCCCCGGCGTCGAGCCGGTCAAGCTCGATCTGCTCGAAGCGGAGAGCGGCAGCTACAAGAGCGAGCGGAACATCTTCGCGTACGTGGAGCCGCCTCCTCCCCCGCCGCCTCCTCCTCCCGCTCCTCCCCCGCCGCCGCCCGATGCGGACAAGGACGGCATCCCCGACTTCCGGGACAACTGCCCGTCCATCGCGAATCCCGATCAGCGCGACATCGACGGCGATCGCATCGGCACCGCCTGTGAGACCGAGACGGAGAAGGTTCCGCCCCCGCCGCCGCCGGTTCCGCCGCGCTTCCCGTACAAGTTCATCGGGATGTTTGGTCAGAAGGCGAACCCGATCGCGACGTTCGCGCGCGACGGCGAGATCCTCAACGCGCGCGTCGGCGACATCATCGACAAGCAATTCATCCTTCGCGGGATCGGCATCGAGTCGGTCGAGATCGGCTTTGTCGGCTTCCCGCCCGACCAGCGCCAGCGGATTCCGCTGGGGCAGTGACGTTTCGTCGAAACGCGCGTCACACAGAACGAGCATGAAGTTCAGGAAACCAGAATGATCCGATTGAAGAATGCTGCATGGGCGCTGCTCCTGATCCTGACGGTGACGTCCTGCGCGAGCTACACCGCGTTCCACCGCGCGCAGAAAGCCGAACAGGCCAAGAGCTGGGACGAAGCGGTCGTCGAGTACGAAAAAGCGCTCGAGATCGCGCCGAACAACACGCAGTACAAGATCGCCCTCGACCGCGCCAAGCGTGAGTCGTCGCGCGTGCATTTTGAGAAAGGCCGTACCTACCGCACCGCCGCGAACAACGCGCCGAACGGCGAGCAGATGCGCCTCGCGCAGCTGGCCGCGACGGAGCTGCAGCTCGTCCTCAAGCTCGACCCGACCAATCAGTACGCGGTCGACGAGCTGCAGAAAGCGCTGCAGATCATCGACACGGTGCAGCGCGCCGCGGTCGAGCAGGTCTCGGTCGATGAAGTGAAGAAGCGGGCCCGCTCCGCCGTCACCAAGGCGCAGCCGCCGCAGCTGAACCCCGCTTCCGACGAGCCGATCTCGCTGAACTTCCCGCGCGAAGCGCCGGTCAAGGACATCTACCGCGCTCTCGCGAACGCGTTCGGCATCAACATCCTCTTCGATCAGGCGGTCAAGGACGACCGCATCGTGATCGAGCTGCGCGACGTGACGGCACAGGCCGCGCTCGAGCGCGTCATGCAGGCCGCCAATCACTTCTACAAGGTCCTCGACGAGAAGACCATCATCGTCGTGCCCGACAACCCGCAGGCCCGCCGCGATTACGAGGACCTCGTGATCCGCACGTTCTACCTCTCGAACGGCGATGCCGAGCAGGTCACGAACGTCGTGCGGACGATGATCGAAGCGCGCAACGTCTTCCCGCTCAAGGCGCTCAACGCCATCACCATCCGCGACACCGCCGACAAGGTGCGCATCGCCGAGAAGATCATCGAAGCGAACGACAAGGCCAAGGCCGAAGTCGTGGTCGCGGTCGAGCTGGTGCAGCTCGACCTCAATAAGGTCCGCGACATCGGCTTCGCCGTCTCCGGCTTCACCACCTCGACCGGCGTGAGCGGCTCGGCCCTCGCGCAGCCGACCGTCCCCGGTGCGGACGGCAAACCGGCTGCCTTCGCCGGCGGCACCCTCGGCGAGATCGCCAAGGCCCTCGGCAGCATGAACGACATCAAGGGCAGCCTGAACTTCACGCTCCCGCAGGCCACGTACGCATTCCTCAAGACCGTCGGCAACAGCGAGCTCCTGGCCAATCCGGAGCTGCGCATTTCCGAGGGTGAGAAGGCCACGCTGCACATCGGTCAGCGCATCCCAGTTCCGGTGACGACCTTCCAGGCCACCGTTGGCGGCAACACCGGCGGCAGCAACGTCCAGCCGTACACGTCCTACCAGTACCAGGACGTCGGCATCAAGGTGGCGATGGAGCCACGCGTGCACCACAACCGCGAGGTCACCCTGAAGCTGACGGTCGAGGTCTCGAACCTTGGACCGGAGCGCGGGGGGCAGCCGACTTTCGCCACACGCACGATCGAATCGACCATCCGCCTCAAGGACGGCGAGACGAACTTCCTGGCCGGCCTCATTCAGGAAACGCGCGACGACGGCGCAACCAAGACGCCGTTCCTCGGCGAGCTGCCGATCATCGGCCGTCTCTTCACCCGCGATCACCGCAGCATCGGCCGCACCGACCTCGTGCTGACGATGACCCCGCACATCATCCGCATCCCGAACATCACCGAGGACGACCTCGCGCCGATGTGGGTCGGCACGACCAACAACCTCACCTTCCGTGGCGTCTCGCCGCGCATCGAGTCGCAGACCGGCGGCGATCCGTTCGTCCCGGCCCGCAACCCGAACTCCGGCCTCCCATTGTCGGACGGCGAGCCGGGCAACTTCATCCAGCCGGAAGGCACGCAGCAACCGCAGCAGCAGCCGGTCGTCGCGCCGGCTCCGATCGGCGGCACCGCTCCGAACGATCCGTTCCGCCGCCCTCCCCCGCCGACCCCTCCGCCGGTCGACAACAACAATCCGCCCGACCAGCGGATGAACATGTCCAGCCAGTCGAAGGTGACGGAGGAGAGCACGCCGAACGTGGCGGCGATGCGCCTCGCACCGCGTCTCGCACCGCAGCCGTCGAACATCGGCCTCACGCCGGGCGAGACCAAGCTGTGGCAGGTGATCGGGATGGATCTGGTCGGCCTGACCGCCGATGAGCTCCTGCTCCACTACGATCCGCTGGCCATGGCCGTGACCGACATCTCGTTCGGCGCCGCGCTGACGATCGACCCGTCCAAGCCGCCGGTGGCCACGATCAACCGCGAGAGTGGTCTGATCCGCGTCAAGTCGTCCGACGGCAAGCCGCTGGCGTTCAACGGCGGCGGCGAGGTGCTCGTCCTGCGCGTCCATGGCGGCGCCTCGGGCGAGACCTGGCTGGTGATGGAAAGCCCGAACTTCCGCGACGAGAACGGCAAGAGCGTCATCGCCGCGGTCTCGGGCGGGAAAGCGAAAGTTCAGTAAGTAAATGCGGTTCCTCGGGTTCCTCGGTTCCTCGGAGTTCCTCGGCGATGCCGGGACGCAACCCGAGGAACCCGAGGAACCCGAGGAACCCGAGGAACTCACAATGCTCGCTCGATTTCACAGCCGTGGCAGCAAAGGATTCACGATTGCGGAGCTCATCACCGTCATCGCGATCATCGGCATTCTTGCGGCCGTCGCTCTTCCGGTGGCCCGCTTCGGCCTTCGCCGGCAGAAGGAAATCGAGCTGCGTGACCGCCTGCGCCGCATCACCGACGCGATCGATCGCTACCACGACCTGATGACGGTGCAGCAGGGCCCGGTTCGCGCCGGACAGATGCAGGCGCTCGGCTCCGACGGCTATCCGAAGGATCTCGACGAGCTGCTCAAGGGCGTGACAATGTCGGACGGCAAGACCGTGCGCCTGATCCGCGAGCGCGACCTGATCGATCCGATGACCGGCCGGAAAGAGTGGACGACGCTCTCGACGACCGATGACCCCGATACGTCGATGACCAACGGCGACAACGTCTACGAGGTGCACTCCACCTCGACGGCGCTCGCCCTCGACGGGAAGACCCGGTACAACGAATGGTAGGACGCATGCAGACGGCACCTCGCACCCGCGTACAGCGCGGCTTCTCGCTGATCGAGCTCCTGGTGGTCATCACCATCATCGGCATCCTGGCCGGTGTGGCGATGGTCAACGTGAAGAACTGGCAGCGCAAGGCGCGCGAGACCGCGCTGAAGGACAACCTCTTTCAGATGCGGAAGGCGATCGACAACTTCCACGCCGACAAGCAGCGCTTCCCGAACGACCTCAACGAGCTCGTACCGAACTACCTGCGCAATCTGCCGCCCGACCCGATCACCGAGCAGACGGACTGGGAAGAGGTGCGCGACAACCCGTCCGACCTCGAGCAGGTGGGCGGCAGCACCGATCCGGAAGAGTTCATGACTCCCGGCGTCATCGACGTGAAGAGTAAGGCGCCGGGACAGACCATGGACGGCAAGCCCTATGGGGAGCTCTGAGCGCGGTTTCACTCTGGCGGGCCTGATCGTCATCCTGACGATCATCAGCATCATCGTCGCCTTCACCGTTCCGGAGCAGTGGTCGCTGGTGATGAAGCGCGAGCGCGACCGCCAGACCATCTTCATGATGAAGCAGTACGCCCGCTACATCCTGGCGTGGCAGCAGAAGCACGGCTCGCTGCCGGTCAGCCTCGAGCAGCTCGAAAAAGCGCGCCGCCCCCGCTTCGTCCGCTACGGGGAAGACCGCCCGCCGATGCCTCTGACCGGCAACCACGAGGACTGGATCATGGTCCCGCCCGGCGCCGTCGAACAGGCGCAGGCCCAGGCCGCCGGCGGCGCCGCCATGAACCCCGGCCCCAACCCGGGCGGCACCCCGGGCTCCCCCGCCCCGGCCGCGAATCCCGGCGGCGGCACCGGCATCAGCAGCCCGTGGCAACGCCAGCCCGGTGCCCAGCCGCAACCTGCCGGCGGCCAGCCCGCCGGCGACGGCCAGGCCACGAAACTCAATCCCGAAGCCTCACCAAAGGACTACGTCGGCCCCTTCGTCGCCGTCCGCCCGAACGCCAAAGGCAAAAGCGTCATCGCTTTCAACGGCAAAGAGGACTACTCGGAGTGGGTCTTCACCGTGCAGGACCTGCAGAACGAGATCGCCATGCGGCAGGCCGCGTTGATGACCAAGTAGGGTTGCCGCTCAATCTCGCGGTGCGTCGCGAGCCCGCAGGATCAGCAATCCGATGAACGCCACGACGAAGAGGCCGATCCAGGTGAGAAGCATGGCCGCATCATAGGCGGGAAGCCGGCGGCGCGATCTCGAACTGCGGTGGCAGCGCAGACTGCCTCAACCCGCGCGGACGGTTGCCCGGTGTGGTCTGGACTTCCAGCCCGCCTCCCGTTCCCTGGAGACGAGGCTGGGCTGGAAGCCCACACCACACCGGCAAACCAGACCTCATTGGGGGACGGTCTGCAGCGCCGCCGCGGTCCAGAGGTGACGGGTCGCGTAGAATCCCGCCCGCATGACTCGCACCGCGCCGAACCTTTCCAAGCACGTCCTCCCCTCCGGCCTCACCGTTCTCATCGAACAACTTCCGTACGTTCGGTCGGCGGCGCTCGGCTATTACCTCCGCAGCGGTTCGGCGGTCGAGTCGGAGGAGCACGGCGGCGCATCGCACTTTCTGGAGCACCTGGTCTTCAAAGGGACGGAGAAGCGAACGACCGCGGAGATCGCAAAGGTCATCGACATCCTCGGCGGCGACGTCGACGCGTTCACCGGCAAGGAGTACACGTCGTTCTACGCGCACGTGCTCGACGAGCAGATCGGCACCGCGATCGACCTCCTCACCGACATCGTCACCGCACCGCGATTCACCCATGACGACGTGGAGATGGAGCGCGGGGTCATCCTCGAAGAGATCAAGATGGTCGAGGACACGCCGGACGATCTCGTGCACGAGGTCTTCGTCGAGTCGTTCTGGCCCGACCATCCGCTCGGCCGTCCGATCCTCGGCACCGAGGAGACGATCACGCGGCTCGAGCGCGAAAAAATCATTGCGCACTACAACGAGACCTTCCATCCCTCGAACCTCATCTTCTCCGCGTCCGGCAACGTCAATCCGGACGAGCTGCTGGCGGTGCTCGAGCGCGAGCTGCCGCCGGTCCCGGGCAAGCATCCGGTGCGCGTCGAATGGAACGAGCCGACGCCGGCGCAGCATGTGATCCTCCGCGAGAAGAAGGAGCTCGAGCAGGTCCATCTCTGCCTCGGCATGCGCGGCTATCCGCAGCAGGTCGAGGAGCGTTATGCAGCCGCGCTCTTCAACTCGCTCCTCGGCGGCGGCATGTCATCGCGCCTCTTCCAGCGCATCCGCGAGCAGGAAGGGCTGGTCTACGCCGTCGCCTCGTTCCACAACGCCTACCTCAATGGCGGCTACATGGCGGTCTACGCCGCCTGCGCGCCCCGCAACGTGCGGCGCGTGCTCGACTCCACGCTCGAAGAGCTGAAGAAGATCAAACGCGAAGGGGCGACCGCAGAGGAGCTCGAGTCGGCGAAGCTGCACCTCAAAGGCTCGGTGCTGCTCTCCCTCGAATCGACCGTCAGCCGGATGTCGGGGATGGCCCGCCAGGAGTACTACTTCGGCCAGCAGTTCTCACCCGACGAGATCATCGAGCACATCGACCGCGTCACCCTCGAAGACATCCTGCGCGTGGCCGACCACATGATGGACGGGCCGTCGTTGTCCCTCACGCTGCTCGGCAACGTGAAGGACCCCGGTGTGACGGTGGACATGCTGCGCGACGCGTTCTAGCGCATCGCGGATTGAGGATTGAAGGATTGAGGATTGAGGAACGCTTCGCGAAGTACCCCTTCCTCAATCCTCAATCCTCAATCCTCAATCCGTCGCGCGCCTCTAGCGCGCCGCGGTCTGCGTTCCGGTCTTTCTCGTATCGAGGAACTCGATCTTCACCCCTGGCTGCAGCCGGCGCGCGACGTCGTTCGCGTCCCAGTTCGTGAGACGCACGCAGCCGTGCGAGGAGGCGTAGCCGATCGACTCGGGATCGCTCGTGCCGTGGATACCGAAATGCGGCTTGCTGAGCGCGACCCAGACCACGCCGACGGGCGAGTTCGGGCCGGGATTCAGGTTCGCTTCCGGCTCGTCGTCCGGCACTTCATGGAAGAGCTTCGGCTGGTAATGAAAGTGCGGGTTGTGGACGATCTTCTTCACCTCGACGGTCTCGTTCGGGGAAGGGTCGTACTTGGAGCCGAGCGTGGTCGGCGCGTGGAAGATCAGATTGCCTGCGGTGTCGAAGGCGTTGAAGCTGTTGCCGCGGATCGAGACCACCACGCGCGCGATGTCGGGGCGGTCGGTGGTGAGCCGCTCGCGCACGTTCGGCACCCACAGTTTCGCTCCCGCTTCGAGCGTCGAAAAGTCGACGTTCGGGTTGAGCTGCTCGAGGAACTCCTGCGTCGTGTGGAAGCGCTCCGCGAGCTTCTCTTTCTTCGTCTCGTAACAGAGACAATCGAGCTTGGCCTTGTCGTACACCTCTTCGGGGATCGGCTTGAACGGCCCCTCGACATCTTCAGCGGTGAGCGTCCGCTGCGTCAGCGCCGGCACGTTGCCGGCCGCGGCCGCGAGCGCGCGGAAGGTCGGCTCATCCATTGCGCCGGTCGCGGGAAGACCGCGCGAGCGCTGGTACCACCAGACCGCGATGCCGGAGTTCTTTCCCCAGCGTCCGTCGAGCGCGCCGACCGAGAAGCTGACCCGGTCGAGATAGACCTGTGTCTTGAGGACCGACGGCCCGGAGACGTCGCCCTGCAGCGGGACCACCACCGGGGCGCTGTTGATCTGCTCCGGGGTCAGCCCTTTGAACGTCTCTTTGCCGTTCGGCGCGAACGTCACCTGGACGTCCGGCGCGGCCGGTCCCTGCGGCTTGGCAGACTGCGAGGTGCGGAACACCTCGAGGTTGCGCCACTCGTCGTTGAAGCGCTCTTTCTCGCGCGCGGCGGGGTCGTCTTTCCCGTCGATCGGGACCGCGACGTCGAAGGCGTCCTCGACTTTCTGCGCGACCTCGTTGGCCTTCTCCTGCGTCTGTTCTTTGACCTCGGTCGCTTCCTGTTTGCTGCAGGCGGCCAGCGCCAGCAGCATCGTCAGAGTAATCGCTGCTCTTTTCATACTGATTTGAATAGCAAGGCCGCTGCCGGGTCTGGTACGCCGTCTGCCGGAAAAAGCTGCGAGATCTGCTGCGTGCGGGTGGTGCAGAAGCATCTCGGATAAACTTTCGCCCGAGTGATCACCTACCTCAAAGTCCGGAACCTCGCCATCGTGGAAGAGCTGGCGATCGAGCCGGGGCCGGGGCTCAACGTCCTGACCGGCGAGACCGGCGCCGGCAAGTCGTTGCTGATCGATTCGCTCGAGTTCCTCCGCGGCGCGCGCGGCTCGACCGAAATGATCCGCGCCGGCAGCGACCGCATGACCGCCGAGGCCGTCTTCCAACTGCCGAAAAAACTGAAGAAGCCTCTCGAAGAGCTCGGCGTCGACGTCGAGGTCACCGACGGCGCGGTGGAGCTGATCGTCCGCCGCGAGATCGCCGCGGCAGGCCGTGGCCGCGTGCTGATCAACGGCTCGCCGCTGGCGGTGCGCGAGCTGGCCACGGCCATGGACGCGGTGCTCGAGATTCACGGCCAGCACGACTCCCAGGCACGCGTGGCCGGGCAGAGCTACCGCGAGCTGCTCGATGAATATGGCGGCCACGAAGAGCTCGCCGACGCCGCAAACGCATCCTACCAGGAGTGGAAACGCGCCGCCGATCAGCTCCGCGAGATGACCGACGCCCAGCGCGATCGCGCCCTGCGGCTCGACCTCTTAAAGTACCAGGTTGACGAGATCGGCGCGGCCAAGCTCGATCCCGGCGAGGAAGAGGCGCTGCGCGAAGAGAAGAGCATCCTCGCCAACGCGCGGGAGATGATCGAGGCCACCTCCGGCGCCTTCACGCTGATCGACGAGGACGAGAGCTCGGCCCTGGCGCAGCTCGGCCGCGCGTTGCATCTGCTGCAACCTCTGTCGCGCCAGATCGGCGAGCTGCGGCAGCTCTCCGAGGAGATGCAGGACATCCTCTATCGCCTGCAGGAGCTCTCGCGGACGCTCGGCAACCTGAGCGAATCGGTACGCCTCGATCCGGCCCGGCTCGACCTGGTCGAGGATCGCCTCGTCACCATCGAACGCCTCAAGAAAAAGTACGGCGGCTCCATCGAATCGGTGCTCGAGCACCTCGGCAGAATCCAGGACGAGCACGAACGGCTGGCCGACTATGAAGCGAGCGTGGAGAAGCTCGAGCACGCGGAAAACAGCCGCTTCGCGACGTACCAGAAGGCGGCCGACAAGCTTTCCGCCGCACGCAAAAAAGCGGCGGCCAAGTTCGAGCTGGCCGTGCAGAAGGAACTGAACGATCTGGCGATGGAGCGGACCACCGTCCGCGTACGCGTGGCCACAGCGGCCGACAACGATTCGCGCCTGACCATCGACGGCCAGCCGGTCGCGTTCGGCCCCGACGGCTACGATCGGATCGACATCCTCATCGCGCCGAACCGCGGCGAGGAGCCGAAACCGATGGCCCGCATCGCCTCGGGCGGCGAGCTGTCGCGCATCCAGCTGGCCATCGCTGCCGCGCTCTTCAAAGCCTCCAACCGCAGCGCCGCCGCGACGCTGGTCTTCGACGAGATCGACGCCGGCATCGGCGGCCGGGTGGCGGAGACGGTCGGCCGCAAGCTGCAGGAGCTGGCCGCCCGCAACCAGGTCATCTGCGTCACGCACCTCCCGCAGATCGCCAGCTTCGGCACGACCCACTTTTTCGTCTGGAAGGAAGATGCGAAGGGACACACCGTCGCCCGCATCCGCCGGCTGGACGACGCCGAGGAGCGGGTGAGCGAGATCGCGCGGATGCTGGGCGGCGAGACCGTCAGCGCCTCAGCCATGGCCCACGCGCGCGAGCTCCTGATGGGGAGCGGACGTCCCGCCCGCTAAGCAGAACGCACGCACTGCGCCTACGGATGAGGAGACGACGAGGGCCTCCGGCGGCCGGGCCGCGGGCCCGGACCCGATGGTTGGCCTAGCTTCCGCGACACTCTGTCGCGAGATACGAGGCTGTGTCGCGGAGGCTAGGCCAACCAACGGGGTCCGGGGCCGATGGCCCCGGCCGCCGGAGGCCCCCCGTCGGCACAGCTCGCCCGTTGTGGCAGCGCTTGCGCAATGCTTTTCGTCCGGAGGCAACAAAGATGAAAAACATTGCAATCGCGCTGCTCCTGCTGACAGCCGCAGCATGTACGTCATCGTATCCGTCGGACAGCCGCCGCTACCCCGACGCATCCGCCACCACCGCACCCGTCTACGTTCCGGGGACGCTGGTCCGCTGTGAATCGATCAACAACGGCCGCCAGACCTGCCGGGTCGACGCCCGCGACCGCATCGTGCTGGTCAACCAGCAGCTGAGCGACAACCCCTGCGTCGTCGGACGAAGCTGGGGCGTCTCCCGCGACCGCGACGAAATCTGGGTCGACAACGGCTGCCGCGCCGAGTTCCAGGTCGGCGGCTCCACCGTCGCCAGCGGCGCCTTCGGACGCGCCGTCGTCTGCGAATCGCAGAACAACGCCCGGACGCGCTGCCCCGTCGACACCAGCTACGGCGTCCAGCTCGCCCGCCAGATCAGCCAGAACGAATGCGTCCGAGGCGATGACTGGGGCTTCGACGAGAACGGCATCTGGGTCGACCACGGCTGCCGCGCCGAGTTCGTCCTCGGCGGCGAAGAGCGCTACACCCCGCGCACGACCTCACTGGGAGCGCGCGTCACCTGCGAATCGCAGAACGAAGCGATGAACCGCTGCCCCGCCGACACCTACTACGGCGTCACCCTCGCCCGCCAGATCAGCAACAGCACCTGCATCCGAGGCCAAACCTGGGGCTACGACGCCAACGGGATCTGGGTGACGAGAGGGTGCAGGGCGGAGTTTGTGCTGGGGTATTAGGTGCGGTGTTCGTTGGTGGAGCGGCGGGAGCCGCTCCACTCCAATATAGCGCGGGCAGCGCCAGCGCTGTCCCGTAGCAATCGCGCGGCATTCTCCGCGCCTGCGTCGTCTGACGGACATAGCGCCCGGTCCGGCTCGACACCTCAGCAGCTCCAGCCATGGTTCTCGCTGCCTTGCATATGGATGGGAATCGCGCCCATATGATAGGTAGACTTTAGTGTAGCCAGCTTGCGATCGTTACGACCACATATGCTCGGCGCGGAAGGGCGCGGTGCTGCTCCTCAGCAATTCACGTAAACGACCGGATTCTGCTGCCCAGGATGAAAGTAATCGGCGACGCTCCGTCCGACGTACCGATCGCGGATCGCCGCCTCCGCGACACGCCCGAAGAACTCGCGCCGCCCAGCGCTCTTCAACTGCGACGCGTCGCGCGTCGCGTACGCCGTCGTCCCGGCGACGTGCCACGATTCGATCTCGTACACCTCGCGCACGAGACCTTCGAACACCGCGAACGCATATCGCGCCTTCGTGCAACGCGGCCCGAGCTTCCAGACGCCGCGCGTCGCCTCGTACAACTCCTGCGGCGTCATGTTGTGCCGATAAAGGCGGTTGATCCGGATCAGCAGCGCCGGGACGTCCACCTCGACCGGCGTGGCGGCGTAGTACATCGTCAACTCCGAGAGCGGAATCCGCCCGAGTTGCAGACTGCGCCACCCGCGCACCTCATTCGTCAGCGTGTCGAGCCCGAACAGATCGATGATCGCCGCTTCGATCCGGAACGCCGTCTCCTCGTCGCGCAGCCCATGCGCGAGGATGTCGATGCGCGGCTTCTTCCCCTCCGCTGCGAGTTCCGCGAGCCGCACGCACTTGCGCGATTCCGCCGCTTCGCTGAGGTGCGAGAGCGCGCGTTCGCCCTTTCCCTTGCCGACGTAGAACGGCTGTTGGGTGCGCGGGTCGATGTAGAGGTAGACGTAGTGTCCGAGGCGGTGGGCCACTTCGGGACGAATGTCCAGATCGTCGCTCGCTGCGCCGCTCGTCATCGCTTTTCTTCCTCCTGCGGAACCGGGCGAATACCATTCGACGGCCGCTCGGCGAGAGCTCGCGCCAATTCCTCCGGCTTCGGTGGCGGAGTCGATGTCCAGTCGTACCGGAACACCTTCGTCTGCGCTTCCGGAACCGCCTTCGGCTCTGCCGCGACGAAGCCCGATCCCGGCATTCCGTCCGAGTCGCTGACGACGAGGACCGTCAACGGCGGCAGGTCCCTGACCAGACAGTACGACTGGATCGGTTCGAGCCACCCGCCGAGCGCCACCGGGGCGGCTCCGATCAACTGACCGAGGCGCTTGTAGGTCAACGTCATCCGCAGTGAGGCGGCGAAGGTCAGCAGCGGCCAGATCTGAATCGCACGTTCTTCTCGGGTCATGTTGTCTCCCCCGTACCTGCGTTGCACTGCCGCTCGAAGATGTCCGCCAGTTCCGAGACGGTCAGCCTGCTCTCGCGCATCATCGTGCGGACCACGCTCTTCGCGGTCGCTTCGACGTTCCGGGTCCCGAATGGATCATGCGGTAGTTCAAGCATCGCACGCGCCGCTTTCCTGAGGTTCGACCACGACTGATTCCGCTGCTTTCGAATCTCGATGACCTTCTGCATCGCGGTCGACGGTTCGATGCCGCTGGACGTCGTAAGTCGGCGTGGCTTCGTCGCTGTAGCCGGCCCCAGCAGACGCACCGGATTCGCTGCAAGCAAGGCCGCGAGGTCCACACCCGGATCGCTGACGTACTCCGGCCGCTCGCAGACCGGCCGCTCGCGAAAGTAGAGATCGAACGATACCTGCTGAATGACACGTGCGACGTCCGGATGTGGGTGCTGATCCTCCGTGAGCATGCCGAGCCAGTACGGCATGTAGCAGAGATTCCAGCCGGCCGTGAAGGCCTGCGGGTCCCACGGATTCCCCCAGATGTGCCGCACGCCGTACCCGGAGCCGCGCTCGATCGGCCGGCCGGTGTACCTCGCCCACGCCATCTGCGCACGCCCGTTGTCGCCGAGGATCACTTCCTTGCCACTCCAAAGCGCGCGATCGCCGCGATCTCCGCTCGGATAGTGCTGACGGCTCATGCGTGCTCGATCCGGAAAGTACGGGCACCGCGCACGTACGGCCTCCGGGTCGATGAAGAACGAGTAGCGCAACGTAGCTTCTACCAACGACAGCCCGGCACGTGCGAGCAAATCTGCGAGCACGACGATCGGGCTCGGCAGGGGGTCGCGGTAATCCTCTGGAGCGATCGGCACGGCTACGCCTCTAAACCGAAACGCTCGGTCAGCCGGTCGAGGGTGAACTTATGCCGCAACTTACAGGCGGTGTGCTGCTTCGCAAACAGCCCCTTCTCACGGATGGCCTGGTCCATCGGCAGCGTCTTCAACCAGTGGACGCGGACGACGTACTCCGACTTCTCCGGATCGTCCGCGTTGTCTCCCATGTTCGTCGCGCGGAGAGATGCCTCGAGGACAGGGATGATCTTTCCGTTCACCTCGACCCTGAAGTCGCGAACCCGCGTCACCGGCTCCTGTACGATACCGACACCGACATAGCCTCGTTCCGGGATGTAAGCGAAAACGCGGGCGCCGACGAACAGGTGTTGAAGCGTCTGGCTGTACCACTTCCCCTGGCCGCCGGCGACGAAGCCGTAGGTGACGCAGTCCTCCCAGGTGCGATGCTCGCCGTCTCCAATCGAGACGTAAAAATCTTGGCCGTTCCATGGTTCGGTACGCCGCGTCACCGCCTTCTCCGCTCTCGCCTCAGCTTCGTGCGGCTCGACGAACCAGCTCCGCGTCAGGTACTCTCGGCCGTCATCGTGAAAACAGCGGAAGAACACCGCGTTGATCGGAATGCCCGACTCGGAGAGATACTTGACGATGCGCTCCGTACTCGGGTCCAGTTCGGACGCGACGACCACCAGACTGTGACTTTCGTTCAACGTCTCCGGTAATGCACCAAAGCGCTCACGGAATCCTTCTTCGAATGCGACGTCCGACTGTTCCGACCAGATGCGGCCGATGTCATCGCGGCCCAGCCCTTTCACCCACGAGCCGTAGTCCAGGAGTTGGGCGACGACGTCGCGGGGCGTGCGGTCCCGCTTCAGCTCAACGACGACAAGAGCACCTTCGCCATCTACCGCCAACAGATCAATCCGCTTGCCATTGTCGGTCGGCACCTGCCGGCCGATGATCATGACGTCGAGTCCGAGAATCGATGCGTCGTGATGGACGATCGATTCGAGGCGCTCCTCGCGATCCATCCGTGCCGGGACGATCACGCGCGTTTCCCCGTCGATGCGCCAGATTCCGAGTTCGAGAGGCATGGTGGTTTAGGCACTCCTTTGCGAAGCACGTCCGTTGCAAGCGTTCCGCTCTCTAAGGAGAGCAGGAAAATGGAAGTTCCCTACCCGCACGAACGAGCACGATGACAGTGGGCAGCGAAGTCCGCAACGTGCGACCCAGACTTCTGAACCGTGGGGTGAGATGCTCACGTCATCAGGACGATGCGCAGACAGGTCATCTCAGACATGCACGCTTGGTGCAGGCGTGCCGACGCGATGCTAATCTTCGTCCGGACATGAAGATCATCAACATTGACTCGCTCCTAACATTCGCCCGGTCGCTCGAGAAGGAGGTGCTTTACACGCTCAGCCGGCAGCGAACTGCCTTCACGCTCGAAGTTACACCGGCCGGTATTCATTTCACACCGCAGTTCAGTTCGCAGCCACGGATGATGCGGCGCGCAAACCTCGAAGCAGCGCTAGCCGCGTTTTCAGAACGGCAGTCGTTTACGCCCGGAGACTACCCTGAGACCAAGGCCGCCGGCACGTACTGGTTGACAGTCGTTCAGCGGTACTTGGACGCGAACAAGTCCTGACGCCGCTACGTGTCGTTGTAGACAGAGAAGTCGTGTTCCGCGGATTCACCTCTCGGGATGAGGCGATAGTGCTTCTCAGCGAGCACGCGCACGCCACCATGGGATTTTGTGAAACTGAACAACGCGATCAGGTCGTCATCCATAAACTGAGCGGCGACCGGACGACAGATTAACGATGGGAACTTCTTCTCGCACATCGCGAAGTCCTGTTCGATCTGGACGATACCGAGGCGATCGCGGCCACCCTTCGCTTGAACCGGAAACACGTAATGCGCCCCGCGTACGTCTATTCCGACGTAGATTTCGTCCGTCTCGACCTGAACGCCCCCGCCGACCGTAGTCCTGAGGTGGTTCTGAAGCGAATAACATGTGACGCCGGTAAACACGTCGATCAAGCGGTTGTAGCGAAGCTTCGCAAGCAGTGCCTGTTCGTCCGTAAGCGCGTACATCGCGATCAAGCCGGGCGTCGAATCGGGGACGGAGATCTCCGCGAGAAGCGTGCTGGGTGCGAGGTTCGAGACCTCGCGCGCAACGAACGCGTACGTGGACTTTTTGGTCGTGGTTAGCACCCATTCGTGTCCTTTGGGTGCATGCTTCTGGATCTCGTCCGGAAGGCGTCGGCGGTATCGGAAGCTGTACAGGACGTCGCCGAGGTTGTCCGGAACCTTCAAGCCAAGCGCTTCAGCCGTACGCCGGATGTCGTCGCGCTCGAACTCGACCGTTCGAGCCTTGGCCGTGAAACGCGACGTGAAGATTTCGATAAGGACGCGTTCGTACACCGCCGCGCCGCGCGTTCCGGTTGCCATCTCGCAGGATTGTAACGACTCCGCCGGTCACCGAGCGGTGCGAAGTGTCATGCGGAGCCATCGACGTGACGCTGCCGCGGCGCCGGAACCTCGGACGGATCGACGCCGAAGTGCAAAGCACCTTCCGACATCCTGTAGCTCAGCAGGCGAGGATCGCCGAGTGAGATGGCGCCCTCCGGACGCTCTGGCTTAGCTCCGAGCGCTGCCACGATCTGCCGTGCGACGGCTCGTGCAAGAAGTGGCGGAACCGAGTTGCCCACCTGTCGGAAACCGTGCCACTTGGTGCGATGGAGCCGGAACCAATCCGGAAAGCTGTGCAGGCGTGCCGCCTCGCGAACGGATATGACGCGCGGTAGCTTCGGATGGATCGGGCGGGGCGACGTATACGCGCCGCGTTCGCTGCCGGTTCCCGCGCGAAGCGTGTTGCAGAGCCCGCGCGGATCGAGTCGGTAAAAACGGCTCACCGGTTCGGTCTCTCCAGGTTCCGTGTCGGAGAAGCGAGCCACCGAAAGCGCTGTGTGCTCCGTCCGCGCGGAGCTTGTCAGGACGTTCGGTTCCCACGAACGCGGATGTGACAGGTCGTTTGGATCGGCCTCCGGATGCCGCAAGGTTGCCGCGTATGCACTCGATGCTCGTTCGAGGCTCCTGAGTTGTGCGGCGGTCAACGTCACTTCGTCCGTTTCCCACAGCTCGTCGAACGAATCGAGGTCAGGCAAATCGCCGATCGCATCCCAGACCGTCGGTCCCGTCGGTAGCGCGTCGAACTGCAACGGCAATTCCGGATCGCGTACCGGCGCTTTCGCATTTTTCTGCGGGGGTCGGCAGGTGGCGGCAGGGTACTGCGGCAACGGCTGATCCGCTCGAGCGCCGAGGAGAAAAAGTCGACGTCGCGCCTGTGGCACGCCGTACTCGGCGGCGTTCAGAACCTGTACGGGTAAGACCATGTTGTACCCGATATCGCGGAACTCGCGAATCAACGCCTGAAGGATTCCCGAGTGCCCTCCCGCCAACATGCCCGGGACGTTTTCCATGACGAAGTACTTCGGCTGGATCTCAGCGATCACTCTCAGGAAGTGGAACACGAGCTGATTCCGGTGATCGTCGACGAGCCGCTTGCCGATGAACGAGAAGCCCTGACACGGCGGTCCTCCAAAGATCGCATCGATCTCTGAAAGCCGTCCCTTCCGTCCGTGCCGCGCCCACCCTTCTGCCGCGGCGGCGCGAAGCCGTTCGGAAGTCAGTCGACTCACGTCCGCGCACACCGTCGCGGTCTGGGGAAAGTTGAACTCGTGGACCGCCGCGTGGACGGCGTCGTACTCGACGGACGCGAGGACGTCGAACCCCGCCTGCTCGAATCCGAGCGTCAGGCCGCCCGCGCCGGCAAACAAATCAATCGCGACGGGGCGCTTTTTCGACATGGCGACGATAGTAGTCGCAGTCGCGTGCGACCGGACAGACTTGACATTCTGGTAGAGGGCGACACACCTGCCGACCGTGGGCGATGGCCGCTACGTGGAAGCCGTATCGAAGCGCCGAAGGCACGAGCGCTTCGAGCTCCTCGTGGCTCTGATCGGCGCGTTTTCTCGCGGTCCAGCCTAGCCTCGATGCAACGCGGTGGACGTGGACGTCGACGGGCAGAACGGCGAAATCGAGGGTGTAGATCATCACGCACTTCGCGACCTTCTGAGATACACCCGGTAGAGTCGTGAGATACCGTTCGACATCGTCGGCGGGCAGCTTTCGGAGCGGCGACAGATCGCAACTGCCGAAGTCTTTGCGGATCTGCCGCAGCGCCGCGCGCAGTTGCCGCGCCTTCACCGTCGCTAACCCCGCTGGCTTCATGATCCGGCGCACTTCGTACATGCGTGCGGCGGCCAGATCGTCCCATCGCGGGAATCGCCGTCGCAGCGCCTCGAACACGGCGGCCGCCGTCGTCGGAGCGGTCTTGTTGGAGACCGTGATGAACACGAGGTCGTCGACCGGGTCGCTTGGATTGCCTAGGCGAGGTTCGCCGTACGTCTCCCGCAAGGCCGTGCAGACCCGCGCGACAACGCGGCGGCGGACGTCGGCGCGTCGCAGCCAGATCGCACCGCTGCGCTTGAACGACATGCCGACGCCTCGCGGCGGTTTCGGCTTCGTAAGGATCGTCATTCGTCCGCAGAACGCTCGACGGCTCGCGAACGAATCGATCGAGTACCGATGCCTGGAATGGGCGGGATGAACTCGTAAACCGCCTGAGAGGCGATGGTCAAAACCTGGAGATCGGCCGCAACGTCCCGAAGGACAGGATGGAACTCCACAATATGCACTAATGAGGGACCGACCACCTTGGCCGCCACCGGAATCATGCTGTCGGGGCTAGTGTCCTGCGCGAACATAGCTCGAACCTGTCGGATCAACTGATCCACGAGGATATCGTCGCGCAGCCCCTTTGCTTCGCAGCAGATCAACGAGCCAGGATCCAACTCACCCGCCCGTGCAAGGTAGACCGCGTCAACCTCGGAGCGACGGCCCAGTTTCACGCCCGTTTGCAGATGATCGATCTGCTGGAATCCCGTCGCAGAGAACAGACAGAAGTGCGTTTCGATCACCCTCAGTCGCACGAGGACCTGCATCAGCCACGTCTCATCCGGCCGCCCAAGCCGGCGCGCGGCGAGAGGCATGCTCGCGCTTTCGATCCGTACTTTCTGAACGTGCTCGGCCGGGACGATCCTCGCTGGAAACGGTTCCGTCTGTCCGTCAGCGATGCGCATGAAGCGGAAACACGCGTTTTCACCGGTCTCCTGCCGGCCCGTGTACCCATTCTCGAAGACCGAGGACGGCCAGTTCGCGTTCGCACTCGTCAGGTTTCGAACGAAGTCTTTGAAGAAGTTGGCAACGTTGCCCGCGCTGAGCTTCTGGTCGCCTTCCACATTCGCCTCGGCGATGGCGGAGGCGATCTGATCAAGTGTGACCACCTCGTCGGCTAGGCCCTGTGAGGGGTCGTACCGCTGAAAGAAGATCCGCTCGATTACACGAGTTTTCGCCGACTTCGCCACTCGCCGCCTTCCGTCCTGCAGGCCCACGCGAGAAGCTCGCGCGTCGCCCCAGCGCGATTCTACCGGGAGTAGCGCGAACTAGCTTCAACGTGCTACGAATCCCCCGAGGTCAGACGCAGCGGATCAGATAGCCCGATCACGTCGGGAGACGGAGGAAACAGCCGATGCCACTACGGACGCATAGCACGCTCGCAGTCCGGGAATCTGACGTTGGGGCGGTGCGGGCAGCTCTTGCAACTGCCGATATGCTTACGCCGCAAGAAATTGCGAGCCGTGCCAACATGACGTTGACGGCTGCCACCTCCGCTCTCAATCGTCTCGAACGAGCGGGCGAAGTCGAAATCGTACGTCAGACTGTAAAGCCGCGCGTACGCGTGCGACTGATTTTAGGATGACTCGACCGGACGGGTGAGGCGCCGACCAACCTACCGGTGCTCCCGCAGCGTCATCCTCTTCACCGCCTCGCGCGTGAAGTCCGCGACTAAGTCGGTCGTGGCCACGTCCAGCGCCTGCGAGAGCCGGACGAGGATCGTGAGGCTCGGCACCTTCAGCCCGAGTTCTAGGTCGCTGATGTAGTTGCCGGAGAGGTCTGCGGACTCGGCGAGCGCTTCCTGCGTCAGGCCGCGTTCTTTCCGGAGCTCGCGAAGCCGGCGTCCGAAGAGTTGCGCTTCCTGCACGCTTGCATTCCACACTGGCGTTGGAATAAAGTCCTCCAACTCCCGTTGGAATCACTATTCTCCACAGACCCGCAAAGGAGTCACTCCATGTCGAATCCCGACAGCATCCGCACGCTCTTCCTCCACCCCCGCCCCACCTACTCCGTCGCCGAGGGGGCGCGGATGCTGGGGATGGAGGTCGAGGACTTTCGGGGGTGGATGGAGGTGGGGGAGATCGAGGGGGTGGTGACGGGGGGGCGGCTGGTGGTGCCGTGGGGGGAGCTGGTTTCGTTCGGGATGGACTTCTGGTCGCAGGAGGTGGTGGAGGAGGCGCTCGGGGAGGAGCTGGCGGGGGCGATCCCGGAGTTGTTGCGGCTGACGGAGCTGGAGGTGCGCCTCCCTCGCATGGAGGTGGTGGCGCTGGAGCGGGTGGCGGCGCTCGATGGGGAGACGATCAGCGCGGTGCTGGCCCGGGAGCTGCGCGATTTCGTGTCGGTGCACTCGGAGTGGCTGGCCAGCGAGGTGCGGGGTTCGCTGCGGCGCTGGCGTGGCCGGAGTAGCCGACAAAAGTCAGAGGGTTAGAGGGCAGAAGGCAGAAGTGGGTTCTGCCGGGAGTCGCGGGCAGGGCGCATGACCTGGGGGACAGCGGTCGCGCGATCGGGGACCGGGTCGCGCGATCGGGGACAGACCTTCCGATGTCACACTGCTGACTCGGTTTACGAGTCACAGCTGACGCTAGGCTGGAAGCCCACATCACACCCAAGCATGGCAGTCGCGACTGTCACGCTTGGGAGTTGCAACACTCACGCTTGGGAGTTGCGACACTCACGCTTGGGAGTTGCGCGTGAACGCTTGGCAGTCGCGACTCCCACGCTTGACAGTCGTGACTCCCACGCTTGGGAGTTGCACATGAACGCTTGACAGTCGCGACTCCCACGCTTGGCAGTGGCGACTCCCACGCTTGGCAGTTGCACATGAACGCTTGGCAGTCGCGACTCCCACGCTTGGCAGTTGCGACTCCCACGCTTGGCAGTTGCGACTGTCACGCTTGGCAGTCGTGACTCCCACGCTTGACAGTCGCGACTCCCACGCTTGACAGTCGCGACTCCCACGCTTGGCAGTCGCGACTCCCACGCTTGGCAGTTGCGACTCCCACGCTTGACAGTTGAGCCATATGGGGGACAGGGCTTCACATGTCGCCGATTTGGCGTGGGGGAAGGGCCTGCTCCCCGCCTGCGGGCACCCATGGGGGACACGGCTTCAGATGTCACCGCTCTGTCCACCTGAACGAAGGAGTGACGCATGGGGGACAGGCCTTCTGAAGTCGGTCATCAGGTCCAGACGGGGACAGGGCTTCCGATGTCACCTCAACCCTCAGTCCGCCGGGCGGCGTCGTCGACGGCGCACTCGATGGCCGCCTCCTTCGCCTCGACCATGTTCGGATCGGGCTTCTTGTCGGCGGTCTTGCTCGGGATGGCGGGTGCCGCCCCCGGCAGTTTCTGCTCCTTGCGGGAGCCGAAGGTCAGGGCGTAGGCCCAGGTGAACTCGGCGCCGAGGAGGAAGATCTGCGCGGAGTAGTAGACCCAGATCATGGCCATGACCAGTGAGCCGGCCGCGCCGAACCCCGAGGTCACGCCACTCCTGCCGATGTAGATGCCGATGAGCGATTTGCCGATCGTGAACAGCAGGGAGGTGACGCTCGCGCCGATCAGGACGTCCGTCCACGCGACTTTGGCGCGCGGCATCACCTTGTAGATCATCGCGAAGACGGCCGTGGTGAGCACGTAGCTGACGAGGGCGTTGACGGCGCCGACCATCGATTGCCAGTCGGAAAAACTCGGTCCCCACATCTTCCCCAACGCCGCCAGCGCTGCGCTGACCACGAGCGAGACCATGAGCAGAAAGCTGATGCCGGCGATCGTGCCGAACGACAGCAGGCGTGCTCGCAGCAGGCTCCAGATTGGCTTCCTCGACCGCTTCGGAGCACGCCAGATCCGATCGAGCGAATCCTGCAATTCGGCGAAGACCGAGGTCGCCGCGACCAGCAGCAGGATCAGGCCGAACACAGCGGCGGCAACGCTTTCGGCCGGCCTGCTCGCACTCTCGAGCAGACTCTGCACCGCCTCGGCTCCCTCGCGGCCCATCAGTCCCTGCAACTGCGCGGCGATCTCGCCGCGCGCGGCCTCGACGCCGAAGATCATCCCCGAGATCGAGATCACGATCAGCAGGAACGGCGCGATGGAGAGCATCGTGTAGTACGCCAGCGCCGCCCCCATGCTCTGCGCGTAATCGTCCACCCACGACGAGGCCGCGGCCTTCGTGAGAATCCAGATGTTCCTGGCCGTCATGACCACTCTCTCGCGTTTTCTGGCCATGGTGAGAGTCTACGGCCTCGGTCGCCGTGACGGGGAACTTCGCGTCGCTGGACGAAACGGCCACTGGCGAGCGCGGGGCATCCACTTCCACCGCCGCGGCCTGTACGATCTTGTCTTCGATCGTGGCAATGCCCAGCGGCCTCTGTTTCCCATCGCTCTTCGGGATACGTTCTCCGGCTCGGCTGCCAAGTTAGCGCCTACGGGCGGGACGGCCGCTCCCCGTTAGAACGCCAGCCGTAGATAGACCTCGGGGCTCTGCATGGTCATGTCGAGGGAGCCGCGGAGGTCGGATTGCTCGACGTCGATGTCGAGGCGAAAGTAGTTGTACGCGGCGCCGATGCCGAGCCAGCGGAGGGGGCGGTATTCGAGGCGGGCCTGGCCGGTGAGGGCGCTGCCGGTGTAGTCCTCGATGGTGACGCGCGGGAGGGTGGCGATGCTCGCTTCGCCGTGGATGCGGTCGGTGAAGGCGACGCGGCCCTGCAGGCCGGCCAGCGCCACCGGGACTTCGGTCTCCGCTTCCTGGGTGACGGTGACGCTGACGCCCGGCTGTTCGGCGGTGATGCTGGCGTCGATGGCGAGACTGGCGGCGCCGAGGGAGATGCCGAGGCCGTCGCGATCGGTGCGGCGGGCCCAGTAGGTGTAGGTGGCGCTCCAGTACTCGAGGTCGAACCCGGTCGTGACGAGCGCCTGCGCGCGGTAGACCTCATCGCGGAAGACGATCTCGCGGTCGATCTCGGCGAAGCCGGCGCGATCGGCCGTGAAGTGGGTGGCGGCGAGCTCGTGACGGCGGAAGGGACGCCACTGCAGGCCGAAGCGCGGGAGGGTGCGGGAGTCTTCGAGGCCGAGGTCGCGCTCGAACGAGATCAGCGTCCCCTCGTTGGAGCCGTCGTCGGGATCGATGCGCGCGTTCGTCTCGAATTCGCCGGTGGTCTGGCCGGCGGTGACCGAGAAGGTCGGGAAGAGCAGGCTCTCCTGCGCGAGGAGCGGAACGGTGAGCAGCATCACGGGGAGAAGGCGAATCCAGCGAGTCATGCGTGCGGAGCTTTCGTTTCCCGTGCCCGAATCGCGGCACATGGGGAGAAGCGGTTCCTCGGGGTTCCTCGGGGTTCCTCGGAGTAGCTGTTGAGCTGTTGAGCTGTTGAGCTGTTGAGCGAGGGAGTGTTGAGGTTTCGAAAGTCTCAACACTTCTCGCTCAATAGCTCAACAGCTCAATAGCTCAACAGCTACCGAACGCCGAGGAACCTGAGGAACCGAGGAACCGAGGAACTGAGGAACTCCAAGGAACCTTCGCAACAGACCTGTACAACAATTGCACCCGATGTACGCATGAGCCGTCGCAGCGTCCGCAGGATTTATCCCGCGCTTTCCGATGACATCGGCGATCTGCGGACGCAGCGTCCGCTGCCGAATCGGGAGCGGGAGCAGATCGATCCCTTCCTCTTTCTCAATCACCATGGACCGCAGGTCTACCCGCGCAACAACGGCGGGCTGCCGTTCGGGCCGCATCCGCATCGCGGCTTCGAGACGGTGACGTTCATCCTCACCGGATCGCTGGCGCACAAGGACACCGGCGGCCACGAGAGCGTCATTCACGCGGGGGGCGTGCAGTGGATGACGGCCGGCCGCGGGCTCGAGCACGCGGAGCTGTCGCCGGAAGAGTTCCTGCGCGAGGGCGGACCGCTGGAGATCCTGCAGCTCTGGGTCAACCTCCCCTCGCGGCTCAAGATGACCGACCCGCGCTACGTCGGCCTGCAGGCGGACGAGATCCCCGCTCATTCGCTCGACGACGGCCGGGTGACGGTGAACCTCATCTCCGGCACCTTCGACGGCCACACCGGGCCGATCGCCTCACTGACGGGCGTGGAGATGATGACCGTGGCGCTGCAGAGCGGCGGGCGAGTCACGCTGCCGGCGCCCCGCGGACGGAATGTGTTCTTCTACGTCGTGCGCGGCCACGTGCGCGCGAGCGGCGACGAGGTGCGGGAGATGCACCTGGTCGAGCTCCGCGACGACGGCGATTCGGTCGAAGTCGAGGCGGCCAGCGACGCGTTCCTCCTTTACGGTCACGCGGAGCCGCTCGGCGAGCCGGTCGTGGCGCACGGCCCGTTCGTGATGAACACACGCGAGGAGATCATGCAGGCGATGCGCGACTATCAGGCGGGACTCTTCGCATGAGCGCGAACGCACCCCATCCGGGCGGCAGCCGCACCATCATCATCACCGGCGGCAGCTCCGGCATCGGCGCCGCGGCCGCGCGGGCGTTGCGTAAGCGGGGCGATACCGTGGGAATCACCGGCCGCTCGCTGGCGACCGCGGAGCTGGCAAAGGAGATCGGCGCCGATTACTTTCTGGCCGACTTTGCGAAGCTGAGCGACGTCCGCTCGCTGGCCGGACAGCTCCTGGCGCGCTATCCGCGCATCGACGTGCTGGCGAACAACGTCGGCGGCGTGATCGAGCCGCGTCAGGTGACCGAGGACCATCATGAGAAGACCTTCCAGGTGAATCACCTGGGCGGGTTCCTGCTGACGTTGCTGCTGCGCGACCGGCTGGAGGAGTCGCGCGCCACCATCATCAACACCGCAAGCGCGGCGCACCGCTGGGCGCGGCTCGATTTCGACGACCTCGAGAACGCCGCCGGCTACAAACCGTGGCGCGCGTACGGCACCGCCAAGCTGATGAACATCCTGCACGCCATCGAGCTCAATCGCCGCTTCCGCGACGTGCACGCCGTCTCGTTCCACCCCGGCGTCGTGGCCACCGGCTTCGGGCGCGAAGGGGGCTTCGGCACCCGCTGGCTGTACGAGAGCATCGCCGGCAAGCTGTTCATGATCTCCCCCGCCAAAGGGGCCGAGACGCTGGTCTGGCTTGCGACCACCACCCCCGGCGCCGACTGGAAGCCGGGCGAGTACTACGTGAAACGGCGGCCGGGCGCCCGGAGGCGCGAAGCGGGCGATCCCTCGCTGGCCCGGCGGCTGTGGGACGAGAGCGAGCGGATGGTGCGGGGGTATCTGGCGGACGGAACGGGGCGGTAGGCAGTTCCTCGGAACTCCGAGCAACCGCTCCCCACCTCTTGACAGCCGAATCCCGCTCGACCTATTGTTAGCACTCGCTTGGCCTGAGTGCCAAGCCGCAAGCCACTGCCATTCATCACGCGGCCCCGACGCCGCGGACAAACCACAAAAGGAGTGTAAACCCATGAATCTACGTCCGTTGTATGACCGCATCGTGGTCAAGCGCAAAGACACCAAAGAGCAGGTGCGTGGTGGAATCATCATCCCCGACACCGCCAAAGAGAAGCCGCAGGAAGCCGAAGTCGTCGCCGTTGGCGAAGGGAAGTTCGGTGAGGACGGCAAGCGCCTCAAACTCGATGTCAAGAAGGGCGACACGGTCCTGATCGGCAAGTACTCCGGTACCGAGATCAAGATCGAAGACGTCGAGTACACGATCCTCCGCGAGGACGAAGTCCTTGCCATCGTCGAGTAAACAGTAGAAGGAGCAAAACACCATGGCTAAAAGAGTTACTTACGGTGAAGAGGCCCGCCAGGCGATCCTGCGCGGCGTCAACAAGCTTGCCGACGCGGTCAAAGTCACCCTCGGCCCCAAGGGCCGCAACGTCGTCATCGAGAAGAAGTTCGGCTCGCCGACCATCACCAAGGACGGCGTGACGGTCGCGAAGGAGATCGAGCTGAAGGATGAGCTCGAGAACGCCGGCGCGCAGATGGTCCGCGAGGTCGCTTCGAAGACCTCCGACACGGCCGGCGACGGCACGACCACGGCGACCGTTCTGGCCCAGGCGATCTTCCGCGAGGGCATCAAGAACGTCACCGCCGGCGCGAACCCGATGGAAGTGAAGCGCGGCATCGAGCTCGCGGTCCGCACGGCCGTCGAAGCGATCGACAAGATGGCCAAGCCGGTCGAGGGGAAGGACATCGCCCACATCGGCACGATCTCGGCCAATAACGACGAAGAGATCGGCTCGATCATCGCCTCGGCAATGGAGAAGGTCGGCAAGGACGGCGTCATCACCGTCGAAGAGGCCCGCGGCCTCGACACGGTCCTCGAAGTGGTCGAGGGCATGCAGTTCGATCGCGGCTACCTCTCGCCGTACTTCGTCACCGACCCGGAGCGGATGGAGTGCGTCCTCGAGAACGCGAAGATCCTCATCTATGAGAAGAAGATCTCGTCGATGAAGGACCTCCTGCCGATCCTCGAGCAGGTCGCGCGTCAGGGCAAGCCGCTGCTCATCATCGCGGAAGACGTCGAGGGCGAGGCGCTGGCCACCCTGGTCGTCAACAAGCTGCGTGGCACGCTGAACGTGGCCGCGGTCAAGGCGCCGGGCTTCGGCGACCGCCGCAAGGCCATGCTCGAAGACATCGCCATCCTGACGGGCGGCAAGCTGATCTCCGAGGACATCGGCGTGAAGCTCGAGAACGTCAAGTGGGAAGACCTCGGCGATGCGAAGCGCGTGGCCATCGACAAGGACAACACCACCCTCGTCACCGACACCGACGACCGCGCCCGCAAGGAAGCGATCGCCGGCCGCGTCAAGCAGATCCGCGTGGCGGTCGAGGACACCACCTCCGATTACGATCGTGAGAAGCTCCAGGAGCGTCTCGCGAAGCTCGTCGGCGGCGTGGCCGTTATCAAGGTCGGTGCTGCCACCGAGACCGAGATGAAGGAAAAGAAGGCGCGCGTCGAAGATGCGATGCACGCCACGAAGGCGGCGGTCGAAGAGGGCATCGTCCCGGGCGGCGGCGTTGCGCTGCTCCGCGCCGTCGAAGCGGTCGACGCCGCGGCGAAGAAGGCCGAAGGCGACGTGCGGGTCGGGATCAACCTGATCAAGCGCGCGCTCGAAGAGCCGTTCCGCCAGATCGTCTACAACGCCGGCCTCGAAGCGTCGGTCCTGCTCAATGAAGTGCGTCAGAAGGGCGGCAACTTCGGCTTCGATGCGCGCAGCGAGAAGATGGTCGACATGCTGGAAGCCGGCATCATCGATCCGGCCAAGGTCACCAAGCAGGCGCTGCTCAACGCGTCGTCGATCGCCGGCCTGATGCTCACCACCGAAGCCCTGGTCTCCGAGATCAAGGAAGAGGAAAAGGGCGGCGGCGGCAACCCGGCAGCCGGCATGGGCGGCGGCATGGGCGGTATGTACTAAGTCTCGAAATCCACCTCACGGTGGTCGGAAGGGCGGAGCCGAAAGGCTCCGCCTTTTTTGTTTGCTTGTGCAGAGGAAAGCGTGTGGGTCAGAAGCGCAGGGCGATGCTCGCGCCGATCGTCTCCAGATTCGCGCGCGTGCCGGCGACGTCGATCGTCACCTCGCGTGCCGGCCGGACGATGCGCGCCGCCCCGGCATCACTACGCAGGTCGCCGAGGTCGCTGTAGCGGATCGCGAAATCGACGGCCAGCTTCGGCGTGACGTCGACCGTCACTCCCGCGCCCGCGCTCCATGCCGGCGAGGTGAACGTACCGCCCTGCGTGATGGTCATCGCGTTCTCGCCGATGCCGGGGAAGCGGTAGACCACGTCATCGACGTCGATGCGTGCCGCGCCGGCGCCGGCGGTGAGAAACGGTTGGATGCGCCAGCCGCGCGGGCCGACTTCGAGGGCCGCGTTCAGCATGACCGACGTCGCGGTGAGATCGGCTTCGACCGGTTGCGCACCTTCGACGCCGGTGAAGTTCGCGTTGGCATCCAGCGTCAACCCTCGGCGCGCGAGACTGACGTCGACACGCGTGCGGGAGCTCATCTCGAGGCCGGCGCCGAGCTCCCACGTGGTGGTCTTGCCGAAGTCGCCTTCCGCGAAGAAGCCGCAGCCGAAGAGCGCGGGTGGCGCGGTGGCGGTGCAGTCTCGATCGCGGAGGGTGGTGTCGCGCGATTGCTCGCGGCCGACCGCAAGGCGGAGGAAACCGTCGGCGTGAAGGGGCAAAGCGAAGAGCAGAACCAGTAACGCTCGTTTCATGCGGCGCGCATGGTAGCGGATCACTCCGGCCGCGCGATGCCGAGCGAGACCATCTTCTGATGGAGGTAGGTGCGGTGGATGTCGAGCAGCTCCGCGGCGCGGCTGACGTTCCAGTTGGTCCGCTGGAGGACGCTCTCGATGTACTCCTTCTCGCAGTGCGCTTTGAAGAGGCGCAGCGGGACGATCTCGGCGCGCTCGGCGAGGCGGACGAAGCCGGTCTCGGGGTGGTCTTCCCGCGATTCGAGAATGGTGGTCGGCAGTTGTTCGAGCGTGATCGGGTCGGCGCCGAAGACCGAGAGCCGCTCGGCGACGTTGCGCAGCTCGCGGACGTTGCCCGGCCAGGCGTAGGCGCGCAGGCGCTCGTAGACGCCGGCGTCGACGCTCATCGGTGCGCGGCCGTTGCGACGGCAGAACTGCTCGAGGAACGCGGTGAACAGCAGCGGCACGTCGTCACGCCGCGCGCGCAGCGGCGGCACGTCGATCGGCACCGCGGCCAGGCGGAACCAGAGGTCCTCGCGGAACGCGCCGCTCGTGGCGAGCGACTGCAGATCGCGATGCGTGGCGGAGATGACCCGCACGTCGACGGCGCGATCGGCGGTGTCACCGACGCGCCGCACCCGGCCATCTTCGAGCACCCGCAGCAGCCGCGCCTGCAGGGCGAGATCCATGTCGCCGATCTCGTCGAGGAAGAGCGTCCCGCCGTGGGCCTGCTCGAAGAGTCCCGCCTTCGCCGTCTTCGCATCAGTGAAGGCACCGCGCGCGTGGCCGAACAGCTCGTCCTCGATCAGGTGCTGCGGAATCGCGGCGCAGTTGATCTTGACGAACGGCTTGCCGTTGCGGCGGCTGCGCCGGTGGAGCATCGCCGCGACGAGCTCTTTGCCGCTGCCGCTCTCGCCGCGAATGAGCACGCGCGCGTCGGTCGGCGCGACCTTCTCCACCGACTCCAGCAGACCGCGCGTGGCGGGTGCGTTGCCGAGGATCTGCTGCTCGCGCGCGCGCAGCTCGTCGACCTGACGGCGGAGCGCGGCGTGCTCGAGACAGTTACGCACGGTCTTGATCAGCCGCTCCCGGCTGAACGGCTTTTCGATGAAATCGTGGACGCCGAGGCGAACCGCTTCGACGGTCTCCCCCATCGAGGCCTCGCCGGAGATGATCACCGCCGGCGGGAGCTGCGTGCCGTGCGCACGGAGCAGATCGATGCCGCTCATGCCGGGCAGGCGGACGTCGAGCAGCAGCATGTCGGGGCGGAGGTTCGACGAATCGGCCAGCCAGCGCTCGGCATCCTCCGCGGAGCGGAACGACACCACCCCGAAGCCTTCCTCGCGGAGGCGGAGGACGATGTTGGCGGCGATCTTCTCGTCGTCCTCGACCAGCAGAATGAGGTTCATTGCCATAGATACGTGCCGGCCAGGCGCAGCGTTCCCCAGCGGTGCCGCATCACGAACGCGGCGTCGGCCAGCGGTTGATCGACGCCGCCCGACGTGCGCCGGTAGCCGCCGCCGATCTCGACGCGCGCGCGCCACGGCCGCAGTTGCCGTTCGCTCTGCGTGTGAAAGTCGTGCGCGAACGAGGCGCGCGCCTGGCCGAGCCACTCCCGTTCTTCGGCGCGCTCGGTCGCATTGGCGGCGATGCCGAGGGAGAGGACGTTCCGTCCCGCGATCGGCCTCCAGGCCGTGGCGTCGACGTTCACCCCCACCATTCCGCTGGTGGTCTCCGTTCCGGTCACTTCCTTCTCCTCGGGGTCGTACACATCATGCTTGACCGAGTCCTCGATCCAGAACGGCCCCGCGCTGACGTCGATACCATGCGTGGCGAAGATCGGATCGTCGAATGTTTCATAGTGCCACTGCAGCGCCGCGGTCGTCAGGTGCGTCCGGTCGGCCAGATCGACATTGTCGTCGAACGTGTCGTCGTCGTCCGGATCGTCATCGCCTTTGACGTCGAAGCTGGTGATGATGCGCGACTTTGCGCGGGCCGCCGACAGCGTGAGCGTCTGCTGCCGCGTGAGCGGTAATCCGAGAGTGAAGCTGGGCGTCGGATCGTACGTGCGCGCCTCCGCGCCGAACCGCTGTTCGAGCGACGAGATCACGAAGACACCTTGATCGCCGAAGCCGTACCCGCGGTAGGTCAGCGTGAGCGAGCCGCCGTCGTCGACGTCGAGCGTCTGCACGCGCGTCTCGACGACCCCGAGATCATCGAGGAGATAGCGACCTCCGACGGCCGCGGCGTAATCGCGGGACGTGTCGCCGCGCTCCTGGCTGCTCGCAGAGAACGTGGCGTCGTAGAAGACGGGCCGCTCATCGAGGATGCGGATCACCAGCACGCTGGAGCCGGCGCTGATGCCGGCCTCGATGCGATACGCGGCGTCAGTGACGAACGGCAGGCGGCGAATGCGATAGAGCGCCTGCCGGAAGTCGTCTTCGGTGTAGTCGCGCTCTTCGACGAGACGCGCCTCCTCACGAACGATGTGATCGGAAACGGGCGAGCCCTCGACGATGACCCGTTCGAGGCGATAGCGCGTCTCCTGTGCGGCGAGCGGCAAGGCGAGGAGGAAGCAAAGCAGGACGAGCTTTCTCATGCGCCTCACCTATGGCGAGCGGGATGCCGCGCATGGTGTACGTGTTTTGAATGAGTTACGCGCGGCGGCGGGAGGATGTGTCTGGTATTTCAGACGACGAGGTGTCGGAGGTTTCGGACTGCGGTTTCGGTCGCGACGCGCGTGGTTTTTGGTCGCGACGCGCGTGGTTAAGCAGACCGCACGCACTTGACCCACGGATGAGGAGACGACGGGGAGGCCTCCGGCGGCCGGGCCGCGGGCCCGGACCCGCTGGTTGGCCTAGCCTCCGCGACTCAGCCTCGTATCTCGCGACAGAGTGTCGCGGAGGCTCGGCCAACCAACGGGTCCGGGGCTGATGGCCCCGGCCGCCGGAGGCCTCCCGTCGTTCCCTGATCTGTTGGTGAAGTGAGAGCATTCTGCTTAACGAGCTACGCCGGCAATGCCATGCGGAACGTGGTTCCGTTCGGGCCGGTGGCGATGAGATCGAGATCGCCGCCGTGATCGAGGAGGATCTTGCGAGAGATGGCCAGGCCGAGGCCCATTCCCTCGCCGATCTTGCGCGTGGTCACGTACGGATCGAAGATGCGGGGGCGGATGGCGTCGCTGATGCCGCTGCCGCTGTCGCTGGCGTAGAGCGCGACGCGCTCGCCGTCGCGCGTGATCGCCAGGCGCACCGCGTCGGCGCCGGCTCGCGCGGAGTTCGTGCAGAGGTTCACCAGCACCTGACGGAGCAGATCGCGGTCGGCCTGCACGACGGCAGGCGACTGCGGGCGGTCGAAACGCAACGCGAGGCCGGGCCACGCGCCGGCGAAGGTCTCGCAGAATTCGGCGACGAGATCGTCGAGCCGCACTTCCTGCAGCACCGGCTGATTGAGCGCGCCGAAGGAGGAGAACTCGCGCGTGAAGCGGGCGATGCGCTGCAGCTCTTCGAGCACGCTTTCGGAGGCATGCTCGACCTCGTGCAGCGCCGCGCCGTCGCGCACGAGGGAGACCACTCGATCGAGCTCGAGACGCGCGGCGGTGAGCGGCGTGCGGATCTCATGGGCGTGCCGCCGCGCCGCTTCCTGCCACGACGCGAGCCGCTCCGCGTACTCGCGCCGCTTCTGCGCTTCGACGCGCCGCTGGCGGAGAAACCAGACCGCCGCGGCGCTGCACAGCGTGGCCAGAAACACCGCCACCAGGGTGAGCTCGAACTGCCGCAGCATCGCCTCGCGGCTGTGGCGGATCACGTCGATGCGCGCGACCAGCTTGCGATTGCGCTCGAACGACGCGCGGTACTGTTCGCGATTGGCGGGATCGAGCTGCGCCAGCCGTTTTTCTTCCTCCATCGACGACACCAGCGCTCCCCTCACCTCGGGATGCACCGCCACGTCGAGCCAGACGCTGGAGACGCGGTGGAGAAAGGCGTAGAACAACAGCGTCGCGAGGGCGATGCTCACCAGAGTGATCACCACCGTCGTCGCCTTGTTCATCGCGGCGCCACCTCCGCGCTCCAGTGAAAGGCGACCAGCGGCCTGGCGCTGATGGTCGTGCCGATCAGCGCGTCGACGACGCCGGACGACTTCGTGCCCGCGCCGCCGACGCCGCCGCTCTTCGACAGCCACTGCCGCGCGTCGTCTTCTTCCGCCGCGGAGAACGGCAGCACCGTCACCTCGACGTCGACGATCGCCGCGCGGCCGCCGATCGTGGCGACGCGCAGCGGCGTGCGCCACCACTTCGCGAACTGCTCCTGCGGCACGCGCTGCGTTTCGACCTTCCGGTCGGCGGCGATGCGGCGCACGTGATAGACCTCGTCCCAGAGGTCGTAGCGGATCTCGAGCCGCGAGGCGACCGTCTGCGGCGTTCCACGTACGCGGCCGACGATGAGAAAGGTCGTGGTCAGCGCGCTTTCGAGCTGCTTCTTCACCGCCGCATGCGTCAGCACGGAATCGGGCAGCGTGACGGTGACGACCCCGCCGCTGCCGAGAAGAAGCGTGGCGCGCTGCGGCTCGGCGGCGAGGAGCTGGGTGGTTAGGAGCTCGACGGCGCAGAGCACGATCACAGTGCAGGCGATCGCCCTCACCATGCGTAGCCTGCCCCGAAGCGAAGCGTCCCCCAGGTGTCGCGGCGGACCCAGTTCACGGCGGCGCTGCCATTGGCTTCGTCGGCGCCGAGATAGAGCTCGCTGTCGGCGTCGCGGCGGGTCTCGCTCGAACCGGCCAGGGTCAGCTCGAGACGCTGCTCGACCTCGGCGGTCTGCACGAGCATGCGCGTGAAGCGGAGCGACGCATCTCCATACGCAATCGACCCGTCCTGCGGCACGAAGCGATCGCCGCTGCCGCGCTCATCGATCACCGCGAAGCCGCCGTCCATCCGCAGCGCGATCGACCAGAGCGGCGAGATCTCCCAGAACCGCGCCACTTCTCCTTCCAGGCCGGCAGTGGTGCGGTGCTCGGCGTAGGAGGAGTGGAAGACGTAGACATCGGGATCGACGAAGGTGGCGGTGCCCTGCTCGCTGACGTCGCTCCACGACACGACCGGCCCGACGCTGAAGATCGCCCCGCGGGTCGGGAAGAAGGGGTGGTTGGTGGTGTCGAACGACCAGCGCGCCGACGCGATCCGCTCGGCGCGGCGCAGTCGCGAGCCGTGATCGATCTGCTCGTATTCGACAGTGACGGTCTGATTGCCCGACAGCGGAATGCCGGCCACGACGTGCGGCAGGATCGCGTCGCCGTCGTTCTCGTACGCGACGGGAGTCCCGAGGCTCACCGTGGCGAACGCGCGTGTGCCGAAGAGATCGAAGCGGGTGTAGCCGACTTCCAGCGTGCCGACGTTTGAGGTGTACGGACGCTCTTCCCGCCGCGAGTAGAGGCCGGCGTGCAGCATCCCCTTCCGGCCGGTGAAGTGGCGGTAGCCGATGATGGCCTGGTTGTTCGACGCGTCGCCGGTGTTGTACCGGTTGTCGCCGAGGTACGCGGTGAGATCGAGCAGGTAGAAGAACGGCCTCGTCTCCATCACAGTGATGACGAGGATGTAGCTCCCCCGCTCGCTCCCCTTCTCGAGCGCGAACTGCGCGTCGATGAGAAACGGCAGCCGCTTGAGCCGGTCGTTGGCTTCGCGCAGCTGGCTTTCGCGATACGCCTCCCCGGTGTTCAGGCGCGCTTCGGAGATGACGATCTCCGGCGAGATGCGGGTGGCGTTGCGGACGTCGATGCGTTCGATGAGGAATGGCGCGGCCTCATCGGCGAGCATCGCCGGCGCAATCAGCTGATCGGCGAGCATCGCCGGCGCAATCAGAACGAGCAGCAGTGCAGTCAGTAGTGTTTTCACGGTGTCGGCCTCTCGATCCCCCCGACACTGCCACCGGCACGCCGCTTCCGCCGGCGCACGCAACCCTTTGACGATACAGGAGGAAGGACGTTTCACCATCGTTCCGGCGAGGCCGCTCTGTCTGCGATAGCCGACGGCAATGCGTCGTGAAAATCAGACAGTGGATAGAATCCGCGGCATGACTGAACCCGCTCCGAACGATGAAGCCCGCGTCCGCGCGCTGATGTCCGAGATCTCCCGCGCCTTTCAGGAGGGCGACGTGAAGACGCTCGACGGCATCTTCGACGAGAGCTTCACCCTCAACGAGCCCTCCGGCGACGTGATCACCAAGGAGAAGTGGCTGGCCGACGTCGCCTCGGGCGACCTGCGCATCGAGTCGGTCGAGTCGGACGCGTTCGATATCCGCCGCGTCGACGAGAGCTCGTTCCGCGTCCGCGGGCAGCTGCGCATCCGCGCTCAGTACTCGAAGGCGAACTACAACGGGACGTTCGCGTACATGGGCGTCTATCGCAAAGACGACACCGGCTGGAAGCTCGTCCTGTCGTCCGCGCGGCGGGCGTAGAGAGAACGGCCGGGGGCCTCCCGCCGGAAGCCGGGAAAGGTGGCAGCGGAGCTGTCCTGCTCCGCTGCCACGGTGTCGATCAGCGGGACAGAATGTCGTGCATGGCGTTGACCGAGAAGCGCTGCGGCTTCTTCGGCAATGCGATCTCGAACGAAACCGGCTTGGTCGAATTGCCGACCAGCACCGTCGAGCCGAGCTTGCTCGCGCTGTTCTTGTCGAAGTGAACGTACATCGGAACGACGGTGGCGAAGTTGTCGCTGACTTCGGCCTGCGTGATCGTGCCGCTGATCTTGTACTTGCCGCCGCCGAGGTCCTGGTACTCCAGTTTGCTCGTCAGCTTCGGGATGTCGGTCCCGTAGACCCACTGATTGAAGAACCAGTCGAGCTTGCCGTCTTTCGAGATCTTCAGCGACGGCGTGGCGTGCTTCTCCACGATGCGCTGAAAGTCGAACGTCGACGCGTTCCTGCCGGCGTAGGTGGTGGCGAAGTCGCGCATCATCCGGATGAACGCCTCGTCGCCGGTGTTCTGATCGAACATGGTCATCCGCAGCATGTGCAGGACGTACGCGCCCTTCGAATAGGTGATGGCGCTGTAGGCGCCGGGGGTGCGCCAGTTTTCCACGCGCCATCCCTGCGAGATCGGGCCGGCCTCCGCGTTCGAGACGGCCGCTCCGCGTCCGCGGTCGAGGATCTGCCGCCGCTTCTGCTCCCAGATGTCGTCGTATTTTTTCCAGCCCATGGTGTGCTGCAGCATGAGCGTGGCGGTGAACTCGGAGAAGCCCTCCGAGATCCATTCATCACGGTAGCTGTGCGTGCCGATCTGGTGGCCCCACCACTGATGGGCGAACTCGTGCGCGCCGACGCTGTCGATGAAGTCCTTTGCGTCGTTGAGGCCGAGGGTGTTGCGGGTCGTGCCGTTGAGGAAGGCGATGTACGGCATGTAGATGAGCGATGGCCACGACTGGCCGAAGCTCCACTGCGACTGCTGCGTGATGGAGACGTTCTTGTGTGCGAGCGGGCCGAAATACATATTGCCGACCCGCGCGGTGTTGATGCCGTCGGCCATGGCCGACTGCGCGAGGCGGCCGGTGTCGATCTTCACGAAACCGGGACCACCGTAGCCCTCCTCGGACATCGCGCTGAGCGCCGCGTTGATCTCCCGGACGATGTCGGGCGTGCCGGGGTTGGTGTAGACGTCGACGGTCATGCCGCTGTCTTTGTCCTGGTTCGACAGCTTCTTGAACCGGCCGTAATTGAAGCCGGCTACGCGCACCGGGCCGCTGCTCTTCCAGGTCTGGACGCGCTGGTCGCCCTCGACCTTGTTCTCCGTCTCTACGCCGACGCCGATGATCTGCATCTTCTGCGGGACGCGGAAGCGGGTCTCGTACGTGGCCATGTCGTCGAAGGTGCCGACGTTGGCGTACCAGCTCTGGCGTGCGCCGACGTAGAAGTTTCCGTCACCGGCGTTCTGCAGCGCTTCCTTGCCGCCGTAGGCCGCCTTGAGCATGTACTTCTTCCCGGCCTCGAGCTTCTCCGGGAAGATCACCGCGGCGTCGGCGTCTTCTTCGTCCTTTTCCTGAATCCAGGCAATGGGGGTCCAGGCCGGACTGTCGCCGGCCGGCGCGTACGAGACGGCGCTGAGGCGCATCTTGCTGAAGATGTTGATCGGCAGGAGCCGGATGGCGGCCGCCGGCGTGAAGGTGAGCGTGGTCGTGCCGTCGAGCTTTGCGCCTTCGATGGTGCTCTCGATCAGGTAATGCTCGGCATCGGCGAGCGGACGGATGACGACACCGGAGCCGGCGTCGACCTCGCTCTTGAGACGGCTCGAGTACCAGATGCCGCCCTTGTTCGAGTCGACCACCATCATCGCGCTCTGCTCGCCGCCCAGGCCGGAGCCCATCAGCCGCACCGACTCGGCGCCGCGCGGATCGACGATCAGCGCCGCGGGTGGATGTTTCTTCCCATCGAGCCAGGCGAAGAACATCGGCTCGGTCGCGCCGTTGAGCAGATCCTGCAGCACGCGGACGTGCACGTTCGTCGTCAGGAGCTTCCGCTGTTTGTTGAGGTAGTCCTGATAGCGCTCGGTGGCCGCGCCGGGTGCGCCCTGGGCCACGCTGCTCCCCTTCTGCGCGGCGTCGATCAGGCCCGGTGCGAAGAAGACCGCACTGTCGAACGTGTCGGTCAGGATCTCCAGCTTCGGGTCGGCGGCGTAGACCCCGAGCTGACGCATCTCCGCGGCACCGGCAGGACGGAGCTCGTACGAGCCCTGCCCGATGAAGACCGCGCCGAAGGTCTTGCCGTCGGCCGGTGCGAGCAGGTGCAGCGCGCCATTGAGAGTGAAGCGGTAGACGTCGCGCTCGAACGTGAAGTTCGTCAGTGCGATGGACCGCCCGTCGGGCTTTGCATCGCGTACCGCGCGGTACGTCGGATCATCCGCGGCAAATGCGGAAATGGCCAGGCACACGACGGCCAGGCAGGTGATTAATTTTCTTGTCATCAGGGGAGCGGACCTTTCGGGCGAAATTGCTGCTCTCCATTGTACGGGGGAAAAGGCGGTTCCTCGGAGGAACCCGAGGAACCGCTTTTAATGTCCTTCCTGCACCAACCCCAGATACATCACCCGCGGGTCCTTCGGCGAGAAGGCGATCGAGGCGATGTCGTGATAGTCGTTGTGCTCGATCGTCACTTTTCCCGTGGCCGCGTCGAAGCGCATCAGGTCGGTGCCGTAGCCCTGGGTGGCCGTGCCGAAGATGAAATAGAGCACGTCGCGATTGGCCGGATGGGCGGCCATGGTCGGGCCGTTCACCAGCTTGATCCCCGGCTCCTCGGTCACCACCGGGTCGTACGTCAGGCCGCCATCGCGCGAGAGGTAGATGTGGCGGCCGGAGGTCGTGAGGTCGATGGCCATCGCGTAGACGTAGTCGCCGTCGGCCGGCGAGATCTCGAAGTTGAAGGCGTTGACGTTCCCCTTGCCGAGACCTGTGGCGCGGGTCCAGCTGTTGCCGGCGTCGCGGGAGACGTAGGCGCCTTTGCGGGTCATGCCGGCCACGATGTGGTCGAGATCGTGCGGGTCGAACGTGAAGCGGTAGATCACCTCGCCGGCGGCACCGATCTGCCCGATCGGATCCCACGTCTCGCCGGCATCGCGCGAGTCCCAGATCACACCGTCGCCGCCGCCGGCGCGCAGGTGCTCGCCGTTGGTCGGGTCGACGGCAAAGCCGACAAAGTCGGCCGGTTGCTTGAGCGGCCGCACGCCGCGCGCGTCATAGCGCACCAGAAAGCGGCGATTGTCCGACCAGCCGTAGACCCGGCCGTTACCGGCAGCGGCGAGTTTCGGCGGAAAGTCCCACCCCGGAATGGTCGCGGCCACACGCCATGAACAGCCGGCGTCGGTGGAGAGCAGGAGGTCGTCGGCATGCCACGCCATCAGCGTGTCGGGCGCGTCGGGCTGTGCGACGAGGCCGTAGGTGTAGGCGATGCCGCGCATGCCCTCTGAAGTCGGCGCAAGCGTCCGTCCTTCATTGGTGGTGAACGTGACCGCACCGGTTCCCATCACCATCGAACAGGGGGGAAACGAGCGCGACGGACCGGACGCGCGGCGCTTGGAAGCGGTCAGCGGAACGGCGGCGAGGACGAGAAGAGAGAGGAGGGCGATTCTGCGAAACATGCTCACCCCGATCTATACGTGCTGCGGGTACGATTCCGCCATCACAAAACGGTGAGCATGAAGGAGACATCGATGAAGCATTTTCTTGCGGTGCTGCTGATGGTGACGTGCGGCACAGCGGCAATCGCGCAGGAGAGGCAGGCGGCTGTCGAAAAAGCGGAAAAAGGCGAGAAAAAGGAAACGACCCGCGACGACAGAGACACGCGCGACCACATCTCGACGACGTCGCACACGATGCGTATCGGCAGCGAGACCATCAAATATACGGCGCGCGCCGGCACGATGGTGCTGCGCAGCGACGACGGAACGCCGCGGGCCAGCTTCTTTTTCGTTGCGTACACCAAAGATGGCGCCGACCCGTCGCGCCGCCCGATCACCTTCACCTTCAACGGCGGCCCCGGCTCGTCGTCGGTCTGGCTGCACATGGGCGCCTTCGGTCCGCGCCGCGTGGTTTACGCGGATGACGAAGGACATGCCGCGCCGCCGCCGTACCGGCACGTGGAGAACGAGTTCTCGGTTCTCGACGCGACCGACCTGGTCTTCATCGATCCGGTGACCACCGGCTTCTCGCGCGCGATTCCGTTCGATCAGGCCAAGAAGTTTCACGGCGTGGAAGCGGACGTGGAGTCGGTCGGCGAGTTCATTCGCCTCTGGACGACGCGCTACGAGCGCTGGTCGTCGCCGAAGTTTCTGGCCGGCGAGAGCTACGGCACCACGCGCGCGGCGGGCCTGGCCGGGTGGCTGCACGATCAGGGCTACTACCTCAACGGGATCATGCTGATCTCGTCGATCCTCAACTTCAGCAGCGCGCGCTTCGACGCCGGCAACGACCTGCCGTACATCCTCTTCCTGCCGACCTACACCGCGACCGCCTGGTACCACAAGCGGCTGACGGCCGATCTGCAGGCGATGCCGCTCGAGCGCGTGGTGGCGGAGTCGGAGCGCTTCGCCCTCGGCGAGTACACCGCGGCCTTGATGAAGGGCGACGCGATCACCGCGGAGGAGAGACGCACGGTGAGCGAGCGTCTGGCGCGCTTCACCGGCCTCACACCGCGCTACATCGAACAGACCAACCTCCGCGTCGAGATCAACCGCTTCGACAAGGAACTGCTGCGCGACCAGCGTCTGGCGGCGGGCCGGCTCGACTCGCGGTTCACCGGTGTGGATCGCGATGCGGCCGGCGAGGAGACCGATCAGGACCCGTCTTACTCCGCAATCTACGGCGAGTACACGGCGGTGCTGAACGACTACGTCCGCCGGTCGCTGCGGTTCGAGACCGACCTGCCGTACGAGATCCTGACCGGCAAGGTCCGGCCGTGGAGCTACGACCGCTACTCGAACCGCTACCTCGACGTCAGCGAGATCCTGCGCGCCTCGATGGCCCAGAACCCTCACATGAAAGTCTTCGTGGCCAACGGTTACTACGACCTGGCCACGCCGTTCGCCGCGACGCACTGGACGTTCGCGCGGATGCAGCTCGAGCCGTCGCTGCGGAAGAACGTCTCGATGGCCTACTACGCGGGGGGGCACATGATGTACATCGACCGCGAGGCGCACCGGAAGCTGCGCGAGGATGTCCTCCAGTTCCTGCGCTCGGCCGTCCCGGCACAATAAAAGCCAGCTCAGGCATGACATTCGCTATGATCTACCCGGAAGCGTTACATGAGCAGGGAGGTGATCTGGCAGCCCAGGAGATTGCGCCTTTCTGAAGTCACGAAATCCGCAACCAGAAAAGAAGGAGCAGCACAAATGAAGAAACTTACGATTGCCCTCGTCCTCGTTCTCCTCGTCGTCACCCTCGGCGCCTGCAAAAAAGAGCAGGAAGCGACCGACACCGTCGTGACCGACACCGTCGCGACCGACACGGCCGTGGTCCAGACCGAGACGACCTCGACGACCACGATGTCCTCCGAGACCTCGACGGACGCGAGCACCACCACGATGAGCACGACGGACACGTCGGGCACCGGCACGACCACCGACACCGCGGCGACGGGCACGGTCTCCACGACCACGACCTAGTCGAAACGTTTCAACCAGCTGTAGGAAAAGCGCCGGGGCAAGCCGGCGCTTTTTTTTTGCTCAGTATTCGATGGTGATGAGGGCGCGGCGGTCGGGCAGGGTGAGGCTCTCGCCCTTCAGCTGCTCGAGATACTTTTTCACGTCCGTGAACGGTACGCGGCAGCCGTCGTTGCGGGCGGGCCAGAAGAAGTTTTCCCAGTGGCCGAGAAGAAGGTGCTTCGGATGACCGAGCTCGTGGACGATCGTTTGCGGCTGGTCTTTCACGAAAGAGAACGACGCTACGGTGAGGATGGCCACGTGGATGTCCTGCACGTCGGGAATGCCGAAGCCGGGATCTGCGCCAGCGTCGGTGTAGTAGACGCGCAGCGCGACCTCCTCCGTCCCGTTCTCCATGAAGTCGATGACGTATGAGAGCGGCTCCCCTTCACGAAAGAAGAACGCTCGCGTCGGCACGCTCGCGAGCGGCTCGTTGTAAGGCCACGGCAACTGCAGCTTGACCCCAAAGCGCCAGTGCGGCGCATGCTGCGAGTCGAACGCACGGATGCGGATGTTGCCGCGGGTCAGCTCGCGCTGGCAGTCGCGCCGCTGCTCCTTCAAAACCGAATAGAGCGTGTTGCACACGGTTTTCCCGCCGATCATCGGCGCCCGGACCGGAAGCTTCGGCAGGATGTACGGCAGGTCCATGAGGTGGTCGTAATGGGCGTGTGCGGCGACGACCGCGTCGACGTCCGGCAGGTCGGCGGTGATGTGCTGAAGCTGCTCGTCAATCGCTTTTTCGTTGCGCCGCGCCAGCGGTTTCCACAGCGACGGATTCGAGAAAAACGGCGCCGTCAGCACGACATCATCGCCCCGCCGGATCAGCCACCCGCCCGCTCCGAGGTAGCGAAAGGTCGCGGTGCGTCCCTGCGAGTAGCGAAGGCGGACGAAGTCCGATTTCTTCGCCTCGACGTCACACAGAACCGACGCACAGCCCGTCAGGGCGAGCGCCAACAGCGCCGCGACGATGTTCCGCATCCACTGATGCTACAGCTCTTCGAGTCATCCTGAGGAGCGAAGCGACGAAGGACCCACTCCCCCCTACACGCCGATTTCTTCGGCGATCCGGATCACTTCCTGCTTCAACTCACGCCGCCGTGCGCGCAGGCGCTGCAGGGCGTTGCGGCGCAACAGGATCGCCCGGGCGCGGCCGATGGTGCGGTCGAGGTCTTCGAAGATCAGCAAGGCGATCAGCGCGAGAATCGGGAGCACGAGCAGGGTCGCTACAGCGGGGATCAGACCGACTGCCCGCCATATCAGGCCGGCGATGAGCAGGTAGGTCAGCGGGTAGAGCGCCAGCGCACCGATGAACTTCATCGTGGCGACCAGCTCACTCGCCTCTTTCGCGAACTTGCGCGCAAGGAGGCCGATCAGGCGGTAAGTCGGGTAGTTCACGATCGCACCAACGATCGCCAGCGGCAGGAGAACGACCACGCGGAAGATGGTCTTTGCGTCGAGGCGGGGGCGGAGCTCGTCGACGTCGAGGTCGGCCCGCTCCATTTCGGCCTCGAACTGGATGAACTGCGAGACGACGCGATCGAGGCGCGCGGGATCGTGGGCAGCGAGGTGGTGATAGCCGTCGATGAAGCGGCGGCGCAGTTCCAGTTCCTCGGCCAGCGGCTGGTCGTCGTCGAGCGTGAAGATGTCTTCCGCCAGCGCGATGAGATCGAGCGCGGCGCGCGAGTCGGCCTGCAGCGTGACGCTGTCGAGCGCGGCGTCGATGCGGTCGGTCAGCGCCTCGACCGCGGCCGTATCCTCCTCCGACGCGTCGACGAAGGTGAGCGGCTCGCCGAACACCACCAGCGCGTCGCTGCGGAAGATCTGTTTGGCCTTGTAGTAGATGCCGGTCGGGACGATGGTCAGGTTCGCGACGTTCGCGCCGAGGGCGATACGTGCGGCGCCGGTCTTCAGCTCGCGCAGTTGCGGGTCGCTGTGCGTGGTGCCCTCGGGGAAGATGGCGATGCTGCCGTTGCGGCCGAGCACCTCACGCGCTTTGGCGAACGTCTCCGCGTTCGTCCCCTTCGTGTTGTCCTGCTTGCGATAGACCGGAATGGCATCGAGCGAGCGCACGATCCAGCCGATGAGCGGATATCCGAAGAGCGGCGCTTTGGCGAGGAACGACACCGCGCGCGGGACGAAGCAGATCACGAAGAGCGGGTCGACCAGGCCGTTCGGATGATTGACCGCGAAGATCACCGGGCGATCGGCCGGCACCCGCTCCATGCCCACCACTTCAATGCGCCGGTAGAAGATCCGCAGCGCGAAGCGGAGCAGCGCCGTGATCGCGTTACGCGCCCGCACGCTCTCCCCGCCACGCGGCATAGCTCCAGATCAGCCCCGCCGCGAGGATCGCCACCGGGATGATCAGGAAAGCCTGTTCGAGCGAGCTGCGATCGGAGAGGAAGCCGATCAGCGGCGGCGCCGGAATGTCGCCCAGGACGTGCATCGTCAGCACCGACAGCCCGACCGCCGTCGCGCGCTCGAGCGGCGAGACGACGTTCACGATGGCGGAGTTGATCGGGCCGGTGCACATGAAGATCAGCACCTCGGCGATGGCGAGTGCGGTGAAGTAAATGGCCGGCGTTTCGCTGGTCAGGCCGATCAGCGTCATCGGTGCGGCGACGATCGTGGCGATGCCGGAGACCCAGAGGTACGACTGTTTGGTACGGCGCAGCAGCCAGTCGCCGAGGAGACCGCCGAGCGCCGTACCGACGAAGCCGGTGACGATCACGATCGCGCCGAACGTCACGGTCGCGTCGGCGCGCGCCATGCCGCGGGAGCGCTCGAGGAAGGCTGGCATCCAGTACGCTAGGCCGCCGAGGGCGAACGTGTACATGCCGTAGCCGAGGACCGAAAGCACGTACGGACGGTTGCGAAGCAGATCGCGGTAGGCGTTGCCGCTCACGCGCACGGTGTGGCCGGTGTCGTGCTGCCCGCGCGGCGGGTCTTTCACGAAAAGCGTCAGCGCGGCGAGGATGAGCCCCGGAAAGCCGGCGATCCAGAAGGCGGCACGCCAGCCGAACTGCTGATCGGCGAGCCCGCCGAGGACGTAGCCGGCCGCGGAGCCGACCGGAATGGCCATGAAGAAGATCGCCAGCACCCGGCCGCGCCGCTCGATCGGAAACTGGTCCGCCAGGAGCGCGGGCGCGATCGTGCCGTACGCCGCCTCCCCCACGCCGACCGTCGAGCGGGCGATGAAGAGCGTCCAGAAGCCGCGCGCGAAACCGGCCAGACCGGTGGCGATGCTCCAGATCGCGACGCCGAGGGCGATCAGCGGCGGGCGCGCGCGCTTGTCGCCCAGCCAGCCGAAGAGCGGCGAGGTGAGCGCGTAGACGATGATGAACCCGGAGCCGATCCACCCGAGCTGACTGTCAGTGAGCCCGAGCTCCGCCTTCATCGGCTCGAGGATCGCCGCGATCACCCAGCGATCGACGTAGTTGAAGAGGTTGATGAACGTGAGGATCGCGAGCGCGTACGTGGCACGGCGGTCGGTCGCGAGCGGCATGTGCGGGGGAGTGTAGCGGGTCAGCGGGCCGGATGTTCGGCGGCTCAGCGACTCAGCTGTTCAGCTACTCAGCTGCTCAGCTGCTCAGCTGCTCAGCTGCTCAGGGGACGGAGCTGTTGAGCTGTTGAGCTGTTGAGCGAGAAGTGTTTTTTGAGCATCAACAACTTCCTCGCTCAATAGCTCAATAGCTCAACAGCTCGACAAGTCGACAGCTCGACAAGTCGACAGCACCCAGGTGCTCAGCTGCTCAGCGGTTCAGCTACTCAGCTTTTCAGGGGGACGGAGCTGTTGAGTTGTTGAGCGAGAAGTGTTTTTGACCATCAATCGCTTCCTCGCTCAATAGCTCAACAGCTCAACAGCTCGACAGGCGACAACCACTAAACGTCGGCCACCCGAGTGTTCAGCTGTTCAGCTGCTCAGCCATTCAGCTGTTCAGGCGATTCACGTGGTGCTCCGCCTGAGAAGCTGAGCAGCTGAGAAGCTGAACAGCTGAACAGCTGAATGCCTGTCCTCCCCCCGCAACTTTTCCCGATCTCGCGCGTCCATCACAGCAACCAACCACCTCGTCCCAACGTAAGAGGTCTGGTGCGGATCAGCCGGTTATGATGCCCAGGTCGATGAAACGGTACCTTCCTTACGTCGCCTTTTGCGGCGGGATCGTGGCCCTTTTTCTGCTGCTGCCGCTGTTCCGTCCGGGCCAGCCGAAGGGGACCAGCGTGACCCGCCCGGAGGCGCAGGCGGCGGCGGATCGCACCGCGCAGCAGATCGGGATCCCGCTCGATCGCACCTGGTCGTCGCTGACCTGGACGTCGTCGCCGATCGTCAATAAAGAGCTGCGTCAGGACCCCCGTCGCGCGGATGCGTGGGACGATCCGGTCCTCGGCCCGCGCCTCAGCTCCTATCGCGTCACGTACTACCAGCTGGGCACCGACAAGTTCCCCCCCGCCGGTCACGTCGTGATCGGTGCGCGCAGCGGCGAGGTGACCGGGGCGCGGTTGCGCTTGCGGGCGGAGGACGCGGGAACGAATCCGACCGAGGGACAGCTGCGCGGCCGCGCCGACGCGTTCGTCCAATCGCGCTCCTTCCGCGGCGCCCCGTTCCCCGAGTTCGAATCGGCGCGGCCGACCGTGTTGCGCGGCCGGACCGACTGGATCTTCCGCTACAAGGTGCGGCCGCAACTCGTGGTCGACGGCGTCGTGCCGTACCTCTACGTCTACTTTGCGGGCGAGCGCTTCGCCGGCTGGGAGCTGGTCGAAGAGTACGCGGACGGCCGTTCGTACCTCGGCGAGAGCGGCGGCGACATCGCCAGCACGCTGGCCGGCTTCACGACGCTGTTCGTGATGCTGCTGGTGCTGCTGATCATCTTCCTTCGCAAGTACCACGCGGGAGAGGTGGGCGTGGAGACGGCCAGCTTCGTCTTCGGCACGTACATCGTGCTCGCGCTGCTGGTGTCGCTGCTGATGCGCCCCGCGGCCGCCGACGGCATCGGCATGGGAGCGCTCGACGCGCGCACCACCTCGTGGGCGTTCGTCGGCTTCAAGTTCCTCTTCATCGACATTCCGCTGGCGGTCTCGCTCTTCCTGGCGTGGGCGGTCGGCGAGTCGTACGCGCGCGAGCGCTGGGGCGACAAGCTCGCCTCGTTCGACGCGATCCTCCGCCGCGATCCGTTGAACGCAACCGTCGGCCGCTCGCTGATGCGCGGCGTGCTCTTCGCGCCGGCTGTCGCGGCCATGGCCTTCCTGGTCTCGCTGATCCCGGTGGCCATCGGGAAAGCGTGGGTCGGCCCCGGCACCGGGACGATCGAGATCCTCTACCTCGGCGGTCCGCTGCAACTGCTGCTGCACGCGTTGACCGAGGCGCCGATCGTCGCCGTCGGCGTGCTGCTGTTCGTGCTGGCGTGGACCAAGAGCCGGCGGATGCTGCCGGTTGGGATCATCCTCGCCGCGGCACTCGGCGTGATCGCCGGAACGACCGAGGTGCCGGTCGAGCCGGCATTCTGGCGCCTGCTCTTCGGCTTCGGCGGGATCGCCGTCGCCATCGCTGTGTTCCTCGGATACGACCTGCTCACCGCCTCGACGGCGGTCTTCGGCGGGACGCTGCTGACGCTCGGATTACCGCTGCTCACGGCGTCTGCGGGCAACCTGCGGAACGATCTCGCCACTGCGATGGCGGTGCCGTTCGTCGGCGTGCTGGTGTGGGGGATCGTCGCGCTGATGACCCGGCGCGAGGTGCTCTATCAACACGAAGACATCGCGCCGCACGTGCGCCGCATCGTCGAGCGCGAGCGGGTGAAGGCGGAGATCGACGCGGCGAACCGCATCCAGGCGGCGCTGCTGCCGCTCGAGCCGCCGCTGCTCGTCGGCGCGGAGGTCTCGTCGCACTACCGCGCCGCCACCGAGATCGGCGGCGACTACTTCGACTTTCTCCACCAGCCGACCGGCGAGATCGGGATCGCCTTCGGCGACGTCTCCGGCCACGGGCTGACCAGCGGCATCGTCATGGCGATGGCCAAGTCCGCGCTGCTCGTGCAGGTCGACTACGACGCCTCGCCGCGCGCGGTGCTCGACGTGCTGAACGACATCGTGATCCGGACCGCGCCGAAACGCATCCTGATGACGTTCTTCTTCGGCCTGCTCGACCCGCGCACGCAGACGCTGCGCTTCGCGACCGCCGGCCATCACGATCCGTACGTCTATCGCGCCGAATCGGGGAAGATCGAAGCGCTCTCCTCCTGGGGCTTTCCTCTCGGGGTGAAGCGCCGCGAGCCCTTCCGCGAGCACGTGGTCGAGTTCTTCGCCGGCGACCGCCTGATCCTCTACAGCGACGGCCTGATCGAAGCGATCGACGACGACGGCAACCCCTTCGGCTTCGAACGCTTCGAGCAGACCATCATCGCCAACGGCCATCTGGGCGCCGAGGAGATGAAGAAAGCCATGCTCCACGCCGTCCGCAAGTTCACGCACAACCGCCCACCGGAAGACGACCAGACCCTGGTGGTGGTAGCCTTTGCGGAAGGCGCCGCGGAAGTGCTGAGGAACGACGCGCGGCTGGAAACGGTGCCGGCGAGCTCGATGGTTCACTGAGGAGAACCGGCTCTTGGCTGTTGGCTGTTAGCTGTTGGGGGTGCACGGTCGGCTCCGCGCACAGAGCTACAGCCGTTCGGTGTGCGACGCTGTAGTTCTCTGCGCGGAGCCGACCGTATACCCCCAAGAGCCAACAGCCAACAGCCAAGAGCCACCTTCAAACAAACATCGCCGCCTGATACGCAATCGCCGGCACTTCCGCGATGCTTTTCACGTCGGCGTAGCGGTGCGTGACGCCGTAGGAGACGTTCATGTTGAGCAGCGCGGTGGTCAGGACGTTGCGGAGGTCGTCGGTGGCGGTGCGGAGGACGGTTTCGATGACGGAGAGGAGGGCGCGTTTGAGCACCGCCTCGCTGCGGCCGGTGAAATCGGCCTGCAGGTCGTAGCGGCGGTAGCCGGTGGCGAGGAGGACGGCCTCGAGCGCGTCGGGGGCGTCCATGGCGTGGATGCGCATGGCCGATCCGAACTCGAACGGCTTGGAGGCGAGCTCCTCCACTTTCGCCGGGAGGTCGCGCACCGAGCGGTGGGCGTGCACCATCTCGTAGAGGACGCGGGCGTAGAAATGGAGGGTGAAGCGCACCAGATCGGCGTCGGCGGGGCGGCCTCCGTTACCGGAGAACGACACGGCGTAGCGCAGACTGTCGGTCACGGCAATACGGCCGCGAACGAGCTCGCGGGTGACCAGCTCGGACATGCTTCCTCTCCTTTCGGGATCGGTCAGACAGGGGCAACGAAAGTGCCGATTCCGGCGGGGGAAGGATCTACCGTGGTTTGAACGACTTCCACTGCTCGGTATGCTACTCGTGACGGGTCACGAATGGAACCAAATGTCCAATATTGACCCATCTGCGTGGGTCATTCGCCGATGTCTTCGTTCCAGAGCTCCGGCCGCGCCGCGATGAAATCGGTCATCAGCTGGACGCACTCGGCGTCGTTCACGACCTCCAGCTGCACGCCACGCGCACGGAGGAGATCCTCCTCGCCGAGGAAGGTCTGGTTCTCCCCGATGACCACGCGGGGGATGCCGTAGAGGAGGATCGCGCCGGAGCACATCGAGCAGGGGGAGAGGGTCGTGTAAATGATGCTCTCGCGGTACGTCTTCGCGGGAAGACGGCCAGCGTTTTCGAGCGCGTCCATCTCGCCGTGCAGGGTCGCGCTGCCGCGCTGCACCCGGCGGTTGTGACCGCGGCCGATGATCTTGCCGTCGTGCACGATCACCGAGCCGATGGGGATGCCGCCTTCACTGAGGCCGGCGCGCGCTTCTTCGATGGCTGCTCGCAGGAATTCGTCGTTCCGTTCGTTGCTCATGAGCCGGAGAGCATAACCGCGGTCGTTTCGCGCACCGCCGCCCGCGTCGCCTCATCCTCGGCCACGGCCGGCCACGGCTCTTCCTTCTCCTCGATCATCCAGCGCGCCTCCCCCGCGGGCGACCAGCGCTCTTTCGCCAGGATGCGCGCGAGCCGCTGCGCCGCGACCTCCGGCGCTTCCCACTTTTTCTTGACGAGGTTCAGCAGCCAGCCGATCGGGCCCGGACGCGCGCCGAGGTCGGTGCGGATGACGCCCGGGTGCACGACCGCGACGTCGAGCTCCGGATGGGCCGCGGCGACGTCGCGCATGGCGATGGCGAAGGCGAGCTTGGTCGAACAGTAGGTGCGGATGCTGGAGAAATCGTCACCGTCCGGCGTGCGCAGTCTGTCGAACCTCCCCTTGATCATCAGCCCCGCGCCGACGGCCAGGATGCGCGACAGCTTCCCGCTGGCGATCAATGGCTGCTGCAGCTGCAGCGGCGCGACGACGTTGGTCGCGTAGGCCGCTTCGAGGCCGTCCGCGGTCAGCTCGCGCTTGTGCGGCCAGATGCCGGCGTTGTGGATCAGCGTCGTGCCGGGCTGAATGGCGAGCGCCAGCCGCTCCCCCGCCGCGCGCGCCCCGGCGATCGTGGCCAGATCGGCCTGCAGGACCACCGCGCGGCCGCCGATCTCACCGGCCAGCGCGTCGAGCCGTCCCTTGTCGCGGGAGACGAGGAGCAGGCGGTCGTTCGGACGGGTGGCGGCGAGCTGCAGAGCGAGCGAGCGGCCGATACCGCGTGAAGCACCGGTCAGGATGAGGTCGGACATGCGCCGCGCATGATCGCAGCGGAGCCGTGCACCGAATGGTGAACGAGCTGTGGCAAGTCGGATGGGTGACCTTCGCTCACGTGAACGTCATCCATGGATTGCGTTCACCGGCTTCGATTGGACATTCACGCATCCATGGATTGCGTTCACGCGACTCGATTCGACATGCAGGTCGAACTTTTTCACGCGAATGCAATCCATGGATGACGTTCACGGTCCTCCATTCGAGACTCACGTGAAGTTTCTTCACGCGAAAGTCATCCATGGATCACTTTCAGCTCTGACGTTTTGACGCGAAGGTCATCCATGGATGACGTTCACGCGTGACGTGTTCCCGTTCACGCGTAACTTTTTCACGTTCACGCAATCCATGGATGCGCCAACAGATCAGGGAACGACGAGGGCCTCCGGCGGCCGGGCCGCGGGCCCGGACCCGTTGGTTGGCCCAGCCTCCGCGACACGCTGTCGCGAGATACGACGCTGCGCTCGCGGAGGCTGGGCCCACCAAAGGGGTCCGGGGCCGATGGCCCCGGCCGCCGGAGGCCCCCCGTCGTCTCCTCATCTGCTGGTGAAGTACGAGCATTCTGCTTAGAATCCGCCCCCTATGGCTCAACCCGAACCAAACAAGATCATCTACTCGATGGTCGGTGTCTCGAAGTTCCACGCCAAAAAGCAGGTCCTGAAAGACATCTACCTCTCCTATTTCTATGGCGCCAAGATCGGCGTGATCGGTCTGAACGGCTCCGGCAAGTCGAGCCTCCTGCGCATCCTGGCCGGCGTCGACAAGGATCACCTCGGCGAGACCGTCATCTCCCCCGGCTACACGGTCGGCTTTCTCGAGCAGGAGCCGCAGCTCGACGAGTCGAAGACCGTGCTGGAAGTCGTCCAGCAGGGGGTGCAGCCGATCATGGACCTGCTGCGCGAGTTCGACGAGATCAACAACGCCTTCGGCGATCCCGACGCTGACATGGACAAGCTGATGGACCGGCAGGCGAAGGTGCAGGACAAGCTCGACGCCTCCGGCGCGTGGGACCTCGACTCGAAGCTGGAAATGGCCATGGACGCCCTCCGCTGCCCGCCGGGCGACACGCCGGTCTCGGTGCTGTCGGGCGGTGAGAAGCGGCGCGTCGCGCTCTGCAAGCTGCTGCTGCAGGCGCCCGACATCCTGCTCCTCGACGAGCCGACCAACCATCTCGACGCCGAGAGCGTGCAGTGGCTCGAACAGCATCTCCAGCAGTACGCCGGCACCGTCATCGCCGTCACGCACGACCGCTACTTCCTCGACAACGTCGCCGGCTGGATCCTCGAGCTCGACCGCGGCGAGGGCATCCCCTGGAAGGGCAACTACTCCTCCTGGCTCGAGCAGAAGAGGAACCGCCTGCAGCAGGAAGAGAAGACGGAGTCGAACCGGCAGAAGACCCTCGAGCGCGAGCTGGAGTGGATCAAGATGTCGCCGAAAGCGCGCCACGCCAAAGGGAAGGCGCGCATCAACGCGTACGAGAACCTCCTCAATCAGGAGTCGAAGGAAAAAATCCAGGAGCTGGAGATCTACATCCCGCCCGGCCCGCGCCTCGGTAATGTGGTCATCGAAGCGAACGACGTGGCCAAGGGCTACAGCGACAAGCTGCTCATCGACGGGATGACCTTCCAGCTGCCGCCGGGCGGCATCGTCGGCGTGATCGGCCCGAACGGTGCCGGCAAGACCACCCTCTTCCGGATGATCGTCGGCCAGGAGAAGCCGGACGCCGGCTCCATCCGCCTCGGCGAGACGGTGAAGGTCGGCTACGTCGACCAGAACCGCACCCTCGATCCCGACCGGACCATCTTCGAAGAGATCACCGGCGGCGGCGACATCATTCAGCTCGGCCCCCGCGAGATCCAGTCGCGCGCGTACGTGGCGCGCTTCAACTTCTCCGGCTCCGATCAGCAGAAGAAGGTCGGCGTGCTCTCCGGCGGCGAGCGCAATCGCGTGCACCTCGCGAAGATGCTGAAGGAAGGGGCGAACGTGCTGCTCCTCGACGAGCCGACGAATGATCTGGACGTGAACACCATGCGCGCCCTCGAAGAAGCGCTCGAAAACTTCGCCGGCTGCGCGATCGTGATCAGCCACGACCGCTGGTTCCTCGACCGCGTGGCGACGCACATCCTCGCCTTCGAAGGCGACAGCAAGGTCTACTACTTCGACGGCAACTTCAGCGAGTACGAGGAAGACAAGAAACGGCGCCTCGGCGCCGAAGCGACGCAGCCGCATCGCATCCGCTATCGCCAGTTGAGCCGCTGAGTGCTCTTCCTCCGCAGTTTATCCCGAGCGCAGCGAGGGATCTTCGGTGCCATCGCGCCTCTGCCGGCTGCAGCGCGATGGCACCAAAGATCCCTCCCTACGGTCGGGATAAAGTTTGCAGGTGATACGTGACTTGCAGCATGCGACGGCTTCTCGTCCTCGCCCTTTTCTTCGCGAGCCCGCTGTTCGCGCTGGCGCCACTCTCGTCCCTCGGCGGCCGCGTCACCACCACCGGGGGCGCGCCGCTCGCGGGGGTGAGCGTCTATCTGAACCGAATCGAGACGAAGACCGATCGCAACGGCCGGTACTGGATGCCGGCGCTGTCGCCCGGCGTCTACGACGTCACCTTCGCGCTGGCGAAACATCAGACCATCACCCGGCGCGCGGAGCTGCACATCGGCGAGCAGACCCGCGTCGACGTGCTGCTCGAGCCGAGCGAGGAAGAGGAGGCGGTCTCCAGTTCGGCCTCCGAGCGCAGCGTGCTCGTGGAGCCGCGCAGCGTCTTCTCGGTCGACGGCGAGACGTTGAACGCGCTGCCGCTCGATCGGGTGGCCACCGCGCTGCGCGTCGATGAGCAGCGCGCAAGAGTGGACGTCCCGCTGGATGCAGTCCGCGAGCTGGCCATCCCGATCAGCACGCCGCAGTTCGACGAGCCGCTCGTCATCGCCACCCGCGACAGCGGCGCATCGGTTCGCGCCACGTTCGCGGAAGACGATCGCGAGACGTTCGAGGCGGCGGCAGGCGGCGTGGCGATCGAGGAGCGTCTCTGGCTGTACGGCTTCGCCCTCTCGCGCGACGGAGCAACGACCGGGCATACCCGCGCGACGCTCGCCGCAACGCAGCGCGACACGCTCAGCGTTTTCGCGCACGACACCGCCGGCGCGAGCTGGCTGCATACGGGCGAGCGGCTGACCACCTTCGCCACCGGGTCGCGGCACGGTGCCGCGGGGCAGCTGTTCCTCTTCGCGAACGGACACGAGCTGAGCGCGGGCGGTGAGCGGGAGCGCTTCTTCGTCAGCGATCGCGTGGCCTTCGACGACGTTTCGATCGAAGCGGTGCTGCGGGTGGACGACGGCAAGGTGGCGCCGCGCGTCGGTGCCGCGTTCGGACGATTTGCCGGCTGGCACGACCACCGGCGCGAGGAGTTCGGGGCCGCGTTTGCGCAGCAGTTGCGCGGTGGGTATCTGCGCGCGACGGCAATGCATCGCGATGACGACCTCGAGCTCGTCGCCGACGGAGCGGGCCGCTGGCTGCTCTTCACCTTCGGCGGCCTGGCCCGCTACGCCGGCCGCGACGTCACCGCCGCCGCATGGATGCTCATCGACCCGCCGCTGCTCGAGCACGACACGACCATTGCCGTCATGACGCGCTACGACCAGGCGTTCGCACTCGATCTGGCCGTCACGTACGGCTTCGCGCGCTCGCGGATCGTCCCGTTCGTGAAGCTCGAAGCGCTCGACATGCTGCGCGATGCGCGTTCGTGGCGGATCGGCTTCGGCGCGCGGCTGTAGGCGATCGAAGCGGTGGCCGGTGTGGTGTGGGCGGCGGCGTTGCCACCGCAGTCCAGATCAGATCAGCGTGCGAGCTCGCTCAATACTTTGTCCGCGAACGCACGCGATGCCGGCACCGGCAGGGCGCGGGTGAATTCGCTCAACGTCGCGCGAGCGGCGGCGCGATCGCCTTCCATCCACTGCACGACGGCGAGGCTGGCGTAGGCGCGGCGCTCGCGCGGGAAGGCGGCGATTTCGGCACGGAATGCGGCTTTGGCTTCGTCGAGGCGATTCATCCGCGCGAGGAGATCGCCGCGCACAAAGTGCGCGCCGACTACGGGCTTCATGTCGCTCAGCACCGACAGGCCTTCGGCGAAACGCTGCTGGCCGCCGAGCGCCTCCGCCAGCAGCACGCGGGCGCGATCGCGCTGGGTGGCGTCGTCGAGGGCGGTGCGGGCGTGGCGCTCGGCATCGGCGAAGTTGCCGCGGGTGAGGGCGATGCGCGCGAGCGCGACGCTCGCCGCGGCGCCGCTCGTTTTCGCGACGGCGTTCGCGCTCTTTTCCGCCTCGTCGAGATTGCCGAGGTTCGTGTAGGTGGCGGCGAGCGACAACGCCAGCTCGGGAACGAGCGACGGCGAGAGCTGCATGGCGCGGCGGTAGCTCTCGACCGCGTCGCCGTATTCGCCGGCCTGCTCCTGCTGTTGCGCGAGCAGCACCCACGCATCGGTAAAGTGCGGACTGCGCGCAACGACGCTCTTCAACGACGCGATGGCGGCGAGCACCTCTCCGCGAGTCGCACTGTGCGCGGCTTCGCGCACGGCGCGGAGGTCGCCGATGCGCTCTTTCGGGTCGGGCAGCGGACCGGTGGCGGTGGTGGCGCTGCCGAGATAGCCGAGGGCGGCGAGCTTGGCCGCCTCCTCCGGGTCGATGTTCGTGACCGGCGCCGCGAGATCGCCGTAGGGCTGCAGCAGCTCGCGGAAGCGGGCGGCGGTGCGGCGTTCGGTCGAGGCGAGATCGCGCTGCTCGCGCGGATCCGAGGTGACGTCGAACAGCTCGGCGCGTGGCGCTTCGATGAAGTGATGCTTGGCATCCACTAAAGAACGCAGCGCCGACCAGCCGAGGTGAATGCGCGGGTAGAGCGTCTCCGCGTAGACGGCGCGCGCAGGTTTTGAGTCGAGGTCGAGCAGCGACGCGCCGGGAAGATCGGCCGGCACATTCGCGCCGGCGAGTGCGGCAATGGTCGGGAAGAGGTCGATGAGCTGCGCCGGATTCTTCACGCTCGTGTTCGCGCGGGCGTTGCCGGGGAGCTTGACGAAGAGCGGCACGTGGAGCGCCTCGCGATAGAGAAAGATCCCGTGCTCGTCCTCGCCGTGATCGCCGAGGCCCTCGCCGTGATCGGAGAGGATCACCACGACCGCCTTGTCGTACAGGCCGCGCGCCTTGAGGTACGACGTCAGCTCGCCGACCACGCGATCGGCCGCGGCGACGTCGGCGTCATAGGTCGGCTCGTACGGCGTGTGCGGCTCGAAGATGTGCAGCAGAAAGAAGAACGGTGAGCTCCCCTGCGCGTCGATCCACGTCTGCGCCGCGCGTAGCGCGTCGACGCCGGGGCGCTGCAGCATCCCGACCGGCACCTCTGCCTGAGCGGCGATGCCATCATCGTAAAAGTCGAACGCGTTGCGCAGCCCGGTCGCGCCGCGCAGTACGTACGCCGAAACCGCCGCGCCGCTTTTGTAACCGCTCGCGCGCAAGGCGCCCGGCAGATGCGGTTGCGACGCGTCGAAGCGGTAACCGATGTTGTTGCGCACCCCGTTCGCCGGCGGCAGGGTCCCGGTGAGCATCGTCGCGTGCGACGGCAGCGTCAGCGGCACGTGCGCGTAGGCGTTCTCGAAGAGGACGCTGTCGGCGCGCAGCGCATCGAGCGCCGGCGTCGCCACTCCCTTGTATCCATACGCCGGCAGGCGGTCGGCGCGCAGCGTATCGATCGAGACGACGATCACCGGCGCGCCGGCGTAGGTGGTGGACCGCTCGGAGCGGCCACAGGACAGCAGCGCCGCGGCGGTCAGCGCGGCACCGAGCAGCGCGGCGAGGTAAGCCCGATTCATGGCGCCCGCAACGCGCCCTCGCCTCGGTTGTATTCGAGCCTGTGGAAATTCGGCGGAGTGATCCAGAAAATCGACTTTTTGGACGCTCCCGCAACCACCTGTTTCGGAAACGTTCACCAAATTGTCGAGCCTGCAAATTAACGCGCACCAATGTTCGTGTAACTCCAAGACTGATCTAGAGTTCCGCGACTTTTAAGGTCCAGGGAATCACAGTCAGGAGGATCAATGAAACACGGAATTCGTTTTGTCGCAATCTGCGTGCTGGCGCTGCTCGTCGCGTCGGCCGCGGTTGCCCAGACGACCTCGTCTCTCGCCGGTACGGTCACGACCGACGGCGTGGCCCTTCCGGGTGCCACGGTGACGATCTCGTCGAAGAACATGCAGGGGACGCGTACCACGGTCACCGGTGAAGGCGGCGGGTACAGCTTCTCCGGTCTGCCGCCCGGCGACTACAGCGTGCGGATCGAGCTCGAGGGGCTGAGCACGATCACCAAGCAGGTCTCGATCGGCGTCGGCCAGAGCGGCCGCGCGGACGCCGACCTGAAGGTGTCGGCGGTCTCCGAGGCGATCACCGTCACAGCCTCGGCGCCGTCGGTGCTCGAGACGCCGACCGTCTCGCAGAACATCAGCAGCGACCTGGTCGAAGAGCTGCCGATCGCGCGCACGGTGCTCGCGGCGGCGCAGCTCGCGCCGGGCGTCAGCCAGAACACCTCGTCCAACGGCCAGCTCACGATCTCCGGCTCGCCCGGGTACGACAACCTGATCATGGTCAACGGCGTCACGATCACGGAGTCGGTGCGCAGCCAGGCGCAGGCGCTCTTCATCGAAGACGCGATCCAGGAGACGACGGTCATGACCGGCGGCATCTCCGCCGAGTACGGCCGCTTCACCGGCGGCGTCGTCAACTCGATCACCAAGTCAGGCGGCAATGAGTTCAGCGGCTCGCTCCGCAGCAGCCTCTCGAACGACGCCTGGACGGCGGAGAACCCGCTGCAGGAAGCCAACAACCGTCAGAACATCGACTCGCTCAACAACATCTGGGAAGGCACCTTCGGCGGCTACATCCTGCGGGACCGGCTCTGGTTCTTCACGGCCGGCCGCGACACGACCAGCGAGTCGGACGTCGCCACCCGCGCCGTACCCGGCACCACCACCTCCCTGTCGGCCGTCAGCACGAACGAAGAGCGCCGTCTCGAGGGCAAGCTCACCGCGCAGCTCGCGGCCGGCCACAACCTCAACGCGTCGTACTTCGATCGCCAGCAGAAAGTGACCAACTCGCAGTTCACCACCGCCTCGTACGACCTCGAGAGCCTGACGGACCGCGAGGATCCGCAGAACCTGCTCACCGCGATCTACAACGGCGTCATCACCAACAACCTGATGGTCGAAGGCCGCTACTCCGCCATGGAGTGGGGCGTCGGCCGCGGCTCGGGCTCCAAGTACACCGACTTTGCGCGCGGCACGATCGTCCGCAACCGCGCCGACGCCAACGCCCGATACAACTCGCCGACGTTCTGCGGCGTCTGCGATCAGGAGACCCGCTCGAACGACAACTGGATCGTGAAGGCGAACTACTTCTTCAGCAACAACAAGTTCGGCAACCACAACATCGTGGCGGGCATCGAGGACTTCTCGGAGCACCGCTTCGCCAACAACTATCAGTCGGGCTCGAACTACCGCTTCTTCGTCAACGGCGTGACCCGCGTCGGCAACGAGCTCTATCCGCAGGTCACCCCGGGCCGCACGGCTTCGGCGTCGTACCTGGTGTGGACCCCGATCCTCTCCGAGCAGAGCAACGAGAGCGACCTCTCCACGCAGTCGGCCTTCATCAACGACCGCTGGGACCTGAACGAGCATTTCAGCTTCAGCGCCGGCCTGCGCTTCGACAAGAACGACGCGAAGGACGCCAGCGGCAACATCGCTTCGGATGACAGCCGTCTCAGCCCGCGCCTCAACGTGACGTACGACGTCCTCGGCGACAACAAGCACCGATTCAACCTCTCCTACGGCGACTACGTTTCACGCATCGCCGAAGGCCCCGGCACCGCGGCAGCCGCCGCCGGCAGCCCGGGCTACATCTACTACGCGTACGACGGTCCGGCCTTCAACCAGCCGGGTACGACGCAGCTCGTTCCGACCCGTGCGGTGCTCGAGCAGGTTTACTCCTGGTTCATGAGCCAGTGCGACGCGGCCGGCAAGTGCGGCCCCCAGAACCTCTCGCTCCTCCGCGCCGGCAGCCCGCACGCGGTGCCCGGCTACGACACCCGCATGTCCGACGAGCTGGCGTCGCCTTACGTCCGTGAGATCACCCTCGGCTACGGCGTGCAGATCGCGAACAACGCCCTGGCGCGCATCGATCTCGTCTCGCGCGACTGGAAGGACTTCTACGGCTTCCGCGTGGACCGTGCGCACTACGAGCAGCTGACCGACCCGCTCGGCATCCGCCACGACGTGGCCATCGTCGAGAACACCAACGACATCGAGCGCACCTACCGCGCCGTGCAGTTCCAGGCGAGCTGGCGCCCGCGCCGCTTCAACATGGGCCTCAACTACACCTACTCGAAGCTGCGCGGCAACGACGAGCAGGAGAACGCCACCAGCGGTACGGTCGGCAACAGCCCCGGCTCGATCAGCTATCCGGAGCTCCGCGATTACGAGCGCCGTCTGCCGGTCGGCTACCTGACCCAGGACGTGCCGCACCGCGCCCGCGCGTGGGTGGGCTACGACGTTCCGATGCCGGAGCTGCTCGGCGCGCTGAACATCTCCGTGCTGCAGAGCTTCGACTCCGGCGCCCCGTACTCGGCCGTTGCCAACATCAACATGACCCCGTACCTCACGCAGTTGCTCGGCGACGCGCCGTACGTGTCGTACAGCAACCTCCAGCAGTACTACTTCAGCGACCGCGGCGAGTTCCGTCTCGACGACATCAGCTCGACCGACCTGTCGCTGAACTACCGCTATCCGGTGGCGGGCCGCTTCGAGCTCTTCGCCCAGGGCGAGCTGCTCAACGCGTTCAACCGCAAGACCGCGCGCGTGATCAACACCTCGGTGTCGACCGCCGCGACCAGCACCAACTTCCGCGCGTTCAACCCGTTCACCGACACGCCGATCGAGTGTCCGCAGGGCGCCGCCGCCTCGGTCTGCCGTGACATGGGCGCGCACTGGCAGAAGGGTGCGAACTTCGGCAACCCGACCAGCGCCACCGCGTCGACGCCGATCAACGCCTTCACCTCGGCCTTCCAGACCGCGCGGACCTATCGCGTGTCGCTGGGCCTGCGCTTCTAAGTTTTCCGCGCAGTCACTGTTTGGAGCCCCGGTCGCAAGGCCGGGGCTTTTTTGGTTCCTCGGGGTTCCTCGGAGTTCCTCGGGGTTCCTCGGCAGGTGGCGCGGGCCTCCCGAGGAACCCCGAGGAACCCGAGGAACCGCCCTTACGCGATCCCGAGCTTCGCTTCCAGCTCGTCGCGCCGCGTGCGGCTGACGCTCAGCTCCACGCCGTTCTTCAGGCGCACGCCGTAGTCGCCGCCCGGATTGCGCAGAAACGCGTCGATCATCGCCAGCCGCACGATCGCCGAGCGGTGAATGCGGAAGAAGCGCTCCGGATCGAGCTGCTCTTCGAGCGCCTGCATCCGCTCCCGCACCGCGAACGTCCGCCCCGCCACGTGCAGCTCCGCGTACGGGCCGCTGGCGGTGATGTAGTCGATGTCGTCGACGCGCACCGCGCGCACCTGGCCGCGCAGCTCGACCGGGATGCGCTCGATGTAGCGCGGCTGCTCGCCGGACGGCGTCTGCGTCCCGCGCAGCGCAACGTTGCGGCGCGCGCGGCGGAAGGCCTGCCCGAAACGCTCATCATCGAACGGCTTGACCAGATAGTCGGCCGCCTCGAGCTCGAACGCCTTCACCGCGTGCTGGTCGAACGCCGTCACAAAGATCGTCACCGGCAGCTCGTCACCGAGCTCGCTCGCGACGTCGATGCCGCTGCGGCCCGGCATCTTCACGTCCAGGAAGAGCAGATCGGGATGCGCCTGGCGCACCGCTTCGATGGCGGCCGCGCCGTCGCCAACGCTGGCCACGATCTCGACGTCCCCCTCTTTCGCCAGCAGATCCTCGAGCCGCTGGCGCGCGAGAAACTCATCGTCCGCGATGACCACGCGCAACGTCACGCGCGCAACTCCAGGTGGAAGGGCAACCGGATGGTTGCGGCAGTCCCGCCGGTGGCCGCCGCAACGACCGTCACGTTCGCGACGTCGCCGTACATCGCGGCGAGACGCGCGCGGGTGTTCGCGAGGCCGACCCCTTCGTTCGCTTCCCCCGGACCCGGGCCGCGATCGAGCACGCTCAGGACGAGTTGATCGCCTTCGCGCGCCGCGATGATGGCAATGTCGGCCGCCCCGGTGGTGCGGCTCACCCCATGCTCGAGGGCGTTCTCGACCAGCGGCTGAAGGATGAAGTTCGGCACGAGCGCCTCGGTCGTGGCCGGCTCGACGGTCGTCTCGACGGCGAGCCTCCCCTGGAAACGGACGGCCATGATGTCGAGGTACTGCTGCAGAAACGCGAGCTCCTCGCGCAGCGGCACCTCGTCGCTGCCGCGGCTGTCGAGCGTGCGGCGCAGCAGCTCACTGAGGCGCGCGATCATGCGCCGCACGCCGGACGGATCGCGCTCCACGAGAGCGGAGATGCCGTGCAGCGTGTTGAAGAGAAAATGCGGATTGATCTGCATCCGCAGCGCGTCGAGCTTCGCGATCGCGAGCTGCGCCTCGAGCTGCGCCGTCCGCGCTTCGAGCAGCGTCGAGGTCCGCTGGCGGTCGCGGTCGCGCAGAAAGTACTCGCGCGCCAGGCCGGCCGCGAGCACCGCGCCGAAGAGCATGGCGTGGTTGAGGAGGCGGAAGCGCCCCATTCCCCGCAGCGGCGCGAACGTGAAGCCTCCCCCCCGGCGGCGCGGCAGGAGCTCGCTGCGCGCCAGCTCGAGCACCACGTCGAGACCCAGGATGATCAGGATGCCGGACGCGGCCAGGACGGCGATGCGGACGGCACGGCTTCTCTGCGCCGATGTCCGGCTGGTGAGCGCGAACACCAGCGGCGTCAGCACGGCCCACAAGCCGGCCTCGATGAAGGGCAGCAGCAGCGGTCCGGTGTGGCGGATGACGCGCAGCCCGTCGCCCCGCGGATCGAAGAGGCGGTTCAGCACCGACAGCAGCGCCAGCGACAGCCAGAACGCCGCGATCAGCGCGATCTCACGCGTTCCGAGGTGCCAGCGGGGGCGTTCGTCGATCACGTTGGGGGCATTCTGCAAGCGAATCGCCCGTGCGGACCGCAGTTCGTGACACGAGCGTGCAACTCGTGCCGGGGGCGAAACACTGGAGGCCCGCCAGGCGTCTACTCGTACGACTTGGAAACAACGGCAGCACGGAACCAGACGAAAGGACCCAGACTAATGAACAGGAAAACCATCACTGCAGTTGCAGCCATGACGCTGAGCGCAACGCTGGCGTTTGCGGCTCCGCAGTCCAACGACGGAAAGAAGTTCGAAGGAAAGCGCGGCCGTCACGGCCACGGAGCTCATCATCGCGGCGACCGCGCGTTCGCGAAGCTCAACCTGACCGACGCGCAGAAGGCGCAGGTCAAGACGCTCCGCGAGCAGTTCAAGACGGAAAACGCGCAGCTCTTCTCTCAGCTCCGCCAGGCCCGTACTGATCTGAAGACCGCGCGTGAGGCGAATGACACGGCGCGCCTCGAGTCGCTACGCGGCTCGATGGACTCGCTGAAGGCGCAGTTCAAGGCCGCCAAGAAGGCGCACCGCGAGCGGCTTCTGACGATCCTCACGCCGGAACAGCGGGCCCAGCTCGAGACGTCGAAACAGGAACGTCGCAACCGGCGGTAACCGTATTTTGACAGCCGCGATCTACGGCGGATTGTGCTAATTCAATCCGTCGTAGATCGCACAACGGTGGAAACTACTGAGACGACGCAACAAAACAATCGTTCGGTTATCTACCGGCCGCCCGATTCGGCTTTTTGCGCGCGCGAATCCAATCGATTGAATCGCCGAAACGTGCCAATTCTGTTAACGCGGGCGTCATCAATCAGTTACAGGTTTGCACGGTACGGCCTGCATCCTGCTCCCACCCCTCCTCACTGCTTCGCCCAAAACATCGGTTTGTAGTCAGAAAGACCTCAGGAGGGGATATGACACGATTTCGTCACTTACTTTTATTTGCTTTGGTAGCCCTGGTCGCCGTTTCGGCGTTCGGCCAGACCACTTCATCGCTCACCGGCAGCGTCACCACCGACGGCTCGCCGCTTCCCGGCGTGACTGTCACGGTCAGCTCGCCGGCGCTGCAGGGCGTTCGTACGACGGTCACCGGTGAAGGTGGCGGTTACACGTTCCCGGCCCTCCCGCCGGGCGCCTACACCGTCACGTTCGAGCTGTCCGGCATGTCGAAGGTCACGAAGACCGTGAACCTCGGCCTGGCCACCGGCAGCCGCGCGGATGCCGATCTCAGAATGACCGGCGTCGCCGAGGCGATCACTGTCACGGCGTCGGCTCCGGCCGTCCTCGAGACGACCGACGTCTCGCGCAACTATCAGCAGGAAGACATCGCCGAGCTTCCGGTGCGCCGCAACATCGTCGACACGGTCATCCTCGCCCCGGGCGTGAACCAGTCGGGCGCGCGCAACAACATCTCCATCTCCGGCTCGGCTTCATACGACAACCTCTTCCTCGTCAACGGCGTGACCGTCAACGAGAACCTGCGCGGCCAGCCGCACGACCTCTTCATCGAGGACGCGCTGCAGGAGACGACGGTCCTCACCGGCTCGGTCTCGGCCGAGTATGGCCGCTTCACCGGCGGCGTGGTCTCCGCGATCACCAAGTCGGGCGGCAACGAGTTCTCCGGTTCGTTCCGTGACTCGCTCAGCAACGCCGACTGGATCGAGCTGACGCCGATCGAGACGGCCGACCACGTCGACAACATCACCCAGATCTACGAAGCGACTCTCGGCGGCTACCTCTGGAAAGACCGCCTCTGGTTCTTCGCGGCGGGCCGCGACGCGGCCGGCGCGCCGGCCGTCGGCATCGACCCGACCGGTTCCACCGTCACTCCCTCCCCGAGCATCGCGCCGGTCACCTTCCAGAACACGATCGACGAGCGCCGCTATGAGGCGAAAGTCACGGCACAGCTCTTCCCGCAGCACTCCCTGATCGCGTCGTACCTCGACATCGAGAAGACGGAGTTCAACAACTACTTCGCGCCGATCTACGACACCGCGTCGATCGTCGAGAGCCGCTCGCTTCCGAACTCGCTCAAGTCCCTCAGCTACAGCGGCGTTCTGACCAGCAACCTGCTCATCGAAGCGCAGTACGCCGAGAAGGAATTCGCCTTCATCAACTCGGGCGGCCGCTTCACCGATCAGATCCGCGGCACCTGGATCGCCGACTCGAACGCGCGCTTCAACGCGCCGGTCTTCTGCGGCGTCTGCACCCCGGAGCGCCGGGACAACGACTCGCTCCTTGCCAAGGCCACCTACTTCGTCAACACGAAGAACCTCGGCACCCACAGCTTCGTCGTCGGCGGTGAGAACTTCAACGAGGTCCGCCTCGTGAACAACTTCCAGTCGGCCTCGCAGTACCAGGTCACCTCGACCGGCACCGCGCAGCTGATCAACGGCGTGGTCTACCCGCGCTTCGACGCCTCCTCGACCCTGACCTATCGCCCGATCCTCGAGCTTTCCCAGGGCAGCGATCTCACCACCCAGTCGATCTTCGTGAACGACAAGTGGGATTTCAACAACCACTTCAACTTCAACATCGGCGTCCGTTACGACAAGAACGACGCGATCGACGCGAGCGGCAACGTCGTTTCTGACGACAGCGCCTTCAGCCCGCGCCTCGGCGCGATCTACGACATCCGGGGCGACGGCCGCTACCGCGTCAACGCCAGCTACAGCCACTACGTTTCGAAGATCGTCGACGGTAACGTCGGCGGCGGCGCGGCCGGCGCTGGTGCGCCGGCTCTCTTCAACTACCGCTATGCCGGTCCGGTCGTCAATCCGGCGAATACCCCGACCGCCCAGCTCCTCAACTCGCAGCAGGCGCTCGAAGTGATGTTCGGCTGGTTCAACAGCCTGAGCGACGCCCAGAAGGCCGAGTTCCTCACCAGCTCGAGCCTCCCCGGCTTCACCACCCAGATCGACGAACCGATCTCCTCGCCCTTCGTCCGTGAGCTCGTCCTCGGCTTCGGCACGCAGTTCAGCTCGCGCGGCTATGCCCGCGTCGACCTGATCAGCCGCGACTGGCACGACTTCTACGCCACCCAGCTCGACATGAGCACCGGCAAATTCACGACGCCGCTCGGCGCCACCGGCGACCGCGCCATCATCACCAACGACGACGAGAACATCGAGCGCACCTATCGCGGCATCCAGACGCAGTTCTCGTACAACCCGAACCGCTTCAACATCGGCGGCGGCTACACCTGGTCCAAGCTCGAAGGGAACGACGTTCCCGAGGGCGACGGCACCGCCGGCGTTCCGAACGCGTTCGGTCTCTTCTACCCCGAGTACCTCAACTACGAGAACCGCCAGCCGCACGGCTACCTCAACGGCGACCAGCGTCACCGCGCCCGCGTGTGGCTCGGTTACGACATCCCGTTCCCGGTCGGCAAGCTGAACGCCACCGTTCTCCAGGCGTTCGACTCGGGCCGCGCCTACTCGGCCGTCGGCACGATCGACGCGTCGGGCACGAACACCCCGTTCACCGGCGTCCCGACCAACCCGGGCTACACCCGCTCGCAGCTCGGCACCTCGCACAACTACTACTTCAGCAAGCGCGGTGAGTTCCGCACCGAAGACGCGCACGCCACCGACCTCGCCATCAACTACTCGCTCCCGATCCGTCGGCTCGAGCTGTTCGCGCAGGGCCAGGTGCTGAACGTCTTCAACAACGCTGCGGTCAACGACATCTACCTCAGCCGCATGAACTTCACGGTCCGCACCCGCCGTGCGAACGGTGCGGCGTCGGGTCTGGTTGCCTTCAACCCGTACACCGACACCCCGATCGAGTGCCCGCAGAACGCCACCGCGGCGGAATGCACCGCGCTCGGCGCCCACTTCCAGCTCGGACCCAGCTTCGGCCAGGCCGCGAGCAAGGACGCCTACCAGGCGCCGCGTACGTACCGCGTCGCCTTCGGCCTCCGCTTCTAAGCCTTTCGATACACCCGGTTTCATCCGACGCCCCGGCCGCAAGGCCGGGGCGTTTTTCTTTGGGGATGTTCGATGGGGAGACGGGGGTGGGCTGGAAGGCCACACCACACGGTCGCCGCAGTCCAGATCAGGACCGCGCTAAGCAGAACGCACGCACTCAACCCACGGATGAGGAGACGACGGGGGGCCTCCGGCGGCCGGGCCGCGGGCCCGGACCCGTTGGTTGGCCTAGCCTCCGCGACACAGACTCGTATCTGGCGACAGAGTGTCGCGGAGGCTAGGCCAACCAACGGGGTCCGGGGCTGTGGCCCCGGCCGCCGGAGGCCTCCCGTCGTTCCCTGATCTGTTGGTGAAGTGAGAGCATTCTGCTTAGAACTGTATGTCGGAGTCGGCGATCGTCCACGCCAGGGCGGCGATCGCGGCGGCGTTCTGCGCGAGCTCGGTCGGATTCACCTTGTCGAGCGTGTCGGCCGCGGTGTGGTGAAAGTCGAAGTAGTGCCGCGGATTCGGGACGAGGCCGAAGCCCGGCACGCCGGCGTCGGTGAGCGGCGAGGTATCGGCGCCGGTATGACGGGAGCTCTCCCACGTCAGCGGTGCGATGCGGTTCATGGAGCGGACGCGCGGCGTAAAGCGCGTCAGCGCGTCGCCGTGCAGGGTGGTGATGAAGCCGACCGGCGTAGCGGCGCCGGCGTCCGTCTCGATGGCGGCGATGTGCTTCGCGATCTCTTCCCGCTTCGAGGCGTTCGTAAAGTACGTACGTCCGCCACGCAGGCCGTTCTCTTCGTTCATGAACAGCACCGCGCGAATGGTGCGGCGCGGGCGAAGGCCCATCTCCTTGAGCGTGCGCATCGTCTCCATGACCATCGCGCAGCCGGAGCCGTTGTCGATGGCGCCGGTGCCGAGGTCCCACGAATCGAGATGACCGCCGATCAGCACGATCTCGTCGGGGCGTTCGGTGCCGCGGATCTCCGCGATGACGTTCGCCGATGCCTTGTCCGGCAGCGTGCGCGGGGTGAGCACGAGGTGCATCCGCACGCGCTCCCCTTTCGCGAGCAGGCGATGGATCAGGTCCGCGTCTTCGGGCGCCACGGCGGCGTTCGGGATCTTCGGCTGGGCCGGGTCGTAGCGCATCGCGCCGGTGTGCGGCGTGCGCAGCGTGGCCGAAGCAACGGAGCGGACGATGGCCGCGACCGCGCCGTACTCCGCCGCGCGGCTCGCGCCGCTGCCGCGGAAGACCACCGCCTCGCCGTACGCATCGAACGCGCGCCCGCTCTCGACGAGGCCCATGTCCATGGCCTTGTTGTAGAGGACGATCTTTCCCTTGATCTTCGCGCGTCCGAGCTTCGCCAGCTCGTCGAACGACGTGATCTCGATGACCTCCGCGGTGATCCCTTCGGCCGGTGTGGCCACGCTGCCGCCGAGGGTGGTCAGGACGATGCGCTGATCGTTGTGGGATACGAGGCGGGCGCGCTCGGCGCCGCGCACCCAGTGCGGCACCATCACCTTTTCGGTGCGCACGTCGACGCCCCACTCGCGGAACTTCTTCGTGGTCCAAGCCACCGCGAGATCGGCGTTCTTCGAGCCGGAGAGGCGCGGGCCGATGTTGTCGGTGAGGTAGGAGAGCGTCTCGTACGCACGCGGGCTCGCGATCATCGTGTCGATGATCCGGTCGACGTGGCCCTGCTGGACGTTGCCCTGCTGCGCGAGGGCAGGCAGGGCAACGATGAGCGAGAGTGCGGCGAGAGGTCTCACAGTTCCGTATCGATCTGCGCGCGCTGCAGAGCGCCGGAGTAATCGATGTAGATCGACTTCCATTCGGTGAAGACGTCGATGCCGGCCACGCCCGCTTCGCGGTGGCCGTTGCCCGTCTCCTTGACGCCGCCGAACGGCAGGTGCACTTCCGCGCCGATGGTCGGCGCGTTGACGTAGAAGATGCCGGTGATCATGTCGCGCATGGCCAGGAAGGCGTTGTTCACGTCGCGCGTGTAGATCGACGCGGAGAGGCCGTACTTGACGCCGTTACCGATCGTGACCGCCTCCTCGAGGCTGCTGCACTTCATGACCGCGGTGACCGGTCCGAAGATCTCCTCGTTCGCGATGCGCATGTCGGGCGTGACGTCGGCGAAAACGGTCGGCTCGTGGAAGTAGCCCTTCCCGTAGGCGCCGTCGGAGAGCGTGTTGCCGCCCGCCACGACCTTGCCGCCTTCGTCCTTGCCGATCTGCACGTACGTCTCAACCGTCTTGAGCTGCGACGCGGAGACGCTCGGTCCCATCTGCACGTTCGAGTCGAGGCCGTTGCCGACCTTCAGTTTCCTGGCGCGGCCGGCCAGCTTCTCCACGAACTGGTCGTACACCTTTTCATGGACCACGATGCGTGAGGCGGCGGTGCAGCGCTGTCCGGTCGTCCCGAACGCACCCCACAGCGCGCCGTCGACCGCGAGGTCCACGTCGGCGTCGTCCATCACCATGATGATGTTCTTGCCGCCCATCTCGAGGTGGACGTGCTTGAACTGCGGCGCGCAGGCGGTGTTGATCTGGCGGCCGACGTCGGTCGATCCGGTGAAGGAGATCACCTTGATCTTCGGGTGCTTGAGCATCGGCTCGCCGACTTCGCGTCCGCCGCCCGTCACCACGTTCCAGACGCCGTTCGGCAGGCCCGCTTCCTCGAACGCCTCGGTCAGCATCACCACCGAAAGCGGCGTCTGCGAGGCCGGCTTGATCACCACCGTGTTACCGCAGATCAGCGCCGCCATGCCCTTCCAGGCCGGGATGGCCATCGGAAAGTTCCACGGCGTGATCAGCCCCGCGACGCCGAGGGGCATGCGCACGGCCATGTTGAACTTGTTGTGCAGCTCGGAAGGGGTGGTCACGCCGAACAGGCGGCGTCCTTCGCCGGCGGCGAGGAAGGCCATGTCGATCGCTTCCTGGATGTCGCCCTTCGTCTCGTCGACGATCTTCCCCATCTCGCGGGTCATCTCGCGCGCCATCTCGTCCTTGCGGCGCTTGAGGATGTCGCCGACGCGATAGAGGAACTCGGCGCGTTTCGGCGCCGGTGTGAGCCGCCACGCGTCGTAGGCCTTCGACGCCGCTTCGACGGCCACGTCGACGTCTTCCGCGTTCGAGTCCTGGAACGTGCCGATCAGATCATCGTGATCGGCCGGGTTGCGGTTCTCGAAAAGCTGGCCGCTGCGGGAGCTGACCCACTCGCCGTTGACGTAGTTCTTGTACTCGCGCGCTTCGCGCAGACCGCTCCTGGTGGCCGGTGCCTTCGTGTCGATTGCTGTCATTTCTGCTCCGACTGTTGATTACTTCGCTCTTGCCGGCTCCGCGGCAGCCGTGTCATTCGGCCGCGCCGAGCCCATGTCGACGGCGCCGCGGAAGCGTGCTCCCTCGGCCACGACGATCTTCGGTGCTTTGATGTTGCCGTCGACGCTCGCCGTTGCGACGAGCTCCACCCGGTCATCGGCCGAGACGTCGCCCGTCAGCCTGCCTTCAATGATGACGTTGCGGGCGTGGACTGTCGCCTCGATGCGCGCCTTCGTCCCGATCCGCAGATCGCTCTGCAGGTTGATGCTCCCGCGGAGCGTCCCCTCGACCACCACCGGTTCGGAGCCGGTGACCGTCCCCTCGATCGAGATGTTCGGACCGACGAACGTCGCCCCTCCCGTGGAAGCGGGTGAGCTCGTGCCGCGTGATGCTTCAGGACGGGGTGCGGGGGCGGGATCTTTGGAGAAAAGGGCCATTGCCTCGACAGACCTCGAAAAAGTGGGGGCGAAGCATAGCACGGGGGCTGGCCGGCCACCCGGTTCCTCGGGTTCCTCGGCAGCACGGTCGACCGTCCGCGAGGAACCGCGGAAGCCGACAAACCGGCTTCGTCAGTTACCGAATTCATCCACTCCACTGGATCGTTTCATTCAGAAAACCGAACAACCGTTTGGTTGCGTTTGCTAACTGCAAATATCTAAACGCTTGTGAAACATACCAGTTGACCGCTTGTGACGAGGAGGCGGCATTCCTGCTACTGACGGTGCCCGCGCGGCAGCCCACCGCCGCCCAACCAAACAGGAGGGTTTCCCATGCAGAAGTTGTTTCGTCGTGCAACGGTGCTCATCGCCGTTCTGACGCTCATCGTTCCGATGGCTTTCGCTCAGACGTCGCGAACGACGGGTGCGATCACCGGCACGGTCACCGATACCACGGGCGCTCCGCTTCCGGGTGTCACTGTCACCATCACCAGCCCGAACCTTCAGGGCAGCCGTACCGAAGTGACCGACGCGAATGGTCAGTACACCATCCCGTCGCTCCCGCCCGGCAACTACCGCGCCGAGTACACCCTTTCGGGTGTGCAGAGCCAGATTCGCGAAGGCATCAACGTCAACGCGCAGCAGGCCACCGGCGTTGCCGTGCAGATGTCGCTTGCCGTCAGTGAGACGGTGACGGTCACCGCCAGCCAGGTCGTCGTCGACCCGACCCAGGCCGCGACGCAGACCACACTCGACGAGGACCAGCTGCAGTACACGGCGGTCGGCTCGGCCAACCGCAGCTACCAGAACGTGCTCACGCAGGCTCCGGGTACCGCCACCTCGACCGCCGGCGGCTCGAACCCGCACGTTTCCGGTGCGAACTACGCGCAGAACGACTGGTATGTCGACGGCGTGAACACGACCGACCCGGTCACGCACACGTTCGGCGGCAACATGGCGTTCGACGCGATCCAGGAGATCTCGATCGTGACCCTCGGCAAGGACGCCGAGTACAAGTCGTCGGGTGGCACGATCAACGTCATCACCAAGTCGGGCGGCAACGAGTTCTCCGGCTCGTTCGACTACCGCTACAACGATCCGGACTTCCTCACCGAAGGCTCGGAGACCCGCACCACCGGCCAGACCTACTACGGCGGCCCCGGCACCCAGACGCTGCGTTTCGACAAGAACGCGCAGACCGACAAGTCGGAGCAGCCGCAGGCCACCCTCGGCGGTCCGATCCTTCGCGATCGCCTCTGGTTCTTCGGCGCCACGCACCGCCCGGAGACCTCGCGCCAGCAGCCGAACATCTTCGGCTTCCAGCCCGGCGCGCGCGTCTTCACCGGCTGGAACACGCACGGCAAGCTGACCTTCACGCCGTTCTCGAACCACACCCTGACCGGCAAGTACACCGACAGCCACGCCAACATCAACCACTCGAGCTCGTTCACCAGCTCCGCGTTCAGCCCCGAGGCCGACTCGGTGCAGACGCAGCACAGCCGCATCTACGCGCTCGCGTATGACGCGGTCCTCAGCTCGAAGTGGCTCGGCAACTTCCAGGTCTCGCACCGTCCGTCGAGCCTCGAAGTCCTTCCGATCAGCGGCGATCTCAGCACCCCCGGCACGATCGACCAGAGCACCGGCGTCCGCACCGGCAACTACACCAACCACCAGGGCCGCGAGGCGTTCCGCAACGAGATCCTCGGCTCGACCACGTACTACATCGAGCGCTTCGGCACCCACGCCCTCAAGGCGGGTGTCAGCCTCGAGACCACCGAATTCACCAGCTTCAGCTACACCACCGGCGATCCGAGCCGCATCCCGGGCTTCGAGGCGCGCTTCTGCTCGCCCGAATTCGGCGTTCCGGCCGGCACGCAGTGCGGTGGCGCCATCCACACCCAGGGCGGCCAGATCATCGGCTTCGCTCTCGGCGCGGTCAACCCGGAGTCGACCGTCTCGGCCGACAGCCGTTCCTTCTTCATCCAGGACGAGTGGCGCCCGATCCCGCGCCTGACCACCCGCATCGGTCTTCGTTATGACGGCACCGAGTGGGACAACAACGGCGGCAACCCGGTTCCGGACTTCGAGCTCTGGCAGCCGCGCTTCGGTGTCGCGTACGACATCTTCGGCAACGCGAGCTCGGTCGTTCACGGTTTCGCCGGCAAGGTCGGTGACGAGAACCAGCTCACCCTGCCGAGCCACGGCGTCGCGCAGCCGGTCGTCAGCCTCACCTTCCGCCGCAACGCCGCGGGCAACTACGCGCCGCGCGCCGGCTCGTTCGTCTCGGTCAGCGGTCTCGAGATCGATCCGAACCTCCGCCCCAGCTTCTCCAATCAGTACAGCCTCGGCTTCACGCAGCGCGTCTTCGCCAACACCAGCATCGACGTGACCGGCGAGTACCGCACGCAGAAGGGCCTCTTCGAGGACTACTGCGGCACCGTCGACGAGCCGATCGACTGCATCGTCACCAACAACCCCGGTCCGGAAGGCACGGAGAACCCGCTCCGCGCGAACTACCGCGCCATCATCACCAAGATCGAATCGCGTCCGACGTCGTGGGCCGACTTCACCTTCTCCTGGACGCACGCGGCCTCGCGTGGTTCGACGGAGTCGACGCAGAACGCCGACGCCTCGTTCGACACCTATCCGAACAACTTCGTCAACACCTTCGGCTACCTCAGCGATGACGCGCGCGACCGCCTGAAGTTCAACGGCTTCGCCCGCCTCCCGCTCGAGTTCATCCTCGGTGCTTCCTGGAACTGGGACAGCGGCATCGCTTACAGCGTCTTCCAGACCGACCCGCAGGTCGGCGGTACGCGTCTGCTCGAGCCGCGCGGCTCGCGCCGTCTGCCGCACTTCCACCAGCTCGACCTGCAGTTGCAGAAGAACTTCACGGTTCGCGGCGTGACCTTCGGCCTCATCGGCTCGGTCTTCAACGTCCTGAACACGGAGCTCCCGCTCCAGATCGTCGGCAACGCCGGTGCGCGTGCGATCGAGGACCCGAACAACCCGGGCAACCTCTACATCGACCCGAACCAGCAGACGGGCGCCAACCGCCTGTCGCCCACCTTCGGCACCTACAGCTCGTTCCAGCGCCCGCGCCGGTACGAAGCCGGAGTGCGCTTTGAGTTCTAATCACCCCCTCACGCGGGTGGAAAGGGGTCCTTCGGGACCCCTTTTTTGTGCCCTTCTCCTTCTCGTTCTCACCACGACGCTCGCGGCCGCGGAGAACGTGCTGCAGTGGGTCCGCTCGCCCGAGGCCTACTTCATGACCGCCGAAGAGCGGGCGGAGTGGGACCGCAAAGTCCTCACCCCGGCCGAAGCACAGAAGTTCATCGAAGAGTTCCGTCGCCGCCGCGGCGAGCAGTTCGTCAAAGACATCAACTCGCGCGTCGAGTTCTCGAACAAGCAGTTCGGCCTCGGCAACAAACGCGGCGCCGAGACGGAGCGCGGCCGCGTCTTCATGCTCCTCGGCGCGCCCAACGAGCAGAAGACCATCCGCGCCAACACCGGCGCGCAGGCAGGGACGGGCGGCGATCCGAGCACCAGCTTCCAGAATAGCAACCTCGAACGACAGGCCGTCGTCGAGACGGAGTGGATCTACAAGAGCGATCGCCTTCCGAAAGAGCTCGGCGTCCCCGAGTTGAAGGTCCGCTTCCAGACCAACGTCGGCCGCGCGCAGGAGACGATCGAAAATCCCGGTCTCGTCGAGCCGTACCTCAAGCGCATGGCGGAGTTCATCTCGAATCGCTACGCGCAGCAGCAGAGCCGCGTGAGCGTCACGCCGGGGCCGGCCGCGCCGAACGGACCGGATCCGCTCTGGAGCGCGACGCCGAACGCCAACGGCGCGATCCTCACCGGCGAGAGCTACGTCAGCCCGACCGGTCGTCCCTTCTACGCGACCAGCATCTTCGTGCCGCGTGAGGCCGCCGGTTTTGGCGAGTGGAAGTCGGCGCTGCTCGTCTCGCTGATCCGCAATGCGAACGGGGTGGAGGTCGTCTCCGACCGTCAACAGGTTGACCTTCTGGCCTACGACGGCGCCGGCAACCGCTACGCCGCGCGCGGCTTCGAGCTCGCACCCGGGAAGTACGACGCGGTCTTCGCGCTCTACTCCCCCGAGGGGACGACCATGCTCGCCAGCTGGCGCGAACAGTTCGACGTGCTGCCGGCCAGCGAGAGCCGCGCCGCGAAGCTGCTCTTCTCGAGCCGCATCGACACGCTCGAGACGCAGGCACCGTTCGACCCGTTCACCTACGTCGCCACCCGCTACGCCGTGCACGGCGATCGCCGCTTCACCCTCGCCGACAAGATCACCTTCTTCACCGTCGTGCAGAACCCCGCCGGCGATACCCCGAAGCTGATGCAGAAGATGACCATCACCAGGAACGGCAAACCGTTCTTCAAATCTCCCGTCGAAGCGAGCACCCCCACGCAGACCGGCCCGAGGTCTTACCTGGTCGGCATCTCCTTCGACCCCGCCACCTTCAAGCCCGGCAAATACAACGTCGAGCTGCAGCTGCGCGACATGAACGCCCCCGAGGGATCGGAATTGCGGTCCAAAGGCTACGTCGTGAGCGGTGATTTTGAAGTGATTCCGTAAAAAGCAGTTCCTCGGGTTCCTCGGCCCACTCCCGAGGAACCCAAGGAACCCCGAGGAACCACTTCTTCCCCTCCCCCCTCTCACCCCCTCCCGGAACCATTCATCCCTCCTCGGCGTATCTCTCGCAATCGCCGCGATACACTTCGCGCTTTGAGAGAACCGATGCGGAAAATTACGACGATCCTCCTCACCGCCGCGCTTGCCCTGGGCTGTTCGGGGCGCGGCAAGAAAGACAACCAGTACAAGACCGAGAAGGTCGATCGCGGGACGGTGACGATGACCGTCACCGCCACCGGGACGCTCTCCGCTGTGACGACGGTGCAGGTCGGCAGTCAGGTGTCCGGCGTGATCGCCCGGCTGTACGCCGACTTCAACAGCCAGGTCCAGAAGGGGCAGCTCCTCGCTGAGCTCGATCCGACGCCGTTCGAGGCGCAGGTCGAGCAGCGCCGCGCCGACGTCACCCGCGCCAACGTCGCCGTCGAGGACACACGCCTCAAATACGACCGGCAGAAGCGCCTGCTCGAGGCGGGGCTCACCTCGCAGGCCGAGGTCGACGCCGCGAAGGCGCAGTACGACTCGGCGCGCGCGCAGGTCCAGCAGGCCACCGCCTCGCTGAGCCAGTCGACGACCAACCTCCGCTACACGAAGATCACCTCGCCCATCGACGGGGTGGTGGTCGACAAGCAGTACGACGTCGGCCAGACCGTGGCCGCGTCGTTCCAGGCGCCGACGCTCTTCCAGATCGCGCAGGACCTCACCAAGATGCAGGTGCAGGCGGACGTCGATCAGAGCGACATCGGCCGCGTCAAGGTCGGCCAGATGGCCCGCTTCTCCGTCGACGCCTATCCGGACGAGGAGTTCCGCGGCCGCATCTCGCAGATCCGCTACAACGCGCAGGTCAACCAGAACGTCGTCACCTACCCGGTCATCCTCGAGGTCGAGAATCCCGAGGGACGCCTGCGGCCGAAGATGACCGCCAACGTCAACATCGACGTCGACAGCGTGCAGAACGTCCTCCGCGTCCCGAACGCCGCGCTCCGCTTCAAACCGCCGACAGAAGGCGGCGACAAGCGGGCATCGGGAGGAGCGGGCGGCGCGAACAACGACGCCACGCAGCGTGCCGCACGGAGCGGCAGCGGCGGAGGCCTCGGCGGTGCGGCCAGCCAGATGCCGATGGGCCGCGGACGGGGCGGCAACGCCGGCGGTAAATCGCAAACCGTCTACATCCTCGCCGCCGACAAGACGCTGCAGCCGGTCGAGATCCGCACCGGCATCAGCGACGGCCGCTTCACCCACGTCGTCTCCGGCGGCCTGCAGCCGGGCGCCGAGGTCGTGGTCGGCATTGCCACGTCGAAGGTCGAAGGCCCGCCGCCGATGGGTGGGCAGGGTGGACCGGGCGGCGGTGGCGGTCAGCGGGGCCGGAGGTAGCGTGGCCGTCGTCATCGCCATCCGCGAGCTCGTCAAGATCTACACCCTTGGCGAGGTCGAAGTGCGCGCTCTCGACGGCGTCGATCTCTCCGTCGACGAGGGAGAATTCGTCGCCATCATGGGACCATCCGGCTCCGGCAAGTCGACGCTGATGAACATCATCGGCTGCCTCGATCGCCCCACCAAAGGGACGTACATCCTCGACGGCGCCGACGTCTCCCAACTGAGCCGCGATCAGCGCGCCATCATCCGCAACGCCAAGATCGGCTTCGTCTTCCAGAGCTTCAACCTCCTCTCGCGCACGACCGCCGCGGAAAACGTCGAGCTGCCGTTGCTCTACGGCGACCTCGCGCTCTCCCGCGAGCAGCGACGCAACGCCGCGCGCGAATCGCTCCGCCGGGTCGGCCTGGAGGGACGCGAAGCGAATCATCCCTCGCAGCTCTCCGGCGGTCAGCAGCAGCGTGTGGCCATCGCGCGCGCGCTGGTCACCAATCCGGCCATCCTCCTGGCCGACGAGCCGACCGGCAACCTCGACTCGCGCACCTCGGAGGAGATCATGGGCATCTTTCAAGACCTCAACGACGACGGCAAGACGGTCGTGCTGATCACGCACGAGCCCGACATCGCGCAGCACGCCAAGCGGATCGTCCACGTGCGCGACGGGCGCATCCAGAGCGACGACCGGATCAACCAGTTGCGCGTCACCCGCCGCGGCATCGACGCACCGGTGGCTCCCACACGCGCCAGCTAAGGAAAACGACTATGGGCATCTCCCTCACTCGCCTCAGCAACATCACCGTCGTCGGTTTGAAGTCGATCGCGCGCAACAAGCTCCGCTCGCTGCTCACGGCTCTCGGTGTGGTGATCGGCGTGGCCTGCGTGATCGTCTCCGTGGCCATCGGCGCCGGCGTGGCCGCGTCGGTCTCGGAGATGATCAACTCCCTCGGCTCGAACTTCATCATGATCATGCCGGGCGCCTCGACGCAGGGGGGGGCGCGCATCTTCACCGGCAACTCCACGCTGACCGAGGAGGACGCGGAGGCGATCCGCCGCGAATGCCCGGCCGTGGCGTACGTGTCGCCAAACGTGCGCACCTCGGGGCAGATGGTGGCGGGGGAGATGAACTGGTCGTCGCAAGTCTACGGGGTCGGCATCGACTGGCCGTTCATCCGCGCGTGGAACGTCAGCGACGGCGCGTTCTTCACCGACGTCGACGTGCGGGCCGGCGCGAAAGTGGCGGTCCTCGGCTCGACGGTCGCGGAGAATCTCTTCCCGAACGGCGGCGCGGTCGGCTCGATCGTGCGCATCAAGAACGTCCCCTTCCGCATCGTGGGGGTGCTCGAAAAGAAGGGCGGCTCGATGATGGGCAGCGACCAGGACGACATCGTGGTCGGGCCGTACACCACGGTCATGAAGCGGCTGATGGGACAGAACCGCCTGGGCATGCTGATCGCCTCCGCGGCCTCGGCCGAGCAGGTGCAGGACGCGATGGATCAGATCGACGCGCTGCTGCGCCAGCGCCACCGCATCCCGCCCGGCGGCGACGCCGACTTCATGATGCGCTCGCAGGAAGAGATGGCCCGCGCGCAGCAGACCCAGGTCACGCTGATGCGCAACCTGCTGCTCGGCATCGCCATCGTCTCGCTCTTCGTCGGCGGCATCGGCATCATGAACATCATGCTGGTCAGCGTGACCGAACGAACGCGCGAGATCGGCATCCGCATGGCCATCGGCGCGCGCGGCCGCCACGTCCTGCTGCAGTTCCTCTTCGAAGCGATCACGCTCTCGGTGTTCGGCGGCCTGCTCGGGGTCCTGTTCGGGGTAGGGGTGGCCAAGGGCATCGGCAAGATGGCCGGCTGGCCGATCGTGATCAACCCCACGGCGATCGTGGTCGCTTTCGCCGTCGCCGCCAGCATCGGCATCTTCTTCGGCTTCTATCCGGCCCTGAAAGCGAGCAAGCTTGATCCGATCGAAGCGCTCCGGTACGAGTAGAGCATCGAAAATCGTCTTCCGCTCGAGCTACGGACCGTCGCCCGAGGGAGAGGCGCTGCTGTTCGAGTTCACCGAGTCGATCCGGCAGGCGAAACAGCCGTAAGTCGGAAAGCGCGCGTGTACGAACGCGACTTCGCCGGACGCGAAGAAGCGCTCCACCGTCTCCTCGACCTCGGACGGCCCGATCATCTTCGCGTCGACGATCCGCTCGTCCCGCGAGTAGGCGCGCAGCACGAGACGCTCGCGAAAATAGCCGCCGTTCGGGATGCCGTCGCGCGCGACCTCTTCATCGCTCGGACTGGCCAGCAGGAAGACCGGCCCGAACTCGCGATACGGCCCCTCGAGCGCAAACGGCGAAAAGCTCGCCAGGATCAGCTCCTCGCCCGGCTCCGCGCGACGAAGCACGTCCCGGCAAGGCTCCCCTCCGGCCGCAATCATGCGGACGACAGGCTGATGCAACGCATCGAGCCCCTCGTTGCGGGCCCGGTCGAGGAAGGATTGTGGAAGCGGTGCAATGGTGATGTTCATGGGAGCAATGTGGGGCGGGCGGCGGCGGAAGACGCTCCGATTGTTGCGCTCGAACTATTTAGCGGAACGATGAACGATGAAGGATGAACGATGAACGGGCACGCGCCGCGCCTGTTCATCGTTCATCCTTCATCGTTCATCGTTCGGTAAGCCCACCCCCGTGCTTCGTCGCGTACGATCGCCGCATGCGGACCATCTCCCTCCTCGGCGCGCCGTCGAACCTCGGGCTCAAACCGTACGACGACAGTGGACGCGCGCGCGGCGTGGTCGACGCGCCGCGGGTCTTTCGCGAGCTCGGTCTCGCCCAGCGCCTCGGTGCACGCGATTGCGGCGACGTCGCCGCTCCGGCGTATGACTACGCGCATCGGCGGAACAGCATCCGCAATGAGGCATCGATCGCCCGCTACTCGCGCGCACTCGGCGACGCGGTGAAGCGCATCCGCGATGACGATCACTTTGCGCTGATCCTCGGCGGCGATTGCAGCATTCTGCTCGGCACGCTCCTCGGTTGCGGCGAGGAGGTCGGGCTGGCGTTCCTCGACGGTCATTGCGACTTTGCCACGCCGGAGATCTCGCACACTGGTGGGGCGGCGGGGATGGATCTCGCTCTGGCGGTCGGACGCGGCGGCTCACCGCTCTCGCGCCTCCGCAACGGCCGGCCGCTGATCGATGAGTCGCGCGTGGTCGCGCTCTGCCGCAAAGACCTCGCCGACGAGCCGTATTACGGCGACGATTCGATCCGCAACTCGCGCGTGCTCGATCTGCCGTGGGAGAGCGCCGGCGCGGCGGAGATCGCCCTGGCGCGGCTCGGCGATTCGCCGTTCGTCATCCACGTCGACGCCGACGTGCTCGATCCGGAGGAGATGCCGGCCGTCGATTCTCCCGAGCCGGGCGGCATCCAGGCGGACGAGCTGACGCGCATGCTGCGCACGCTGGCGCGACAGCCGAACGCCATCGCCCTCGAGCTGACGGTCTACGACCCCTGGCTGGACGAAGATCGCCGCTGCGCGCGGCTGCTCGCCGATCTGCTCACGAGCGCGCTGACGTAACGACCACCGCCGAAACGTCCATGCCATCGACGATTGCCCGCCCGGTGGCCGCACGCGAGCCGAAGCGCGACGGATGGAACTCGATCGCGCGGCCGTCGACGTCGATCGTCACCGCCCGCTCGCGCACCGCCAGCACCCGTCCCCGCCCGCTTCCGGCGATGCCGCCGAAGGCCTTCCACCACTCCACCCAGACCTCGCTCTGCACCGGCGGCAGCGCGCCCGACGCGCGGGGAACGAAGAAAGCATATCTGCGCAGCGGCTCGCGCCGGAAGGCGCGCCACATCGGGACGCCGACGAATAAGGCGGTCGCGCCGAGCCATGCCGCCGTCACCCACAGGATCGTTTCGAGCATTTACGACGGCAGTGCGTCGCCGGACACCGCGCCCTGCACCGCGGCAGCGAGGGTCTCGCGCGACAGGTCACCCTTGTAGATGATCCCGGAGGCCTGACGCAGCAGCGCGGCGCGATCGGCCGGCTCCTCGAAGCGGCGCGAGGTCACGACGATCACCGGGATGTCGGTGGTCTCCGGATCCTCGCGCAACTGCAGCAGCAGATCCTCGCCCGGGGTGTCGGGCAGCATCAGGTCGAGCAGGATGACGTCGGGACGGCTGCGGCGGATCAGCGCGAACGTGTCGCGACCGCGCTCCGCTTCCGAGATCTCGGCCGGTCCGATGAAGGCGCGCAGCACGTAGCGGGCGCGGAAATCGTCGTCGACGATCAGCACTTTGACCCGCGGCGGCATCCTCCCCGCCACGGCCGCGATCGTCGCCGTGAGCTCGTCGATGTCGAACGGCTTCCGGATCACGCCGCGCACGATGGTCCCGTCGAGATCGCGATACGTGGCCGGGTCGGCCGCGGTGCAGACGATGACCGGCAGTTGCGGCTGTTCCTCGCGGACGTACGCGATCACGCCCCGTCCGTCCATGCGCGGCATCATCAGATCGAGCACGATCGCGACGAACGGACCGCTCGTCTCGAGCTGCCGGATGGCGTCCTCGCCGTCCACCGCTTCGACGATCTCGAAGCCGTGCCGCGACAGCAACGTGGCGATCAGACGGCGAGCGGGCTCGTCGTCATCCACCACGAGAAGCCGTGGCCAGGGTCGCGGATGGTCGTCGGTTTCGGACATTTGGACGGCACTAGCTTACACCGATCAGCGAACGAGGCGCCGCCGCAGTTCCTCGACGAACTTCGCCCCGAGCTCCGGCTTGTCGGCGAAGTAGACGATCAGGTCTCCCGGCTTCGCCGTTTCGACCGCGTGCGTGATCGCCTCCTGCTCCTCGAGGCAGACGCCGATCTCGTCTTTGTCGAAGCCGTCGCGCAGCAGCTCATCGCGAATGATCCCGCACACCTCGCCCGGCTGGCGGCCGCGGCGGTCGATGTCCTCGCGCAGCACGACCCGCTGGAACGCGCCGCCGATGATGCGCGCGCAGGCGCGGATGTCGTCGTCGCGCCGGTCGCCCGGCAGACCGATCACCGCCACCAGACGCCCCTGATGCAGCTCGCGGAGGAACGCCGTCAGGGCGCCGATTCCGTGCGGGTTGTGCGCGTAGTCGATCAGCACGCGGAAGCCTTCGAAGTCGATGAAGTTGATGCGACCCGGCGTCTGCGCGGCGGAGGGGAAGAAGGTGGTCAGGCCGGCCACGAGGTCGCTCGTCTGCAACCCGGTGGCATGCGTGGCGAGAATCGCCGCCAGCACGTTGGCCACGTTGAAGGCGGCCTTGCCGTCGAACGTGGCCGGCACGCTGCGCACCTCGCACAGCGCGACGCGCACGCCGTTCTCGTAGAAGACGAACCAGCCATCTTCCACCGTCGCGCCGAGGCCGCCGGCGTCGACGTGCTGGCGAAAGGTCTCATTTTGCGAATCGATCGCGAAGAACGCCAGGCGGCACTCCGCGTGGCCGCGAATGACGGGGGTCATGTCGTCTTCGGCGTTGAGGATCGCGTAGCCCTGGGGGAAGACGCGCTCCACGGTGATCGATTTCACGTGCGCCAGATCCTCGAGCGTGTTGATGTCGCGCAGGCCGAGGTGATCCTCCGCGATGTTCGTCACGATGGCCGCATTCGACCAGTCGTACGCCACGCCGGCGCGCAGAAGCCCGCCGCGTGCCGTCTCCAGCACCGCGAAGTCGACGGCCGGATCGCGCAGCACCACCTGCGCCGACTGCGGCCCGGTGGTGTCGCCTTTCTGCACCAGTTGGTTGCGGATGTAGATGCCGTCGCTGGTGGTCAGGCCGACGCTCTTGCCGGCCGCGCGGGCGATGTGCGCGCAGAGGCGGGCAGTGGTGGTCTTGCCGTTCGTGCCGGTGACCGTGATGAGCGGGATGCGCGCCTCGACGCCCGGCGGGAAGAGCATGTCGACGATCGCCTCCCCCACCGGCCGCGGTTTGCCGACCGTCGGCGCGAGGTGCATGCGCAGCCCCGGCGCGGCGTTCACTTCCACGACCGCACCGCCGTTCTCGAGGATCGGCGTCTCGACCGACGGCGCGACCAGATCGATGCCGGCGATGTTGAGGTCGATGAGGCAGGCGATCCGCTCCGCCATCTCGATGTTGGCCGGATGGATGCGATCGGTGACGTCGATGGCCGTGCCGCCGGTGGAGAGGTTGGCGGTCGTCTTGAGCATCACGCTCTGCCCTTCCTCGGGCACGGTGTCGACGGTCATGCCGCGCAGCGCGAGCAGGCGATCGGTAGCGCCGTCGAGCTGGATTTTGGTGAGCACTTTCTCGTGCGACTCGCCGCGCCGCGGGTCTTCGTTGGCGATGTCGACGAGCTCGCGGATGGTGTGCACGCCGTCGCCAATGACCTCCGCCGGCACGCGCATGGCCGCGGCCACGAGCTTGAAGTTGACCACCAGCAGGCGGTAGTCGTTGCCGGTCACGTAGCGCTCGACGATGACCCGCGAGCGGTAGCGCTGCGCCTCTTCGTAGGCGGCCCGGAACTGATCGTCGCTGGTGATGTTCGTGACGATGCCGCGCCCTTTCGAGGCGTCGAGCGGCTTGACCACGACCGGCCAGCCGATCTCGTACGCGGCTTCGAGCCCCTCCTCGACGTCGCGCGTGAGGCGCCCTTTCGGCACCGGCACGCCGTGAAAGCCGAGGATCTGTTTGGTCTTGTCCTTGTCGCCCGCGATCTCCACGCCGAGGTAGCGAGTGGTCCCGGCGATCGTCGCCTGAATCCGTTTGGCGCGCGCGCCGTAGCCGAGCTGCACGAAGTTGAAGTCGTCGACGCGGATGTAGGGGATGCCGCGCCGCACGGCCGCATCGACCACCGCCCGCGTCGAAGGTCCGAGGGCCATTCGATCGCTGGTGCGGCGCAACTCACGGATCCGTTCTTCGAGCGGATACGGCTGCTGGGCGATGATCGCCTCGATCCACTCCATCGCGATCTCGCCGGCCAGGATGCCGGTCTGCCGCTCCTGGCATTCGTAGACGACGTTGTAGACGCCGTCCGGTCCCGCGGAGCGCGTGCGGCCGAACCCGACGTCGGCGCCGATCAGCGACTGCAGCTCCAGCGCGACGTGCTCCATGACGTGGCCGAGCCACGTCCCTTCTTCGAGCCGGGCGAAGAAACCGCCTCGGGTCCCCTCGGAACAGCGATGCTCGACGAGCGACGGCATCTCGCGCTGGATCCGCTCGGCAAAGCCGGGCAGCAGGTTCGACGGCCGCTCTTCGAGCACGCCGAGGTCGATCTTCCAGCGGATGCAGGGACGATGGGCGTAGAGGTTGGGGCCCATGAGCGCAAGGCGCTCCAGAACCGTAATTTTCGCGGCTGCGACATCCGGAGTGGCGGTCATATTCTCGATTTTCTTTTGCTGAAGTGAGGCGCCGACGGCTGAAGGAGGTGTACCGAAGGCGCCCCCTGATTGCCCCTGACGTAAGCCCCTTCAGCAAACTTTGCGCCCGGCGCAAACCAGGGCACAAACATGTGATGATGAGGCCATGATCTCGACCTGGATCGCGGACCTGCCGCGCGAGAGGTTTCTGACCGAGGCCTTCCGGCGTTCACCGCTGGCGCGGCCAGGGACGGCGCAGAACGCGATCCCGTACCTGAACTGGGGCGTGGTGGAGCGCCTCATCGCCGCCGGCGCAAACATGCTGGTGGTCCGCAACTCGAAGCTGCGGCGCGACGAAGAGCCGCGCTCCTTCGCGGAGGCGCACGCGCTCTTCCGCGCCGGCTGGTCGCTCGTGCTGCGCCGCTGCGAGCGTCACGATGCCGCCCTGGCCCGGCTGGCACGGGAGTTCGGCGAGGAGCTGGAGGGGGAGGTCTCGATCCAGCTCTACATCACGCCGAGCGGCTTCCACAGCTTCGGCTGGCACTACGACTGTGAAGACGTCTTCATCGCGCAGACCTCCGGCATCAAGGAGTACTACCTGCGCCAGAACACGGTGAACCCGGCGCCCCGCCTTTCGGCCATGCCGGCCGACATGCACTATGAGCGCGAGACCTCACCGCCGATGGCAGCGACGCTCGTCACCGGCGACGCGCTCTACATCCCCCGCGGCTGGTGGCACGCCGCGCGGGCGACGGAAGATGCGATGTCGATTTCGGTGGGGGTGCTGGCGCCTGACGCGCGGTAGTTCCTCCCGGGCGGAGCGAGGGATCTTCGGTGCCATCGCGCCAACGTCGCCAGCAGCGAGCGGCACCCCGGATCCCTCCCCGCGGTCGGGATAAACTTTTTTTACAACCGGCCCAGAATGGCCCGCGCCTGCTCGAGATGCGTGGCCACGCTCGCGCGCTGCGTCGTCAGGAGCTGCCGCACCTCGGCGTTGCGCGCCGACGGAATCAGCAGCTGGTCGAGGTTGGTCAGCAGCCACTGGTGCAGATCGACCTGCGACTGCATGTAACGACGGTCGAAGTCGCGGCCGCTGTAGCGGTTGAGGTTCGATACGGAGGTGCGCGAGCTCGCGCGGAGCTGCTCGGAGGTGGCGTTCTCCGACGGCGTGATGCCGTTGCGGGTGAAGACGTCGCGCCCCATGTTCAGGGCCTGGGTGTGATCCGCCACCATCATCTGTCCGAAGGCTCGGACCTCGCCGGAGGTGGCGCGGGACGCGGCGACGTTCCCCTGCTCGATCTCCCCTTCGTTGGCGGCCGAGACGATGGCGGCGATGTCGCCTTCCGGCATTCTTCCGGTGGCGGCGCCGCCGGTCATGGAGCTGCAGGCGGTGGCGAACAGCAGTGCGGATGCAAGTACGAAACGCATGGATGATCTCTCCTTTTCCGCTTGCACCGGCTGCAAGGCACGTGCGCACCTGTTACACCTGGCGAAACTCGTGCTTTCACGGGATGCAAATCATTCGCGCCGGACTTACGTATAATGAGCGGCGAGAAGAGACGATGTCGCAGCAGTTTTATCAATCCTTTGCTGTCAGAAAGCGCCGAAATTACGATGCCCCCTATGATCGGAGAAAGAATTCGCCACATCCGTCAGTCGCAGGAGCGACCGCTGTCTGATATCGCCGCCAGGGCGAAAATCAGCGTGGCCACACTGTCCCGTATCGAAAACGACAAGCAGGCCGTCGACCTCGAGCTGTTCCTCGTGCTCGCCCGTGTCCTGAAAGTCTCCCCCACCGACCTGCTCAACGCCGAGATCGGCGAGACCGAGGCCGATCCGCTGGCCCGCCGTATCGCCACGCTCGAGGTCAAAGACCGCACCGAGCTCTGGCGCGACCTGGCGGTCGAGCGGCGCTCGCAGCGCGGCCGGAAGACCACCTCGCACGTCCTGCAGCTCACGAATCAGGTGGAAGAGATGCTCGCGCACATCGATTTTCTCCGCGAGGAGCTCGAGTCGATGAAGGCCCGGATGAAGCGGAAACGCTGAACGCGATTTCGGGGAAGCGTGGCAACCGATTCGCAGTTATTCGCAGTGTGTCAACACTACGAATCGTGGCCGTGTCGCTCCTTGCGCTCACGGCCGCCTGCGGCAGTGAGCCGCACCCCCGAACCGTGGCCCGAAAAGAGATCAAAACCCAACCGCAACTCACTTCGCTTCGTGTCGTGACCCTCGGCGACTCCCTCGCCTATGGGGCCGGCGATGAAAACCACTCCGGCATCGCCGGCCGTCTCGACGACGAGCTCCGCCTGCGCGGCATCCGCTCCGTCGAGACAGTGAATCACGGCGTCAACGGCGCGCAGACCGCCGACCTGCTGAACCGCCTCGGCCAGGAGCGGCTGCGCAAGAGCATCGCCTCGGCCGACGCGATCGTGCTGTCCATCGGCGCCAACGATCTCTTCCGCACGCCCGGCGCGCGGGAGGAGACACTGCGCAATCCGCTCGTCGTCGCCTCCCGCATCCTCGACCGGATCGACGCGATCGTCCGCGAGCTGCACCAGATCAACCCCGGCGCGCGCATCCTCATCCTCGGCGGCTACAACCCCGTCCCGAAGCACGCCTACACGGCGACGATCAACCAGCTCATCCCGATGTGGGACGCCACGGTGGCCGGCCGGTTCGAAAACGACCCGCGCGTCAGCATCGTACCGATGTACGACGTCGTCTCCCCCGACCGCCTCAGCCGCTATGACTCCTTCCATCCCGGTGGAGCGGCGTACGCCGAGGCGGCCAAACGGATCGCCGAGATCCTGGTAACTCCGCCTCACCTCGAGCGAGCGCAGCAACCCGAAGGGTCAACCGGGGCGCTCGCCGCACCGTAGCCGCAGCCTGCGTCCCGGTGCGACCCGTTTGATTTTCGATCTGACGTGTTTGATTTTCGGTCGGACACACCTGGTTCTCGGCGTGACACGTTTGATTCTCGGTCTGACGCGTCTGGTTTTCGGTCGGACACACTTGATTCTCGGCGAGACACACTTGATTCTCGGCGGGACACACTTGATTCTCGCCGGGACACACTTGATTCCCGGCGGGACACACTTGATTCCCGGCGGGACACACCTGGTTCTCGGCAGGACACACTTGATTCTCGGCGGGACACACTTGATTCTCGCCGGGACACACCTGGTTCTCGGCCGAGACACACTCTTCTCCACAGCCGCTCAGCGTGGCGAGGGGATGAGGATCATCGACACGCCGAGCGCGATCAGCAGCACGCTGACGACCCGCTTGAACAGCGATTCGGAGATGCGGCCGAGGATCAGCCGGCCGAGGAGCGTGCCCGCCACGACAGCGATGGTCGACGCGAGGACCAGCGGCCAGATGGCGAGCAGCGCGCGCCCTTCCGTCCAGAGGTAGACCGGCACGCGCATGCCGTCGATGAACAGCGCTACCGCGGTCGAGGTGGCGACGAAGGCTTCCTTTCGCACTTCGAAGCCGAGCATCGCCCCCGCCCGGATGCCGCCCTGATTGCCGACCAGGCCGCCCAGCATGCCGGAGAGCGCGCCGGCCGCCATCGCAGTCCGTTTGCCGAACCGCAGCTGGATGTCGAACAGCCCGGTCACGCCGGCGAAGATCAGGAGAGCAGCGAGCAGCCACGCCAGCGCGCGCCCTTCCACCCAGCTGTGCAGCACGGCCCCGGTGAGGCCGCCCGCGGCACTGGCGAGGCCGAAGGTCATCAGCACATGCCGATCGAGCTGGTCGCGGAGAAACCAGAAGCGGACCGCGGTGCCGACCACGTGCGGGATCGCGACCGCGGCGACCGCGACCTTCATCCCGAGACGTGCCGCGAGGAGCGGCGTGATCATGCTGCCGATGCCGAAGCCGGCCAGTGACGCGATCAGCCCGCCGGCGAGCGACGCCAGGGTGACCAGCGCCTCGAAGATCACGCCGTCTGTTCCGCGCTGAGCTGCGGCTTCGGCGCGTTCTGCAGCGTCGGCGGCAGCTTGCTCGGACTGGTGCAGCAGACCTTCTCGAGCGCCAGCCGGTCGCGCTGCATCTGCCGCTCGCCGACGATGGCCGACAGCGTCGCGTCGACGATCGCCGCCGCCGCCCCGTCATCCGGCCGCGACAGCGAGTAGTGAATCCACTTCCCATCGCGCCGCGCATGGACCAGCCCGACGCGCCGCAGATAGGCCAGATGCCGCGAGACCTTCGGCTGCGACTCCCCGAGGATCTCCACAAAGTAACAGACGCAAGCCTCCCCCGCGCTGAGCAGATTCAGCAGACGCAGCCGCGTCGGATCAGCGAGAGCGGCGAAGAGACTGGGGAGTTGTTGCACGCGGAAGAGTATACAGATATGGGAGGGCAGATATTCATTGAACGATGAAGGATGAACGATGAGCGATGAACCGCTTCGCGTCGGCGCTGCTCTCCGCACCTCCGGAACGTTCATCGTTCATCGCTCATCGTTCATCGTTCGCCCCGGCACTGCCGAGGAATACCTCCCATACCCCCGCGCTTGAACGCCGTACATGCGTGGCAGCCACGGTTGGGCCGAAGTATCGCGGGAGCGGAAGCGCGAGATCATCAATGCGATCGTCGCGAACGAGCCGACGCGCGGGCCGGTGCATGCCGAGCTCGATCTGACCGACCGCTGCAATGTGGCCTGCTACTTCTGCAACCAGCAGGACCTGCGGACGAAGGAGGCGATCCCGCTTCCGAAGCTGCAGTCGCTGGTCGATGAGATGGCCGGCAGCGGGCTCAAGTCGGTGCGGCTGTCGGGTGGTGGCGATCCGCTGTTTCACCGCGACGTGGTCGGACTGCTCGACCACCTCGCGGCGCGCAACGTCATCGTCGACAACGTGACCACGAACGCCGTCGCGCTGACCGAGGAGATCGCGCGGCATCTCGTCGCCAACAAAGCGCGCGAGGTGGTGGTGTCGCTCAATGCCGCCGACCGCGACGACTACGCGCGGATGATGAAGGTCAAGCCGGCGCTCTTCGACAAGGTGGTGGAGAACGTCCAGCGGCTGATGGCCATCCGTGGCGAGGCGATGCACCCCGGCGTGGTGGTGCAGTTCCTCGTCGACCGCCGCAACCTCGAGCGCGCGGTGGACATGTACGACGTCGGCCGGCGCATGGGAGTCGATCGCATCGCCTTCAACGCTGTGCTGGAGATCCCGCGCGACCGCATCGACGAGGATCTGCTCCTGCAGGATGACGACGCCGCGCGTGCCGAGCCGGTGCTGCGCGAGCTTCTCCGCCGCGACGCGGAGGCGGGGCTGCTGCAGATCGACTTCCCCTTCCCGCAGTGGAACGACGTGCTCACGAAGCTCCGCGCGGAGCTGGCGGTGCCGGAAGAGAACGCGCTGGCGAAGAGCACCGCCTTCCGCGAGGACAACGGCGGCTGCTTCTTCGCCTGGTACACCGCGGCCATCACCGGCAACGGCGACATCCGTCCCTGCTGCCTGCTGCTGAATCCCGACGTGAAGCCGCTCGGCAACGTGCACGAGACGGCGACGTTTGCCGAACAGTGGAACGGCCCCGCGTTCGCGACGATGCGCAGCGAGATGCGCGAAGTGCTGCTGATGAAGAGCCGCGTGCACTATTCGAAGCGGAAGTTCGAGGTGCTCGAAGAGCCGTGCGTCACCCGCGGGCGCTGCTGGCTCAAGAACGTCTACTTCCGCGCCGATGAGGAGTTCTACACCGAGCTCGGCACCGCGCTCGACGAGATGCGCGCGAAAGAGATCCGCCTCTTCGGCGACAGGCAGCAGCGCCGCCGCGCGATCACGCTGTTCGTGCAGTCGAATGCGCCACTCAAAAAGACGTGGGACTGGATCCGCGAGAGCTCCCGTCCGATCCGCATCTTCGTGAAGAAGCGCCTCGGCGTGAACGTCACCGACGCCGGCTGAAGCTCCACGCGCTCCAGTGCGAGGAGCGCCGCCGCGGTTCCGCCGCCTGCCACCCCTCCGCCAGCAGCAGCTTCGCCAGCTCCGTGCGGAACGAGTGATGCGTGACCACCAGCACCTCTCCATGCTGCCGCGCCAGCGTGCCGAGCCACCGCGCGGCGGCGGCGATGCGCTCGCTCTCCTCCGGCGTAAGCCGCGGCTGCGAGGTCACGGCGCGATGGAGGTAACGGGCGCCGACGGCGAACGCCCAGCCGATCAGCGGCATCCGCAGCGGCACCGCGGCCGGCACGAGGTCGAGCTCTCGCAGGAGCGGTGACGTCAGCGGCTCGCGCCGCGGCGCGAGAAGGCGCGCGGAGTCGATCGCGCGCGGTGCGGTGCTGGCCACGAGCGCGCCCGCGTTCTTTGCCAGTGCGGCCAGTTCGGGCGGCGGAACCTCTCCGGAGATGACCCCCGCGGCCTCGTAGGCCTCGCGCCAGCGGTGAAAGCCGGCCAGGTCGATCCAGCCGGCGTGTACGTGGGCGCTGCGTCCGTGTCGGATGAGGACGATCTTCTCGATATTTTGCGTCAACTGCAAAGCCTTAGCATGATGTTTGCGTATTCGGAAAGTACCACGCGCGTTGCGTGGCGGCCGGCGGCGGGACCTGGATCCGCTGCTCCGAACGCCTGACAGCCGCCGGCCTAATGCTTTTTCTTCATTGGTGGGCGTGCGGCGGCAACACCGCCGCACATCCGACCGCGTTCCTCGTTCATCCTTCCTCGTTCATCGTTCAATTGAGGATGGCGTCGATGGTCCGATAGCTCACCGCGTGATACATCGGCCGGGCTTTCGCGTAGACGCGCCGCGCGAACTCTTTTCCGGCCGGCATCTCGGCCAGCTTCTGGTAGAGCGGCTTGAGGAACTTGCGGCGGCCCTGCTTCAGGAGGAAGCGCTCCAGAGCCGGCCAGGCCGGGGTGTAATTGCGGTCGATGGCGTTGAGCAGCCACTCGTGCAGGATCTCGGAGTTGCCGCTGTCGGTGAAGTGATAGACCGCGTCGAGCTCCGCCATCTGCTCGCGGGTGATCGCGTTCGGCAGCCGGCGGAGGAAATGGATCCATTCGTGGGTGGACCACTTCTCGGTGGCCAGTTCGGTCGCTTTGGTCTTCTGCGCGAACGCCTGGATCTGCGCCTCGACGCGGCGGAACGCATCCGACTGCGGCTGCGGCGCGTTGGCCGGAATGCCGGGCGTGTGCACCCACTGCTCGACGCCGATCCGGTCCTCCGCCCCTTCGTGTCGATCGAGCAGCTGCGTGCGCAGCTCGTCGAGAAAACGGCCGGTGGTCATCGACCGGAAGGCGTGGCGGTCGAAGTAGTCGCGCAGGAAGGTGTCGAACGCCTCCCGGCCGACCGTCTCTTCGATGAGGCGCAGCAGCGAATAGCCTTTCTCGTACGCCAGCTTCGTCGCCGCTTCGTCCGGGTCGCGGCCGGTCAGGTCGAGGAAGAGATGCGTGTCGCGCGGCGAGAGCTCGGCGATGCTCTCCTCGAGGTCCTGATAGCCGAGGAGGGCCAGCATCTCGGAGTACTCCCGGCCGGCGATCGCTTCCATGATCCGGCGCTCGAAGTAGACCGTGAATCCTTCATTGAGCCAGAAGTCGTTCCAGGTCGCGTTCGTGACCAGGTTGCCCGACCACGAATGCGCCAGCTCGTGCGCGACCAGCGAGACCAGCGAGCGATCGCCCGCCAGAATCGTCGGCGTCGCGAACGTGAGCCGCGGGTTCTCCATCCCGCCAAAGGGAAAGCTCGGCGGCAGCACCAGCACGTCGTACTCTCCCCAGCGATACGGCCCATACAGCGCCTCGGCCGCCTCGATCATCTTCGGCGTGTCGGCCAGCTCGTACGCTGCCGCGTCGATGACCGGCTTCTCGGCGTAGACGCCGCTGTTCGGCCCCAGCTTGCGAAAGGCGATGTCGCCGACCGCCAGCGCGAGGAGATACGACGGGATCGGCTGCGGCATCCGGAAGCGGTATTCGCCGCTCTCGTTCGCCTCGGTCGGGTTCTCCGCGCTCATGACCGCGAGAAGCCCCTTCGGCACGCGCACGGTCGCCTCGTAGGTCATCCGCACGCCGGGCGTGTCCTGACACGGCACCCAGCTGCGCGCGAGGATGGCCTGCGACTGCGTGAAGAGGAACGGATGCTCCCCCCCCGCGGTCTGCTCTTTCGTCAGCCACTGCAGCGCCGCGGCATCGGGCGCGGTCGCGTACTCGATGCGCACCTGCTGCGTGCCCCGCTTCAGCTCGATCGTCAACGCGCGGCCGAGATACTTCTGCTCGTCGCCGAGCGTGTACCTCGCCTCGCTGCCGTCGCCCAGCGTTACGCGCTGAATGGCCAGCCCGTTCGTATCGAGCAACAGCTGCTTCGCGTCGCCGGCGGTCTCCAGGTCGAGGGTAGCCGATCCGGACAGTCGCTGCTCGCCGAAGTCGACCGCCAGATCGAGCGCGAGATGGCGGACCGCCGCTTCTTCCGGCCGCGCGAAGGAATGGATGTCTGCCATTGCTGGTCTCATCGGGCGCGTAGCATAAGCGGTCTTGTTTGAGTTCCTCGGAGTTCCTCGGAGGAACCGACGAACCAGCGAACGAAGGAGACAACATGCCGTGCGATCACGTCGGAGGCCCTGAGCTCATCATCATGGCGGAGGAGCACCTCCGCCAGGAAGGCGTCCCCGAAGAAGACTGGAAGGGGCTGCGCTTCCGCTGGGCCGAGAATCTCGACGACGCGATGTGGGCGTCGGTGGTGGTCGAAGTGGAACGGCGCGGCGATCAGTGGATCGTGGTGCGGCTCGACCGGAACAAGGAGAAGGTGGAGGAAACGGGGTTTCGGCAGGTGTGAGCAGGGTGTGGTGTGGGCTTCCAGCCCACCCTCACGTCCCTTCCAACGTCTACCCCGCCGCCGCCACGACCCGCGTGAGCTCCCCCGGCTCCACCGGCTTGCGCAGGTACCCGTCGAACCCGGAGTCGAGAATGCGCTGGCGATCCTCCGGCCGGCCGAAGGCCGTCACCGCGATGACCGGTGTCCGCCCGGCGCGCTCGTCCGCCCGCAGCCAGGCCACGAAGGCATAGCCGTCCTCGTCCGGCATGGCGATGTCGCAGACGATCGTGTCCGGAAGCTCCTCGCCGACGGCGCGGATCGCCTCCTGCACGGAGCCCGCGCCGCGCACGCGCGCACCGCTGCGGCGCAGCACGACCTCGAAGAACTCGCGCACCGACTGCTGATCGTCGATCACCAGCAGCGAGCGTCCGGTCAGGTCGGCGAACTGCTGCGTCTGGAGCGGCGCAACGGCCGCCGCGACGTCGCCCCCTTCGCGCTGCGCCGGAGCCTGTCGCAGCAGCGGCAGCGTGACGGTGAACGTCGAGCCGAGCCCCTCCCCTTCGCTGAACGCGCGGATCGTGCCGCCGTGCAGCTCGACGAGATGGCGGACGATCGAGAGCCCCAGTCCCAGGCCGCCATGCGAGCGCGTGGTCGTATCTTCGGCCTGCCGGAACGGCTCGAAGACGTGCGGGAGAAACTCGGGCCGGATCCCGATGCCGGTATCGGAGGCGGAGATGACCACCGTCGATTCGCGCTTGCGGACCTCGATGCGCACCGCACCGCCGTCGGGCGTGAACTTGATCGCGTTCGTCAGCAGGTTCCAGATGACCTGCTGCAGACGATTGGCGTCGCCGAGGATCTGCAGCTCTTCCGGATGCTCGCTGGGATCGACCTCCAGGCGGATGCGTTTCGCCGCCGCCGCGAGCCGCACGCCCTCCGCCGCCGACGTCGCGATGTGCGCGGCGTTGACCACGTTCGACTGGATGCGGATCTTGCCCGAGATGATGCGCGAGAGGTCGAGCACGTCGTCGATGAGCTGCGCCTGCACCTGCGCGCTCTCTTCGATCGTGCGGGTGGCGATGCGCATCGTCTCTTCATCGAGGTCGCCGATGTTGAGCATGCGTGCCCATCCGAGAATGGCGGTCAGCGGCGTGCGCAGCTCGTGGGAAAGCGTGGCCAGGAACTCGTCCTTCCGGCGATCGACGTCGCGCAGCGCTTCCTGCGCGCGCAGCTCGTCGGTGATGTCGCGGAACTCGAGCACCGCGCCCGACGTGCCGCCCTCGCGTTCGATCGGTGCGACGTGACAGGAGACGGGAAAGAAGGTCCCGTCCTTGCGCACGAACGTGTCGCGATAATCGCGCAGCCCGGCCAGTTGCTGCCGCCCGTTGTCGATCGGGCATTCGCTGATCGGAAACGGCCGGCCGTCGGGATGATGGTGATGCACCGCCTCGTGCAGCGGCGCGTCGCGGATCTCGTCGAGCGTGTAGCCGGTGACTTCCACCGCGGCGGGGTTCATGAACGTCGGATGCCCGCGCTCATCCATCATGAAGAGGCACGATGCGGCGTTGTCGGTGATCGTGCGATTGAGCTGACTCTGGTACTGCAGCGCGAGGTTCGCGCGCTCCAGCTCCTCCGCCTGCCGCTCGACCACCCGGCGCGCGTGGACCTGCTCGGTGACGTCGGTTCCGTGCACGAAGATGCCGCTGATCCGGCCGTCTTCTTCGCGCAGCGGCTCGTAGACGAAGTCGATGAAGTGCTGGAAGACGCCCTTCGGCCCGCGCAGCATGAACGGCATCTCGCGCCCGACGTACGGCTCTCCGCTGAGATAGACCGCGTCGAGCAGATCGGCGAAGCCCTGATGCACCGCCTCCGGCAACGCTTCGCGGAGGGTGCGGCCGATCAGATCGCGTTTCCCGACGAACTGGACGTACGTCGGGTTGGCCGATTCGAAGATGTGCTCGGGTCCGCGCAGCGTGGCGATGAGCCCCGGCGCGCGCTCGAAGATGTCGCGCAGCCGGGCGCGCTCGCTCTCCACCTGGCGCTGGAGCAGACGCTCGTGCGTGACGTCGCTGTGGATACCGACCCACTCGCGCACGGCGCCGTCCTGATCGAGGATCGGCACCGCGCGCGCCGACATCGTCCGGTACTCACCATCGGCACGGCGCACGCGATGCTCGATGGCATACGTGCCCCGCTCGGCGAGCGCCGTCTTCCAGCGCGCAACGGTCTCGGCCTGATCCTCGGGATGCACTTTGGCGAGCCATCCCCATCCGAGAAGCTCGTCCCGCGTCTGGCCGGTGAAGGCGGTCCATCCCGGCTGTTCGCTCTCGAACTCGCCGGCCGCGGAGGTGTTCCAGACGATCGCCGCCGTCGCCTGCACGAGTGAGCGATACCGTTCTTCACTGTGCCGCACCGCCTCGGCGATGCGCAGCTCCTCGGTCACATCCTTCTGCACGCACACCCAATGCGGCTTGCCGCCGATGTCGAGCCGCGTGATCCGCGCGTCGGTCACGAACGGCGTCCCGTCCTTCCGCCGGTTGCGCCACGTGCCGCTCCAGACGCCGCGCGTTGCAAGCTGCTCGATGACCGCGCCGACGATCCGCTCGTTCTCCTCCGGCGGATAGTCATTCAGCACCGTCACGTGCTGGCCCAGCAGCTCGCCGCGCTGATAGCCGAACATCGCATCCGCCGCGGCATTGGTGAAGACGACCACCCCATCCTCCGACGACAGCGACACCCCCTCGCTCATATTGCGCAGGACGAGCGAGTGCAGGTTCAGCGTGTCCTCGGTGCGCTTGCGGAGGGTGACGTCGAGCATCGCCCCGATCATCCGCACCGGCTGGCCGCCGGCGTCGCGGGCGATGATTCCGCGATCGAGAATCGTCGCCACCTTTCCGTCGCGGCACCGGAAACGGTACTCGTCCGACCACGTCTCGGCGTCGCTGTCGATGACGCGATGGAGGCCGTCGACGACGCGGTCACGATCTTCTTCGACGATGTGCTCGTACCACCAGGCGACGGTCGGCTCGACCTCCTCCGCCGGGTAGCCGAAGAGCGTCTGCACGCCCTCATTCCAAAATAGCCCGTCGGTACGCAGGTCCCACTCCCAGACCACGTCGTTCACCGCGCGGGCAAGGAGGCGATACCGCTCCTCGCTCTGGTGCGTGGTCGGCTCCGCGCGAGCGTCCTCGCGTGGTTCGTCGGTAGTGGCCAGGGGCATTCCGGACGGGCGAAGGGAGCAATCGAGATGCCGACGCTCCCGCTCGCCCGTTTTGTCAGGATTTACGCACCGACGGCGCAGGCCGCCTTGTCGCTTCCGTTGGGCACCACGCAGCACGACGAGGAGGTCGATTTCGACTCCGGCAGGTTGTCCTGCAGCACCACGAACGCTTCCCATTCGTTGCCGTCCGGATCGTTCACCCAGGTCTTGTCCTGCGTCGCATAGCAGCAGTCGGTCTTCATCTCATCGCGCGTGATCAGCCCCGCCTCGGCCCACCGCTGCCGGATCGCGAGCACGTCCTCCGTCGAGGCGACCTGCAGACCCAGATGAGAAAGCGCCCCGGCCTCGGTAAGGCCCGGCACCTCGTTGAGGGCCAGGTTCAGCGGCGGATTCTGCACGTCGAACTTCGCGTAGCCGGTGCGGACCTTCGACGGCTCGATCCCGAGCATCTTCTTGTAAAACGCGATGCTGCTCTCGACGTTCCGAACGTTGATCGAAAGGTGGGCTTTGAGTACCTGCGTCATGTCATCCTCCGTTGTCGCATTCGCTTCAGCGCATGTGAACAGAAGATAGGTTCGGCCTTCATATTTGTCAAGACGCATATTTGTTTGGGCGAGCGGCGGGACGCCCGCTCCGCATCCCTGCATCCGCCTCACCGGAAAAGCGTCTTCAGCGCCGCCAGCCAGCGCGTCCACCCCTCTTCGCGGGCGGTGCGGTTGGCGGGAGTCGCCTCCGCCTCCTCGCCGAGGCGCATGAACGCGTGGCCGGCGCCGGGATAGATCACCGGGTCGAAGCTCTTGCCGTGCTGCTTCATGAGCGCGGCGGACGGCTCGATGGTCGCGTTCACCCGCGCGTCGTCGCCGCCGTAAAAGCCGTAGACCGGGCCGTCGATGCCGGTGACGCCCGCTTCCTCGCGCGGACCGGTGCCGTAGAAGACGAAGGCCGCCGCGACGTTCTCGCCGCGGTTCGCAAACTCCCACGCCCGCGATCCGCCCCAGCAGAATCCCGCCACGGCCAGACGTCCATCGGCGGAAGGCAGCGTGCGGACGTACTGCGCGGCGGCGGCGAGATCGGCGTGCACCTGCTCGAGCTTCAGTTTCGAGATCGCCTCGCGCGCCGCGTCGGAGGTCGGAAAGTCGCTGGTCCGGCCGCCGTTCGGAGCGCTGCCGGAGAGCATGTCCGGGGCGATCGCGAGATAGCCGTTCTCCGCGAGCCGGTCGGCGACCGTGCGCACCCAGTCGGTCAGGCCGCGGTTCTCGTGGATGACCAGCACCGCAGGCGCCTTGCGGCTGACCTGCGGGTAGACGACGTACGCATGCAGCGGACGCCCTCCCGACTCGATCGTCACCCACTCGTCGTGACGCGGCGTCGATTCGAGACGCGCCGTCGGAGCGGTGGTCGTACAGGCGGTGGCGAAAAGGAGAAGCGCGGCAACGAGCATTCGCATCGCGGAATCATGAACCAGTTGGCGGACCGATTGCGCTGATCCACGTGCAAGGAAATGCAGTCAAGGAGACTGAAAATGAAGAAAACACAGAAGATCATCGCAATCGCAATCGCAGTCGCCACCCTTGCCGCGCCGTCACTTTTCGCTGACTCGCGTCATCGCGACAGGACGAACGACGACCGGCGCTACGGCCGCAACGAGCGCCGCGCGACCGTCGAAGGGCGCATCCGCTCGATCGAGCACGAACGTAACGGTTTCGTCATCCACCTCAACAATGGCCGCGTGATCTTCGCCGCCCGCCACGTCGACGTCGATGCCTACGGCCGCAATCGCACGAACCGCGTGCGCGACCTCGATCGCGGCGACCGCATTCGCGCCACCGGCGTCGTCGAAGCGCGCAACATGCTCTACGTCGATCGCATCCAGCTTCTTCGCGATGACGATGATCGCGGTCGCAATCGCAACCAGGGCTACGACGCCCGCCAGATCACCGGCACCGTGCAGCACGTGGAGTTGAACCGCGGCCTGCTCTGGCTGCGCGACGATCGCAGCGGCCGCGTGGTCGAAGTGCGCGTTCGTCACCGCGAGCGCGATGACGCAGCGCGCGACCTCGACAACCTCCGCCGCGGCGATCGCATCACCGTCGGCGGCGAGTTCCAGCGCAACGGCGAGTTCGAAGCCGATCGCATCCAGCGGCTCGGACGGTACTAGGGAACGACGGGGGGCCTCCAGCGGCCGGGCCACGGGCCCGGACCCGTTGGTGGTCCGGGGCCGATGGCCCCGGCCGCCGGAGGCCCCCCGTCGTCCCCGTCACTGATGGCTTTGCACGTGCGCGGCGATCGTTTCGTTGACGATCGCCGCGTGCGAGATCGGTCCCATGTGACCGACGCCCTCGAAGAACTGCACCGTCGTCCGCGGCAGCGCGGCACCCAGCCGCTCCACCACCCGGCGCTCCGTCAGCGGAGAGCGATCGCCGCCGAGCAGCAGCGTCGGCGCGCTGATGGTCGCGTAGGTCGCGCGGCTGGTCTGGTCGGCCGCCAGCGACATCACTTCCTGGAACAGCTTCCAGCCGACGCCGCGAAATGCCGCGCGCGTATCCTCGTTCAGCCGCTCCCACGCGCCGGCGCCGTTCCACCAGTCGACAAACGAGCGCAGCCAGCTCTCATCCACGCCGCCGTCGTCCGGCGTCCACTCCCGCTTCACCAGCGAGAGCGCCTCGCGCGCATCGGCGTCTTCCACTTCGTCGAGCACACCGAACGCCACCGGCTCGTATGCGGCAATCGACCGCACCAGCTCCGGCCGCCGTAGCGCGAGCTGCAGCGCCAGGAAGCCGCCGTACGAATGGCCGACCAGGTGCGCCGGCTCGTCGATCAGCGTTTCGAGGTAGTCGAGATCCTGCCGGAAGTGGAACGGCTCGCCGTCCGGCCATGAGCCACGCTCGCCATAGCCGAGGAGATCGGGCGCCGTGACGTCGAAACCCGAAGCCAGCGTCTCGCCCAGCTTGCGCCACTGGCGCGAGGTGAATCCACCGCTATGAATCATCAGCACTGCTTGCCTGCTCATCGCAAACCATTATGCTGCGGCCGTGGGGATCTTCGGCTGGAACTACCTGACCTCGGGCGACAAGCGCACCATTGCCGCCGGCGTGCGCGAAGGCCGCGCTCACGGCGGGCCGTATCACATGGAGATCCACCCCGCCGACCGCTGCAACATCGACTGCTTCTTCTGCTCCACCGCGGCCATCCGCGGCACCGACGAGCTCCCCCGCCCCCGCTTCGAATCGCTCCTCGACGAAGCGGTCGCGCACGGCCTTCGCTCCATTCGCCTGGCCGGCGGCGGCGAACCGCTCTTCCATCGCGAGATCGTTCCGATCCTCGAGCACGTCGAGCGCCTCGGCATCCGTATCGAGAACATCACCACCAATGGCGTGCTCCTCCTGCCGAAGACCGTCGACATCCTCGTGCGGGTCTGCGACGAGCTGACCATCAGCCTCAACACGCACGACGCGCCGTCGTACGCCAGGATGATGAAGACGACGGAGAAGAACTTTCACCGCGTCCTCGACAACGTCCGCGCGCTCGCCGCAAAGCGTGGCAAACAGCGCACCCCGCGCATCGTCGTGCAGTTCCTCGTCTGGAAAGAGAACTACCGGCACGTCGAGGAGATGTACCGCCTGGCCCGCTCCCTCGGCGCCGACCACATCCTCTTCAACGGCCTCTCCGGTCTCACGCCCGAACAGATGCTGACCATGGAAGAGCGCCGCGAGCTGCTCGACCGCTACCGCGAGGTGCTGCGCGAAGACGAATTCCGCCACATCCGCAACATCAGCAGCTACGAATACGACATCAGCGCCGACATCGCCGCGCTCGTGCACGACCTCTCCGCCGCCCGTCGCGCGCAGCCGCTCGCCAGACGTGCCGTCAACTTCCTCCGCCGGCCGGATGCCCTCCGGGCAAAGCTCGCCCACTTCGTCCGCATGCAGCTCCGCTATCGCCGCGAACGCCACGTCGCCGACTACGACGACGCCTGCATCATCGGCTGGTACTCCATGCTCGTCCGCAGCACCGGCGACGTCGGCCCCTGCTGCATCCTCCAGGGCAAACGCCTCGGCAACATCATGGAAAAGTCGGTCACCGATATCTGGTACGGCCAGGCCTACCAGACCTTCCGCACCGAGCTCAATCGCATCCGCGCCGCCCGCCACGCCTGGACCCCCGAAGGCACCGAAACCATCACCGAAGGCGGCTGCGGCCTCGCCGGCCCCTGCCCCATGCGCAGCTACTACTACCGGTCGGATGACGCCTTCGCCCGGGAGTTGGCCCGAACCTGACCGCGTTGTACAATCGCCCTCCCCAACGAGCGGGCGTAGCTCAGTTGGTAGAGTAGGAGCTTCCCAAGCTCTTGGTCGCGGGTTCGAATCCCGTCGCCCGCTCCAATCCTAAAGCCTGTTCTTTCAGTTGCTTAGGAACTAGAGAAACGACGGTGTGTGGATTACGTGTGGTTCGCCGGATTATCCGGAGGACGACATGCTCACGCTGTTTAGAAGGCATCTCAAGGCCTGCCCGCACACCTCCCGCAACTACCGCCGGTGCAAATGCCCAATCTCCGTCGAAGGGACGCTCGGCGGCGTCGAGATCCGCAAGGCTCTCGACCTTACTTCATGGGACGCGGCGCAAACCGTCGTCCGCGAGTGGGAAGTGCGCGGAAAGATGACGGGCGCCATTGCTCCGTCGATCGAGGAAGCGATACAGCAGTTCGAAGCGGACTGCATCGCGCGAGGCGTGCGCGATTCGACGATGGTCCTCATCCGCCGCGTGCTCGCTCACTTCTTCGCTTGGTGCGAGGGAAAGGGCCTGCGGCGGCTCGCGCAGATCACGATCGAGGAAGCGCGGACGTACCGCGCGGGCTGGACCTACGCCCAGGTGACCGCCGTGAAGAAACTCGAACGGCTGCGCGGGTTCTTCCGCTTCTGCGAGGAGTCCGGCTGGGTGGAGCGGAACGTCTTCGCCCGTATCAAATCGCCTGTCGTGAAACAGAAGCCGACCATGCCGTTTACCGACGACGAGATGGAGCGGATGCTCGCGGCCTGCGACGAGTTCCCGAACAAGGGCGTGTATGGCTTCGATACCGGCAAAAGGCTGAAGGCCTTCATCCTCTGCCTGCGGTACTCGGGTCTTCGGCGCACGGATGCTGTATCGCTTTCCTCGGCGCGCGTCTCGGACGGCAAGATCTTTCTATACACGCAGAAGACGGGAACCCCCGTATGGGTCCCGGTCCCGCCCTTCGTCGTCGACGCGATGGAGGCGGTGCGGCGAGGCGAGTATTACTTCTGGACCGGCAACGGCGGTCTGAAGGCGGCCACTTCGAGCTGGGACCGCGGCGTGCGGAAGCTCATGAAGCTCGCGGGCGTCAAAGGCCACATCCACATGTTCCGCGACACGTTCGCGGTGTCCCTGCTTCTCAAAGGGACTCCGATCGAGGACGTCGCGATCCTCCTCGGGCACTCTGACCCGAAGGTGACGTGGAAGTCCTACGCGCCTTTCGTGAAGGAGCGGCAGGAACGGCTGGAGGAGCGCGTGCGCGCGACGTGGCCGGAGGAAAAACCGAAGTTCAAAGTGATTGAGGGCGGCGCTTCTTAGCCGCCCTTTTCGCCGCCTTCGTTGGATCGTTCTTCCCCGAGCCGACGCCGGACTCCCGCTTTACCTCGTCCATCGTTTCCCGGAGGATGATCTTCATGAGGTCTTTGCCGAGCGTGTCCAGGGCGAAGTCCGAGCCGTCGTCCGTGTTCCAACTTTCGAGGTACTTCCGAGCGGCGGGTTTGCCGTGTCGTTCGGAGAGCTCCTTCACGATGCGGTCGCGCATAATGACTTGGTAAAACTTGTTAATGAGGGTGATGACTTCGACGGCATCGGCCGCGCTCGCGATCTCACCGGCACGTTCGGCGTCACGCGCGAGAAAGTAACCGGGTGAGTCCAGGCTGAAATAGACCTCGATCTCTTTCGCGGTAACCCGCTGGACGGTGATGGTCGTTTTCATGGCAGGTCGAAGAGCATCCGCGCGGTTACGCGCTCATGCGCGAGGCGGCGACAGGCAAGCGTGATGGCGCTCATGCATTTCCGCGTGGGATCGTCTTCGCCCGTACGGACGCGGAGAAGGTGCTGGCGGGAGTAACCCGATTCCCTCGCGAGGTCTACGGGTCTAAGGCGGCGGGCCTTGATGAACTTTTCAAGCTTCGTCATCAGAACCTCGCTACCTGGTTCACGGCTCCCGCCACCTCGCATCCTTCGAGGATGTCCCCACCTTCGACGTGGAGCTGACGGAGACCATGCTTCGCCCACCAGCGGCCGATGAAAACTCGGGGACCTCTCATCGCGATAACGAGCTCCCCCGTCGACGCGTGATTTCGAGGCTCTACGATGAGGAGGTCCCCTTTCCGGTAGCCGGGCACGGAGCGGACGCGGTAGACAAGCTCGTAGTCTTCGACAAGTTCGGGAGGAAGGGAGGCCGTTTGGCCGGCAACGAAGAGAGCCACGCCATGCTCAATCTCCCCGGCAAGTTCAAACTCTTTCACGGGGAAAAACCGTAACTCGGAACGCATGCGTGTCAAACCGGAGTGCAACGAATGTTGTGCAATTTTCGGGACTTTCTTTTGTTCCCACGTCGCGTAAAACACGAGCGTGTGCATTCCGCTGAAATGGGCCAAAACGGGGCTGTTCTCTCCGCACCCGTTGAGAAATCCGCAGCGATTTCCTCAGACTCTGCGGATGAAGATCACGACGCAGAAGACGGGCGGAATTTGGCACGGGTACCTCGAAGGGCATCCGGAAGTGGACGAGCGCGGCCTAACAGAGGAGATCGCGCGGCAGAAGGTCGAGCGGATCGTTGCGGAGCTTGACGCGAAAGGTGAAGACTGTTCTTTTCCGCAACAGTCGGGAAGAAGTGTCAAAAACGGGGCGGTGAGGGGCCGGAGACGGTGAACCTCAGCCATATCGGAAGGTGAGCCGAGGACGCGTCTGAAGGGCAAATATCGCAAATGCGGGGGTGTACAGTGCGCGGCCGAAGAACCTCGTGAAAGCGCATAAGACAAACCCCGCGTAACGAAACGCGGGGAAAGAACTGTCAAGCCTTGTCGGCCTGTTGTGGGGACTTCGCGCGAGGTCGCTTCCTCCTTTCTTACGCGATCGGCCGGAACTGTGGACAGCCGTCGCCTTCATGACATCTGCCGGTGCCGTCCTTGTGCGCCTTCTTGCCGTGGCCGCATTTGCATACAGCTTCGGGGGTGAACGTGCGACAGCCACAGAGCTGGCAGGGACCGGCGGGGTTGGACTTGGTGCAGAAGTGGAAACGCTTGTGGTGCGAGCACGTGCACACGTGCACGGCGCGGTACATCGCCTACTCCACCGGCTGCGGGCCGGGCTTGCGGCGAGTGCGCTTGGTCGTCGGGGCGTCACCCTTCTTGTCGAGAAAGATCACGTTCGACGCGACGATCTCGGTTTTCCAGCGCTTCTGGCCGGATTCCTTGTCGTCCCACTCCGAGGTGCGGAGCGCGCCTTCGACGATGACGTGCGCGCCCTTCTTCAGGAACTGAGCGACGTTCTCGCCGTTGCCGTTGAAGACCGCGACCTGGATCCAGTTCACGCGCTCCTGCTTCTCGCCCGCGTCGTCCTTCCAGCGGTCGTTGACGGCGAGGCTGAACTTGGTGACGGTGGTGGAACCAGCCGGAGTTGTTTCGGGATCTTTTCCGAGGTGTCCGGAGACGATCGCTTTGTTGAGACTGCGCATGGGAACGGTCCCTCCTTCGTGGAGCCGGTGGTGCAGAAGTTGATGAGAGCCTTCGCGCCCTTTTTGTAGACGACGACGGCGATGAGCTCCTGGTCGTTGTAGACGCCCCAGAAGCGGGAGTGGGCGTAGCGTTCAAAGCGGAGCATCGCGGTCCTCCTTGGTCATGACCACGTCGTCGGTGAGGTAGAACGTGATCTCGGGAACGACGACTTCGGAATAGAGCCGCTGCGGGAACACAAGCGGGTCCTCGTCGTCCTCGAGCGCGTAGCAGTAGACCGTCGCCCTTCTCATGCTCACCCGATGGACCCAGCGCTGGCCCCCCTTGAAGCGCTGGTCCTTTCGGATTCGCTTTTGTTGGGCGGCGATGAAGTCGATGAGCCAATAGAGACCGTGAAGCTGGCAGAAGCCGTTCACGCGGATGGTGTAGGAGATGCCACCTGCTTTGAAGAGCATGGGCACCTCACATGACGAACTCGTGGTGAGTGTTGAGCGGCTGCAGCGAAACCGCGCGGCCGGCGCCGAGCTCCTTCAGGTCGTCGAGCGTGAGCTGCAGTTCAGTGATGACCTTGCAGGGCTCGCACGTCGCGCGGAGCGTGATGACATCAGTGGGAGAGACGGAGATTGCGAAGGTGGTGATGTTCTGGTGGCAGTCGGGGCAGGGCACGGCCACGCTCGCCTGCATAGGGAGTCCTCCTTACGGATTGAGTTTTGGGGGGGCTCCCTTCAGCGAACCACGTTGGCCGGAAAGCGCAAGTGCGCGTTATACACGGGGCCTAGGAGGGTAGTTCTGCGGCGTCTGGCAACCCGTGAGGTGGATTGCCAGGGGTCGGAGAGCTAGGCGATCGTCTTCGTGGTGTCCACGCGAATGCCGAAGTGCGCGAGACCGGTGAGGAACATGACGATGGCAACCTTCTGGACGACGGGGTCATTGAGCTTGTACGAGTACGCGAGGAGCGCGAGACCGCCAAAGACCTGCCCGAGCGCGAGCCAGAGAGTCCTGCTTTTGTACCAAGGTTTGAATTCCATGAAATCTAATAGGACCGATGTCATCGACCTTTCAGAAGCTGCGTGTAAGCAGCGATGAGCTGCTGGTAGATGAACCGCTTGGTAGCGATCGGTGACGTGAGGCCGCGGAGCTGCCAGTTCGGAAGGTTCGCGGCGACTCCCATCTGTCGTATGAACCCGTTCTCGAACGCGGATTTCGGGATGCGCTTGGCCGAGAACGCGGTGGTGGGCTCGGTGGAGTCGATGGCGGTGATCGTGGAGTGGTCGTAGTCAGGGATGGCGACAACGAAGTGGCCGTACTTTTTCTCATTGAACGTCGGGTCGTTCGTTCCGAAGAAGCCGTCGTCGCAGTAGATGAGGATGATCGCGGCCTGCTTCAGGTACACGGAGCGGCGAACGTCGTCGAAGGACGGCGAGTTCTGGATCGCGTAGCCGGGCGCGATGCGGTTCTTTTTCGCGTCTTCGATTGCCGCAGGCGGGATCAGAGAGGCGTCGCGATACTGCTTCTTCGGCAGATGCACGTCGTTCGGATAGAGCGAGAGCTGCGGCACGCCGTAATCGCGGAGCGCCTTGAAGATCGCGTTGAGGGTAGTGCCCTCGTGCTCGGGAAGGCCGTCCACCAGCTTGCAGATGGCGTAGAGCTGACGCGGCGAGCGAGGTACTGCGAGCTGGAGGCTAAGGTAATCAAGGTAGGACTTTAGATACGCACCAGCGTGGCCGCCGCACGCGGGCTGGCCGTTCTGGTAGTACGTCGGCACCTCATCGAAGCGCGCATGGAACTCTTCCGGGAACGGAACGGGCGCTTGAACGGCGCCGGGCGGGATGTTGCGAGGGTCCTTTGATTCGAGAGCGCCGAGGTTGAGGGGGAAGTCGGGCATGAAAGGAGGGATGTTTTCAGCGTAACGCGGCGGCGGTGGACAACAAGGCCGCGGCTTGGGGATAGCGGATCAGCATTGCTCGTAAGTCGAGCAGTCGCCATAGCGATCGGTGGGTATTCCGAAGACGCGGCGAGTGTGAACCAGAGTAGGATCGCGGCTAGAGCTATGCAGATGGCGACGGGTTTCATTTGCGGTTTTGACGGCGCTCTTTCTCGCCGCCCGTCGCCTTCCGGAAGCGGCGCACGACGGCTTCGAAGGTGCTCTCGCCGCCGATCTGTTCGCGCGGTATCAGCTTTCCGGCCGCGAGCGCTTGGTCGATAGCGTTCAGTGCCTGCGTGCCGACGCCGCCGAACGTCTCGCGGATGAATGACTCGACCTTAAGTGGCGACATGTTGAAGACCTTCGCTATGCGGCGCGCGGCGCCGGATGTGTTGGTGTAGGTCTGGTCTTCCGGCGGCTTGTTCAGCATGTAAGGCGGGACGATGTTGCGGCCGGTGAAAAAGTTCGTATTCGAGGCTTGCTCGAGCGTCGGCTTGATCGCTTGGGGCGTGAGTGAGGAAAGAGCGGCGCCCTTGGTCGGCGCGATCGGAGAGACGGTGGCGACGAGCGATTGCGCGATCTCGCGGAAGCGGATCTCGTCCAGGCCCTGAGCTTGTTCGATCGCGCGACGCGGTACCGAAGCGAGGCTGTTCACACCCTGCGCGAGCGGGATCTTGATCACGTTCCACCGGCCACGCTCGTCCTTCGTCGGGTTCGGCGGAACGATGATGATGTTGTTTTCCTTCTCGAATTCCGCGATGTCCTCGTACGCCTCGCGTCGCTTCGGGTCGCTGAGGTTCCAAGCGGTCGCGATCGAGACGGGCATGAACACCGCCGTCGCGATCTTCGCGCCGGTCTGGAGCGGCCGGGTCGTCGCGCTTCGCACGAGGGTGCGGGTGCCCTGGATGCCGGCGTTGAGGTACAGGAACGCCGAGTTCAGCACCGTGCCCCATTCGCCGCGCCGCGCGAAGTTCACGGTGTTTTCGCGCGCAGCCTTCGCCCCGGCGATCGCGGCCTCGCGGGGGTCCATGCCCTCTTTAACGAGCGCCTCCTTCGTGCCTCGGTACTGCTGCAGACGCGTCACCTCTTCGGAACGGCCGATGATGTTCTCGACGGCGCGTAGGAGGTCGCCGGGATGTTTAACGGTGTAAAGCACGCGGGAGGGGATGCTGCGGCCGGCGCGGATGCGCTGAACGGTCGCGGGGATCTGGTCTCGTGCGATGTCGAATGAGGTTCCGCCGGCGCCTTGCCGCACGAGTTCCTCGTAGAGGTCATCGTGCCGGACGGCCGCAAAGAGCGCGCGGACGAAGTTCACCGGATTGGCTATCGAAGTCCGCAACGCCTTGTTCGAATTGATGAAGGCGGTGACTTGGTCCTTAGCGACGTTGGAAGCGACGAACGGGATGTTGATGCCGGTGATGCCGAGCTTCGCGATGCGGACCGGCAGCGCGAGGATTTTGCCGAGGATGTTGAGCTGTTGGACGTTCAGCGCTCTCGCCGCATCGGCGATCTCCTTCGTGGTGGCGAAGGTGCGCTTCCGACCGTCGTCGAGGAAGGAAATCGTGTGAGGAGCCGATTCGCCGGGAGGAAGCTCGCGCAGTTGGAAGGGGTTTCCCGGCAGGTCGCGGTAACCGGCGAGCAGCCGCGCCGCCTTGTTCTTCTCACCTTGGCGGAACGCGTCATTGGTCTTCGCGATGAGGGACTCGATGGGGCTCGCGATCTCGCGCTCGGAGCCGGAGAGCCGTTGGACGACCGACTGCTTCGAGAGCGACGCGACGGCCTTGCCTCCCATGAAGGGATGTGTCGGAAGTTCAGCCTCGTCGAAGATGCGATTCAGCGGGACATAGTCGGGATACGTTTCCTTCAGCTTCGCCGCGAGGTCTTTCGAGATGAGGCCGGAATCCACCGCGTAGTCGAGGAGTCGCTGAGAGTACTCGGTGACCGTTTGCGCGTGAGGCTCATAAGCCGGCGCCAGCGTCTCGATAAGCTTCGCGTCCTTTGCGAGATCGCGTCCGGTCCTAACGCCGTTGGCTTCGACGGTTCTCGCGTGTCTTGCGATGAGGTACTGGTCGAGCGCGTCCAAGTCCGGAGCGTCCTTGATGACTGTTTCAAGGCCGCCGTCGCGTACGAACTGGCCGGCGATCGTGGGCGCGCGGAGAACGCGATCGATCTGACCGGAGATGTGTTCCGAAGGTTTGAGGCTGATCTTTGTTTTCTTCAGCGTGTCGGCAAGGACATCTTCGATCGGAGCGGCGAAGTCCACCAGCTTGCTCTTCGCGTTCTTGAGGAAGCTGCCCGCCTTGTCGAGCAGCTTCGGACCGATGCCGCGAGCGCGGGCTCGTTTCGCTACGTTTTCGGCGACGTACTTCGCGGCGTCGAACGCCTCCTGCGCGACAGGGGCGGCTTTCGATGCGAGGCGCTTCGTGGCGCCTGGGAGCTTCGCGGCTTCGTCGAACGGCCCGAGCATGCCCGCGGAAAGACCAAGCGCGTAGGGTGTGAGTTCTTTCGCGGTGCCAAAGCGAGGGTCTTCTTTGGCGGTAGCTGGATCGGCAAGAACGCCCGCGCCGAAGTCTCGCGCAGCTTTGCCCGCCTTTCTGAAGGTTGCACCGGCTTCGGGCGCTGCCGTCTTAGGATCGGAGAAGCCGTTCTTTCCGAGCTTCGGCAGCTCGAACGGCGGCGCTGCCGGCGTGCGGCGCGCGGGGACATCCGGTAGCGGCTTTGAAGGTGTGAGCGGCGCCGAACCCGGAAGATCCTCTGTCAGCGTCCGGCCCTTCGCTTTCGCGAGCTCGCGCTGGGCGTCGAGGAGGCTAATCTCGCCTTTGATGACGCGGCGGGCCAGCGCGTTTCCGAGCTGATCGAGCTCATACACCTTTCCGCGTGTGGTGCGGCCGGGAACAAGCGCGAGGTTCGGACGCTGATTCGAGCCGGAGAGCTGGAGCGCGATCTGATGGTCTAGCTGGTCGTCGTATGCGGCGCCGAGTTCCTTGCGGATGGCCTGCGAGACTTCGACCGGGATGCGGCCGTTCGTGAGCACGGTGCGCGTGAGCTTCTGCGGCTTCGTGAAGTCGAAGCCGGGGTGCACGCGATCGCGCAGGAGCTGGCTCTGCGCGGCGCGAGGGTTGTTGGCGGTGAGAAGCGGCTTTCCGGAGGGGTCCTTAATGACCGAGGATCCGTAGCGGACCGATGGCGTGGTTTGAAGCGGAGCGGACGACGTGGCGGGAGTGGTCGTCGGTTGGGCGGCTCGAAAAGCGGGAAGCTTGATCGTCCCTGTGGCTCGGACCGGCTGAGTCGTTTTTTGAGTGCCGAATTTCGGGAGCGTGATCATTGGGCGTCATAGCCATCGGGATAGGTTCCGTACACGTACTCCGCGATGCTCCCAGGGTCGATCTGTGGAAACTGGGCTTGAAGCTGGCGGATGAATTGTTCTCGGGAGCCGGCGCGGTTCATCTCGGTGCGATTCGCGAGCGCCTTGTTGAAAGCGGCGATGGTCTTCTCCTCGTTTGAGGCGAGGGGCGTTTTTTGCGATGGAGCTTTCGCCGGTGCTCGAGTAGGCGCTCGGCCGGCGCGCACGAGCTTCCAGCCGGTCGCAGGGTCGTATTCGTAGAAGTCGGAGGTGCCGGGGACGCTCACGGTCTGCGGCTTCTTCGGTTCGGCGGCCGACTTCTTGCCCTCGACATACTCGGGGACGTACTGCAGGGCGCGGGAAGCGGCGGTGCCGGAGAGTCGGTTCTTTGCGGCTGATTCGAGGTAGTTCAGTCGCGCGGTACGGATCTTCTCGTCCTCGCCGATGTCGGCCGAATATCGGCTTACGAGGTCGCGCACGTGGCCGACTTTCAGGTTGTATTCTCCGAGTAGGTTCTCGATGTCGCCGCCCGCGAGATCCTGAAGCCGAGCAGCTTCGCCGCGCCGAAACGCCTCGTCGTACCACGGATTGTCGTTCACGACGCCCATCGCCCGGTTCAGAGCGTCCTTCTTGGAGCTGATCGTGGCGAGGATCGTCGGCAGGCCCGCGGCTTCGTATGCGCTGCGATAAAACTCCTCGGTGGTCTGCGAGGGCTTCTTGAACGCGTCAGCAATGAACGCGTCCTCGGTGTCGTAGCCGTATTGGCGTGCGATCTCGTCGCGCGCGGCCTTCTGCTCCTCGGGTGTCGGACCGAAGAGCCCCTGAAGATCTCCGAGTCCGATGCCGGCAGCTCCCGCGTTCTTCGCGATCCCGGCGTAGTCCGTACCTGCGACGGCGCCTCCTGTTCCAGCCGATGGTTGCGCGGGTGCGGCAGCGGGTGCGGCCGCCGGAGCGTCGGCGAGCTGACGTACGCCGCTGTTCGGCGCGATGTCGGGAGCTGAGGATAGGGCCGCGTCGTAAGTTGCGGCGTCGATCGTGGCGAGCGCTCCAGCCTTGTTGACGTATTGATATTTGGGCATGGACTACGGGAAGTTGCCAATGTTCGTGTCGCCGCGACCACGGCGTCCAGGGAAGAGGTCGGGAACTTCGAAGAAGGGACGGTTCTGGCTCTGCTCTCGCGCGTCGCGCTCGGCCATCGGCGACCAGAGCAGCTCAAGCGTTGCGTATGCGGCCTTCTCCTCGGCGGCGGCTTGCGCATAGTCCTTCTTTTTCTCGGAGCCGAGAAGGTCGGCGAACGCGAGCCGCACGATCGCCTGGTTGCCGCTGTCCTCGTTGTCGTCAGTGTCGGGCGAGAACGGGAGAAGGTCGCCGTCCACGGACAGCGGAGGGCATTTCAGCTTGCCGTAGAGCGCGATCTCGTCGCCGGTGGTGAGCGCATTCTTGTTCGCGAACCAGAAGCGCTTAAACGTGGTCCAGATCTCGTCAGTCGCGGTCGGCTCGTCGGCGAACCATTTCTTGTAGTCCGCGAAGTTCCGTTTTCCCCATTCCTTGTCGTTCACGGTGAGGAGGTAGATGCTGCCGTCCTCGAACGTGTTCGGATAGTCCATGTAGTACTCGCCGGAGGCGGGTGGTGAGTAGGTGAGCTTCAGGGCGTCTAGCGAGAAAATCCATCGTTTGAAGGCCCACGCTTTCTTCGCGGCGAGGACGATCGCAGTCTTAATCTCGGCGAGCGAGAACAGCGCGTTCTTACCCGCGAGAAGATCGGCATAGGTGCCGTTCAACTTGTTTTCGATGAGGTAGGTCTGGGCCTCGAGATTCGTCATGGGAGGGGTTGGTTTAACTGTAGATGATGGAGAGAGAGGGTCAACGGCGGATAAGTGGATTAACCGTACGACTCGACAATCATGCGGATGGTGCCGCCGAGACCGGGGCTGCCGCTCTGGGTCCAGCTCAGATTCAGATTCGTGGCGTCGAGAGAGGAGACGGCGGCGATCTGCGAGAATCCGGCGCGGTCGGAGAGCACAACAATGTTCGTAGTGTCGTCGCCCGATCCGCCGCCGCTGCCGAAGATCGTGTACGCGTTCACGTTCTTCATGCCGCCGGAGCTGTAGGTGCCGATGGACTGGAGGAGTTGCGGCGTGTTCGCGCCCCACAACGCGGTCACGCGAACGATCTTCGGGACCTTGCCTAGGCCGTGCGCTATAGCCTGTGAGCCGGTCGCATCGGATCCGCCGCGTGTGGCGAGGACCACGCTTACGGGAAGGTCGCCGCTTACGGTCACGACGCCTCGGCCACTTCCCGGAGAAGTCGAAATGCCTGGCCCGGCGACCAGACGTTGGACACCGTTCGCCATGAACGCGTGCCAGGCGTTATTCACGTACACGTAGAGATAAGTGTCCGTGCCGTCGGTGTAGAGCTGGATCGAATCCACGAAAGTCTTCGGCACGAACGTGGGGATTGTGGTCAGGATGCGCCGCGGGACGAGCAGGTTCATGAGGATCGGCAGGAAGTCATCGAGCGAGAAGCTGCCCGGGATGAACTTCGGCGCGCCCTCGTTATCGGAGGGCAGCGGCGGCTCGGTGTTCGGTTGCTGATCCTGTTTCTCGGGCGTCGTGCTCATTGCGTGTGTCCGATGTCCTCGCAGAGGAATTCGGACGGATGGAGTTCGACCTGCGCGTTCGCGGAGTCGATGACGACCTTGGCGAGGAAGCGTTTGCCCTTGGACCTGCCCCTCGCATTGAAGTACATCTCGGGCAGGTCGGCCGGCGAGGTGATGGTCTTCCGCTCCAGGAGAACGAAAGGCTGCACGCTGATGTGCACGTTCGTCTCCGTGGCATTCGGAAGCGCTGCGTCGAGCGTCCACGTTTCGTTCAGCTGGCCCGCGTTTGTGATCGCAGTGACGTGGCGGCTGAGGCCCGCGTTCAGGCCTTCGAGGACCGTGATCTCGTCGCCTACCGATGCGCGGGTGAGGCCCGCGGTTGTGCCGTTCACCTGGAGCGTGGTTGTCGTCAGTTCGGCCGTCGTGACGTTAACGCCCCAGAGCGGCCGCTCGAAGTTGTAGAGCTTCACGGCGATGTTCATCGAGAGGTTCTGCACGCTTGAAAGCACGGTGCCGAGGCCGAGGTTAAGAACGACGCCTACCGCCGGTTTGGTCTTCGAGCCGGCGGAGATGATCTCCGAGTAGTACTGCGCGATCTGCCCTCCGGCTTGGATGAGGCTTCCGATGTAGTTCTTGCCGAGGAAGCTATCGCGGTAGCCGACGAAGATCTCTTGGATGCCAGCGGAGGCCTTGGCTGCGAAGATCGCGAGCGGTACCGCGGAGGCGACGTTCTGCGTTGAGACGGGAACAAAGTCGAACGTGCCGGTCACGAGATCGAAGATGTACACGCCGGACCGGAGGCGCGCGTATCCGTTGCCTTGGTTCAGAACGAACAGCTTTCGGCTGATGACCAGAGAACCGTTTGCAGCGACGGTCCAGTTGCCGAAGCCGAGCGGGTCGTCGAGGAGCTCGAAGAGCGGCTTTGCCGAATAGCCGTTGGTCCAGAGGATCGCTTTCTGGGTGACTACGATCCAGCCATCATCGGTGCGAGCGATCGACTGCACCTTGCCACTTGTCCAGATCCAAGGCGCGAGAGACCGGGTGGTCAGGGTGTTCCACAGCATGAGAATGCCGCGTGTGCCGAGATTCGCGCCGAGGAGGACGCCGTTCTTCCCGGACGAGACGCAATCGATGTTGACGCTAGACGGCACGTCGAACGCGTTCAGGTTCATCGCGTCGGCAGAGTCGAGGATGCCGACAGTGTTCTTGTTGCCGAACACGGTCATCCCCTCGTACGTGTCGGCGGGATGTGCATAGTCGGTGAGGCCGGTCTTCCACGAGTCGGTGTAGACGCCGGCGGTGTCGCGCATACCGATGGCGGTGGCGGCGAAGTAAAGCAGCCGCCCCTTCTGGTCACCAATCAGACCTTGACCCGCGTAGCCCGCGCCGGGGTTTCGGTCCTGCGCGAAGTCGCCCACACCTGGCGTTGCCTCCTTGAAGATGCGGCCGGTGTCGTCGACGGCGAACTGCACGCCATTCGCGTCGGCAAATCCCTTGATGTTCCCCATGCCGGAGAGCTGGTCGGAGTCTTTGAGCTTGAAGATGTTGTAGCCCGTCATGACGCCAAAAAGGCTCCGCTGCATGCCCTGCGAGAAGAAGTACTCGCCGCGGCTCGCACCGTTCCCGAATCCGAGCCTGTTGCCGAAGGGGATAGATCGTGTGGCGCTCATTGGTCGAGAGTTGGTTTCAGCTTCTCGATGAGGCGCGCAGCGACCGTGTAGCCGGCGTGAGCGGCGTTTTCAAGGATCGAGAAAAGCTCCGTGACTGCGAGAGCGCCGATGATCGTTTCATCAATCACGACAATCGGAAGCGTGCGCTCAACGAGGTAGCCCGCGGAGATGAGCAGGAAGTAGACCGCGACCTTGATCGCGACTCGACGCATTTTGTGGGAGACGATCGGCGTCCTCGTGCGGTAGGCCGCGATGAGACCTGTGGCGGTATCGATCAGGATGAGGAAGAAGACGGCGACCATTGCCGACGTGTTCGCGGTATCGAAGAAGAAATGCAGCACGACGAGAAAGCCGCCCGCGAAGAACTTGAAGGTGGCGTAAGAGAAGATCCGCTGAATTAGGTTGGCTAGGTATGAGAGGTTCTCGCCGGTCATTGCGGGTCTGGGTATTTCTTCTCGTAGGTCGGCCCTTTCTTCGTGTACTTCGCGCTGTAGCTGCCCGGATTCGAGGGGTACTTCCGCGAGTAGCGCACGTCGAGGTTGTTGAGGAAGCGCCGGATGCTCTCCACGATCGTGATCGTCTCGGTCAGCAAGCGGCCTTGGATGCGGCTGAAAAGGTCGGTGATGGAAAACGCCTCGCCGAAGACGCGGCTCATGACGCGCTGAAAGACCTCGGTGATCGTGATGCTCTCGGTGAGCGGCCGGCCGGTCTGCTTCACGAGCGAATCGGAGACGGTGAGGCTTTCCGCGCCGAGGTACGGCACGATGCGGAGCTTCGTTATCGAATCGGAGACCGCTTCCGACTCGCTGAGGGCGCGCTGGAGGACGCGGAGAATCGAATCGGCGACTGTGATCGATTGCGTGAGGATGCGCCCGGGGAGCTTCGCGAGAATGTCGCTCACGGAGATCGCCTCGGAGAAGGCGCGCGCCGGGAGTTTCAGAAAGCTCTCGGTGATCGAGATCGACTCGGAGAGCGTGGCGCCTTGGATCATGGTTTGCCCGGCACCGCCGTTGTAGAGGTCCGTGATCTCTTGCGCCGAGAGCGCTTTGCTCCAGAAGCCCACCTCGTCGAGCATGCCGTTCGCGTAGAAGCTGCTGACTTCGGCGAAGAAGTTGCCGATGTAGGCGCCGTCGCTCGTTCCTGCGTTCCCGTTGCCGCTCGCAGCCGTCGGCCCGCCGAGAAGCGAGCCGTTCACGTAGGTGCGGACGTTTGTCGCATCGTAGGTGATGACGACTTGGTACCAAGTGCCCGTGGTGAGCGTCTGCGCGGTGTCGGGTCCCGAATCCACGATGTTGTGGCGCGTGCGGACGCCCTGCACCTTCATGGTGCCGCCGTCGTTGTGGTATGCGATCGAGAGGCCGGTATCGGTCGCCGCTTCGAACACGGCAAAGAGCGAGTAGAACTGTCCGGAGGAGGGTTGGCTCGCAGGTTTGAACCAGCCTGCGATGGTGTAGGCACCGCCCGTGTAATTCAGCTTGTTCACGACGCTGAGGAACTGGCTCGATGCTCTGACAAGGTTTACGCCGTTCCCCACCTTGCCCGCCGCGAACGTGGCGACGCCGTTGTTCGTCATGTTCGCCGAGCCCTGATAGTCGTTGACGTCGGCGAGCTTGTAGTACGCCTCTAAGCCTGTGAGGAGCGTCCCGCCCGTATCGACTTGGAAGACTTTAGCCATGTGATGCGAGCGGTTCTCCCGCTCATCCCTGAGCCGGAAGGCTCAGGGGGAGAGGGCGACTAATTCGAGAACTTCCAGGTGATCTGCAGCGAGTCGCCGTTCACGACGTTGATCGCCGAGAAGACCTGGCGGGCGAGGAGCGTTCCGCTCGCGCCGGCATTCAGCACGCCGGACTCGGTCACGGCCTTCGTGCCGGTTACGGTGAAGGTCTGGACGAGCTGCGCGGTGTCGTTCGTGACCGTGGTCGTGGTACGCGAGGCGGTCGCGTTCGCGCGCGCCAGACCGGAGTCGGTGATCTCGGTCTGGAGCGCGGTATCGCCGGCCGCCGCGGCGTTCGTGCCGGTGCCTACAGCGATGTAGGTGAACGCGGCCTCACCGCCGGAGCCGTTGATGCGAGACGCGATGCCCGCCTTCCCTGCGCTCGTGACGAGGTTCGCGAGGTTAAGCGGCGCGGTGGACCAGACGCCGAGGAAGGGCGAGAGGACTTTCGCGAAGCGGCCGTTGATCCAGAGCGGCGACAGCGTGCCGCGTTCGATCAGAAACCGGCAGAGCGCGTTCTCATGGAAGAGCGGCTTCGCGTTGCCATTCTTGTCGCGGAGCTGGTACTCGACGTTCAGCGCGACCGGAACCTTCGCTTCAGCTCTTTTGTTCTGATGCATGTTCGATCGACATGCCTTCGAGCTTTTCTTTCAGCTCGTCGGCATTGGCATTCAGTTCTTCCGACCTTTGGGTTTGTGTTGCTATCTCCTGGTCGCGGACGTAGGCCGCGAGGACCTTCGCGAGCTCTTCGCGGATCTCGTCTTCGCTCTTGTCGAGCGGGAAGCCGAGATTGCGGAGGTCAACCACGCGGCCGTCCTTCTTGATCGCCGCGGCGACCACGAGCTGCTCCTCTCCGGAGTCCACGACGCGTTCGCGCGTGGTGCCGGTGATTGTGATGGTGTACATGAGATTGGATGTTGGTGAATGTGGGGGCTACTCCCCCAAGCCCTGACCCTGTGGGAGCAGGGTTGAGGGGCTAGAGCGTCTGCAAGCCGGGAAGGAACGGGTACGGGGTGTTCACGTAGACGGCGTTCGGGGCAACGGTCGCATCATCGAGCTCGGTCGTGCCTCCGACGAAGTTGCCGGTGCCGGTCGGGTTCACGATAACGAAGCCGATGACGGCGCTGCCGTCAGCGATCGTGGGGAAGGTGACGCCGCCGATGGTGGCGGCCTCCGTGCCCATCTGCGCGGCTACGGTGCCGGCGGCGTTGATGCTGAGGACGTACACGTTGAACTTCGCGTTCGTGACGGTGCCGGAGAGCACGATCTCGGCGGTGGTCTTCTTCACCAGGACGCCTTCGATGAGGGCGTAGATGGTGTTCGCGATGAGAACCTTCGCTTTCGCGGTTCCGATCGCGAGAGCGCCCGTGTTCAGGAGCTGCGCCGTGACGACGCGCTGGAGCTTGTCGAAGAGGGCGCTGAACTCCGAGAGCGTGTTCGGGAAAACAATGGATTTGGTTCGGGCCATGAGTTGAGAGGTTGGTTTCTGTTGCCGACCTTTCGTGTGCTCATCCCTGGCTCCGAAGAGCCAGAGGGAGCACGCGAAGCGCGGCCTAAGCGAACTTGACGAACGCGTGGGCTGCGAACTTGCGGCGGCCATCGGCGACCTTCGCGCCGTATACGAAGAGGTCCTTGAAAGCGGAACCGAAGTTACCGATCAGGTCCTCCTCCATGCCGGATTCGAGGGTCTTGTCCGCGAACGTGAGCCAGCTCTTGTGAGCGGCCACGACGTGGAAGCCGTTGGTGTTGTCGCCGGCAACGCGGTTCGACACGAATACCTTGAAGCCGACAAGCTCGGCGATCATGCCTTGCTTGACGAGCTCCTGGTACGCGGCGGGAACGCTGAGCTTGATGCCGGAGTCTTTCATCGCGGTGATCTGAGCCACCGGAGGAATGAAGAGGACGCGGTCCTCGTCGGGTACCTCGGCCTCGTCGAGCATGTTCTTGAGTTTCAAGACCATGGTCAGGAACGAGTCGTTGGACCCACCGTTGTCGATGGTCCGGACCGTGTTCGCCTGGATCTCGTAGGTCGCGCCGGCGCCGATCGCGCCGCCCGTGTAGGCGGAGGTCTCGTCGTCGGAGTCGTCCTCGATCACGATTGCCGTGGTCGAAGTGAACGTCTTCACGCGGTACCAGACCGAGTGACCGGCAGCCTTGAAAGGCTTGCCGACCATGCCGGAGGTGAACGTGGTGCCGGAGCCGGTGACAGCGCCGGTGGTCACGTCAACGGTGACGGTTCCCGTGGTGTACGAGACGCCGAGCCAGTTGCCGGAGCCTACGTCGCCCCAGAACGCGAGCAAGAACGTCATGATGTTCTTGATGCGCTCATTTGCCTTCTGCGCGACGACGGTCGAGTGCGGGTCCTTGATGTAGGAAGCCCACTTGTCGATCGTCTTCTCGGCCCAATAGAACGACTTTTTCTGGTCGATCGTGAGCACGGTGTTCGTCTCGTAGAGGCTGTCCGGGGACAGGTTCGAGCCGTTATAGGTCTTCTCCGAAAGCTTCGCGATCTGGAGGATGTTGAGCTTGGAGCCGACGCTATTGATCTCGCCCTGGTAGTCCCGGTTTACGAACGCCTCGATGGGGGCGTATTCGTAGATGTGCTTAATTCTGCTTTGTCACATTGCTGAACGGCGATAAGCCGTTTAAAATGAGCGGCGAAGATGTTCCGCAGCCCGCCACACGAAACGTAAAAGGAGAAGATTTCATGAGCGCTGGTCGCCGCACGGCGTGGTCAAGCGCTT